>DIHO01000001.1:0-137367 GCA_002420185.1 Opitutales bacterium UBA5694
AATGGCAATAAATGGCATATTATTGTGTCAGCTACCGAAATCGGGAGCTAACTTTATTTCCACTAATAACTGCTTAACAGCTACTTATAAAAGTTACTAGCTTATACCCATCGCGGGAGTCGCGGTTTCGACTCCCGCCACCTCCACCATTTAAACTACTTTTAAACAAAAATTTAGGTACTTTAACAGTAGTTGTCTTTTGTAATTAAGAACCAAGTAGTTGTTAAGTTTGTGATTTTTTCAGAAAGTAAGATTGCGATGGACCGAATGGCGGTTACGCTTGAGTTACTACGATAGTTTACTAAAAAAAGAGTCAAATGAGCGTGCTTCTTCAAACTATGGAAGCTAAAACACGAGTGCTTATACTAGGAGCTGGTTTTGCTGGTCTTGAGTGCTGTAAGTCTCTGTCGGATCAGCTATTTGAAGTGACTTTGATCGACCGGCAGAATCACCATTTGTTCCAGCCTTTGCTGTATCAAGTGGCTACTGCCAGCCTTACCGCTCCAGATATTGCCAAACCGGTTCGTGAAATTCTAGCGGGTCAGCCCAACGTCACCGTGCTGATGGATGAGGTTGAACGTATCGACCTTACTAAACAGCTGATCGTTAGTCACGCACAGAGTTACGTCTTTGATTACTTGGTTATTGCCCTAGGAGCTAAGACTGGTTATTTTGGAAAACCCGAATGGGAGCAGCATGCACACGGGCTCAAATCTTTGGAAGATGCCCGTGAGTTACGGCATCGAGTCTTGCAGTCACTGGAGCGTGCTGAATTGATAAACGATATTGAGGAGAAGCGTAAATTGCTTTCGATAGTGATTGTGGGCGGAGGTCCAACTGGTGTTGAACTCGCAGGTGCCTTCACAGAGCTCATTCATCGAACCTTGAAAGACGGATTCCGTAAGGTAGCACCATCAGATCTAAACGTGACGTTGATTGAAGCTGCACCACGTTTGCTGGGAACGTTCGATGCTGACCAATCAGAATATGCACAGAGGAGGCTTGAGCGTCTGGGGATAGCGGTGCGCACAGGTACCATGGTCAATGAAGTTTATGCTAATCGTGTGGTTTTGGAGAACGAGACTCTAGAAGCTGCTACAATTATCTGGGCTGCTGGCACTGAGGCCAATCCTGTAACGGCAGCGATGCCAGTAGAGAAAGACCGATATGGCAGATTGATTGTTGGTCCTGACTGTGCACTAGCAAATTACCCAAACGTCTTTGCGATCGGTGATATCGCGAACTGCACTGACAAACATAGCGTCAAAGTGCCAACTTTGGCAGCCGCTGCAGCACAAATGGGCAAGCACGTGGGCAAGTTGATTCGCGATGAGGTACGTGTAAAGCAAAGTCATAAGAAGTCCAATGCGGCACTGCTTCGTCGTCAGTTCAGATACTTTGACAAAGGTAATATGGCAATTATTGGTAAGTCGTCTGCCGTTCTTAAAGCGAACAAGTTGAAGATGCGTGGATTCTTGGCCTGGCTTGCTTGGCTTTTTGTGCACCTCCTTTTGTTGGTCGGCTTTCGCAATAAACTAGCAGTGCTTCTACAATGGGGATTCGCCTATTTGCGAGGCCGACGCAGTGCTCGTATCATTGTGAGACCAGATCAAATAGAAAATGCACGCTTGCACAATCGAGAACACTAGAGAGCCTGCACTCTAGACGATTGGGCTTCTTAATGTGGGCTTCTCAGAGTCGCATACTCCGTTGGGTTGTTATCTTCCGATTTGTTTACCACAAGGCAACCCGCCATTATGTCATGTAATCCTTGTTTTTTTTCGGTAAAGGCTACCATTATGTACCCAATGAATAGTGTTGAGAACGAAACGATCTTCCCAAAGTGCCGTAATGTTGCTGTCCCAAACCCAATGCGGGTCCCATCAATATTTGTGACCTTTATTCCGAGGGCCATTTTCCCTAAGGTTGCTTGTTTGGCGGAAGACTCAAATGTTGCGGAGTAAATCCATTTGACCAAAGCCCCAGCAATTAGCCCAACGAACTCTGCTCCTACAACTGTTCCTGTAGATGCTGCATAAAGGAGTCCAACAATTGGAACTACAAAACCACCTACGGCAGAGGTTATTAGCAGATCGATGAACGCTGCTGCAAACCTTTTCCAAAAACCGGCATAGCTCATGAAGGTTCTCCCTTTTATCGAGTCTCCAGAAATCTCATTAAAGATTTGAACCAAAGTTCAGTCGTCAGGACGACAATTTTTTCTCGAGCTTCTTGAGGCAAATACCGCCACCTCCAGACTTTTTTTGTTTTTAAGTCAGTAACTACTTAAAGTGTTCTTCGAAACTTTGCCAGAAACGAGAGTCTACAAGGTGCCCTAGGTGGATGCTAGTAATGAAAGACTAAAGCTGGAGGCGGACCGATACAACAACGGCAGCTGCCATTCACTCATCAGCCCCTTCTTTATTTTTCCTAGCGTCTATGAAGCTTTTGATAAAATAAACCATAGACAAAGCGGACGTTGCAATCATTAACGCAACCCTAACAGTCGCTTCTGTATCAGCCCGACCAATAGCTCCTTTTAGCGGCATAAACAAGGCAACAAGTACCAAGAGAGTCAATAAAACAGCTACATGAGCAATGACCTTGTTTTGTGCTTTCACACCTCGATAGCAGAGCAATAATACAACACCAAAAAATAAAGGGATTAACGCGGTAATAGAGGGGGACTCTGAGGCCAGGTAACCCCAGGCACCCATCGCAATGAGTATTAGCGAATTTACTAAAGATGCGGTATGAGCTTTCATAATTATTTTTTCATTCAGTTATAAAGAGAAAATTCCTTCTCTGGATTTTTGATCAATTAACTTTAATACAGCGCAGAGCGTTTCTTGTGGAACTTCAACTTTGTTGATAAAAAATTCAGTTGTTCCGATTTTTTTCAAAGGGATGGTTGATAGGAAACTTCGAGTTGGTTTTAGAATGAGGTTGAGATATTAAATCCGCGGTATCAAGGTTTAAGTGGTGTGGTTTTGGTGCCCCCCAATTTCGTGCTGCTCCTTCGTTTGCTGGCTTAATCAGGTCTCCGCAACGTCTCAAACCCAGCGAACGACCTCACCGTCTGGATAATGCTTCCAAATGAAGTCTTGTGGGATAAGTCTCTGGATTAAAGAAATCTTGGGCATCTCACCACAAGATTAAGCTAGATATTGGCCCACGGGGCGACGATTTTTTCGGGGCTGTTGATGAATTCTAATTCATTTTCCTGCTGCCAGAGCCCCCCGGTACCGCCAAATTCCTACCAATTCCTACCAAAATACGTACCTAAAGCTTCCACTCAGCTCACTCAGAATGAATGTTGCTACTTGCCATGAAATCTTAAGGTGCTGGTTTAGAGTAACTTAGTGTTTGAGTGAATTTCGATAACGCGATTTCGAATCCCGCCATCTCCACCATTTTGGGTGTTTTTTATGAATCATTCCTGTTAACTTCTTCAATCCAATGCAGCGAAGATGCGGCCGAGATCTTCAAGCGTTGAGTGGACCACAAAGCGGTCATCGTTTCTGTGAATGAATGCGGTTGCCCCTATTCCCGCCAGATACACCTTATCTCCACGAATACGAAGCATTCCTGGATTGGTCACTCCCACTACAGCCTCGTCTCGGTTGTGAGCAGCATACTCCCCAATCTTCCATTGCCTCGCGTCAAATTGCGTTTTGTCGATCTCCGGATCCGGATGATGCGGATTGTAGACCGCTCCAAGTAACCCCAGACTGCGGCGCGTGGGGATGTCCACAAGGGGAAAGTCATTGGTGGTACCAATCACCTGGCCTCCAATATTGGACCCTGCACTAGACCCTATATACGGCGTCCCCGCCAATGCTCGTTTCTGGATCAATCCGACGAGTTCTCGATCATAGAGCTCCTTCAAAAGAAGAAAGGTATTTCCCCCGCTCACATAAAAACCATCCGCCGTATTGACCGCTTCTGCACATTCGGAAAACTCGAATTCATTTAGTGAATACATATCATATCCAGGCCCGATTTTCGAAAATTCAGCACGCATCCGCTTCGCGTAACTATCGCGCTTCTCGGGAAGGCTGGCAAAATTGATCAAGAGTATACGCTTGGCCGTTCCAAAAGTATCAACGATCATTTCATGAGCATGCTCCAATGATTTCTGTCCAGGATTCGTCGTAGCGCTAATGAGCAGAGCGTTGACCTTCTTCCGCTGTGTTGAATCGGGTGCCAAAATTATTGTATTGGGTTTCTCTGTACAAGATCCCAGCAGGGTTAACGTTGAGGCCGAACCTACTCCTTTTATAAATGTTCGCCTCGTGTTCATGCTATTGGTTGATGGGAATCGAATCGAGATCGAGGACGTAGGCTCCGTATAAATTGCCATCGACCCAAATCTTGCCATTATCATCAGAATAATAAGTTCCCTCTTCAAACGTAGAGACCCATAGACGATCCGGCACGTTCGGGTCGAAAGTCACAGCTGTCACATTTGGAGACGGCAATCCCGCTCCCCTGTCGATCCAGATCTCTCCTCCATCTTCTGATACCCAAACTCCCGATTCCCAGCCACCCAAGGCCATTCGACGCGCATCACTCGCATGGAGGGCCACCCCATATAGGTTGCGGTCCTTGAGTTTCACCGCCACAGGGTTCCATGTTCTTCCATCATTGCGGGAAAGGAAGGCTCCTTCTCCTTCCGTCCCTGCGATCCACAAGTCCGAGTCTGCCTCGCTCCGCGACAAACGTAGAATGTTTGACCGAGAAGATTTCCTGATCGGATTCCAAGACCGGCCCTGATTACGACTTTCGTAAATTCCAGCCCCCGTTCCCAGAAGCAATCGCTTCGGATTGCGTTCGTCGATAATTACGCTCCGGCAATACTTTTCTTCAAGCCCGAGATTCGAAGGATTCCAGCTCTCGCCACCGTCGCGACTTACGCTCAAGCCCCAGACTGACGCCGCATACACATTATCCCCATTCACCGGATCAACGGCGATTTTCGTAAAATCGCTCTCCCTCCACCCCGTGACCATTCGCCACGAATCGCCTCCATCCTTGGAACGCACGATTCCGTTTCCGCAAGCAATGTAAAGAGTAGACGGGTTTGAGGGATCCGCCGTTATGCTGTTCATCGCTTGGATTACCGGACCAACCCGGCTCCACTGGCCCGCTTCATGACCCTGCAAGAAAACACCAGAGTCCGTCGGCAGCGAACTCGCCTGCTGCGCTTTGGTCATCGCAAAAGCCACGAACAATCGTTGTTCAAGCTCAGCAGACAATACGGCGACTGCTGAAAGACCCCCTAAAAGTATGATGAGCCAGCGTGTCATGGTTCAGTCACGATTGAAGTTTTCGCACTGCCGTTTTTGAAATCCAGGAAGTAACGCTGTTGGCCATAGATCATCTCCAACGTCTGGCTTTTCCGATCGGCCTGAGCAAAAGGCCCATCGAACAACTCCCATTTCGAATAGTCGACCGGCTTGCCCGCGACCGTTGGTGGACTACCATAACGAGCCGTCAGCACTAACCCGTCTAAGCCAGTAAATTGGACGCTCGGGGTGGGTTCCAGCGAAAAATCTATTGGCAAGGATCTGATGGTGTCCTGAAATTCCGTGTAAGAATCGAATGCGCTAATTGGGGCCACCTGTAAAATGTAGCCATTCTTCAACGATCGACTGACGAGGCACTGGCTGCCTTCGGAAAGTTCTTTGAATCCCGTACTAAACCATCCGCCCGCTCCCCCCTGGAGCAACCCAGTCCAATCGACCGGTTTCCATTCGCCCGGAGCGAAGGGACGATAAGCGATGTAGAGAGGCCCTCCTTGCCCGAATATCCATCCAGAATGATCTTCGATACGCTGCTTAATATCCCGACTAAACAAGGTACTTATCAACGGAAATCGTGTACCTTCAGGGATGTCGTACAGTGCGATAAGCGACGACTGATGCTGGAACACCTGCTCGTAGGGCGACCCACCCTCGAGCTTATCCGGGGAGTCATAGTCCACTTTCGACCGTGCGATCAGGTCCGTGACCGTATCCCAATCGGATGGGAAATACATGGTACCTTCAATAGGCGAAGAGTAAGGCTGCAACCCGAACATGGTGTTGGTTTTCCCTTCGAGGTCTTTCTCCCGCCAAACGAGGCTCCACGTTTGCTGCTGAATTGGCTGCAGCAATCCACCCTGGGAGGAGCCTAAAATATAATCCGGATGCACGTAGCTGTATTTGTAGACCGGTATGGTACTCTTCCCATCCACTTCGAACGCATCTGGTCCTGCATGCCGAAAGCGCCAGCGTGTTCGCTTCAACTCTCGATGCACGTAAGCCTTATCCCGATCGGTCGCAATGCGGAAAAGAATCGGTGGCGGTGTGTAGCCGCTTAGCGCTATCATTAAGGTTCCCCCATTTGATCGGTACTCGCCTTGGTTGAACAAGAGCCATCCATGACCCGCTGCCTGTGTCATTCCAGGTTGTAACAGATAACGTGGATACAAACGACTGTGGGCCCCGCCATATAGGCCCTCCAAATTCTCAACCGCATAGTCGAGCAGAATGTAGTCCATCATCATTTTGCCTTTCAGCCGTAACTCCGGATCCTGGGCCCAGCCCACTAGCAAGGCCATCGGTCGGGTATATTCCTCAATGTAGTTGGGAGAATCATACTCACCTTGGCCATACGATGTTGTGATGCGCATCCAATCCAAAATAAACGCTTTCGCATCGGCCATAATTTCCTGCGACGACTTTCCATTGTACCAAGCTTCGGGACCAGCATACGGGAACATTTCTGCCGCCAAATAAAGGCTGACATAGTACATGACCCAATGATTCTCAGTGTCACCGCGATACGGAAAATAAGTCCGCCACAACTCGCGGATAAACCCCCAATCATCATCACTCAAAACCCCCTTGCCCGTTTCCATAAGCAAGACCATAGGATGCATCCAGAACATAGCTCCCGATGGAGGATCATTCGCTAGCCGCAGTCGCTTGCTCGCCCACTCCAGGTTGGTCCTCCGATGCAGGTTGGCCGCGATTGTAAAACTGCTGCCTTTCGTTAAATCATCCGGATCCGTACTCGCTACCGTCTGATCGATCAGGTATTCACAGCGTTCTCGATATAAGCGGGCGAATTCCGCATCGCTCATCGGAGCGGCCGGAGGCGGCGAAGCAAACGCTCCGAGACAAGCCATACCCCAACACATAAGGCCAGTCAAAATGTGAAATCTCACTAAAGCAGTATCGGGAGACATAAAGGGAAAAGATTATCAAAACGATATCCTATGAGCAGCGATTCCCCCACCGAAAGCTTTTTCGGTGTAAGGTAAAACAGGTAAAGTGCACAAAACGCTATTAAACCCGTGCCGAAAGGTCCGACTATGGCATAAAACACACCTTTATCGCCTTCTGTTGACGCAGCAACTCCACACCTTCTGCATAGCGATTCAAAGGCAGCGTTTGGGTAATCAGGGGTCCGAGCTTCAACTTCCCCGCCACGATTTGGGCCAACGCTTTTTCAGCCGCCCCCTTGTTATGTGCGCCATAGCCCACCAAATGAAGTGCCCGACACCAATGCTTGAAGCCAAATCGAGCATCTTCCCGCAACACGCCAAACAATGCGACAACGTCTCGCGTACGATCCATGAGATACTCGATCGAAACGGGCAAGCCCGTGCAATCGATCGCCAAATCCAAAGCTTCTGGAGTGAATCGGTCGTTGGGGAATGCATCGTGACGGGTCGGATTCAAACTGCGATCAGCACCGAGCGACTGAGCCAGCCCACGGCGTGACTCCAAAGGGTCGAAAGCCACAACCTCCGCGGCACCATAGGCTTTAGCCAACTGAATCGCCACCAAACCCGCCGGTCCCAATCCACTCACGCCAAATCGGCTCCCTTCGATATCCCGAATATCCGCGATTTGGTCGAAGGAGACCTGAACGCACATGGCCAATTCCAGCGAGGCAACCTCTTCCGGCAATAGCGAACCGGGTATAGCCAGTAAATTAACCGTGTCGGCTACCACGTATTCCGCATAGCAGCCTTGAGTAGCCCCCGCTTGATCCTGCCAAAAAGCAACCCGGTCGCCTTCCGAAAACTCTTCAACCCCAGGACCCACTTCCGCCACGGAACCCATTGCCTCGTGACCCGGTTGCCCTGGCGTATACGGATACTCGACCTTGCCCCCCGGAACCATAGAGACACCGTCCATAATGTGCATGTCCCAATGCGGGCACGTCGCCACGCCTTCAACCTTTATCAAAACCTGTCCCGCACCTGGCGAGGGTTGTGGCAGGTCGACAATTTCTGGAAGCCCTTTTTCAATTATTTGTATTGCCTTCATCCCTACATCCAATCCAGGACTACACCCAACACGGGCTCGCTCTTCGATTCAATTAACCTCCACGCTTCCGCCGCCTTTTCTGCAGGAAATCGATGTGTAATCAGTGGCAGAGTTTCCAACACCCCTTCCGAAACCAGTTTCATTGTTTGCACCAGACGTTCCGGTGTCGCTCCAGATACGAGATCAATAGACAACTCCTTGTAGCGAGGTGGCTGCAAGGCAAGGCAATCATCCGTTCCGTAAAAACCCGCCGACACTAAATGTCCAAATCGCTTCATCACGCTGTCTAAATGACCCATGACCCCCAGCGACCCCACGGTATCCACGCCCACCTGTACGCCATCAGAAAATCGCTCCCTCACCGTCTCCATCCAAGCACCCTCTTTATCCAGCAGGGTCTCGCCTTTTTTGAAATACCCCAATCGATCCTCATGTCGCCCAACCATCACTACTTCAGCGCCCCCGGCAGCCAGCATTTGTCCCGCCCATTGCCCCACCAAGCCATCTCCCACGACCACTGCCGCGTCACCTGGTTGGAATCGAGGTCGATCGCCACAATTGAATCCCACTTGGGCCAATACCAGTCCCGAGTACGCCACTGGGTCTAATCCAGGTGGGAGTTTCAGAACCGCTCCACGACTCGAAACCGATGGAGAAACATGACCCCCCCTTGGCTCAAACATTCCCGATATCGAACTCACGGATACAAATACGGAGTCCCCTTTCTTCAAATCAACAACATCGGGTCCTACCCAATCCACGATTCCCACTTTCTGGTAGCCCGCCACAATTGGGAACGGGGTCGGATCACCAGGCCGCCACGGGGTGTCGCCGTCAATGCGCTCTCCTCGTAAATAGGAACCTTCCGTCCCGTTACTTATCCATGAATGGCTCACATCCACAACGACCCGATCCGACTCTGGTTCTGGACAATCGACCGATTCGAACGAAACCTCGTTCTTACTCTTAAATACAACCGCTTTTGCTTTCATCCTCTATATCAATGGCTATCAATTCTTGGCAGTCGATCAGAACAACGCTCCCAAACTAAGCAAATCACTCCCAACCCGTCGAGAGCATACTATAAACTGAAAATGAGACTACACCCAGTCGCGTAATTTTTCTTTGATTCATCATTCAATTGCTCAGTATGAAAGAGACGTCTGAATCTTAGTCCGACACAAACCGCCAGATAGTCGCAATTCTTGCCTACCACCAAAATTTATTTGACGCTGTATCGTATAACGGGTCGTTCCCACCGAATCTCCAATTGGTTTACTGTACACTCCACTCAGTCGTAACTTGTAAAGGCTACAAGGGTACTATATCCACTACTACGATGACCCCAAACACTATCTCAAAAACTCTCATCTGTCTCTTCTATTCCCTTGGGGCTAATTTTTCTTTATCGGGACAACCCCCGACCATCGAAACCTACGTTTGTGCCGCTATAAACAAAAACTACGTCATCGGCTCAAAAATAGTTACAACCAGCGGATTGCACCGACTCGAGCCATCCGGAGAATGGCGCCATATTGGCCTAAATGACCCGACCGTTTCCGCAGTATCTTTCGATCCCCGCGACCCGCAAGTCTTTTATACGGCGGCCCTAAACGGTGCTCTTCGAACCGTCGACGGAGGAGCTAGCTGGAGAATCATGACGGGCTGGGATATCACTGAACCCAAAGACGTCTGTGTCGATCCTCATTCACCCAACACCGTCTATCTTGCGCACCCTGGTGGAATCGCCTTGTCAAACGATCAAGGCATGAGTTGGCAAGCCTGTGAACGCGGACTTCCAGATCACGGCAAATACACGCAAACCATCGAAGTTGATCGGGTCCGACCAGGACGCGTTCTCGCGGGCTGCGAAAGCGGTATCTATCTGACACAAGACCACGCACAGAGCTGGCGACGTGTTCTCAAAACCCGAGAAACCGTCAACGACATACAGCAGTCACCTCACAATCCTAATACCTGGACCGCCGTCACTCAAAGTGCGGGAGCCTGGATCTCGCGTAACTCGGGTAGAACCTGGACCAATCTACCGAATGCTCCCACTGACGGATCCCTATACAATGTTGCTTTCGACGGTACAAACCCCGATCGTCTCGCTGTAGGCAGCTACACTTTCGGCGTACTTACCTCCGAAGACGGCGGCGTCACTTGGGTATCCCGGAACGAAGGTCTTCCTATGCCCCAAAGAGTTTGGCGTGTCGGCGTCCACCCTGGTACCGGGCATTTATTCGCCAGCGTCTACCAAAAAGCCGTTTTCACATCCAACAATTTTGGACGGACTTGGAAAAAGATCGGGCTAGAAGGTTCCGCTGTTAATGGCTTCCTCTTTCTATCCGTTCCAACCTCGATAAACCCATGAACCCGCTCCTAACAATAGTCTTATTGGCCACGCTTTTGATCACGGCCCTCGTCAAGGCTCAACCGTCCTACGAAGGTCCTCACCCAAATCTCGCAGTAGTCGAAGATCCGACTCTCCGTCGTACTCAGTACAATGAGCGCGTCCAGGAGGTAATCCAATGGCGGGCTAATATTGTCGAGCGTGGTGACTCAGAAAAAATGGACCTCGCCTCCGTTTCAGCGAATCTCCGGCTGGGACGCAAACTCGACGCTTGCTCTGACAGGGTCATCGAAATGATGGAAACGCCTGGATCCGGCCCCTTCTGGATGCTACCCACCGTTTGTGTCGCCTTCACCGGTAGAGATCTACTTTCCGAGGAAGCCAAAAACGCTATTCGCGACGCCTGGCGTTTGACCTATCAACTGCGTGGCGACACCGAGAACCACTTTGCCATGTACTATTCAATGCTCTATCTCATGTCAGAGATGTACCCAAACGAATCGGGCGACCAATGGTATACAGGGAAGAGTTCGGAGGAAAATCTAGCCGAATCGCGTGCCTACTTAATCGACTGGATGGATATTATGACCACTATTGGGCAGGGTGAATTCAATCCCACCCACTATATTGGTGAATACGCTATCCCCATGCTCTACCTCTTCGCTTGGGCTAAAGACCCCGAAATGCGGATACGTGGGAAAATGGTTCTCGACTGGCTCTATGCCGGACTTGCCGCCAACACTATCAACGGCGTACTTCGCGGCCCCAATGCCCGTACCGACGATAGCTCCGTCGTAGAACGGTGGAACAGTCTTAGCTCCTTTTTCTCTTGGCTCAATTTCGGCAACTGCCCGCCCACCCGCGGCTTCAGCTGGGGTAATTACTACGCCATAGTCGCTGACAACTACGAGGTGCCCGAGGTTATTTACAGAATAGCCACTGATCGCGATATACCCTTTGAACAACGTGACCTGAAGCGATCCCGACACCAGTGGCGATATAGTGATGTGGGCAAGGCTCCTATCTACAAGACTTCCTACACAACCAGTGAGTACGCCGTCGGCTCATACCAAGGCGGTATGGCCGACCCCATTCAAACCCATGTCTGGGATGTGACCTGGAAGACTCCAGACCCGCGCGGCATACATCCTACGATGTTTTCCATCCACCCTTACTCTGCATCTAAGGGAATGCAGGCATACTTCAACGTAGGCCCAGACACTATGGTCAAAGCTGTCGCCGCGGAAGGAAAACCGTCCTACGATGTCGCCGACAAGCTGGTTGGCTGCTCCCCATACGAACAAGTTTTCCAAGATCTCGATACAGTAATCGCTCTTTACGACATCCCCGAAGGAACACGCTTTGAACAGGTCAACGGATTTTTCTCTAAAGATCTTTCCAATCTCACAGAGGACGCATCCGGCTGGATTTTTGCTCAAGGCGGAAGCTGCTACCTCGCCTACCTCCCACTCGCCAAATATGAATGGGAACCTCATATGGCCTACCAACGACTGCCATCTGCCTCCAACGGCTACCGCTATGAACGGGTCCCAACAGGCAGCCACGTCCTCATCAGCCCCCATCGTCGAAACGGCACGATTCTGCAAGCGGCCTCCGTTTCAGAGTTCGCAAGTTACAAAGCCTTCCAAAAGGCTGTCAAATCGCTGCCACTTGAAATCGAACTCACCCCGGTCCCTAGTGTTTCCATGAGAAGTCTGCGGGGAACCGAAATTGTCTGCACATTCGGGAAAGATCCCCTGCGAGACGGGAAACGGGTCGACTACTCTAAATGGAAACTTTTCGAAGGCCCCTACCTCAATGCAGAAAAGAATTCTAGGAAACTCGAGATCACCCACAGAAGACTAAAGCGTACCCTTGATTTCAATACGCTAACGATCAGTGACACCGTCATAAAAGAGCCATAAAGGTAGCGGATGGTCTCAATGTAGCCGCGATCGCTGATCGCGTTTAATATACGCACTTGAGGAATCAACGATCATAGTCACAGGATTGGCCAGTGATCCATCTAACCCCAACTAAAAACCCTTGAAGTGCACTGGGTCGTCTTCCTTTCGAAAACGCGTCTCATAGGTTTTATTGCTCGCAGCGAACTTGAGAAAACGGTCAAGGGCCACCACCTCTACAGGCCCTTCAAGATTCTCTACTACTGTGACCAGGCTATTCACGTCGTTCGACTCCCTCACATGAACCGCCAAAAAGTAGGGACGTTTTGAATTTAGGGTAATCAGTTCATTCAAGTCAGCTGTCACTTCATCGCGTGGCCGTTTTGGATCGATGTAGTAATCGTAGGAAATCATCGGACGCGAGTCGCGGAGATCCCTCGTACGGGCGGGGCCGTATCCATTTATGAATCCCAGTACATCCGGAAAAGCCTCGTAATATGCATCCACTGTCTCTTCGAATAGATCCGCATTCCCTACATTCCCATCTGCAGCTGAGTTATCCATGATCTCCATAACGTGTTCGTCGAGCACTGTCATCAACTGTTTTGCCTCCTCCATCAGCACCGGAAATCGGTCTTTAGGAATATTATTTGGATACATATAACCCGGCCCAGAAAGCCCGCCGATAAAGTAGTCATTAGGCGTCGCAGATTCGTGGAAATACTCGAGGGCCGCTGGAGAAAACTTCGTCCAGTTCATCGTAACTTGCCAGGCAAAGGGCAATTTGCCGCGTCCGGGCTTTGTCCATACGCCGATACCCACACTGTCGGACTGAACGAAGGTGATATAAACCTTCTCCTCAGCTATGAGTACCGCGTCTTTGGCGACCTGGTGATTGTTTGTGAAGCGAAATCCAGACGTAAAATCAAACTGACAATTGTAGCTCAAATTCGGAAGGTTGTGTAGTCCCTCCATTTTGATCCCATACATCGACAAAAGCATGGTCGACTGCTCTTCCGTGTCCTTGCCATAGGGATGCCAACCGAATACAGTCGCACCCACATTGAGGTCTTCAAGCAACTGCCGATTGAGTACCAATTCGTCCGCTTCTTCCGGATCCGCAGACAACTCGTGGAAAAACATCCTTTCTCGAATTCCCCAGTCTGCCATTGCCGGCATCATCACGCGTCCACGGTGCCCACCCATGAGCATTAACTTATCTCGATTGCAACGATGCCAATACCGATTGATAGCGTCTGAATAAATTTCGGCATGGCTTTGACCCGTGTAACGCCCCCGTAAATCATCGATAGGTTTGAGGCCGTGTTTTTGAACAATCGGTATCAGCGCTTCGGTGACAACTACACCGTCTTCCAAACCCGCAATTGTGAAAGCAATATTGAGGGTAGGCCCCACCTCAGCATCCCATACCACATAGCCTTTTGCCGAAGACTTGAAGCGCTCCAAAGCAGCGTCTATCGTCTTTATTTCCGTAAACGATACACCATGCTTCCGCTTATAAAAATCGAAGAGCGGCTCGGTGATCTCCCATTGGAAATCCGGAGGATGAATGATGTAAAGCTGTGCCTCTTCTCTGTTGGCCAGTCCTTGCAGACTCACAAGCATTGCCTTTTCTGGCAATCCGCTCGCGACTTCCCAGTCGAGATCGAATCGCATCGAATACGCGTTTTTGAGCGGCTCCTCTTTCGCAAATACGAACGCGGAACCCATCGCGATAAATAAAAGGGATATAGCCTGGAACGAGCAGTTCATATCATTTATGGTCTGGAGGAATCACCTACCGGCAGTCGGCGGAATCGGTACACAAGCGGGTTATTGCGGGACGAGCGAAGCTCAATCAGCGTCAGCGTTTCGCCTCCTTCCCCCATTCGATACTCGCTGTAAATACGAATTGTCGCGTCGCCTTGGGAAACCTCGACTGGAAGCTCCGCTTCCACCCGCAACGCACGACTACCGTCTAGCCATTCCGAACTAACCGTCGCCGAGAATGTCTTCGGCGCGTAAATCGCCATATGGCGGGCCTCGATGCGAAAGAAATCCGGTATCTTAACCGTCCGGCGCGTGTTAACGACATTGGTCTTCAAAACCCGCGTCGAGCGCCAACGCATGTCGTGCGTAATGGATATCTCAGACCCACTCGTCTGGATTTCAACGTCCATGTTCGTCCAGCCATCTAGTGCGGAGCTATGCTCCACATCAAGCCGCCAACGGCCATTCCAGTCGGAATCCGCCAAGGACACCACAAACGGAAACACTGACCATGCTAGTATAAAATTGAAAAGGGGTCTTTTCATAAGTTCGAACCATATGAAACTTACAGTGCCCCAAGATCAGAGCGATGCAAAACGCGCTTTACCATAAAAACCCCTCACCAACCCACTAGTCCATTTACGCTAATCATCTTACCCCAATCCTCCGGCGTTGCCTCGATTCCCTTCAGAACAAATAGGGCCGCCGCGTTTATCAAGATGCTAATCGGTCCCAATCTTTCTTTGATACTTTCACACAAATTCTGGATCGCCGATACATCCAACATATCAACCTTTCAACCCAGGCGACCAATCTACAATGCCCTACCCCGATCAATTTTCGATCCAGCGATGCAGCCGAAGAGCCTTCTTCAGCGAGTCCCTTTCCCTCGGCAAATTCCAAATCCTCTGATCCTCCCGCAATGATCAATACTTTTTCAGAAAATCCCTGCATTACCCCTAATCTCTCTCATTGTTATTTTAAAATAAAATACTCGCGCTGCGACTCGACCTCACGGTTTGCAAACGTGTCCTTTTATCCCGAGCCTAATTTATGCACATGAGACAATTTTTGGCCGAACTTGTATCCAATTATTCACCTATCGAATTTTGAAGCGGCCTATGCCGATACGCTTAACTTTATCGCAATATTGCAAAACCTCTGACAGCGGCCTTCCGTCACCCATGAGATTTGTATGTGACTAGGTATTGGTAATTGGGTCCGTGCCGCTTAGTTTAATGGGAAAGAAATTTTTTGAATAGCTAAGGATCCAGGTACATCGATCCGAGCAGCAAAAACTAAGACTCCGAGCGGCTTAACGTAGACCGATTGCCACATCAAATTCTATCTATGGGAACCCTGTTTCAACTTAATGCTTGCACCCATTGAATATCAACGGTGACGCATCGTTTTTCAGGTACTGAGAATGGAATAAGCCCTCGGCTCGTAAACAGACTGTTTCTGAAAAGCAATTGATCGATATCAGCTTTCGATCTTCACGCCCTCGACACGATCTCTTTCACCGCCTCCACCACGCGGACACATTCTTCTGGGGAATTATATATGTGCGGGGAAACACGAACGGCGTTGAGACCCTGCTCTGTCACTCTGCGGCAACGCAGCTTGTAATCACGAGTCAGAGCATTATTCAGGGGATCAAATGACACCTTCGAGCTTTTGAACGTAATAATAGAACGTCTCATTTTAGGATCGGACGGCGTCAGAACTGAAATACTGTCGATCGCCTCAAGCTCCCTGTAGAGCTGCTCTACGAGCGACGATCCGTATGCTTCTATGCGTTCAACCCCAATTCTAGTTTGGAAGTCAACCGCCACCCGCAATCCTTCGACTAGCTCGGTATTACGCGTTCCATACTCGTAGCGACGCGCCCCGGGGTTAAACACGATATTGTCCGGCAAAGTATAAGAGGCCGAAGAATGGCCGCCCACATGGGTTGCATCGACCTCGTCGACTCGCTCCGGGTCGATGCATAATATCCCGGTTCCGCGCGGTCCTCCCATCCACTTATGACCACTAGTAGCGTAGGAATCGCACCCAATTTCGGACAGGTTGATCGGGATCATTCCCGCACTCTGAGCGCCGTCAATGTGAAACCATATACCCTTTGATCGCGCCAATTTAGCGATCGCTTTCACATCCATCAATATTCCGGTTGGGGCGGTAATGTGGCTCACCTGAATCACTCGAGTACGAGGCGTAATCAGTGATTCAATACGATTGAGGTTCCCTTCTTGGGAGTGCGGGTCCGGTTCGAACACCCGGACTCGAATACCATCGTGCTTACTCCGGCTTAACCAAGCGAGAGAACCGCCGGGGTGAGCGTGCGATTCAAAAATCACCTCGTCACCACGCTTCAGGTCAAGCCCAGCCGCGATGATTGAATTCGACTCTGTTGCGTTTCGAGTAAAGCAGATCGAATCTAATCCAACTCTCAAGTAACGGGCCACCACTTCCCTAGCCACATCCATCAGCGCGTGCCCGGTTTCTGAGATGCTCTGAAGCTCCGCGGATTTCTCCGCCACGGCATCCATAACGATCTTCGGAGCAGGTCCAAGTCCTCCACAATTTAAATACACCCTATCAGGCGTCAGAGAATAAAATTTTCTAATAGAGGCCCAAAACCGATGAGGGGCATTGGAATCAAAAACGGGGAGTTCATCCTCATTTTGCCTACTACTCCCGCATCCGGTGACCCAAATCGCTGACGAGCCCAGTCCGAGAGTCGCAACGAAATCCTTCCTGTTCATTGGCATGGTCTATTTCGCAAAACTCTCTTCGCTCTGGCAAATGGATAATGCTGATTTTTTAAAATTGCCATGCCGATTCGATAACTAGGGGGCTCTTCAAATTCGCTACAAACTCGCCCGCACCAAGGGATCTTCTCTATCCGGAACCTCACAAAATTTTCCTTCGAAGGCAGTGTAGTTCTTCACGTCCCGCTCGTGGGGAAGGATTGCCCACGGTGCTCCTGCTTCGCGGAAAGGGCAACGATCGTAGTAAGAGCGAATCGCGTAGTTCTCCAAATCGTCAACCACGTCGAATATTTCCCCTTCCTCAACTACTACCTCATCCCGGTATTGGGCTGGAATGTTGTGGATCGGGCAAATGTCATGCACCGCATTCACCCACTTGCAGGTTCCCTTCGCCTGCTCGGTTGTACAGAGCTGGTTCGTATTTCCAGCGATATGATCAAGCACCCCCTCAAACATGAGTTCTCTGACTTTCAACTGACTAGGAGATCCAATCGTGCGAACATGATCCTTCGAAGCAATGGTGTGGGTACCGCAAAATCGCCACCGCAAGGTGCCATTGGAACCGGTTATTAAAATTTCCGGATCCATTTGATACAATGACGCGTGGGTCAATGTAATTGCCGCTTCAACGCCGCTTTCCATAACACCCACCGTACGAACGGTGTCGAATCCTTCGATCGGCTTCGCCCGATACAATTCTGCGCTCACACGAGTTAACTCAGCTCGAGTATCCAGGGAATCCCCCAACCAAAAAAGGATGAGATTGACCATGTGCGAGAGTCCATTGTGTAGTGGGGAATCCAGTATCCATGAATCTCCATGATACAATTGCCCGCTCCATTCATTGCGCTGATAGTAATTCTGCGAACGCGGCCACATTCCTAAACAGTCTACCTTCTGAATCTCTCCAATCTCACCATCCAGTAAACTTTGTTTTATGTGCCAAGTATCCTTAATGTAATTATGCTGAAAACCCACAGCAACCGATACCCCAGAGGCTCGCTCCGCCGCTTGGATCGCCGCAACATCCTGCAACGTTGGAGCCAGCGGCTTTTCGACTAGCACCTGCAATCCAATATTTAAACACTCGATGATCATGCGCGTGTGGCTTCCGATTCCCGTCGGGATACACACCCAATCCAACGCAAGCTTCTCAGATTCAAGCATCAACCGGTAGTCTTGGTAGATCGGAACCCCAAGAGCGTCTAAGATCGCGATTTGCTCTTTGGCTTCATCTGGGTTGATAATTGTAACTGCCCCCCATACTAAGCGGCCTTGTGCTACAAGCGCATTGAGCGATCTGAAATAGTCATGAGCGTAGCCTGTAACACCAATCAAGCCTACCCTGTAGGGTGGCTTGGGTCTAATCGGTGTGGGTTTAGTGTTCTCAGAAATCATATTGGCGAGCAGTGTGTTGACTGGTATCAATCAGAAATCCAGCCGTCCGAGCGGATGTGAGCAAGCGTTTGCCTTTCGAACAACTGTACTCTCTGCTCGAAGGTTTAATCCGTCATCAAAAAGCTCTTTTTCCGGTAAAGCTGAATGCCCATTTTCCCGTAAAACAAGCACCCGCCAATTTTGCTTTAACCCCTTTCTTTCTATACTTAATCGATGGTATCAACGCGTTGAATCTACCTGCCCGTGAGCGCATCCCCTTCGGTTAGATCGCCACCAGAATTTAGATCCATCTCTTCGGGTTTAATACCTCCGATCTTATGACGGAGCTATTCATAAACGTCTTTAATGTAGGTCGTTTGGTCGGTGCGACATTTCCCCCTGTTTATTGGCTGCAACCATGCAATCTCCCTCCTTCGATGCAGCTATGGAGCCGAGAACCCATTAGAAAAATAGATCAGGCACCCTGATTATGCAAAAGAATGTCGCAAAACAGACTCAAGGCCTGTTCCCCTAATTTTGGTCACGGGCCAACCTTGTGGACGCGATCGGTGACCGCGTCTGCGGGTTTTCGCTGTATTCGACCCCTCTTAGAAGACCGACGCATCCTCCATACCCTCTATTCAGGCCGGGCAGAAATCCCTCGAATGAATTGCATCTACAACTGCAAGCGTTTCCCTGGAGTAGGATGCGATTTCAGAGGATCGAACCGCGTCCTGGATCTCTTTTTGGGCCCGAGCTCCCGAAAGTGCTAGAGTAACGCCTTTTTGATCGAGGACCCACCTGTACGATGCTTGTGGCAGAGTTTTAACATCGCCGTGTATCAAATCTAACTTGAGCTGCTCAGCATAATCCACTCGTTCCGCGATCTCCTCTCGCGAATAGCGGGCATTCAAGGTTCCTTCAGGAAATATCGTGTTTTTTTGGATACATCCACTTAGAAAGCCATTCGCCATACATTCGCGTGCGATCACGCCGCAACCCTCTTTTTCGGCGATAGCGATCAGAGGGAGCGTTTCTCGGTTAAAAGGGCTCAAAACGACTTGAATTGCCTCGATTTTTCTTTCCTGGATCCACTGAGCCGACAGTTCTTGTGTATCCTCATACATGGAAACGGAGTGGCCTATGAAACGGATTTTCCCTTCCGACTTCAAACAGGCTAGTTCCTCCCAAACTTCGTCTTCAATTTCGCTTGGCTCGAAGGGCGAATGAAAAAAGAAAAGATCGACCCATTCCCGCCCAATTCGCTTCAGACTGGCCTCACACGATTCGCGGGCTTCCTTGCGACTGAAGCGCGGGGGCATTACAGCAATGGCAGTACGCCCGAATTTCGTGGATACGATGACCTCTTCTTTCCGCGATCCGAGGCCTTTACCCAAGACGCCTTCTGCCACACCATTCTCTTTCTTGTTACCGTACAGCGGAGCCGTGTCGAAAAAGTTGATTCCCGCATCGAGCGATTCACCAATGAGTCGATCCGCTTCGCACGCCTCTACCTCTCCATAAACGCCACTTCCTAAGGCCCAGGTCCCGAGCCCGATCTCTGAACACTCGAGATCCGTTTCCCCTAGCTTTCTTTTTTTCATTGCAAACGCTTTCGATCCGCTAGCAAGGCATTCACTTTCGGAATGGCTATTTGCAATACGACTTCCAATTGCCTCTGACCCCTCTCCGGCGACGCTTCCCGCGGATCATCTCCCATAACACCGTCCCCATCCAAAGACAGTTTCCGATCGGGTAGCACCGACAAGTCGATTGTATCAGGTGAGAAAAGCATTTGAAAAGAAGTCTCGGTCGCTCCGGCGTGATCCCCAACAAAATGGTCGCCCATCAACTGATTGTCGGCCCAAACTTCAAAATGGGTATGAGTCGCCACATTTCGGGCTCGACGCACGCCTTCCTCCAAGGCTGCGATCTGCTCTGGTGGATAATGGCCCGTCATCAATATTACGATCTCGAATTCTTCATCCGCTAATTGAATACATATTTCTTCAGCTACTTTTGAAGCTAATTCTGCCGAGATGTCAATGGAGTGAGCAAAGCCCTTAAAAGGCTTAATCGTGTTCACCCCTAACGGTATCGCGGGTAACACCACTCCCCCGGTTTTCTCTGCTATAGCCAGGCAAATGCCTTCCGACTTGGCCGAATCTAGACCAATCGGCGCGTGTAAACAATGCCACTCGAGGGCGCCCCAGGGAACAAAAGCAACGGGTGTTCGTTTCAAGATTGCCTCGATCGCTTTTGGCCGTAAATCGCCGTAGCGGCCCGAGAGAAGAGCGTTCGGTTTTTCGGAAAATGAGACTTGCGACATAGGAGGACCCGTCTCCCCGTTTTTTGAATCTTAGGCCACTTTAGCGATAGCCAGCAATTTTTTTCCGGTCAGCCTAATTTCCGGATTCAGACTATGGGGCGTCTTTCCTCCAAACTCCCTTTCAAGTGCCTTGAATCGCTCTCGTGACGATTCCACGAATTCTTTCACCGATCCCGTTTCCCCAAAAAGCCGCATGATTTCAGGAAGCCAACGATGCCCAAAGCGAACATGCTGCTGCTCGTCATTCCGGTCAAAGGCTAGCAAGGTATCTGCCTCGAAATCGCTCAGCTCGCGCACTCGATCCATAACATGAGCCTTAGTGGCGAAGCTGCCCGCTTCAAATTCCATCGTCATCATGGCGTACCGCTCGGGTGGTGACATCTGGATAAGTATATTGTAGAGATCCAAGGAGTGCTCGAGCGTACCCAAGTCAACCTTTAGCTTTGGCAATTGCCGATACCCGAACGCACTGTGCCGAGATTCGTCCCATAAATGCCGCGCCAAATCGTAGTGGAGGTCAAAGGGAGCTTCCGCCGTGTCGTAAAACATCGTCGACAAGTAATCGACCGCATCCAACTCCATCATGAGCCAAATAAATATCATCAAACGAACGACCCGTGCATCTGTTTTGGGATCCTCCAGCCATTCCCTCACAATAGGATCCGATTCCTGATCGTTTCCAAAAACACTCGAGCACACCGGATACTCGCCCCGATTGCAGACGTCCGGATGCCGGTAAGGCAGCTCCTCCCGATTCCAAACGAAACCTTCAGGAAGCAATTTCTGCTCACGTTCACCTAGCCAACCCCCAAGCTCATCGAGGGCAGTCGATAGATGCTGCTTCCAGTCTTGATCATTAGTCTGCGAAAGGTATGGGTCCATCTCTCGGAGGTGACGTTCCTCATCGACAATAAATTCTTCCACTAGTTTACGCGACGGCCAGTCAGCCAAATGATGCGTAGCCTCTAAATAATGACGATATGCATCGAGCAGGGCCGGTTTTAGAACCTTGTAGAATCCATTCAGTCCAATCATCGGATCCTCAGCCCTAATCGCCTCTTCAAAGATCGATCTGTAGGACTCCCTAACCGCATCGTCTTTCCCGAAACCACTCAATTCGCCCCCGCGCTCGCGAAGGAAGCGAGCGTGACTAACCGATTCCCAAATGTGCTGGCAGACTAAATACTTGAGTTCTATATTGCCGACGCGAGGGATGAGTGCGGATACGGTTCTGACAAACTCCCGCTCAACTTCAAAGAGCATCCGCAGCATCTGAACCAATTCCCTGACTGCCGCCATACGCCCAGTACCCCTAGTCGGCTTCTGTCCTAAAGATGCGGAGGTACTCATTTTAAAACTTCACGAATATTATAACGATGTTCGCTCCTCAACATACACGCCCTCTCTTTCCAGCAACGGAATGCCCCGGAGGATTCGGCCCAATCCAACGTTCATCGATGGACTCACTTGCTTTTTGGTAACGGCTATCGCTGGAAATGCGAAACTGGTTTTCCGTCTTGTTGTCAACCGCCGCATGCACGAGGAACATGCCGAAGGTGATAAAATCGCCCGCTTCGAACTCCGTGGTTAGCCAACGGCCGCCGAACCTGTCCCTCAAACGAGGAGGGTTGCGGGAGAGCGTGCCGGTAAAACTCCATTTCCCTTCCTCAGCTCTACGCTTCTGTATGGGGCTGTTGACGCAGTAGCTGTCTACGTCTCTGTGAGCATAATTCTTCAACAGATCCATCCGCTTATGAGACCCTTCCAGTACCATAAGCCCTCCTAACTTATACGGGATATCACCATACGGGACCCAACAAGTCATGTGCCTGTCTGTCCCGCGACCCATGTAGGGTAAATCGGAATGAGGGTTCGTCCCTTTCCCTGGAGGCATCGCCCTTAGCCAGGTGAAATCGTAATGCCGAATCTGTTCTCCGAACAAACGACGGTAAAACTCGACCAGTGATCCGGAGTATAGGAGTTGCTGCACTTCCGGAATCTCATCTGCGACTTCCGGGATGAAGGCCACTCCCTCCGTTCCCGACCGGCATCTGGCATCCGCTTTAGGGTACGCCGGATCGAGCAAATTCTTAGCTCCCAAATGAGCCAGGATCTTTGCTCTAGCTTCCAGCACCTGGTCCCGGTCTAGGTACCCTTTCATGTACAAATAACCGTCTTCCGCCAGACGTCGCCTCAACTCGGGCATGTCGTTCTTCGCGTCAGTCGAGCTTCGCAAGGCACCAAACTTATCCGCGTCCATATCCAAGGCACAGTCGTAGGAATAGAATTGAGGTAATGCAGTCGTCGCGTTCATCGAATTTTTGATTACAGTCGCTGGTCCATATTGTAACCAACTTAGAATCAGTTTTAAATGGTTGAATTGGTCTTATACATGTATAATTTGGGAAATTTATGGCACCGATTAAACGTAAAGCTGATTCTTGGCTCAATACCCCTATTCGATCTCGACTAGGAACACTATCCTTAGCGGGAGAGCTGGAGAATAATCCGGGAATCGATCCCATATCTATGCGTATTTTGGGGAAATATGCCTTCGTTCTGATTCTAGCCGGATCGGGTTTCTACAAGGACAACCGAAACACGTCCACCAATATCGCACCTGGAGATGTGGTCCTTGTATTTCCCGAAATCGCTCATGCCTACGGCCCGTGCAAAAACGGCTGCTGGAAGCATGCCTACATCGTCTTCGAAGGCTCCCAATTCGATCTGCTGCGACATACGGGCGTCCTCGATCCCAACAATCCCATCTGGCGCCTTCAGCCCGTCGCCTTCTGGAGACAAAGGCTGAAGGAAATAGTCCAGGCCGAACCGGGAGCCAACCAGCCTTCCTCTCTAAAATCAATCGCCCAATTTTCTTACCTGCTGGCTGACATGGCCGCCACCCACTTCGAAACGCGCCAGCACTCCGATGATACCCGTATCGACCAGAGCTCGACTTTGCTATCGGAACCCTTCGAAGGGACCTGGCTTTCTCCTCAATTGGTCGCCCAAAAGCTAGGTATCAGCTACGAGAGTTTCCGCAAGCGATTCGCAAAGCGCTTGGGTGAATCCCCAGCCCGTTTCCAAAAGCGGCGCCGCATAGAGCATGCTTGTTCCGCGATCTATCAGAATGCACTCACCTTCCAACAGCTCGCTGACCAGCTCGGCTTCTGCGACGTCTTCCATTTTTCGAAAGCCTTCCGTCAAATCACCGGCGAACCACCCTCGGTATACCGAAAGCGAGCCCTTGGAGAGCAACTCAATACGAGCTCCCAGAAAGTATGACGAAATCGCGGAGGATGAGTTGGGTTCGCAAGGATATTGTCGACGAGTCTTAACATTAATCCTTTTGAATCTTGGCAATTGAAAATGAAATCGCAAAATTAATATTTGATTTCGAGCTTCTCACAGATTCCGTTAAGCCAAATAACGTGCTTTTTTCCGTTACTGTCTCATTTTTAAAATCCCTATCTCAATTCGATGCTACTTTAAAAATAAATGTCAGAGAACAAACAGAAAGACGCTCCCGAGCTCAAACTCTGTGCCGCTGAATGGACGCTCATGAGGCATCCTTCGGCAGAAAAAGAATGGTCCATGGATCGCAAGTTAAAGGAAGTAAAGGAGGCTGGTTTCGACGGGTTCAGTGCCGGCCCTAGTTCCGACGTTGCTCAAGCCTGTTACAAATGGGGGATGGAGCTAGTCGGCATGGTCGACATCGGCAGCAGTCAGGAAGTGGGGGCTAAGCTGGATCGCTTCAAAGGAACGGGAGCTGTGCATGTAAACGTGCAACTGTGCGATCACGATACACCTACCGGAACCGCGGTATCAATCGCCCGAGCAGCCCTGCAATATGGCGAGTCGCTAGGATTGAAACCCGCGATCGAATGGCATCGCGACACTTGCACCGAAACTCCCGAAAAGGGACTGGCCTTGATCGATGAATACCACCTTCGCTACGGGGAAACGCTAAGGGTCAACTTTGACTATTCTCACCCCGGCGTGGTCAAGCACCTGTCTCCCGACAATTTCTGGGAGCGGCTTTCCGAATACCGCGTCGACCTTTTCAAGCAGAGCCAGCTAGTTCACTTTCGCCCCTTTACGGGATCACACTGCCAAACCCCGGTCACCGATGGAAGAGGGAAGCTCGATCTCGATTTCATCGCTTGGCGCGATTCCTTTCTGCGACCCGCCCTCGCCACATGGCTCGAGGGTACCCAACCCGATCAAACGCTTTGGGCCGTAGTGGAATTGGGGCCGAAAAAATCGGGCTATGCACTTAACTGCTTCCCCAATGTGTGGGACGATGCTATCGTCGCCAAAAATGAAATACAATCGGTTTGGAATGAGCTGGTTGAAGCAGAAGGTAATAGCTAAGTCGATTATTTTACAGGGACAATGACGAAGGTTGAAAAGGCTCTAAGCAGGAATCTATCAAAACATCCCTACCTTGCTATCAGGTCGTGGATTGTCTCCGAGCACCCGTATTGAGTAAGTAACACAGGTATCCTGCCTGTTGCAATTGACAGTAAATTTTGTGAGTACCCAGAGGTCGCCCGCTACCAAAGATATCGACGATCCCACCCGCCTGTTGGGTTCTGCGACAATTCTTGAAGCATCACGCCAAGTGGAAATTAAGCAGGATAGAACTCTTGTCGATCACGAGTTTTTTATAATGTGCAACATCTTTATATTGGCCCGGTGGCTATTCGACTCCTAAAAATCCGAGAGTTCTGTAAGGGACACTAGTTTACCGAAAAATGATGTAGAGATCGCACTGAACCAAGTCTTTAGCAGAAGTCTATTTCCACTTCAATTACAAGCCCGATCGCTCGATAACACTACAGTCGGCGATGATCTAGACAATTAGTTTTCCAAAACCAGCACCCTCGTGGACCTCGCAATTCTTACAGACGAACTATCGCTCGATATCAACGAAGCCCTTGAGGAGGGCAAGGCGCTCGGCTTCCGAAAATTCGAGCTGCGATGTGCGGATTCCTACGAACACAGGGTCCCTTATCTAAATTCAAAGGCGGAATCCCGCATATTGAAGGAGGTGGAACAAAATGAGATCGAGATAACGGCTTTGACTCCGGGATTGTTCAAGATCGGCCTTTCAGATACAGCAAAAATCAAGGAAGAGTTGGAAGTTACGCTTCCTAAAACCTGTGAGCTCGCAGTGCAGCTGGGAGTGCCGCGCATAATAGCGTTCAGCTTCATGACCAACGAAGGCGGCAGTTCTAAGGACGCTGTCGACCGTGTCAAAGAAGCCGGGCAAGTCGCAGAACAGTTTGGCCTGCAATTGTCTGTCGAGAATGAGCCCGGATTCTTTTGCGATACGGGTTTGAGAACGGCAGCTCTCGTTGAATCCATAGGAGCAAAAAATGTGGGCATCAACTGGGATTGTGCTAACGCTTTAGTGGCGGGTGAAGTCGCCTATCCAATAGGCTACGAAGCGGTTTTGCCCCTTATCCAGAATATCCATATTAAAGACGCTATACCGATTCCACCCGACAAATGGGAGAATCGATTGGTCGGTGACGGAGGTGTTAACTGGCTGGGGCAATTGCGTGCTATCCTCAAAGACAAACCTGTCAGTCACATTACGCTCGAAACGCATGTATTCCCCGTTCTCGAATCTACTCGCGAAGATGTAAAACGACTCCGGGTCCTATTCGACGCCATCGATGGGTTCAATGTCTGAGGGTTTCGCAAAAACTATCTTACTTTTTCTGACCATTGGCATTGCCACTCTTTCGCCCATTCAGGCCCAAGACTCGCCAGACTTGTTTGACGTAGATTCAATCCGACTCAACCATCCCCGAATCTTGGCTTCGGAGGACGACTTCCAACGAATCCGAGACCCCAACTGGGATTCGCTTGGAATGCAGTACCTATCCTTCCTCAAGCAAACAGGACACGAACTGCTCGCTCAACCACCAATCGAATATAAACTCGATGGAAAGCGGCTCCTGCACCAATCGCAAAAATTTCTGAAACGGGTTTCGACCTGGGCTCTACTGTATCGTGTTTTTGGCGACGTGTCTTATAGAGACAGAGCGATAAGAGAATTGGAAAACGTCTCTCGCTTTCCGGATTGGAATCCTCAGCACTATTTAGACGTCGGAGAGATGGCCCTCGGTTTTGCGATCGGGACCGATTGGCTTTGGAAGGAATTGTCGGGCGAACAAAGAGAGCGTTTTCTAGATACGCTTATCAGCAAAGCCATCAATCCCTCCCTGGACGAAGGCGATCCTTACAATTGGTGGGTCGAGAGTATTAACAACTGGAATCCTGTATGCCACGCTGGGCTCGTAGCCAGCGCCTTACTTATTGTGGACAGTGACGCGGCGTTGGCGGAAAGGGTTATCCGGCGAGCAATCCGCTCCGTTCCAATCGCCATGAACGCCACCGATCCCGACGGAATCTACCCGGAAGGCCCTATCTACTGGGGATACGGTACTCATTTTTCAGCAGTTCTAATAGACCTTCTGGAAAACGCTACAAATAGCTCGTTTGGACTATCAGAGCATCAGTCTTTTCGGCAGTCTATCCTATTTCACAGCTTGGCCATCGCCCCAAGTGGCCAATATTATAATTTCTATGACGGCGGTACGCTGGTTCGCTTTCAACCGGTAACCGCCTGGTTCGCCTCTCGGTACGATGATCCAACAGGGATGTACGAACTGAAGCGCAGTCTGAAAATTTATCTGGAGGGCAATACGTGGAACCCGGAAGATATCAGAAGTCGCAATCTGGCTATGCTCGCCCTTTGGTACCCTGAAAACACCGGTAGCGAGAGCACCTCGACTTCGTCGCTTCCGAAAAACTGGAAAGGCAACGGGCCTAACCCACTCGCCTTTGCTCGAGAAAGCTGGGATGACCCCAATTCTTTCTACCTCGCTTTCAAAGGCGGCAATGGACAGATCAGCCATGCCCATATGGACGCTGGCAGCTTTATTTTTGAAGACGAAGGTGTCCGATGGGCAATTGATCTTGGTGCACAGAACTACCTCAGCCTTGAATCCAAGGGCCTTGGGATTTGGGATCGTCGGCAACATTCGGACAGATGGCGGATCTTTAGACTGGGTCCCTACAGTCACAATCAACTCCTAATCGATCAAAGGCTGCAAAACGCGGAAGGCTCCGCCTCAATCACTCAATTTTCGGATACAACCAATACCGTCCAAGGAACTGTCGTACTTTCGGATATTTACTCAGGCCAGGCAGATTCATACGAACGTACATTCAC
Organism: Opitutales bacterium UBA5694; assembly: GCA_002420185.1. Lineage (GTDB taxonomy): Bacteria > Verrucomicrobiota > Verrucomicrobiia > Opitutales > Opitutaceae > Pelagisphaera. The sequence continues at coordinate 28,084 of DIHO01000001.1, forward strand.
TGTGCAGCAATACAAAGTCCTGAGCATAAAAGATCGCATTGCGGGAGCCCGCCAGCGAACCGAGCAACAAGGCCGGCGTAGCGCGACCTTGCGCTGGCGAATGCTGACCGAGGCTGCAGTGGAAATCGAAAACAACGAGGCAATTCTGAAACAAGAGGGCAAAACCCTTTTTCTCAAAGTCGTTGGGCCTTCGAAGTATGTCTTTAGAACCCAGTCGATCGATCCCCCTCCCAATTATTGGGATAAGCCCAATCCAGGCGTTCGCGCCATCGATTTCTGGTGCAATACAGACGATTTTGGCGACCGGGAGATAACTGTCCTGATGAGTGTCGACAAAGCAGCACTCGAGCAAGTTGCTACCTCATTATAGCCAACGGACAATTGAAATGGCAACCGATCTCCTTGCTACTGAAGTATGATCGTTTACCGCTATAAAACTTTCATCTCATTTATGGTAGCCTCCCTCGCAGGCAACGTCAATCCGTCTGCTGCCACTCCATGGATAGATGCCACCGTGCCAGCCGGAATCGAAGGCCAGTCTCTCTCTCGTCTAAAGTTTGCAGATCTCAATGGTGACCGACGTCCAGACGCCATTCTGCTTCCCAAATCCAAACAAGGGACTTTGCCTCGGGTTTTCCTGAACAGATCTGAAGAATCGGACGGGGAAATCGGCTTCCGACTAAAGGTCAAAACCGAGACAAACCTACCTCTTGTGAGAACAGCCGACACATTGGTCTTCGCAGATCTAAATAATGATGGCATAAAAGACGCTATTCTCGGTCGCTCCAACGACATCTATCAAGACGACTACGCTCCGCCAGAATATTATCCACAGCGCTCTGCATGGTTTCTCGGTAATGGCGATGGATCGTTCAATGAAGGAACAGTTTTTAAAGAGGCCCCTTTGGTCACGACGCGGGCTATCGCAGTGGGGGACGTCAATCAGGATGGTTTGCTCGACTGCCTTATGGGGAACTGGTACAAACGTTACTTCACCGGGTACGAAGCCTTTTCAAACGATCTCCTTATTCAATATTCCACTAAAGCTGGTTTTCCTGAATTTGCTCGTTGGCCGATTCCAGATGAAACCTCACCTACGGACTTTCATGATGATCTGGGAGGACGTCCCACTTACGGTGTGGCACTTCCGCGCTTTAACGACGGACTGCCAATGGTGCTGGAGCTAAATTACGGTCGACGCTGGAACCGTCTCTACCGTATGACGCGCCGTGCACCCTTAAAGGAAATCCTATCGAATGAAGAATCCCCCATTGCCTTGATACCGAAAGATAACAATGAGATTGGTGATCATCTCATTCGACAACTCGTCGGAGAGGATATTGCGGCTCTTGCCAAAATCGACGGGGACCTCATACGTCACGGGCGTCATCCAAAATGGCCTAGCGAATATGCCGAGGCCCAACCTCGTTCGCAACGTCCTGACGAACCGCCCTTTCGGGCCAATGGTAACACCTTCGACTGTGCAATTGGCGATATCGACAACGATGGAGATTTCGATCTTTTTGTATCCACCATAATTCACGCCTGGGCGGGTGAGTCGTCGGATCGATCGCGCTTTCTCGTGAATCAAATGAACGAAACCGGCAACCTTCAGTTCGAATCTTTCGCTCATCTTTCCGTCGACCGCATTCCAGACCTTCCAGCGCCAAACATCCCGTTGAACAAGGAGAACACATCTTACAATCAAGGCGACATATACGCGGAGCTTGCGGATCTCAATCACGATGGCCGGCTTGACCTCGTTCTATGCTCTTCCGACTATCCGGATCCACCGCCGCACGATGAACGCTTACGTATTTATTTCCAGCAGGGAGACGGGCACTTTCTCGATGTAACCAAAGACCTAGGACTAAATCACATCGGAGCGGGAATGCCTTCGCTCGCAGATGTCGATCTTGACGGGGACCTCGACTTGCTCATTGGTCAGAGTTTCAACAGGCTTCTAAAACAGCAGCGAGTTAAGGCTGCCTTGGCTACCGGAACTCTCCGCAAAGACTTATCCGACAGTACTATGCCGGAGCCCCAAGCACGCCTTTACTTAAACGAATCAAGCCAAGGTCGTCGTTCCCTTATACTCCATCTCATAGGTGATAAAAAAAAAGGCGTATCCTCTTCAGCCATCGGAGCAATCGTTCGAGTGACTGCTGATACTGACGGAGATTCCAACACCCCCGAATTGGTCCAAAGTCGGCAATTGCTGGGGCCTGGGGGGCATTCAGGCAAACAAAACGAAATGATCATTCACGTTGGCTTGGGTGACGCTACCTACGCCACTAGAGTTAAAATACAATGGCCAGGGGATAATCAAAACCCTACTGAATTGGGAAAACTCCGACCAGGGCGATACATTATCAGTCAGGAGAACCCCATCCCCCAGTTGCTGTCTAAGTAATCCGAAACCGAACCAGTGCTTTTTCTATTAATTTCCTAAAGTGATCAAACAGTCTGTTCTAAAGTCTCAAACAGAAAGACTTCAACGTAGAGCGTTTACTACCACAAATTGATTACGGGTCACTTCTACACTAATATCAAAATTTTTGCACCGGATTCTCCAGTCAGGTAAAACCGATTCGTCCAACAAGGCCGTAATCTAAACCAAGGCGGTCGTCTTGTAGAGCTCCTCTTCGGATAGAAGCATGGCCAAGGCATTACGTTTATCCGCTGTTTCGCCACTTTCCAGATCGTTTAGTCCGAATTATTATGCCGCGTCGTTGCCTCAGCCTGACCTTTGATCCGAGTTCATGCCGTGACCCTCGTTCGCGATCGCACTCAGCCTGAATCTTATTCCAAATATCCTTCGATATTTCAGATTTAATCGAATCTCTTACTCCGGCTACCGACCCCAATTGATCGATCTAATCATGTGTAATAAAAATATGGTGACGTTGAGTGGGAACTTTCGCCCAAGCCAAAGATCAAACTCCTCCGAATTCCGTGTGCAAACCTCCCAATACCACTGAGTTGACCCCCCTTCAGGGCACCTCTTCGATCTATCTCGCACTGCCTCTTAATCAGCAATCCTCAAATCTCAGTCCACGAATCACCTTTCCCGAAATTTATCGTAAACCTAAAAGAAAATCGATACTCCTCGCTCAGCACAGTGACACTTTGCCATAATTCAAATCTGTAGTACGGTTTTCGAAATGCTAGCCGTATAGAACAAATTATGAGAATAGCCCAGTTTCTAAGATCCAATCTCACCATCACTCGTCTTCACGACACAATACAAGTCGAGGCAACAGCAGCAAAGCACATTCAAGCTGCTATCAATGCAATCGGTCCCCATGATTCAGACCAACGCACCCACCCAAAAACTAGGATTACTCTCGGTGTGTTGACGCCCGAGGAGGCTTTAGAACGCCAGGTGCCCGTTTCCCGCCAAGAGGAGTGGATGTACATTCGGTCGTCTCAACCAGAAGGGATCGAAATGTACGTTTCGCACACTTGGTTCCTCTATCGTCTTACATGCCGACTGGTAGACGAATGGTTGAACGAAGACATAGACGTTTTCTCCGGTGGTAGAATGTTTCAACCTGCTTTCAAGTGTCTGCGGCCGGCCTATGATTCTCTCCTCAACAACCATGCTCGAACCGCTAAGGGGTTCGATCCCGAGGACCACATACGTGAAATGGCTCGCCAAGGGTACACGCACGTAGAAGTAAACGGATATGCAGCCAATTTCCCGTACGAAAAAGCAGCTCCCGGTGAGCTACTGTATCTGTTTTATACATACTGCCCCGCACTCGATCAATTCGTTTACAGCAAATTAAACAAAGGTATTTATCCGAATGACTATTTGCAGGCCAATCTAAGGAAACTAGTTCATTCTGCCCAATTGGCAGAAAAGTATGGTCTTCGAGCTGGCATCCTCTCTTTCGAGCCCCGTTCCGTTCCAGAAGAGCTTCTGAAAAAATACCCAATGCTTAGAGGAGCTCGAGTGGATCACCCCCTTCGGAGTTTTAGCCCTCGCTATAATTTGACAACTGCCCATCCAGTCGTCCTCGACCATTATTCGGAGATGCTTTCCAAGATCGTTGAGGCTGCACCTAACATCGACTACATGGCTATTTGGTCGAACGACAGCGGGGCTGGATTCGAATACACGAGCTCCTTGTATGTAGGCCGCAATGGCGGTGGATACGTTATTCGCGAATTCAAGAACGATGACGAAATCGCCAAAGCAGCCGCGGAAAATATCATCCGCTTTATGAAAACTATCCGTGATGCCGGACGTCGCCTAAATCCCGATTTCAAATGCATGCTTCGTAGTGAAATGTTCTACGCTGAGCAGGACCATCTTTGGGAACAGGTGGAAGACGGGATTGAACTCGAAACCAACACTTTGGTTAGTAAGGGCTTCGACGCCGACTATAGTCATCCAAAATACGAATGGGCCAAGGAGTTCACTTTTTCGGGGCTATTCAATCAGTTCGACGCTAGAGAAAAACCGAGGAAAGAGCTGCTCGAGTCGAAGGGCTCGAACGCCCACTTGTATTTCAGTCCCGGCTCCTTCTGGAATATGGAACCAGTAAAAGCTCCCATCTACCCACGCCTCCTATGGGAAAAACTCCGCGACTTGCATGCTCAGGAGGCTTCTCACATCGCTGGGCTGTGTGGCTCCACTCCTGCAACTTTGGCACCCTACAATATAAACCAAGAGATAATTCAGACTTTCCAAAATGAGCCCAACCTGGCTTTCGAGAAAATACTGCAGCGGAAAGCCGACAAATGGGTGGGCGAAGCAAATGCTGATTGCCTCATCGAACTGTGGCTTAAAGCCGACGAGGCTTATCGCAGTTTCCCCGCACCCGTAAACGTACTCGCAATCTGGAGCACGTGGTACCGTATCTTGGTTAGGCCATTCGTTCCCAACTTCGAAGCGTTGAGCGAGGAAGATCGCGCCTACTACGAGGATTTTCATCTGGGGCATGTCAACAATCGGATTCGTACCGATTTCAGGCGCGAAATCAATTTTGAGTTTTGCACTCCCGAATACGCGGGTAAGTGCCGCTCGGGGATCACCGAACACACCCTACCGGCAATTGCCAAAGCGATCGAACTAGCGAAGTCTGGATTATCCAAGCAAAACAGTGGTGCATCCAATGTATGGACACACCATTTGGATCGCCTTAGAGGTAGTCAGTCGTGGTTTCGATCTCAAAGAAACATCGCCGCGTGGATTGAAAGTGTTCACGGCTACATCGAATCTAAAGATCCAGCGAAGAAGGACCACTGCAAGAAACTTGTCCGAGAAACCATCCTTGATGAGAAGGAGAATGCCCAGAAACTTCTCGAGCATGTCGAGAACGCCACCACCGATTGGATGATCCAATCCGAGCTGGGAGAAACAACGTTTATCTATGGTGACAATATCGCCGCTCTAATACGTAAAAAGATCGCTCTTATGGAAGGACGCGAGAACGACGAACCACATGTCGATCCCGATTACATGTGGCGCGTCCCTGGGATTAATTGCTGATTGAGCAACCCATAGAGGCCTGAGGGGGTTTATTTACATGAAAGGCCGCTACGCCTTTTGAAGCTCTGGCCTTCGTGACCGGTATTTTTGCTTTTCTAATTCCCAGTGCGAGGCCTTTCCTACTCCGGCAATTTGGTATGCTTTTCCAGCGAGGCAGCCCAAGCGTTTAGTAGGCGAAATTATTTGTTTTGAAATGCTACAAACTCAGGATTAACTCACGAACCGTGAATCGTCATGCACTCGCGATGTAGACATAGTTTTCAAGATTCTTTGATGCGTTGGGCTAACAGCTTGAGTGTTTTCTACGATCTAGATGCTTTTCAACGTTTTGTCTTTGTTCTGTGAAACCGTAAGCTGTCGGGATCTGACGGGGCTAAAGTCCTTGCTGCGTGTACCGTCGAATGTCCTCGAATCAACGCGGGTTGAATTATTGATCAGCAAACAGCAATGAAAGGCCGAAATCCTAGACATCGTTAAATAGAAAGCATCAAGGAGGCAGGAAGCTGGACCGGAATGGGCGGGTCAAAAAAAACCGGCCCCCTAAACGGAAGCCGGCTTTGATGTTAAAGACTGCGTTCGCTTTCTACGATCTTAGAAATTGATAGTAGCCGAAGCTGTGATCAAACGACCCTCTTCGATTCGGTAGAACATGCTGCCATCTGGATTTGCAACGAACGGTACCAGACCGTCGTTGTTAAACAGATCCTTGATGTTCAGCTGCAAGTCGAGGGAGAGGTCATTAGGAAGATTGTAAGACGTCCGAGCGAACAGATCGACGTAATCTTTTTTTGCCGCTTTAAATGGTTGATTTACATCCAACGCAAGGTCACCCAGTTCGTTTGTGTCCACTCGGAAACCAATACCTGTTCTGTCGATCCAGCGATAGCCGCCACCAATTGTCAGGTCACCCAACCAGCTCGGGATGATATCGCTTTCGCCCCCGAATTGGTAAGCAGTGTTCAGAGCATAACGCCATCTGGCCTGCTCTTTAGCAGGGCTACCGTCCTGCAGAGCTGCACGTTGGACAGCCTCAACAATACCAGTCTGTGCCTTTTCAGCGAGAGTCTGTGTAGCACCTGAGTCAATGTAGTAGTTCTGGGCAAAGCTACTGTTCACCCACTTATCGAGGACGAATTCGTCAACAAAACGCCGCATCTCCGGGTACGTGTTGTCGGCAACCGTTTCTTGCTCACCCGCCGTTAGGAGAATAGTCCATTCGGCGATTGGATTGTAAGCGACTTCGATTTCCATACCCTTGGCCGTGAAGTCCTGCGTTCCGGTGTCGGAAGAGTTCCGATTGGAGGTGGCAGATTCAGGGTCACTCCAGTCGACTTGAAAGCCACTCGAACCGATAATACCAGCGGGGGGCATCACTGCCTGTACATCCGCAACACCGTAGCCAGCGTTGGCAGGGTTGTTCACTTGGTGAGCCAGACCCGTTAGGATTGCCGCCGGTTGGTAGAGTGCACCTGTTTCGAACCGATTGTTGACCACGGCGGATTCGTAGAAGTTAAAACGTGCAGACAGCTTGCCATCAAGACCTTCGACTATGAATCCTTTTTCTTCTGTGGTTCCAGCGGTGGCAGGTACGGTATCATTGAAGATGGTTATATTACTGCCAGTGGGCCGGAAATTGTCGGCTTCACTCGTGTAAGCTGAGAGTTCGAAAGGAAGTTTATCGCGCAGGAAAGCGGGCGTATGGACCATAATCGAGTACGATGTTGTATCGTCGTCAGCCGTTGTCTTATAAGGTCCTTGAGGTCCAGCTAAGTAGACGGGGTCGAGAGTGTCCCTGATGTCCCGCCGTGTTTTAGTTGTCGAGCGACCAACCCCTGTGGCTTCAGTAGCTTTGTCGTTACGCCAGGTTCCTGTGAGGACCACCGTATTGTCCCATAACGAATGTTGCCCGATGAGAACCTCTGATTCAACCTTTCTGAGGCTTTTATTCGCATGCGAAGCGGCGGGCCAACTGTCGGGTTGATAGAGCGTGTTAACGGTGGAATCGAAATCAACGAATTGTCCTGCGGTTGGATTCCATCCGGTGAAGGACGCGACCATTGGCGCAGTCTGCATGTTGGTCCGTTCCCGACCAAAAGGAACGGCTCCAATTCCAGCTCCAGCGAGGTCATCGATAGAGCTGATGTTCAGGAAGTTCATGTCTCTCGCGACCGGTAGGGCGAACTCTTGTCCACTCCGGGCAGACACCACGTGATGACCGGGGGTGTGTATGGCTAGATCATAGTGATTGAGAGGATCTGACCGAGCTGAATAAAGCGTTTGGTTGTAGTGGGTGCTCTCATCTAAAAGACCTGTGATAGTGAATTTTCCCAGAGCTTGGGTCAACCAACTATCCGCAGCCATGAAGTCGTCAAATCGGACTTCGGCGTAACCCTGGAGGCGGGTAGCGTCGCGGTCGTTGTAAGTACGATTACCGCCTGATCCCCCACCCATGATCGGACGACCAAAAGTTGGGTTATCAATCAATTCGCCTGTGCCCGTTCCATCCGCAGTGGCCAGCATATGCTCATTCATATCAATGTAAATCGTACGCTGCTGTACGCCTTGAAGGGAATTCGCATCCGCACTTTCAAAAGTCTGTTCGTTGTGAGAGAACTCCAAGCCCAAACGATTGTCGAACCAACTGCCTTCGATGCTCGCGGTGAGGTTCTCCCAATCGCCGTATTGTTGAGCCATACCGCCACTAAACAAATTCTTGCGGTAGTCGAATACGCGGCGGTTTGTTATTTGGTGGGATACATGACCGTTACTAAAGAAGGGAGCCCAGCCATCTGGAAGTCTTGTTCCATCGGAACGGTATCCGCCCGTGCGACGAATGATATTGTTCTCATCCCAAGTTTTTATATTCATCCACTGACCCTCTGGGCCCGTAAAGCCGTTAACGGTTGCAACGGGGCGTTGCGCTTCCGGGGCAAGTGCTTTATCTGCAGCTGTCGCTACGAGGTAGCTGTGACCTCCCATCGTCGGATTAGGGTCTTTTGGATCCTGGTAAAAACGGTAATAGCCTACGGATGCCTGACCGGCACCTTTAAGGTGGAAGATATTCTTGTGTGCTACGCCAGGGAAGATATCACCTGTGCCGCGAAAGGTTGCTGCACCCACCGCTGGGCTGCTAGAGGTCGGCTTACCCAAGTTGATCCAAGGTGTGATACCGTCGTTGGGTAGCACGTAGTCCGGATTGGACGAGTTTCGGCTACCAACCTCAAAGTTCCCGCGGGCTATGAGGTTGTAGGGAAGTTTCGCGGTTACGGACGCAAAGTAGCGGCTATCCTCCATGAAAGCTTGCCTTTGCTCATAGCCCCTATCTTCGTTCAGAGCCGCTACACGGATGGCCAATTTGTCATTAACCATTTTGTTGTACCGAAATGTGTACCGAGCAGTACCATTTTCGTCGGTTTGGATACGAACACGACCCCGGTCACCATAGAAGTCAGCGCGGATCGTCGAAGCGTTGATGATTCCACCTGGGCTTCCCAAGCCAAAGAGTGCCGAGTTGGCACCACGTTGAACTTCTACACGGTCGGTGTTGAAGGTGTCAAATGGGATGTTGGTGATGAAATAGTCACGAGTAAGGTCGGCACTAGCTAATCCACGCACTCGGGTGTAACCGCCACTGGGGTCACCGCGTTGTTGGGCAGGAATCGGATTCGCCCCTTGAGAACCGGAGTGATTTCCGCCCAGACCACCTACTTCAGTGTTGGGAGTGAAGATCAGAACATCTTCGAGATTGCTGGCATCCGTATCACGAAGGAACTCCTCGTTCACAATCGATATAGAAGACCCAATGTCACGCATGTCAGTGCGCAGTCTAGTCCCAGCTAGAGTGGAGGTCGCTCGATAGCCATCATCCGTTCCACCGGTGACTTCGAAAGGTGTCAGTTCAAATAGCTCTTCATCAGAGCTGCCCTGGGCCAATAAACCCGAGGTCGCAAAAATGCTGCCAAGCGACAACATGGTTCTTAGTAGTTTAGCTAAACTCATAGTATACTTATAGTTGATAGGGTAAAGTTCAGTTTTGTTTTGCTTTCGTTCTCTCCTGTTCACCCCTCCAGCACGGAAATCCAAGCAATAGTGGGGTTTACAATATCGATGTAGACTGGTTAGCACTCAGCAAGTCAAGACAACAAAAGAACATACTCTGTATGTCCTCCGTAATCTTGACCAACTTTATGAAAAACAACCATTAAAGCTCACCACGCTATGTTGAGCCACTCCTTTGGTGTTTTACAGTAATTTCCTATGTTAAACATCGCGTAAGATGTAACACACACCTCTGTAGATCGACCCAATTTCTTGAAAATTTTACTGTACAATCGTGTTCTCTTCTCTTACCGTTTTGCATGGAGTAATAACCCAAACTTCTCTATTTAAATCTATCGCTGTTTCCAGCGATCCAAAGATCAACTCCCCAATCTGATGTCACATCACAATCAACCAATCCGTGCCGCTATCATCGGCTACGGCGGCAGTGGCAAGCTCTCCCATGCGGATGTAATATCTCAGCTTCCCGATTTTGAAATTCGCTCTGTTTGCGACTTGTCGAAGGAACAACGAGCAAAGGCCAAGGAAGACTTGGGGTGCGACGTGTATGCAAACGTCGGTGAGTTGCTAAAAAAATCTGGTGATCTGGATGTCGCCATCGTAGTGACTCGCACCGACACTCATTGCCAAATCGTTCGAGATTGCCTGAATGCAGGCTTGCATACCGTTGTTACGAAACCATGGGCGATGAATCGACAGGAAGCGGATCTCATGCTCGAGGCTCAGGAACGGAGCGGGAAAACCATTTTTCCCTGGATGCCAATGAGTTGGTCACCGGAATTTAACCAAATTAAAGAACTTATTAGTAACGGTGCCGTTGGAGAAGTATTTCTGGTTCGTCGCCACATCGCTCACTTTTGGGTGCGATCGGATTGGCAAACTCAAACCAAGTACGGTGGCGGGTACCTCCTCAACTGGGGGATGCATATCGTTCAGCCTATTCTCGATCTTGTCCCCAGTCCCGCAATTAGCGTTTTTGGTCAGATGCAACAAACGATTAACCCCGGCGACGCCGAGGACAATTTCCTATCGATTATCGAATTTGAAAATGGTACGCGAGGAATCGCTGAGTTCACCCAAGGGATTGAGGGGCTTCCGTCCTTCATGGTGCAAGGTGCACAAGGCATGCTCCACTCGAACGGAGAATCGCTCACTTTGCTTTCCAAGGATCCCAGCACCGACAAACCCGCAGTTCGCACGAAATTCCCGCTCACCGGTAAGATATTTGGAGATGAGTCAGAAATCTATAAGGATATCGCAACAGCGATCAATTCCGCGAAACCCATCCGGACAGGCACAGCACATTCCCTTTACGGCACCCTCGTCCTCGATGCGATTCGGAAATCACACCAGACCCGTCAAACAGTTGATATCTCAGCAGATACGCTCCCTCTTTTCTCCAAGGGGTTTCATTGAAGCCAAATCCTGTCATCCTCCCCCATATTCCATGCTTCCAAGGCACTTGACTCCTTTCGGTAAAATATCAGTGTCTTACCATAAAGCGCTCTTATTCTCAGCATACTACAAACTACATGTACTCGGATTGCCTGCGTTGAACCAATCCGATCGCTTGACGCCCCATGAAAAAGATTAGGCCTTCTTGTAAAACCATTGCCCAAGCCGCAGGCGTTAGTCGTATGACCGTTTCTATGGCGCTGAGAGATCACCCGCGCGTCGCTCCCGAAACGCGAGACAGGATCAAACGGATCGCTGAGGAGCAAGGCTATACACCTGACCCGAATCTCAAGGAATTGATGCGATATCTGCGAAAGCGAGACATCAGCAAAGAAGAACCCGTTATCGCCATTCTAAACGCCCAGAAGCGCCCCCTCAAGGAACTCGGGAAAGATTCCCTAATGATCCGCCAGGGTGCTAAAGAACGAGCGGAGAACCTCGGGTTTAAAACAGAGGATTTCTGGCTGCAGGAGCCGGGAATGCGCCTTCAGCGAGTAGTACAGATTCTCCAGACTCGAGGTATCCATGGAATCGTCGTTCTCCCAGTTGAAAGCCTTAATGATGTGTTCTCACTTCCGCAAGAGGATTTCATGGGAGTCGCCACCTGCGGCGTCGCAGCCCGCCTTGGCTTCAACCAAGTGCATCCCCACTTCTACCAATCAATGCATGTCGGCATATCGAACCTGACCGAAAGGGGGTTCCAACGGATCGGATTCTGTGTCACTGAACCGGAAGATATCCGCTCAAACCACTTGTACCAAAGCTACCTTCTTTGGCATCAGCAGAATATCTTGGAGAAGAATCGAGTGCATCCTCTGGTCAAAGACAGGATAAACCGCATCGACTTAATCGACTGGATTAAAAAAGAGAAGCCAGATGTGGTGCTGAGCCCCAATGTCGACCATTACCATTGGCTCAAAGAGTCCGGCATCAAGATTCCCGATGACATCAGTTTCGCAGCTCTATCTCCAGCGATGGATACTCCGACGGGGGAAATCGCTAAAGTGCACATAGGTTATCACAAGATCGGGGCCACCGCGATCGATGTTCTCAAGACTAAACTCGCCCACGAGCAGCTCGGCCCCACCGACAATCCTGCAGTCACACTCATTCGAGGCGAATGGATGGAAGGTACTAGCGTGCGTTCCGCCATTAAGAAAACCGAAGCAGCGTAGTTGTCGAAATGTCGCAGAGCAGTTCGCCTTCTTACAATACTGCCTAAAAACAATCGTCTGAGTGGTAGCGAGTAAGTTCGGTATTCAAATTTTGGAGGTTTACTTAGAGACAACACTATCCCTTACCAATAGTCACCATCAGCCACAGAAGCAGAATAATGAACCCGACCATAGCCCAACTTCCCCCAAACCCAATCCAATCCATCTTGTCCGGTTTCGCGAATTCCCAATTGGTGTCAGGAAAAAGCTTTTTCGCTCGAATGGAATTGGGATTCTCCGCTGTAAACGCGACCGCCTGCTTGTCGTCCTCGTTGGATGCTTGGATCGGTGTGTAAATTTTGCCAAAGAAGTAATCCAAGTGCGATTTGTCCACTGGCCGAGTGACTAATGAAAGTGTAAAGAGCAGGAAAAACGGAAAAAAAGCATTAAAAAAGAATCGAGTCGCGACGAGCTGCGACTTCTTGAAGCCAGTGAAGTCGATTCCAAACCAGCTCATTACCCAGATTTCCGCTTCAAACCGACCCATACCAATCAGTGGCGAATCCGGCTCCTCTGGATTCTGCCTCACTACACGCTCGAAGAATATCCCTTTGGGCTCGATCCACACTTCCTTCTCCACCGAGTCGCCTACCTTTAAGGCTCGGCCAGCGGCGACGTCGTCATTCAGAGCAGGCGTCTTGTATACATGACTGTACCCATCCGTCTGCACTAGGAAATCCGGGTTTTTGCGGGCCCAGTCCATGCTCAAAAACAAATTCGGGATAATGGCGAATAGAATGAAGCACACAATCACTTCGATCGCTACAGCCGTCTTCGTCAACCGTCTCCAAGTATATCCAAGCCAAATTGCCGCTCCAAAAATGGCCGGCACTGATATGAGATATTTGAAAATCTCTAGTAAGTTGTCGATGTATAGCGCTGCACCGATCCCCCCAAGCAAACTGGTACCAATGATAATCCGGCCTACTAACAAATAGTGCCGCTCCGACTTGTTCGGGAAAAGTGGCTGGTACAGGTTCCGAATGAAAAGAGCTGAGTTGGAGACCGACATCGCATCGAGCGAGGACATGTTCGCTGCCAATATTCCAACAAGCATAAGCCCCAAGGCACCCGGGAGTAGCAGATCGTGACTCATAAAGCCCCACGCGAGATCCGGGTCGTGAATTTTTCCTTGATACAATCCCAACGCAATCAGTCCAGCCAGTATCCAAAAAAGCATTAAAAGTCGCTTGAGAAACATTCCTCCAATTATTCCGAATCGAGCCGAATTCTCATTGGTCGCAGAGCCCGCCGTCTGCATCATAGTCGCTACCGCTACGATCGCTACCAGTTGCGAACAGAACATCGCAAACACGGTATACCATCCATAGTCACTCAGGGTCACCGACCCAAATAGCTCAAACTTGAACGCGGGTACCGACGCGTGTAAGCCTTCGAACCCCCCAAGTTTGGAAAGGCCCAACGGAATAAGAATTAACGAAAAAACAATGATCAATATCCCTTGAATCGCATCGGTAATCGCCGCTGCTCGAAATCCTCCCATCATGGTGTAAACGGCGACAATGAGACCGTAAATAATATAGAAGGTAACAGGGTCCGTGTAAGAGTAAAACGACTTCAGTTCCCCGCGCATCCTTTTCTGATTTAATACATGGTAGCGTTCATTTTGTCCCGGCGTGCGTTCACTCAGCGACAAATCCCCGAGCTCCTGCAATTCCTTGAACTCCTCCACGACCGTCCGCTCCTCTACAGTCAGCACTTCCGCCGACTTCGGCGTGATTGCCATCATTGTCTTTCCGGCCACCATGTAGCCGATACCTCCCCCAACGAAGGTCATTATCAATGTAAACACGGCGAAAAGCCCTCCGACGAATCGGCTTTGAAAACGCTCCGTGAAATAATCGCCCAATGTCGTCAACCTCGACCTTCGAAACAAGAGTGAAGTAATCCAATAAAAGGGTGTGACAAAGAGAACGAGAAACTGTATCCACATTCCTCCAACTCCTTGACGATACGTTTCCCTTGAAACCGCGACCGCCTGGTCCGCGTTTGTAGAGGTTCCGAAATTCAGGAAGAACTGATAGAATTTCCCTAACGAGCGGCCTGCCAAAAAGAACTCGTCGGTGCTGTCGTTAACTTCTCCCGCTTTTTTTCCCAGCCAGAGAATAACCAACAGGTAGATCAGCAGAACGATGATATCGAGGAAGTGGAGACCCAGAAATTCCATAATCAAAAAAGGTGCGAATTAGTTGCGGGATTTAAGTAAGCGACGGGTGATGACATCAATTGAGGAATGGATCAGCTTTTTTAGCTAGGGAATCCCCCAACGAAGCACAATCTTCTATTCCCTATTTCTCCGATGACAACGGATCCGGGCGATATACTGTAAAGCGGTGGGTCTGTTGGTCCATGATTCAAGTGTAGGCACTATCTTCCATGAGAGAGGAGTTCTCCATTCTACAACCATGCCTGATTTGACCTACGTAAAAACGGGGCGTCCCGAGTTTGACGAGCTAATCCCAAGGATTCGTGGCTTTCTGGAACAAGACACCATGGACATGATGATAGATGGAGATCGAATCAGAGGATACCGATCTCCAGACACACCCGCGGTTTGGCTCCGGGATCATTCAGACATGATGCGCGGGTTCCGACACTTTGAGCAGGATATGACCTCTGCGGTTACCCACTTCGCCAACACACAGGCTCACAACGGTCGCGTATTTGACTACTTCACCGTCCAACCCGAAAAAGTCCCCTGCGAGCGGGAAAACTGGTGCAAATACGTCCGAGTACCCGTCGAGGCCGACGTTGAATATCGCTTCGTCAACGCAGCTTTCATCGCCTGGCAGGCCACAGGCGACGACGCCTGGATTCGCTCACTAATCCCTAATCTTGAACGGGCCCTCAAGTACGCTTTCACTCATCCATGGAGATGGGACCCCGAACTAGAGCTGGTAAAGCGGCCTTACACGATCGATTCTTGGGACTTCGCTTACACTGCGGGCTCCCACGATTGGCTGCAGTTCCAAATCGACGACAACACCTTCTGGGGAATCCTCCACGGTGACAACAGTGGTTACTATCAAGCGTGCCAACGCATAGCCACAATTTACAGCCGCCTCGGTAAACCAGATAAAGCTAGCCATTGGAGGCGTTTTGCTGAGGGACTAAAAGTACGAATGAACCAAGTCTGCTGGAACGGGGCCTTCTACACGCATTTTGTCAAGAAAACCCCCGTAGAGATCCCCGGTGTCGACGAAGCTTCCCAACTCAGCTTCAGCAACCCTATGAACATCAATCGCGGCGTCACCTCACAGGAACAAGCAAGTTCCATCCTCAGGGAATATCTTCAGCGGGGACAGAATACAGGAGCTTTTGCGGAATGGTTCTCCATTCAACCCCCTTTCCCCGAAGGAATCTTTGGAGACGAAAAAATCGTGGAAGGAGCTTACTGCAATGGCGGAATCATGCCCCTCGTAGGCGGTGAATTGGCCAACGCTTACTTCGCCTCCGGCTTCGAGGCTGAAGGTGTCGAAACCTTGAAACGCTATTACGAATTAATTTCCAAAAACAATGAGACTTTCCTCTGGTATTTCCCAGACGGCACCGAATCAACTGTCGACACTAGCACGAGTCCCGATGCTACCCCAACTGACGGTTGGGGATCCAGTTCAATGTTATGTGGACTTGTAGAGGGGCTTGCTGGGGTCAAAGACCAGGGGAAAACTCTCGACCTTGTATCATTAACTCCCCGCTGGAGTGCCGCTGGCATCAACTCGGCCGAAGTCCAGGTAGGCTACGAATGCTCTGGCGCATCGCTTCGCTACACTTATCAGGAAAATCCCAACGATATTAATATCCAAGTGGAAACCCCACAATCACAGGCCCGGATCTCCCAATTGCTACCGCCTGGCGCAACCATCGAACGAGTCACTGCACACGGCGAAACGATTCCTTTCAGGACACGTTCGATTGAAAAAAGCCAATACATCTATTTCGACGCGACCATAAACCAAGGCGAGGACTTCACCATTGCCTTTCGTTAAAGTTTTCGTCGCGATCTGTATGGTATCCTCTAATGAACGGCGAACTCGGAACACTGAGGGAGATCATTCCGAATATTGAACGGAGTAACGGCGAGATCGGCATTAAGGTCATTAATGTGGAAACGCCTGACAAAAAGGCTACTCGAATTGCGGATGCAGGTGCCGCGGGCTGTCCCGGCCGGATTGCTATCGCTAGTCCCGGACCGATTAATCTTCTTAGGGGGATTGCGGCTCCATGCCTAGCTTTGCCAGTTCACTATCCCGCCATTCCTCAAATTCGTTAATCAAAGCAGGGTCTTTTGGACGTGGATACAAATCGCTGGCCTTGTATTTTCCTGTAGCGAGTTTCGCTTTGGTCCAGACATCATGCAATTCAGTCATTTTCGAGGCCTTCGCGACTTCGGTGACGACACTAGCGGGTATAAACGTCAGACCTTCCCTGTCCCCTAGGACCACATCGCCAGGCATCACAGTCGTATTTCCAATTTGAATGGGCACATTCACTCCCGTCAACATCACATCCGCCAAGGCACTAACGTGAAACCCTCGCACGTACCCCGGCATGCCTTGAGGAATTATTCCATCCAGATCGCGAACGCCACCGTCGATCACAAAACCGTTACCTGACGCCGCTAATACCGCGGCCGCCAAGTTGTCTCCCACAAACGTGCCCTCCTCAACTTTGCCAAAAAGATCAACCACCAAAACATCTCCTGGCCGCAAGCGATTGATCACTCGCTGATTGCTGCGAATTTCCGAATTCGCCTCCTTCTCGATAATCTCATCAACATCCGGTCGAGTCGGCATATACTGAGCGGTGAATACTCTACCCACCAGCTTCTTGTCAGGCTGTAAAAGCTTCCATCCATCAACCCACTGATTCGGAAACCCAGCCCGCCGCAACGGCCCCCAAACCATTTCTGAAGAAGAATTCCTTAGCGCCTCGATGTACTGATCTGGCACTTTGGGACGCCCATCATCAAATCGTTCAAAAGGCGAATTCGCTGTATACTTAATACGGTCTGCTCGAGAGAAACCGGTGAGCTGAGCGTTAAGGGAGTGAGGTAATTCCTCTAAAAACAAGAACAGGCAGCAAAGCCAGAAGAAAATTGGCGATTGAATATACCGCATAAGAATCGAGAGTTTATTCACCTAAGGCCGCTTGTAGCATGGCACGGGCATAAGCTACATTGTAAGTGAAACCTGCATACCCACCACCACCCGGATACTGGGAATGGGTATGCGGGTGATCGCGATCGTAGTCCAGTAGGCGCGGATGCTCAGGATATATGCCGAAAGAATACTTCTGCTTAACGAGCTCCTTCATCACAGCGAACATGTCCGTTTCACCCTCATCCGGAAATACCTCGACGTAGTCAACCACTGGCTCATGGACCACAACATTGCGGTAGTGAACATGGTTAATGCGATCGCGTTCTCCAAAGTACCTACAAACTTCAACCGCATCCACATCGATCTCTGTCGTTACACCGCTATGATAGGTGATTCCATTGGAAGGACTATCCACTATCTCGATTAGTCGTTTCCAATCGTCGTAGGTCGCCATGATTTGCTCGTTTCCGCGACTTAAAGGAACGGGTGGATCATTCGGGTGTAAAGCCATGCGAACGTTTGACTTCTCAGCCACGGGAATGATCGCCTCCAACAAATAGGTCAAATTTTCCCAGAGCGCTTCCTTAGCATGAGCTCCGTTTTCAGGGATCGGCGGGAGATCCTTCACCGATTCATATCTGTATCCCGTGTAACCCGCTCCACCGCGCCCTTCGACCTCGTAATATCCCTCGGTCAGCCGATGGGCGTAAAAGTTGTACTCCACCACTGGCAATCCTACATTGCCTGCGGCTCGAAGCGATTTTTGCAGCATCTCTATTTCCTCGTCGCGACCTTCCCTTCCATAAATCGCGTTGGGGAAACCGCTAATCATCATGTTGATGACTTTGAGCCCATTCGACTCGAATCGGTTTATGATTTTGCTGAGCGCTTCTTCCTTCCAAGGCCGTTCCGGCCCGCCCACCAGCACATAGTCCACACCCAGCTGTTTGATCATTCGCATCCGTGCAATATCTGCATCTCTCGATGTCCCCAAACAGAGTTTCGGAGTTTCGGGACCTTCCAGGATTGGCCATTCTGTTGAACGTGCACCCGACGCTTTGTTAATCAGCCGCTGGGGTAAAAACGGCGATACCGCCAAGGGGGCGATCGACTTCAAAAGCTGTCTTCGCGATAGAGTTTTCTTCACACTTTTCACTGTTATTTGGGTAACATAAAAACGAACCAACTAAAAGCAAAGATTCCCTCATCTAAAAGCCTCCCTGATTGCCAGGTAAAAATACAAAGATACCTAAGTTGCTCGTGGAGTTAAAATCAGAGAAGATTAAGGGTTACGAAATAGATGATTGGCCACATAAAGACCGTAACTTTCGAAGTTTATAACGTACTTTAGCAAATAAACGTTTTTGCGTAAAAGTACGTCATACGCCTTCCGTTCGGGTTGGTCTCCTCAACGTAGCCTTGTAGCTGACACATGGATTCTCATTATTTCACTCCAATGTCTGAAAAACGCCCCAACATCATCCTCATTGTAACGGACCAGCAGCGATACGACACGATCGCGGCCCTTGGTTACCCTCACCTCAACACGCCGCATACCGATCGGCTCGTCAAAGAGGGAGTCGCCTTCGAGCAGTGCCACGTAACGGCACCTTCCTGCGGCCCCTCTCGAGCAAGCCTTTTCACCGGATACTTTCCCCATAATTCCGGAGTCTTGAAGAATAATGACGCCTGGCCGCGGACCTGGGTAAAAGATCTGCGCGGAAGCGGCTACTACTGCGTCAACATAGGTAAAATGCACGCGGATCCCTATAACGAAAACCATGGATTTCACGAGCGCTTCGTCGTGGAGAATAAACAACGTCGCGAATCCGAACTGATGTGGAAGAAGAATCCACACATTTTCGAAGATGAATGGGATAAGGCTCTCGATTTACGCGGCTTCGACCGTCCGGAGAAACCCTTTTACAAAGACTGGCCCGACGTACAAAAACGCCAAGGAGCCTACGAGTGGAAACTGCCCGACAACCTTCATCCCGACGTCTTCATTGGCGATCTCGCTCTTCGATGGATCGACAAGTCACCCTGGGCAGCGGACCAGTCCAAACTCATGCAGTGGATCGACAAAGACAAGTGCCCTCCGCTTGAGGACGAACCACTCTTCCTCCAGATCGGCTTCCCTGGACCTCACCCTCCATTCGACCCCATTGAACGATACACCAAGGAGTACATGGAGAAAGACCTACCGATGCTACCCGTTACCCAGGAAGAAATAGACGCTCAGCCAGAGACCCTTCACTCATTCCGTAAGCGCCTCACCCAACGCTTCGCCGATTCCATTGCCTTCGACCCCTATGCATCCGAAACCTCAAGAAGGCTGCAACGAGCCTACTACCTCGCCAACGTCACCATGATCGACGAGCAGGTAGGCCGCATTATGGATCGATTGGGAAAAACCGGGCTGTTGGAAAACTCCGTCGTCATTTTCACATCCGATCACGGGGAATGCCTCGGCGACCATGGACTTGTAGAAAAGTGGACCATGTACGATCAATCAGTCCGTGTTCCACTCGTTGTTTGGAGCCCCGATCGATTTGAGGGAAATCGAAAAGTTTCGTCGCTTACACAATGGTTTGACATCGGACCAACGGTTCTAGAGCTAGCCGGACTCGAGCCACCCGCCAAAATGGAGGCGAAAACCCTACTCCCATTTCTCGAAAAAGATTCGGAAGCCGAAGAGCGCGAATACGTGTATTCCGAACATGCTAAAGACTTGATGCTGCAAGACCTCGATCACTCGCTCATGATACGGAGCAAGAAGTACAAACTGATTGAATACATAGGAAAAGGCAATGGACAGCTCTTCGATTTGGAAAAGGATCCGGACGAGCTTACCGATGTTTGGGACTCACCTGACTACACCGAGGTCAAAGTCAAGCTTCGACGGGATCTATCCGAATGGTTCGTAACCAGCACCGTCAACGCTACCGGCTGGTGGAAGGACCCAGCGGCTAAAGCGACGAAGTAACACAGATAGAGGTGACTGTCACTCGTCAGCCTCACCCTCTAGGATTGTTTCCTCTCTTCCGAAAAGACGTTGCCGATTGGCTTATCTGGGAGGGTCGCTTTCCAACGGTTTACTTTACCGAGTAGTTGTTTTACCACTTCGACTTCTCCCTTGGCGCGATCTACCTTCTCAAAAGGGTCTCCCACAATATCATATAGTTCGAAATAATCCAAATCCCGGTTCGCCATAAGCTTCCACTTCTGGTCCAATATGGCATAGGACACCCAATGATAAGGCCGATTCTCAGGGCTGGGCCAAGCCGAACCCATCTTCCAGTACAGCGGCTTCTCCCTTATTTTTGAACCTTTCCCTTTTAGAGCCTCAACTTGGCTAACACCATCCGACACATAGCTGGCTGGCAATTTAACCCCTGCGATTTCGCAAAAGGTTGGTAGTAGGTCCACTGCCGAAATCAGTGACCAATCATCGATTTCTCCGGCCGCAACCTTAACTGGCCAACGAGCAATGAAGGGAACATTGATACCCCCTTGGAACAAGGCACTCTTGTAGCCCTTCCGGCCTCCCGTTACTCCCTTGGCAGCCGCAATTCCCCATCCCGCTCCGGTTGCCGTATCGTACATCAACTTGAGCTCAGTGGGACCAGAGGCTCTCGCAGGTCCATTATCAGAACTAAATATCACGAGCGTGTTGTCTGTCAGGCCTAGATCGTCAAGTGTATCCAGAATTTCTCCAATTCGATCATCTGCATGAGAAAGAACAGAAGCGTAAATTCGATCCTCCTCGCTCTCCATCTCGCGAAATCGCCACTCGTATTTAGGAACGGTATGAAAAGGCGTGTGCGGCTCATGCAGCCAAAGGTTTATAAAGAAAGGTTTTCCTGCCTTCGCCGATTTTTCGATAAATGCGCTAGCCCGCTGGGAATCCTCGTGCACGGGAATCTGCTCTCCCGCGCAGTTAAAAGCTCCGTATTCGTCGTACCCATACTCGCTAGGCAAGGGAGAGTCGGGGATCATATTGTTCGCCAGGTGCCATTTCCCATAGTGCGCGGTTGCATATCCGCTTTGCTGTAACAACCTTGGGAGTAAAGGCACATCTGGACTCAACCAGTCCGGCATGTTGCGCTTCGCATTGCTCGGCACCCAAGCAAAGTGGCCATCAATATTGTAACGTGCCGGGAAGTGGCCCGTCATCACCGCTGTCCGACTCGGCGAGCAAACACCACTCGCTACCGTAAATCGATGGAAATCGGTTCCCTCCGCTGCAAGACGATCGATATTCGGCGTCTTCACGTAAGGATGTCCATGGCAACTCAAGTCTCCCCATCCCCAATCATCCGCAAAAATAAAAAGAATGTTGGTACGGTCGTCACCGCGTAGTGGAACAAAAGATAGCAAAGCCAGGCAAAAGAAGGTCGATTTCAATTTCATAATAAGAAGAAAGTTTCCAATGCTCTCAGGTTTTCGGTTCATTCGGGTACCTCCCCAATATGAATCATATCCCACCCTCAACTTTAAATTTGGTGGGCGACCCCGAATGAGTACCAAGCAGCACGCTCAAGCCCTTCTTTCCCCTTTCCGATGGGTCGAAGGCAAAAGTAATCTCCTTCCTCCCTTTACTCAGATCGATGGGCTTTGAAGGGTCGGGCACCGCCTCGCCATCGATCCAGAGCTCTAATCCATCGCGATGGTTGATATCCAAGAAAACCGGGCCCGGAGTCTGCACCTCCACAAAGCCTCTCACGAAAACACGTTTCCCCAAATTGAAATCAGCGAAAGGCAGCTCGCCACTGACTTTGCTGTAGGCGGGTTTCCAAAGTTCGCCTTCAATCGGCGGTTCAGCTCCCTCGGCCACCGCCACACGCCACTTCCGTATGAAAGGTCTCTCGTCATTCTGAAACGGGCCAGGGTTTCCGAGGACCGATAGGAACTTGGCGAGATCGAGGAACTCGTCCCGACCCTTCAATTGATCCGCAAGCCCCGCAGGCATAAGCGATGGCACACTTTGTTTCGATCGGATTTTTCCTACTGGGAGCTTCACTTCCTTTCCCAGAGCAGAGTCCTGTATAATAACTTCGCTTTCATCCTGATAGGCGATAACTCCCATGCGAACCGTATTGTCCGTCATGGTAAACAGCATGTTTTCATAGTGCTCCGCAATCGAAGCGTTAGGCTCTAGAATGGACTCGATCATATAACTCGCAGAGGCCGCTGTCCCCACCGCTACCAGATTAGGCCCAATCGTTGGCCCAACGGATCCGATTCCGTGACAGCTCGTACAAGCGAGCGATGTTCGACGAAAGATCATCTCCCCCCTTACCGCATCGCCCAACCGATTCACATCGAGGGTAAGTTCATCTCTATCTTCACTCATTAGGGCGAGGCTCAAGGAATCCTGGTGACTATCGCTGAACATCTTGACCAGTCTTTTCGGCAACTGACCGGTCTGTCGGTGGTAGGTCGATACGCTCCTTTTCACCTCTGGATGGATGGGGACGTTTTCAAGCAAGTCCGCAAGCACAGCGTCCCCTCTTCTAATTTTCGTAAACTCGGACACCAAAACTACCGGATCCGCATCGAGCGGTTCCTGAATCAAGACATCCCCAACCATCGTTTTCGCTTCTTCGAGATCACCAGCAACTAAACCAGTAACTGCATGATACCGCGTGCTAATGTCGCTCGATGTAGCGAGAGACTTTAATGCATTTACATACTTCGTTTGCCTCAGTTTCCCCAAGGCTATCGCTGCTGCCTTCCGGACATCTGGAGCTCTTCCACTATCCTTAAGGATGCCAAGCAACTCGGGACCGGCCGTCAGCACTTGCCATGATCCCAAACTCGCCACCACCTGAACCACGACGTCATCATTCGAATGGGAGAGAGCGGGTATCAGGGTAGCGAAGTTTCGAGAAGTTTCCATCACAGTCCTTTCACCGACCTGCCTCAAACCATCTAGGATATCTATTAAAACTGCATCCGATTGCACTGCATTCTTCCCCACGGCATTGACCACAAGCCGGACAAGCTTCGAACTTGGCGTTGCTAAAAACTGTTTCTTAACCGCAGCTATATCACCCGGCGCCGGATTGGGATCACCCATCAAGTCGATCAGGCGCTTGTCAATTCCTATCCCGGCGAACTGCTCCGCATAATCGCGATGAGCGGGCTTAGCGAAGTCCAAGGCATCTTTTTCGAGAGCAGGGACCCAATACTTTTCGAGCCCTTTAATCGTTGAGGGAAGGGTCGCATTGATAAATCGATCACGATCACGATCCAATGCCATAAGGGCGGCAGGGGCCGCCTCAGCCTGTGGAATAAATCCCGCTGACAAGATCGCTTCCATACGGGTGCGTGGGAAGCTGTCCCTCGCTAGCTGGCCAATCATTCCAACTGGATCCGATAGCTCGTCCTGCCAGTAGCGGATCACGCGGGCTCCAGCTGCACGTGCGTGTCCATTCTTTGATGACAATACTTTACTCAATATAGGTTCGCTAACCCGTTCCACATTCTGGCAGGCCCACATCGCTTCAACCAGATGATGATCGTATTGCTCCAATTGTGTATCCAAATTTTTCACCCAACTTTCCAGAGTAGAAAGTACTTCATTCGGATCTCGCTCGCTCAGCTCCTTTCGAGTCTGATGGCGCACCCAGGCTTCTGGGCTTTGAAGGTGATCTACCAGTTCGGGGATTGTGATTCCGACTAGCTGTGGCTTCTCTACTAGCGGACGATCTTTGTAGGTAATCCGCCAAATACGACCGTGATCATGATCGCGACGAGGATCACGAAAGTCATGCTGACCATGATTGATGATCGAGTTGTACCAGTCCGCTACATAGATCGCCCCATCAGGACCGATTTTGATGTCCACCGGACGGAAATTCGGGTGCTTCGATTTGATGAGCGGTTCGAGAACGTTAGCACTGTAACCCGCCCCGTCTTCAATAAACTCGTATCTTACCACTGTCCGGCTCTTAAAGCGCCCCGTTAAGAGCTGGCCTTGGATCTCATCCGGTAGATGGGTTCCAGTAACGATGTCCCCACCGCATTGCTTTTCCGTGGTAATAAGCGGTGGAATACGAGAGGGTTCATTCGAAGCCCCAGTCCCTGGAGTTAGGTACATGATACGAGGATTATTGACCATAAATGATTGTCCCCAATGATCAAATACATGGCCCCATGGATTTCCCCCCGTCCCTTTACAGAACATTCTGAGCTCCTGCGTGCGAGGATTAAATTGGTAGACTCCTCCATTAAAATTCCGCACGACCCCATGCTGGGTTTCCACCTGCGAATGGAGAAAAATCCCTTCCTGGAAATAAATCCAACCACCCGGACCGCGACGCCACGCACTGATAGAGTGGTGATTGTCTTCGATACCGAATCCCGTTAGAGCCAACTGCTTCACATCCGCCACGTCATCGCCATCAGTGTCCTTGAGGAACAAAACGTCTGGCGACTGCGCCACGTAGCAGCCTCCATTTGCGAGCTCGATACCCGTTGGGAGATAAAGCCCGTCGGCGAAAATAGTCGACTTGTCGGCGACTCCATCATTATTAGTATCCTCAAGGATAATGATTTTGTCGTTGGCTACGTCCCCCGGCTTGATCTGTGGGTAAGCCCAGGAACAGGCCACCCACAAGCGACCTCGCGAGTCCCAAACCATGTGGACGGGATTGGCTAGCATCGACTCTGCCGCAAATAAATTTACATCATATCCTGGCAGTAACTCGAAGTTTTCAAGCTCCGAAACCGGGTCATGATTGTTCATTAAGTTCAAGTCAGCACCTTGGAGGTTGGCGGATTTTATTCCGCTAGCGTCTTGGCCGAGCAAGGAGAGCGAGGGGATAAGGACAGATAGCAAGGCTATAAGAATGGCTTTCATCGATAATAGGTTCTTCGTTCTAATTCGTATCGGGAACCAGTCGCCAATCACGGGTTTTGAGCTCGATGCCGTGCCCTAAGGCGGCATCTTTCTGGTTAGCCAGTTCCTTAAAAACTAATACCTCTGCGGGAAGTGCTTGGCCACTAGGCGAATTGCGGCGTTCACCCACGATATGGACTTGGTTGAGAGCTTTCCAACTATAGGTGAACTGAAGGTTTTTATCGTTAACTGCTTGGCGAAATATTTCGCCATCGCGATGAGCCGGTGAAGAATCGACTGCCACTCCTTTCGCCCATTCATCTTGGCTAGCGGATGCCACACGTTCGCCATCAACCATAAGCACGTATTTCCCCGGCTGCAGGTTTTTAACAACCACCGTATCCCGCCTCGAGTTCAGACTAGCTGGCAATTCACGTTGCGTCGGAGGTGGTAATGACGGGCTTGTTTCCTCCGTTACTCTAAAACTGAGCTCACGACGGTTCGAGGACAGATCTGAGAGAGAAAGCCCAACCCCATCACCCTTTTGCGTTTTGGCATCAATGGTGAGCCACCATGGCTGTCCACTTGGCAAGCTTTCATTTTCAAAAAACCCTTCATAAAGAGCACGCGAGACCGCCCAATACCCATATTCACTTAAATGAATGCCGTTTGTAGTCAGGGGAATCGCATCAGGTTCAGACATCATTGCGCTCGTAGGCCGATACAGATCCACAAAAGGAACGTTTTTCGCCGCTGCCACAGAGCGCATGGACTCTGTGTACAATTGCAAATCACGGTTTCTCTCAACAAGCTTTGGGGTCAACTCTCCAAGGTTCTCGTAAGCAATCGGGGAAACTAGAATCAGACGTACCGCTGATTCGCCATTGTACTGCTTCCCCCTATGAGACGCAATGAACGCCTTCAGGTCTGACTTGAAATTCTCGATACCCGCCTCTCCCTCGAAGGACTCCCCCATCCCAAAACACGCGATTATTACATCGGTTTGATGATCCCGCAAGGTAGACTCCTCGGTCGGAAAATTGGTGGGCCGATCGCGTGCCGAAAGCATGTCACCCGCCCAGCCCAAGTTCCGAATCGAAACTGGCTCTTCTCGCCAGTGCTGCAATAGAAGCGTCTCCAAGTATCCGTGGGAGCGAAGCTGATCGGCAAAGGTATTGCCCACAATAGCGATGCGGATCCCAGGTAGTAGGGGAGAGTCCGCCTTCGCCAATCCCAAGAGACAGCCACAGTAAAAAAGAAATCGTGCGATCGTACATGTATTCATCTCTTATCTACTTATCGGCTCTCTTAATATCCCAAGTGCTAATTGCCATGTCCGCGCTCGGCATTCGCTTGCCGACTGCCCAGCAGACACTGTTGAAAAGCATACGCGTGAAGGCCTCTTCTCCGAAGTCGCCCGGATGGCCGAGGGTCGAGCCAAATACCTTTCCACCCCACTCATTTTCCCACGCCCAAGCGACAATGTCCGCTTCGGATTCGTTCACGAGAGTCGTTCCAAAACTCCGCTCTATTAACCGCATTTTGCCCGTTCCCATCCCAGACATCAGAGGAATGCAACCCGGTTGGAGGCGCGTTAAATAGAGAGTCCCTAACGAGTCCCAGTTTACCGTGTCAACATGAGTCATAATGGGATGCTTCAAGTGCTTATCGACAACGCTGATATCCGTCACACTCGATTGGTGCACAATGTAGGGCGTTCCGATAGCTCTCCTTCCGAATCCATTATTCCATTCAAATCGTTTATGGCCTTGCGGAAACTTGAAGGAGTGATTAGCGGTCCGTAGCCCGATGACTGGTTTGCCGGACTTTATGTAATCTTCGATGGGCTGCCACTCTTCATCAGGCAGGTTAAGAAATCTCATGAAAAAAATGGCCGCATCCGCATCTGCCAAGGCTTCAATACCAGGGAGCACATTCTCCGTCTTTTTTTCCGGATCCCCTTCTCCCATAACTACCGTGGTTCTAAAACCGAAGCGCTCCAGCTCCGTAGCAAAAACCGGTAGGGTCAGCTCTGGAGAGTAATGCAACGTTCCCGCTATGAGCACGACGTGCGGTTCGTCAGCTGCCGCGCCAACTGGTGCTATGATCAAAAGGGAAACTCCGACTAGGAGGCACTTAAGGGGTATCTTCTTCATATTGTGTATATTAAGATGCAGATAATAACGATGTATGCTGTCGAGTAAAGAACTCTGGGTAGCGGGCTCTCGGCGATCTCCCTTCACCTTAGAATACATAGCCTTCATTCAACCAGTCCAATTTCTGAACTTACTATCAAACCTCGTTCGTCGGTCGCTGAAAAATAGTAGAAGATTGCGCCCTCGTGCATCGCCGCAGAAATCTTCTAACCCGAAAGAATGGCAGGAGCTTCCTTCCACCCTCGCTCAGGCCAAGAGACCGCATCCCGAGAAAAGAAAACGTTCACTCCGGTCACCTTGGTCGCTAATTCGAAATCGACCCATGCCCGATCTCCATCCAGCTCAGCCACCTCAAAGACAGGACTGCGGACCCATCTAGGGTCTCCACGGTTTAGGCCCATCCTCTTTTTGCCGAAGAAACTTCGCGTCAACTTCTTTGTACCACTCATGGAGCTGGGACCGCAGTTTCAATACTTTTTCCGGATATTTCTGAGCCAGGTCGTTTTGCTCGCCGATATCCTCTTTCAAATTGTACAAATGGACCCGACCATCCTCGTAACGTTCGACCAGTTTGAAGTCGCCTTCCCTAATCGCTCCACTAGGTATTCCCCCCTGATTACTGTAGTGAGGATAATGCCAATACAGGGCTCGCTGCTCTAACGAACCCCCTTCCAAAGCCGGCTTCAAATCCAATCCGTCAATTTCATGCGTCACCTCCGCACCCACCGCTGCGGCCAAAGTGGGTAATAGATCAATCGAATTGATCGGCACGTCGCTAACGCTCCCCGGTTTCGTAACCCCTGGATAGCGGACAATCCACGGTTCGCGGATACCACCTTCATAAACCCACCCTTTACCTCCCCGCAAAGGCAGATTGCTGGTGGGGAGACCCTCAGAAGTCGAAAGACCCCCATTGTCGGAAGTGAAAACGACAATCGTGTTATCCGCTAATCCTGAGTCCTCCAGCTGCTGCAACACCTTTCCAATCGCTTCATCCAT
This sequence comes from Opitutales bacterium UBA5694, assembly GCA_002420185.1. Taxonomy (GTDB): domain Bacteria; phylum Verrucomicrobiota; class Verrucomicrobiia; order Opitutales; family Opitutaceae; genus Pelagisphaera. Next base: position 56,436 of record DIHO01000001.1, read on the forward strand.
AGCTTCCACCATAGCGGCGTAGACGGCGTGCTTTTGCAAAACCCGTACTTGACGTGGCTTGTCCCCGAAAATCTGCTCCTCGGTTGCAAATTCTGTCCCTTCGATTTCCTTGGCCCGTTTTTCGTATTTTTCGACCAAGTCCGGTCGACCCATGAGCGGCGTGTGCACAGAGTAGAAGGAGAGATAGGCGAAGAGCGGCCGGTCCTTATTCTCATCTATAAACTTGGCAGTATCCCTTGCGAGCCGATCCGGTAGGTGATCCCCTTCCGGGCTATCCACTTCCATTTGCGGGTTATCAAAGGGTGAAAAGTATTTGTTTCCTGTATACGGTCCACCACGATTGTGTCCGCCAATATTGATATCGAAACCTCGATTTTGAGGATAATATTTCTCTGATTCGCCTAGGTGCCACTTTCCTGCAAAGAAGGTACGGTATCCTGCCTCTTTCAATAACTCGGCGACCGTAACTTCCTTCAAAGGCATATTGTCGACCAGCGGAGCTGGATCAAATTTACCACTGCGCTTGCCGGAAAAGAAATTAGTCGCATCAACGCGGGTGGGATGCTTACCGGTCATAAGTGCATACCGCGTGGGCGAGCAAACCGGATTCGCTGCGTAGCCATCGGTAAATAGCATGCCGGATTTCGCTAATCCGTCGATATGCGGCGTCTCATAGAAGGAGTTGGGATTGTTGGCACCGATATCCATATAGCCCAGATCGTCGACCAGAAAAACGACCACGTTTGGCCGAGCTGATTGTTCACTCGAGCAAGCACTCAGAAGCACGGCTAAAAGAAGTGCGGCATGAATCGGCACGTGTCTTGAGAAGTCTATTTTGATGTTTTGGTTATCGAGAACGTTCAAAGCTCGGGTCATTAAAACTTGGCATTAGCTGTATTCAGGCCAATCACTCAACAGCATATTGTCGAGCATATCAGTCCTTCCTTAATAACCTGCCAATATCGAGGAATTGCTAAGGGGATCATCCTTCACTCTAAGGATCAGCCAGAGAGCAAGCGTTTGCACCAAACAACACGGTATCCGTCTTCTCCGATTACTGATAAACCGATGAACGGGCCGACAATACCATACATCTTTTGCACGTCCCCAGCAGATACTTCAATCCCTTCAGAGAATCAGATTGAAGCGTGTTTGGGTGAAACCCTATTTGCCCCAAGCTGCCAAGAGGGCGGTGCCCATGTCGGTCGGTGTCTTAGCAACTGCCACGCCGGCCGCTTCCATCGCCGCTATCTTCGCTTCAGCGGTTCCGCTTCCACCTGATACGATGGCACCGGCATGGCCCATTCTCCGGCCCGGGGGGGCTGTCGTGCCAGCGATAAATCCGGCCACGGGCTTTTTCACATGCTCCTTTATGTAAGCACATGCGTTCTCTTCAGCATCACCACCGATCTCGCCAATCATGACTATGGCTTCGGTATCCGGATCTTCATTAAAAAGCTTTATAGCATCGGTGTGGTTCGTACCATTGATGGGATCACCACCAATGCCAATGCAAGTGGACTGTCCATAGCCAAGGCTAGTCACCTGCCAGACTGCTTCGTAAGTCAACGTTCCAGAACGGGAAACTATTCCGACCGTACCCGGCTTGTGGATGTAGCCTGGCATGATGCCTATCTTGCATTCGCCTGGCGTAATAACGCCCGGACAGTTCGGACCGATCAGTCGGGCATCGGTTTGCAGCAACTTTTTCTTAACCTTGGCCATGTCGTTGACAGGAATACCTTCCGTAATGGCAATGATCAATTCAATCCCCGCATCAAGACACTCCAGAATAGAGTCCGCCGCGAATGGTGGCGGAACGAATACGCAAGCGGTATTGGCCCCGGCTTGTTCAACCGAATCTGTCACCGCATTGAATACAGGCACGCTTCCCTCAAATAATTGCCCTCCCCTGCCTGGAGTAACTCCGGCAACCACTTGGGTGCCATAGTCCATGCACTGTTTAGCGTGGAATCCTCCAGACTTGCCGGTGATCCCTGTGAATACGACGCGTGTGTTTTTGTTAACGAGTACGCTCATTGTATTTAATCCCTTGTTACGCTTCTAATTAATTTTTTGCTACAATGTCGACGATCTTCTGAGCTGCATCTGCGAGACTATCAGCAGAAGTGATTTCGAGTCCGCTGTCCGCCAAAAGTTTTTTCCCCTCGCTTACGTTTGTTCCCTCAAGGCGGACGACTAGTGGTTTGTTCAGCTCTACTGCCTCAGCAGCTTCGATTACCCCCTGCGCGATTACATCGCACTGCATAATTCCCCCGAATATGTTAACCAAAATTCCTTCGACTTTCGGGTCGCTGAGGATGATTTTGAAAGCGGCGGTTACCTGCTCTGCGGTGGCTCCTCCACCGACGTCAAGGAAGTTGGCCGCTTCCCCTCCGCAGTGGTTGATAATATCCATGGTCGCCATAGCCAAACCGGCCCCATTAACCAGACAGGCAATGTTTCCGTCTAACGCGATGTAGTTGAGATCATACTTCGAGGCTTCAATTTCCTTCGCGTCCTCTTCGTTCAAATCCCGATACGCCATGATATCTTTATGACGATAAAGCGCATTTGAATCGAAGCTCACTTTCGCGTCCAAGGCCATGACTCCACCTTCTGGCGTGCTAATCATGGGATTTACTTCCACCATATCAGCATCTTTATCCCAAAACATTTTATAGAGGTTCAAAATCAGCTTGGCACATTCGCCCGCCTGTTTTCCTTCGAAGCCCAGCTTGAACGCGATGTTTCGGGCCTGGTGTGGCTGTAGTCCGATCGTTGGGTCAACAAAGGCTTTAAAAATCTTTTCCGGATTCTCTTCAGCGACTTTTTCAATTTCGACGCCCCCTTCGGTAGACGCAACGACCACGGGAGCGGAAGTCGCCCGCTCCATCAAGATTGCCAGGTAGTACTCCTTTTCAATATCCGCTCCTTCCGTAAAATAGACGGTCTGCACTTCTCGACCGGCTGGACCGGTTTGAATAGTTACCAAGGTGTTACTGAGCATCCGATTGGCAAAATCGAGGGCCTCTTCTTTGGACTTCGCCAACTTGACCCCGCCCTGAAAACCATCGGTGAACGTCCCTTTTCCCCGCCCGCCCGCATGAATCTGGGACTTAACAACGATCAATCCATCGCCGAGTCGGTCAATGCATGGCTCGAATGCCTCTTTCGAATCGGTCGCATGTCCTTTCGGGCAAGGGATGCCGTACTTTTCAAATAGTTCTTTAGCTTGGTATTCGTGAATGTTCATTTTTGAGCGGAGTCTGAGAGAAGGAACTGCATTAAGGGACGCCTCGGGAAAAATCAAAGAGATATATCCATCTCCGCAGGATTTCCTGCTTTTCCGCTCCCGCTAGCCCGCTAACCCTTTGAGTAATTGCTGGGAAAGAAAAGTGGTTTGGAGAGTCGAAATCTCATTACATCCTTTGGTCGCTAATCCGAGGAGGGCCGCAAGCTCGACTTCCGAAAAAGTCGCTTCTTCGCCAGTTCCTTGGATTTCGACATAGTCTCCTCTTCCTGTCTTGACCACGTTGAAATCCACGCTGGCATCTCGGTCCTCAAGGTAGGGAAGATCCAGCACAGGATGGCCTTCGTAGATCCCCACACTTATGGCCGCGATCGAATCGCTAAAAGGATTCTCCTTGAGCTTTTTGTCCTCGATCAGGGTCTCCACCGCTAGTCGGGCCGCTAAATAGGCCCCTGTTATCGAAGCGGTTCGGGTTCCTCCGTCGGCCTGTAATACATCACAATCAACCCAGAGCGTGTAGCCCGGGAGCTTTTTCAAATCCACAACCGCCCTTAAGGAGCGTCCAATCAAGCGCTGGATCTCCACCGAACGACCGTCTAGACGCCCTTTTGACGAATCACGCTGCTTCCGGTCGTGAGTACTGTAAGGCAGCATTGAATACTCTGCGGTTAGCCATCCTCCCGCTACATTCTGAGCCCGCATCCAGCCAGGAACCTTCTTTTCAAGCATGGCGCCACAAATCACCTTCGTGTTACCAAAGGAAACCAGGACAGATCCGGTCGCGTTCGGAGCGAAGTTCGCCTCAAAAGAAATCGGCCGAAGCGCGTCCTTTTCTCTACCATCCGGTCGGGAGAATACAGTCATTCGATGATCAGAACCACTCACCCGCCTACGAGCAAGGAGTTTGTTCGACAATCGCACCCCAATCGTCCATTAGCTTTCTCAACTATGGAAACCAGACGAATTTCGATCTCTGTAGTAGCGGCTTTCGCCTCATTAGCCATTGGCCCAACACTCGCCGCTGCCGGCTCCCTCGCCTGGGAGCAGACAAAGATCTCGGTCGATGCCGACTTTGGGCAAAAGGAGGTCAACGCCTACTACGTTTTCACAAACAGCAGTGACCGAGCGATTACGATTTCAAAAACCAGTGCGTCCTGCGGCTGCACTTTGCCCTCACTGGAAAAAGACACCTACGCTCCAGGAGAGTCAGGCAAGCTCCTCGCAACATTCGATATTGGCAACCGAGTCGGGAAGCAGCATAAGGAAATCACCGTCGAAACACAAGAATATGGGGAAAGCCAATCCTATGTGCTCACGCTAGACGTCAACATTCCTCAGCTTATCGAGCTCAAACGCCGTGCACTTCTATGGAGAGTCGGCGAAGAACCGGGAACCAAAGACTGCGAGATCGTAATCCACTCAAGCCGGCCCATGACAATCGATGAAGTCGTTATCAAGAAAAACCAAAAGGAAGAATCGATGTTCATCTTTGAGATCGAAGAGATCGAACCCCGCCACAAGTACCTACTCAAGATCACCCCCAAAAGCCTAGATGCGAAAGTCCGTGAGACCTGCTACCTCGCCAGTCCTGACGACAAAGAGAAAGGCCTCCGTAACTTCCCCATATACGCCTGGATCCGATAGAAAATTAGCATTTTCAAGAAAAAGGGATTCGTAAAAGGGATTCGTCAAAGCGATGTTGATGAGGACCGCTCTTGCGGAATACGTAAGCAATTCTGGCCCAAACGATTGGTCTCACCCAGTCAACTCTCGAAGGGTCATCACTCGCTCTGTCCCGCCTGGTTCGATCTGTTCAATAGAACCTTGAAAGGTGCAAGTAATTACCTGCGTTTCAAATATTGATCGAAAAACGCCCGTACTGTTGACTTAACTTCCGGCGTACCAAAAAGCTTTCCCCCATGTCCCGCACCTTCCATCACTTCGAATTGCACGGGCACTCCTGTCTTCCGTAGACGCTCGTAAAACTGGATACTCTGCCGGTTCAATTTTCACATTTCTATACAGATCCCAACCCAATGACTTTTAAACACGCCCTATCCTTCCTCTTCATTTGCTCGATCGCCTCTGCCGACGACCGGCCAAATATCGTCCTCATCATGACCGACGACCAAGGCTATGGAGATCTTTCCTCTATGGGAAACACCGTGCTCGATACTCCACATATTGACTCGCTCGCTCACCAGGGAGCCTCGGTAGACACTTTCTATGTCAGCCCGGTTTGCTCTCCCACACGTGCCTCGCTTATGACGGGTCGCTACAGCTACCGTACCCGACTGGTAGATACGTTTAAGGGCCGCTCCATGATGGAGCCGGGGGAGTACACGATCGCGGAAGCTTTGGTCGAGTCGGGTTACAGGACCGGAATCTACGGGAAATGGCATCTAGGTGACAACTACCCGATGCGCCCAACGGATCAGGGCTTCGACGAGTCTCTCATTCATCTAGGAGGCGGACTCGGCCAGCCTTCCGAGCCCAGAGAGAACAAGCGCCGTTACACCAATCCGATACTGTTCTACAACAATCAATCGATTCAAACCTACGGATATTGCACCGATGTTTATTTTGATGGGGCGATCAACTTTATCGACGAATCCCTTAAAGCGAAGCGCCCCTCCTTCACCTACATCGCAACGAACGCTCCTCACAGTCCCTACCACGACGTTCCAGAAGCCCTTTACCAGAAATACAAGAATCGGGACCTTAGCCCTATCTTGCTCGGCAATAACCATGACACGGATACGGTTGCCCGCGTATTCGCAATGATCGAGAACATTGACCAGAATGTCGGTAAGCTTCTAGCTCATCTTGATAAGCGTCGGATCGCAGAAAATACCATAGTCATCTTTATGGTCGATAACGGCCCCAATACTCGACGTTACGTAGCAAACTCCAGAGGTAAAAAAAATGAGGTGCACGACGGAGGTATTCGTTCGCCTTTCTACATTCGATGGCCTGCCCAAATCGATGCCGGAACGCGGGTCGAAAAAGTCTCGGCCCATATTGACGTCATGCCCACCTTGCTGGAGGCAGCCCAAGCAACTTTGCCCAGCGATCATCCTTTTGACGGAAGGAGCATTCTGCCTCTCCTGAAGGGTGATTCGGCAAATTGGCCCGATCGCAGTCTGATTTTGCAAATTCATCGAGGCGACGAGCCCATCCCCCTCCATCACATCGCGGTTCGTGAACAACGCTGGAAGCTCGTACACCCAACGGGATTCAGCAACAGCAGCATGGCCCCCAATGTGCCCCTAGAGCTCTACGATATGGTGAGTGATCCCGCTGAAACAAAGAATCTCTTTGAAGAGCGTCCTGAAATTGCCAATCGGCTCACACAAACCTATGAGAACTGGTTTGCCGATGTTTCTAGTACACGGCCCGATAACTACGCACCACCGCGTATTACACTGGGAACTGAATACGAAACAAGCACCACTCTTTCTACTCAAGATCGGCGAGAAACCCAAAGTGGCGGGGAGTGGCTTCTGCAGTTCGAAGGGCGACGCCAATATGACGTCGAGTTTCTTTGGAAGGAAAACGTCAGCGATCTCGAGTTAGAACTAAAGATTGGCGACATTCTAAGCACCCTAACAATCGAATCCGCGACAGACACAGCCCGTATCCAGAAATTAAGAATCCCTTCGGGAGAAGCATCCCTTTCCACTCGTGTCCTCAAGGGGAATAAGAAAAACAATCCCTATCACATTGTTTTGCATCGTCGGTAGTTGTAGGAGCCGGATGACTGTCTTTCCTTTTTAAAATCTGCGATCTCATAATTCCGAAGCGCTAATTTCGCCTAGCCTCTACCAGCCAGTCCCAAGTTGCGAATTCCGAATTACCTTGAGGCCGATACTTGACCTTCCTCACTTTAACGATTTCAAATTGCCGTGCCCGAACTTTCATGGCATCAAATGACGAGTCTTCCCTAAAGACAAAACCCCGTACCTGAAAATTATGACGCGCCCCAACATCCTCTGGTACTGCACCGATCAGCAACGATTTGATACCATCGGCGCCCTCGGCAATCCCCATGTCCAAACTCCCACCATCGATAGTCTCGTAAGCGAGGGAGTCGCGTTCACTAACGCCTACTGCCAGAGCCCGATCTGCACGCCGAGCCGTGCGAGTTTCATGACAGGCCTTTACCCCAGCCGTGCTCGCAACACCCGCAACGGGAATGACTCTTTCCCCGAAGACACTCCCCTCATTTCGAAGCTGATCGCGGATTCGGGATACCGTTGCGGCATGATTGGGAAATTCCATCTAGTAAGTGCGGGCAAACGCCCCGAGCCCCGGCTGGACGATGGATTCACTTATTGGCAACATTCGCACGCTCCCCGTGATGACTGGCCCGAAGGCACCCACGCCTACGCCGACTGGGTACGGAGAAAAGGAGGCGACCTCAACGCCATGAGAGAATCGGAAAACCGCATCGACCCGGAGCTTCATCAGACCACATGGGCTTCCGACTGTGCCATCGATTACATCAGCCAGGATCACGGTGGGAAACCCTGGCTGCTGAACATCAACGTGTACGACCCCCACCCTCCTTTCATTCCCCCGAAAGAATACGAAGAACGTTTCAGGGCAGCGGACATGCCAGGGCCACATTTCAAAGAGAGCGATCTGGCCCACCAGAATTCGCTGGAATCGGTCGATTTTCAGCAGAAGCCTCGCCGACCTGAGGATTGCCACGCCAAGTCCGCTCAGGCCAAGTACTACGCCATGATTGCCTTGATCGACGATCAGCTAGCCCGAATCCTGCAAACGCTCGATGAAACCGGTCAACGTGAAAAAACCGTAATCATATTCACATCCGACCACGGGGAAACTCTTGGCGATCATGGTCTTATGTTCAAGGGATGTCGATTCTACGAAGGGCTCGTCAAAGTCCCGCTGATATTTTCCTTCCCCAGCACGTTCCAGCCCAATCTGCAATGCGACGGCCTCGTCGAGTTATTAGACCTGTCCGCCACTCTGCTAGACATCGCCGGGCTGGACATCCCCGAATACCATCAGGGACAGACCTTAACTCCGATTCTCAAAGGTCATGAGCCCGGCAACCACATTCGTGAGTCTGCTCGTTGTGAGTACTTCGATGCCCTCGACCCACATTTTACCGGAGGGACCGGCAGCTTCGCCACGATGTATCGGACCGAGGGCCATAAGCTTGTGGTTTATCACGACCACAATGTCGGCGAGCTCTACGACCTGCAAGAGGATCCCTGGGAGTACAACGACCTTTGGAGTGACCCCAAGCAATCAGACCTGAAGAACCGACTAATATTTGAAAGCTTCAACCAGCACGTAAACCTCACCACCAACGTAGGCTCCAAGCGCATCGCTCCGATGTAGGGTCCTCAACTATTCCTTCTGAAAGGAGAGTATTTGTCCGATGTATCGTGCCTTTTGCGTAAAGTTGCCAGGACACTCTAACGTTTGGACGACTAATCTGGCACACCCCTTAAATTCTTGGCGAGATTGATAAACACCCCGATAATCATACGCCATATAAACGAACGACGTTCGCTGATATCGCCAAAAAGGCTGGAGTCTGTAGGGCCACCGTTTCGCTCAAGCTGCAGAACAATTCTAGAATACCCGAGAAAACGAGAAAACACATCAAAGAGATCGCCAACGAAATGGTTTATCACTTTAACCCTCTGATTGCCGCCAATATGGCCCAGTTTAGCCGATCAAGGGATTGGAAATGGTCATCCCCCACCATAGGGTTTCTAAACACCTTCTACGACGAGAAGCGGACAGATAAGAGAGTCGAGTGACATGTTCAAAGCCGATTCTGGAAAGGTGCCAATCGCCGAGCAAACGAACTGGGCTTTGACTTTAATTTTCTGGAATTCGACTTGTCCGCTTATCCCAGCAAACGGATACGGCAAGTCCTGATTAGTCGAAACGTATCAGGTCTAATTCTAGGTCCTCTCCGGTTTTCCAATACAAAACTAAATTTGGACTGGTCCAAATTCGCCATATCGTCGGTTGGATTCCCGAATTCGATTGGATATATTCCCAGCGTTTTCTATGACATTTTTCGATGCACACGGGATATTCTCGATTACCTTGCTCATCGAGGGTATCGAAGAATTAGATCCATCACTGATTCGGAGGACGAGCTTCGCGGAGGCCATCTTTAGAATGCAGGACGACTAGAATACCAAAACCGTTAAATAGCCCCTGAAAATCGCGTTTCCATTTTGCGTGTTCCCAAATCGAAAATCCTATTTGAGCGTTCTAAATTCGAGTCCATGCACTCATGGTGCCCCCAAAACCAACCGGACTTGATCATCGCTTTCTGTTCTAAGATTTTCGATTATCTTCAAAGCCTTGGCTGTAAAGTTCCCAAAGATTTCGGAATCATTTTGCTGAATTGGTCCTCTCGGACTGGTGGTTTTTCGGGCTATCGCTGATGCCACGAGGAAATTGGTGAAATTGCCGTCAATATCGTTTTCCAAACGGCTCTACAACAATGACCGCGGAGAGCTTGCCATCCCCGGAACTACTTTGCCCCGAGCCTACTTCACCGGAGGCTTCACAGTTAACTTAGTTATGTCAGCAATCATTTCGGCGATCTTCCACAAAAATTTTATCGATTTGCGAGAATACTAACGTATATGTAAATTGCCAACTAACCCTACTCCAATGGCAACAATTGCAATACTAGGTACCCTCGACTCCAAGGCGGAAGAACACTCCTTTATAGCAGAGCGCATCCGTGAACGGGGACACAATGTAGCACTCATTGACGTGGGAACTGGTGGCAAACCTCAAATCACTCCCGACTACTCAAGATACGAAGTGGCCTCTGCAACAGGTGTCGATCTAAAATCTCTCATCGAACGCCACGACCGGGGAGCATGCGTCGTAGCCATGTCGGAAGCCGCTCCGATCTTCCTCGCACAGCTGGTCGAATCAGGAATAGCCGATGGCGTCGTTTCCCTAGGCGGGGGTGGTGGTACCGCCATCGGCACCGCAGCCATGCGAGCTCTACCCATTGGCTTTCCCAAACTCATGGTGTCAACCGTGGCCAGTGGAAATACCGCGCACTACGTAGGCACCAAAGATATCGTTATGATGCCCAGCATCGTCGACGTGAGCGGACTCAATCGCATCTCTCGAACCATTTTCACCCGAGCTGCCGGAGCCATCTGCGGAATGGTCGAAGCCAAGATCGAACAGGAAGGCGGCAAGCCGCTCATCGTCGCCAGCATGTTTGGCAATACCACCACCTGTGTAAACGAAGCCAAAGCCATTCTGGAAGAAGCTGGATACGAAGTGCTCGTCTTTCACGCTACCGGATCAGGGGGACAAGCCATGGAAAGCCTAATTGAGAGCGGCATGGTTTCGGGCGTGCTCGATGTCACCATAACGGAGTGGGCAGATGAAGTGGTTGGGGCAACCTTATCCGCAGGGCCCACTCGCATGGATGCGATGACCAAGGCTAAAGTACCGGCGGTAGTCGCCCCCGGCTGTGTCGACATGGCAAACTTCGGGTCCCGCGAGACCGTGCCACCTGAATTTGAGGGACGGAACTTCTATATTCACAATCCACAGGTTACATTGATGCGCACCAATACAAGGGAGTGTGCGGAGATCGGAAAAGTCATTGCTATCAAAGCCAACGCAAATACCGCCCCCGTCGCTATCCTCAATCCACTTAAGGCAGTCAGCGAAATAAACGGTGAGGGCCAGGCCTTTTACGATCAGGAAGCGGACACCGCTCTCTTCGAGGCCATTCGAACGAACGCACAGGTTGAGGTCATCGACTTTGAAGAAACCATTAATAGTTTCGTTTTCGCCCGAGCATGTGCCGAAAAACTTCTGAAACTGATTCAACGGGGCAAACCTTGACATACAGAGCACGCGAAGTCCATCAGCTTTAGGCCTAGGACTTCAGTAGCCACTCTAGTATCCTAAGTCTAACTACCCATCTAGCCAAAATCCAACTACTCACGATACTGAGCCCTCAAATCGCGGGGAGAGACACCTTTCACCTCTTGGAATCGGCGATTAAAATTAGACAGGTTGTTAAATCCTGAACTGAAACAAAACTCCAAAATGCTGGCATACGTTTCGATAATTCTTTGACTCGCCAATCCTATCCATAATTCGTTTCTATAAGGGTTAACGCTTTGCCCGTGTTCTTTTTAAAGAAGCGGGAAAACAACTTCGCATTCACACGCGTGCGGCCGAAGCCAATGGCTCAATCCTAATCAAGGGCTGTCGGAGATCGCCCGCTAACTGATTCAGAACTACAGCAACGGCACGGAAAATATCACCGTAAAGACAAACTCGGAGCCAAGGGAAAACAGGATTGAGAGCTGTGCAATGGGCAGCAATTTCTGTTTGTTCCATTCTGCAAGGTTGATTCCCATGAGGAAAATCGCGGGAATCGTCGCATACACATAGGAGACGCCCAGTTGTAGGCAGATAACATAGGTGAGTAGTATTGCGACTACGATGATGGCCAACTTACTATTCTCAGAATCTGTATCTGAAGTTTTGATGTGATTGCGTCCATACTTCAGGAAGACCAAAGCAGCTAAGCAAAGTACAATTCCAACGACCCAAGCCGGAAAGTCAGGCAATCCCGATGGAGGGTTGACCGCGAATCGCTTGAGCGACTCTTTTTTAACCTGTAAGTACCGATCTAATTCTTCCCCAACCCGATAGTCAGGAATAATGGAAAGCTTCTTAAGCTCGGCTACCACAGTCGGATCCTGCCTCGCCGCATCGAGTATTTCCCGCAGTTTGTCGACGGCGGCCTGCGGCGTTCCTTTAGGAGCAAACCAATAGTACGAGTTGCCATTTTCAATCGCGAAACCTTGCTCCATCGCGGTCGGAACTTCAAGGACTCCTGGATTTCGTTCGGCGGTGAGAATCGCGATTGCCTTTATGTTCTGGTCCTTCGGCGTACCTTCGGGCGAAAGGTAGCCCACAAACTCACCCACCGAAAAGATCCCCACGTCCAAATGTCCGCCCAAGATGTGGGAGTATCGCTTTTGTCCTCCTCCTGTGGAAATATAGTTGAACCGGCTACCGGGACTAGTCTCTTCGAGTTCTTTCGCATAGAAGTATGCCGGTGAGCCAATGTCCGCTCCAAAACGGACGCTATTCGGGTTTTCCCTGGCCGCTTCGAGAAGGGAGCCGAGCCCTTGGTATGGAGAATCCTCGCGAACAATCAGAACCAGGGACATCGTACCCAGCTGAGCAACCGGAGTAAGCTCTTCGTATCCAAAATTTGCAATACCTGCAAGCTGTGCAGCAATAAGCGCGTCGTTGTTGCACAAAAGTCGGTAGCCATCGGGTCGGGAACCCATAACATATCTTCCTCCAATCGTAGATCCGCCCCCGGGCTGATTTAGGATGACAAACGGCTGAGTGAACTTCTCGTTGGCGGCGATCGACTTTTCAATGATCCGAACAAACGTATCAGTACCGCCTCCCGCACTGTAGGGTACCACAACCTGGATTGGCTGGTTAGGGAACTGCAATGAACCGCTTCCGCTCCTCCAATTCAAGGCCTTCCACCCAACGAGCCCGCAGATGAGAACCGAGCTCACCATCGAAAAAAGTGTTCTGTTGGAGCTCATTCGGAGACGAGGGGTTCTCTGTTGAAGCCAAGGCCCTTTTTCTTGAGTCTAGGAAGGATGAGCATCACCAATGAAAGGGCCAGAAAGGCAATCGAAATGGGGCGAGTAACTATCGGGAGCCAAGAGCCGTTCGTCGCCATCAACCCCGCAGAGAGGTTGTCCTCTGCGATCGGGCCCAAAACAAAGCCGATGACGAAAGGAGCCAGAGGTATCTTGTTCGATTCGAGAAAGAAGCCCAGCCCTCCAAAAGCGACCATAACCCATATATCGAAAATGCGGTTCGATAGCGCAAACGAACCGATTACGCAGAATACCAATATAACAGGTAATAGATAGGAACTGGGGATCCTCGAAATCCTAGCGAGCCAACGCATAGAAAAGCCCATGATCATGGCCATGGCAATATTGGCCAAGAGCATTGCCCCCATAATAGTGTATACCATCTCCGGATGCTCTCCAAAAAGGCGCGGCCCGGGTTGCAGGCCATGGACTACAAGTGCTCCCAGCAGGACCGCTTCCACGACCGAACCAGGAAGCCCCATCGCCACCAAGGGAATGAGTGCTCCCCCGATCGTCGCATTGTTAGCGGCTTCAGCGGATACGATCCCTTCGTCGTGACCCGTGCCAAACTTCTCCCTTTTCTTCGACGAATTCTTGGCAACTGTATAAGCCGCTACCGAACCGATGTTTGCCCCAATCCCCGGAAGAAGCCCTATCCAAGTTCCAATGACAGAAGAACGAATCATATTGAGAACCTGTCGGCGAAAATCCGCCAGTTCCAAGGAAAGCCCCTTGGTTTCGATCTCCTTCGATTGGGATTTCTTTTTCAAATTAATGATGTCCCTAAAAATCTGGTTGATAGCGAATAGCCCAATCAAGACTGGGAGTAGCTTGAAGCCGTCATTCAATGCGTTGATGCCAAACGTAAGTCGAGACTGACCCGTCGCTGCCGCGATGCCCGGCATGGAGAGCAATATGCCGAGAAATCCGGATAGCAGCGATTTCGACAGCGACTTGCCACCTATGCTAGCGATCAGGACCAAGGCCATCAGAACTAGCGTAAAATATTCAAAGGGCCCAAACTTTGTGGAGAGAGTAGCAATGGGTTTCGCCAAGAGAACCAGGAATCCCCACGAAATCACTCCCCCCACAAAAGATGCCATAACCGCCAGCCCGAGCGCCCTTTCAGGCTGCCCCTTTTGAGCCATCGGATAGCCATCGAAAGTTGTCACGATCGATGCTGGGGTTCCCGGCATACGAAGAAGCGTCGCCGTTACCATTCCACCGCTAATCGCACCGACATAGATGCTGATCAGTAAAGTGAGGGCGTACTGGGGGTTTGCTCCATAGGTAAGTGGCAACACGAGAGCAATCAGCATCGTCCCTGTCAGGCCGGGTATTGCCCCCACAAATACGCCTAGCGAGGTACCGAGAAGTATCAGGAAAAGGCCGGTAGGAGTAAAGAGCAGTTGAATAGCTTCTTGCATCGATGGGTTTTAGGAGCGCCTTCAAGTTGGGCATTGACGGGGGAGAATTGTCAAGAGTTCGCGGGAGTTTCCAACCCTTTCTGTCGATCGACCCCAAAAGCAATCCTTCGATGAGAATACTGACCAGTATATCCTATTCAACACTTGGGCCCCATCGGCGGCTTCAATCCCCCTGTTTCTCCATTTTCTCTGGCAGTCCATCGGCCCTAAAATCTGTCCAATGCCAAGAATGCGGCAATTATATGGCTGGGCTCGAAAAACTTCTTCTCAAAGATAGACACTCTCCAATATTTTAATTGAAGCAACCAATGCAAAGTAGTATCAAGAACCCTCACTTCCATCAATCGCTATGCAATACATAAAAACAATCGCCTCAATCGCCCTACTTTCTCTTGTAGCATGTAGTGGACCAGACGATACTAGTACCCCCAGCATCAAAAAAACGAAGCTTTGTTTCATCACTAATGTGTCCGCAGACTTCTGGACCTATGCGGAAGCAGGCACAAAAGCCGCCGAAAGGGATTTCGGAGACATCGAAGTGTTGTTTCGCACTGGCGACGGAACCACGACCAAACAAAAGCAAATTGTCGATGATCTATTGGTAAGCGGAGTGAAAGGCGTAGCCATAAGCCCTACGAGCGCGAAGAATCAAATACGAATGATCAATGAATGGGCAACCGATACCCCTTTGATCACCGTCGACAGCGATTCTCCAGACTCTGACCGAATTTGCTACTTGGGAACTGACAACATAGAAGCGGGACGGCAATGTGGCGAATTGGTCAAGGAAGCACTCCCAAATGGAGGAAAAATAATGGTGTTTGTCGGAATTAAAGACATGCAAAACTCAATTGAGCGATTCAAGGGGCTAAAGCAAGCCGTAGCGGGATCCGGAATCGAAGTAGTCGATCTGCGCACTGATGGGGGGGATGCCTCTAAAGCGAGAGCCAATGCGGAGGACGCACTAACCGCCCATCCTGATCTTGCCGGAATGGTCGGTCTATGGGGATACAACCCACCCGCATGCCTAGAGGCCGTTCGGGCCGCAGGCTTGATCGGGAAAGTCCAGATCATCGCATTCGACGAATCGCCAAAAACCCTTGAAGGGATCGATGCCGGAGAGATATACGGCACAGTCATTCAAAACCCCTATCAATTTGGGTACGACTCAATGGCCCTGCTTCGCGAGTTGGTGCTCAAGGGAAAATCACCGAATGAAGCCGGTATTCCTGAGAACAAAATCATCCACGTTGCCACTCGAGTGCTCCGTGAGGGCGAAGGGCTTAATTACAAGGCCCAATGTGACACTTGGAAAGCATCAATCGCCAACTAAGGTAGGGCTGCTCAACCGATCGGCTAGGCTCACGCACGTCGCCTCAAGCAACCCTGACGGAAAAATTCGAATTAGGCCGCTTTGGGATAAGAGGCCCTACCATTGACTAAAAAGCCAACCTCACCCAATTTATTTGTTAAGCATCCAAATTTCACCCTTCAGCCTTACCAATTGCCCCCTCTCCTCCAACTATCCCAAGTTTCGAAATCCTTCGGAGTCGTCCAGGCACTTTCGAAAGTAGATTTTGAGATATCGACAGGAGAGATCGTCGGACTGATTGGAGAAAACGGGGCCGGCAAATCAACCCTTATGAAAATCCTCGGTGGTGTTCACCCGCCGAGCACTGGCCAAATACGCTTCAATAAGGCCCCCGTAACCATTCAAGAACCAAAAGCGGCGGAGCAGCTCGGTATCAGCTTCGTTCATCAAGAACTCAACCTACTCGACAACATAGATATCGCGGGGAATATTTTCCTAGCTCGCGAACCCAGACGCTTCGGTTGCATAGATCAGAGGGTGCTACAAAAAATGGCACTACCCATTCTCGAAGAGCTCGGGCTCCATCTGGATCCACGAACTTCCGTCTCTCGATTGACCAATGGCCAGCAACAACTGGTGGAAATCGCCAAGGCATTGTCGATGGATGCCAAACTTCTGATTCTGGACGAGCCCACTTCAAGCCTCTCTATCCAAGAGACCGATACACTCTTAAATTTGGTGAAGAGAATGAAGGGTCAGGGCATGGCGATCATTTTCATTTCGCATCGATTGTCGGAGGTCGAGAAAATCGCTGATCGAGTGTTCGGTCTTCGCGATGGAGAAAACGCGGGAGAACTAAACGCTAAAGAAATCAGTCGGGATCGAATGATCTCTATGATGATCGGCCGAGACTTAAGCGAAGTGTATCCAGAATGTAATCCGGTTAATACCGAAAATGTCTTTTCAGTTGAAAACTTCAGTACCCTAAGATGGCCCAAAGGCAATGCTAGTTTTTCGATCCGAGCCGGAGAAATCCTTGGCATGGCAGGTCTTGTAGGGGCCGGTCGATCAGAGCTTGCTCAAGCCTTGTTTGGCGTCGATTCCTCGCCCTCCGGGACGATGTCAGTAAACGGGCAAACGCTTACCCGAGGAAAAGTAAAAGAGTCGATCGCTAATGGCGTCTTCCTCGCCCCCGAGGATCGCAAAGCCAGCGGATTGATTCTGGAGATGACCATCCGTGAGAACATGACCCTAAATTCGCTCAGCCAGTTTAGCAGACACTCTCGTATCGACTTCAAATCTGAGCGGACCCGAACAGATGAATGGCTACGCGAATTCGGTGTTAAGGCTCCGACTGTCGAACTACCCGTATCCAGTCTTAGCGGAGGAAATCAGCAGAAGGTTGTCCTTTCAAAATGGATGACTCTTGCCCCAAAGGTCATGATCTTCGACGAACCCACACGCGGAATTGACATGGGGGCCAGGCAAGAAATTTACCAGGCGATCGTCCGTCTAGCCGAGACGGGATGTGCCATTCTGATGATCTCCAGCGACATGGAGGAACTTCTTGGCATGAGTCATCGAATTGCCGTCATGAGCGAGGGGACTTTGTCAGGCATTCTTGATCGGGACGCATTTTCAGAGAAAGCCATCATGACCCTGGCCGTGAATCAGAGTACCACGACGAGCAGTTCCTAAAATTAGATGAACACACCCATATCCCACTTTTTCAACCGATACCGCAAAGAAGGCTGTCTCGCCGGAGTGCTTCTCTTTGTCGCATTCTGGACGATCTTCTTTTCCCGCAATACCGAAGCGAATGGCTTCCTTCAGTCCCTAATAGAATCGCGATTCCTCTCGCTCAGAAATTTGGAGAATCTCTCGCGCCAAGTAGGCATGTATGGAATATTCAGCCTTGGGATGGGGCTGGTCATCATCTCCGGGGGGATCGACCTCTCAGTAGGATCACTAATGGCTTTTTTCGGGACAGTCTTTTTCTTCTTCCTCACGGGATCGCATGCCTGGATTCCCGGCATACCGTGGGCTCCCGCGATTCTGGTGCTCATTCTTTTTTCAGTAATGGTCGGAGCCCTGCACGGCTGGCTTATTGCAAAAATTCGAATACCTGCTTTCGTCGTTACCCTGTGCGGATTACTTGGATACCGTGGCCTAGCCCAGACTATGACGCACGACACAGCAATCGGATACTACGATGCCAAATTCAATGTAGTGGGGATAGAACGTCTCTTGACGGGCAAGATTTTCGGGTTACCTGCGGCCTTCATCACTTTCATCGCAATCTGTCTTATCGTCTACTATCTTCTCCATCTTTCTGTATTCGGACGCTACCTACTCGCACTGGGACGTAATGAACAAGCGGCCCGCTACTCTGGTATCAATACGATTCTAATCATTGCCTTTGCCTACATCATCTGCAGCGTACTAGCTGCAGTTTCTGCCCTCTTCTTCGCCCTCTACACCGCTGATGTGGTTCCTTCGATTCATGGCAACTTCTTCGAGCTCTACGCGATCGCCGGAGCCGTGCTCGGAGGTTGCAGTCTTCGCGGTGGCGAAGGGACCGTCATTGGGATTGTTCTCGGAACGACCGTGCTACTCGTTCTCCAGAATATGGTCAACCTTCTCGGATATGATAGTTCGTTCAGCAAAGTCATCACCGCCCTCGTCATTCTCGGCGGGGTCCTCGTTGACCGGTTCGACGTTTGGAGGCTTCTTTCCCGGCCGAAAAATGCGTCGGCGGCTTAAAGGCAGGATGGCGGCTCGGCTGAGCCAGCAAGTCGATCTACCGATTTCCGCAAACATCAAATCGCTCCAACTACGCGAATAACCACTTTCTATCTCAGTTCACACTTAGAGCTAGTGCTCGCGCGACGCCACGTGGTTAGAACCGCGAATGGGCCAATGCGGCTTAGTGTAAGCACTAGCCCTAACTTAGGAATGTGTAGGAGCGGCTTTACACCGCGATCCCAAGACAAATACATTCCATTAGACTTCAGTTGTCTTATTAACTAGCCCATGAAGGGCTGAGTCAGCAGCCTAGCGATCCGCATTGCCTAGCATCATCCCACCGCAGCAGACCGCCGAGTTATCGATCCCTAAATCAAGCAACACTATAATGAAACACCCCTCCAAAGTCCACTCCGCTCTTCTTGCATCTTACTTCTTTATGATCGTTTCAGCCACCGCTCAGCGCGCTCCCAACGTCGTGGTCATTTTCGCCGACGACCTCGGCTACGGCGACACGAGCTGTTATGGAGCGACCAAGGTTCGGACCCCCCACATAGACCAACTAGCCTCAGAGGGTCGCCGCTTTACCGATGCTCACGCAGCCTCTGCTGTCTGCACCCCTTCTCGCTACTGCTTACTCACCGGCGAATACGCTTTTCGCGAAGACTATTGGGCGCCTATCTTTTTAAAAGTAGGACTCATCGTTGATCCCAATCAAACGACCGTCGCCGATGTGATGAAACGGTCGGGATACAATACTGCCTGCATCGGAAAATGGCACCTGGGCTTCGGCGAAGAAACACCCAACTGGAATGGTGAGCTCAAGCCCGGGCCGCTCGAACTAGGATTCGACTACTACTTCGGAATACCAGTGGTCAATAGCCACCCACCCTTCGTTTACGTCGAAAATCATCACGTCGTGGGAATTGATCCGAACGATCCTTTCGTTAATGACGAGGTAGCAGATACGCCGATACATCTTGAAAAAATGGGGATCAACCAGATCGGCGGTGCAAAGGCCGCACATTCCCTATACGATGATACCTATGTCGGCACGACCCTCGCGGGCAAGGCGGTGTCCTGGATAAAGGAAAAAAAAGACAACCCGTTCTTTCTCTACTTCGCTACCACCAATATTCACCACCCCTTCACACCTCACCCGCAATTCCAAGGCACCAGTCAGGCGGGTCGCTATGGCGACTTCATTCATGAGCTAGACTGGATCGTCGGCGAAGTGACTCAAACGCTGGAAGAGGAAGGTTTAGCCGAAAACACCCTAGTCATCTTTACCAGCGACAACGGCGGTATGATCAATCTCGGAGGACAGGAAGCCTGGAAACGGGGACATAATCAAAACGGTGATTTGCTTGGGTTCAAATTCGACGCTTGGGAAGGGGGTCACCGCGTTCCCTTCATCGCCCGTTGGCCAGGGAATATCCCGGCCGGTAGCGTATCCGACCAGCTAGTATCCAATGTCGACCTTATCGCAACCCTCACTGCTCTGACCAATCAGGAGCTCAGCGATAACGAAGGACCAGATAGTTTCAATATTCTACCCGCACTAACCGGTCAGCCCAAGAAGCCAATACGAGATCACCTCGTGCTATCTGCGTTTCGAAAAACCCACCTCTCCCTACGAGAGGGTGACTGGATGTATATCCCCGCCCAAGCGGGAGGAGGCTTCAGCAGTCCAGAGCTCGGAACACACGGCTTTGGCGGATTTCCGGCTGTCAATTTTGCCGGACAGAAAAATAGCGACATGGAAAACGGAAATATAAAACTCGAAGCCCCTAAAGAGCAGCTTTACAATTTGAGAGAGGACTTTCGCCAAACTAACAACGTCATTCGCGATCACCCGGAAATCGCCGAAGCCATGAAACGGCACCTAGACGAAATTCGAGAAGCAAACGGAACACGTCTATGAGGGGCAAATAGTTCGAAATCCTGACCATCCGGATTGCGCTTACCAACATGGTCGAGAATAGGCTAAACATTGATGCAGATAAAAAATTCCGAAGTCCCTGAGTCGGGCTTGCTTCGAGCCATAGACAATGTTCCATGACGATGCTTGAGTTCTATCTCACTTGTCCCCCCCAACACAATGGAATCAAACGATACGGCTTCCTCCATCCCAGCCAATGCCCCCCTGGACCACTTCATTTTTCACCGTATTCTGTTCCTGATTGTCCATCCGAACAACACGATGAACCCTACCACCCTCAAAATGACCTCCATCGACATAGTTTAGGAAGCTCCCAACTGTCACTGGGGTTTCATCAGGAAAGAGCTCAAAATGGATCTCTACCGCCGTAGTAACAAGATTCACATTTATCGGTTCGGCATAGGCAAAATTTGCTGACCTCAAAAAGAGTCCGTAAGGGCAACTTTACTAGCGATACGAAAATGGGTCAATTCACAGCTACACCGTCTGGAAAACTAAACGGTCTATGCCAAGATGAGACAAACTATCTCGTCCTGAAACTCTCTGAATCAATCAGATCTAAGAGCAACTCCTTGAAGCCTTCCTCGTTATCAATATTCGCATCAACAATCTTCCCAATGAGCTTCCGGTCACTGAAGTTCATAGAGCGGCCGGTGGCATAAGTGAGGAGCTTTTCAGAAAGGCATTCAGCGAATGGTCTTATGTCGTTCACAAGGTAGGCTTTAAGGTCTCTGATATCCCGCAGGATAGAGCCGTCGGGTAAAACGCCTTCCGTCTCGACGGGGAAGCCGTCATTCGACCTGTCCTTAGATTTTCCCGACAAGCTTGGATATTGGGTACGCCAACGGCCGATCGGATCGAACGACTCGAAAACAAACCCTATCGGATCAATTTTCTTGTGGCACCCCGCACACGAGTCATCTGACATATGGGCCGCAAGCATCTCACGTGGAGTTTCCGCCTTGGAAGTATCAGGGGTTAAAGCGGGAACGGCATCCGGCGGATCCCGAGGCGGATCCCCTAGAATATTCTCTAACATCCATACGCCACGAGCAACCGGTTGGGTATCAACTCCGTTCGCCGTTGCGGTCATGACCCCTGCCATCCCAAGTATTCCTCCGTACCGACCCCCTTTTTCAAACTCCACCCTCTGAAGATCTTTCCAGCCTCTGTTCTTTCTCATCGGAAGCTCGTATACATAGGTGCCGATCGATTCATTCGTGTACGTAAAACCAGGATCGATAAAGTCTACTAAGGGTCTATTCATAGCCAACATCTCTTTGAAGAAGAGTTTGGGCTCGGTTATGAGCGATTTCTTTTCTTCATCCCCGTACTTAAACTTCCTTGGCTCTGGGAAAAGTGTTTTGTCGGGAGTAAGTTGATCTAACACCGCCAAGTCCAACCATTGGTCGAGAAAACTCTCAATAAAAGTATTCAATTCATTTTTACTCAGCAATCGGATTGCTTGATCCCGCAACTCCAATGAATCCAAAAGCGCCCCACTCCGAGCCAATTCGAAAAGTTCATCATCAGGAGGGCGTGAAGCTAGAAAATAAGACAATCGCGATGCTAAATCGAAAGCATCCAGAGGTCCTGATTCAAAATCTCGGTACAGAAAGTAAGGCGATGTCAAAGCCGTTCGAAAGGCAAAATGCAATCCATCCTCTATTCGGCCCAATGATCCACCCTCCGCTTCGACTAAAGCTGCGTATTCATCGATCACGGACTTTTTAACCGGACGGCGAAATACTCGGGGCAAAAACTCCTGCAAAAACTCTTCCACAGCAGCCTGATTCGTTCTACCCTTCAGGGATGCCGTCAGCTGACTTGAGCGGTCTTTCCAGTATAAATCGTCCGCCCCTTCGGCCAACTCAATGGGGCCGAACGCTATTGCTTTGTGGACATCCAGGGCAGGGCCTTCCTCGAAATGCTTATACTGCAGGACTTCGGTCGACAGCCGAAGGTTCTTTGTCACGAGTTTGACCAGCTCGTCCAGCGACTCCTCTTCAGGAGGCTCTGGGAGCAGGTCTGATTTCATTAGAGCCTTCAATCGCTCCCAGCCAATACGACCTCGTTCGACCACCCCATCGGCTTGCTTATAGGCTGCGGCAAGGAGCGGTTCCTCGATAAAGAGCTTTTTCACATGAGCTGGAAGTTTTTGCCTATCCTCGGCCAACGACGAATTTCCGTACCGGAGCGCAATAGTCTCCCCTTTTTCCAGGAGTGCTTCCATCGAATATTCCCTGCTGGAGGATCCTGAGATCTCGAATTCATCCAACAGCCGGATCGAGTCTATTCGTTGACCGGGAGCTTCAACCGCATCAACCGCATGAACGCTGCAAATGATCGAAGCCTCTTCAGTAGGGTTAAAGGCTGAAAGCTCCAAATTGAAGCGATAAATGCCAGTGGTGCTCGCCTCGAATTTAATTGGCCAACTAGCGCTAGCCGATATGGCCTCCGAACTAGAAACCAATCTCATCACATCGTCGACAAGAAGGCCCGATGAGTAGGCATAGGTGAAATCTGCCGCAGTTAAGTAAGACTCAGATGGCTCTATCGGTTTTCGCAATGGGGGGAAAAGCTTTTCAGCCAAATCGGTCGCAACTTCTGAATAGGACTGCATCAGTGCGCCCGACAAAGGAAGCGCTTCACTTTGATTATCGAAGCCATGAGATTCGCTGTCGGTTGGAAAGCTATCTGGAAGTATGTATTCAATATCCAGTAAGGAGTTGATGCTATTTACGTACTCTCTCCGATTGAGTCGCCGGATCACCGTACCACCAATAGGCGAATGTTTAGATAGCGATGCATCTAGCCAGCTGATGAGTCGGGCTCTTTCTTTAGTGGATGGCTGGCGTTTTTTCTTGGGAGGCATCTCACCCGACTTAAGCATCCTGAGGGCACGCTCCCAAATATCGAGCCTCTCCTTTTGCTGCCAGTCGATCGCAAGCTCCTCAAGACTAAGCTCTCCTCTCCTTTCGATGTCATCGTGGCAATCGAGGCAGTAGGACTCAAGCAAAGCGAATTCAGTTTGGGGTATTGGCTCGTTCGCATGAGCGATCACTGGAACCAAGGGGGTAAAAATCGCCCAATAGATAATGGAAATCTGGTAGGGCTGATTATCCCTAATCAGCCGCTTCTTTCGCCTATTCTCCGACCGCTTAGGGATAAGCAGCCCTACCACTAATTCGATTGCCCGGATCACGCAGTTAACCTGTCTAAACCAAATATTGGTTCATACTCCGGTTGGCATTGGAAAACTGGTTTTGATCGATTCCCATCTGCTGGAGCATTGTAATGTATAGATCGCCTAGCAATGGCGCTTCGGAATCATCCCGGTCTATCGCAATATGAGACCCGTGCTTCAAGCTACCGCCGGCTAAAAATACAGGGAGATTCGCGTTTGAGTGGCGGCTAGAGTCACCCATGCCGGCACCCCAAAGAACTAAGGTTGAATCAAGTAGTGGCACGCCATTGGCATCCGTCTTCGCCTTCAGCTGGTCTAGGAAAAGCGACAGCAGGCGCATGTGTTCACTCTCGACCTTGATCAAGTCCGCTATAAGCCGAGGGTTGTTACCGTGATGCGAGAGGGCATGGTAACCTGCTGAAAGGACCTCGCCATTGATCGTAAATACTTCACCCAATCCTGGCAGGAACATCGTAATCACTCGAGTCAAATCCGTTTCCAGAGCCAATGCCATCAGATCGTACATGAGAGCCTGGTTTTCCAACATTAGAGTGGGGGCGATGGGATCGAATTTAGGGAGTTGATAATCAACCTGAGGTCTCGGTTCATTCAAGCCCTTCAATTGGCGCTCCATTCGATTTTCGAGATCGCGCACGGATTGGAAATACTCGTCCAGCTTAGTGCGGTCCTTGGCACTCACCGTGTTTTGCAGATGCCTCGCCTCACCCGTCAATTTATCTAACGAACTTTTACCACTCTTAATCAAGTACTCCGTTCGCTCAACATCGTCCGGGAGCCCAAAGAGGGATTGATAAACGACGCTGGGCCTTTCAATCATCGGCAGCGGGACCCCTTGCCGATTGTAAACCATCTTCTGACGAAAGCTGCCGCGCCCCGCGCTCAACTGAATTGATGCGATACGGCTATTAGCTCCCAATTGCTCCGCTGCGATCTGGTCAAGCGTGACATCTCCAACATTTTTTCCGCAAAGGAAATTATCCCAGTTTTTGTGTCCGTTCCCAGACCGGTGATCCAATCCCGAGAAAAGCGTAAACTCCTCTCTGTGCCTCATCAAAGGCTTCAAGAGTGGAGTTGCACCAAAATTCGAACCCGTCTCACCCGGAAAAAACGAAGGAGTATGCAGACCGAGGTTGGCTCCAACACAAACGAGTCTTTTCGCCTTCCCTGTAGTGCCGAGAGTCTTTTGAACCGCAGAGGCTAATGGAACTGACTCCAAAGCCGGGAGGGCTAGGGTCATTCCAATCGATCTTAAAAAATGACGTCTCGAAAGGTTGAGCTTCATCGGATACTTAGATTTTTTGAGATAACAAAATTTATTTTAAAAACCCATAGTCTAGACTCAAATCCATTCAACCCAATTCCAATTGGATACTGTCATTACTATATCAATCAAGGCTCACGCTCCAATCAGTGAACTAACAGATGCTAGAAATTTCCGATTTCCACCTTCTGACCACGAACCGCATACAGATGACTGAAAAAACCGTTTTCCCAGGTCTCCTCGATCGATAGCCTGCCGTGGAGCGTAATGGGTACATTGTCCACCGCTAAAGCACCTGGACCAGACATTTTGACATATATGAACTCATTATAGGAGGGCATAACCCCATAGCAGCAGGCCATGGTATTAGCGACCAAGAGGAACTCCTTCACGACCTGGCCGTCAGACTTAATCGGCATCATGTAGCCGGTTATCGAAATACTCTTCTTATCGAGCTTATACACCTCCTCCGGGAGGAAGCTCATGAGGTAGGCCTTATCCCCCCGAACCACTTTATCTCCCGATTCGGGTACCTCCGGCTGATACTCGAACGCACTTAAATCAGCCAGGCTCAATTTAAGATCCTCAGCGAAAACGAGGGGAGTGATGATCCCACAAACCGAAAGTGCCAAAACAGTAAAAAGACCTCTTTTCATAACAACCGTAGTCTCAACAACCTTAAGACTCTAGCGAGTTTTCCTTAGAACTCAATGCTTGCCTTCCGGGAAGTTAAACTCGATTTGGGAAAACGGCTGGCTGAATACGACGATTTCATCGATTCGGACAGGAAAACGACTTTTGCCGCTTAAACCCTCCACTTCTGCCGTGAACTGAGCGGTATCTCCTACGATTTCTCCTGTGGCTGAATTAGCTGTCGCCTGAAAAACGGCCGCTTTGCCATCCATCGTCACTTCGATCGCCTCTTGCTCGATCCGCACAAATCGCTCCGCTCCGCCATCAAGGATGTAGAAGATCCACTCTCCCGGTCGCTCACCGGGTACCAGCTCAAGTTGAGCGATGTGGTTTCCCAGCATGACCAAGCTACCCCCATGAGGAGCCGCGTGGTAGTGCCCGCCACTTGAGTCTTCACTCGGTTCGCTCGGCTGGGAACATCCTGTCCCCAGAAGCAATGATCCTAGTAGGGCAAACAATACACCCACATTCTTGATAGCTTTTTTGTTATTCATGATAGATTCTTAGACACATCTGTGCGATAAGCCTTTAAAGACGGTAGCAAACCCGAAAAAACTCCGATACCCAGCATTCCCATAGGAGCCCAAATCATAGCCGAGTTGTAAGTAAAAGGACTCAACAAGACTCCAGTTTCCCGTTGCACTACTTCACCAATTGAGAATCCAAGAACCAAATACACCACAAATCCGGCCACCACCCCTGCCAAGGTCATTCCAACCGCTTCGAGTAGTGTTATTGTAAATACCGTAAAACGCTTAGCACCCAATGCTCTTAGCACGGCGATGTCTCGCTTACGCTCGTTCATCGCATTATGGAGAATTGCGAGGATAGAGCCTCCAGCGATAATCGCAACGAGCACGGCTACGGCTTGTAGGATCTTGTCGAACCAACTGATCTTGTCGAAAAATTGAACGATAGTGCGATTTGCCGGCCATGCCAAAGTCAAGCGATTGCCTTGCTTATTATAGAGCATGTCCAACTGGAAGCCCGCCATATTCGCACCTTGCTTAAACTTCAGCAATGCCGCGCTTATGTCAGTAGCTGCGCTAGGGTCGTGGCCACTCATCGTCTGGATTCCACTAATCGGTATCCAAATAACTTTGTCTGCTGGGGTACCGGTCGGCTTAAGAATTCCGGTCACGGTATAGATCTCCTCGTGTTTCGCACTCTCATTATAGATCAACCCATGATAAGGATGAAAGGTATCCCCCACTTTCATCCCCAATCGGCGGGCTACCAAATTGCCGACAACCGCATTCATCGACTTTTCTTCAAAGAGCGCTCCCCCTTCCTCTACCTCGAAATGACGATCCTCGGCATAGCTGTGTTTCGACAGGTAGTCAGAAACGGTACCCACTAACCGATATCCACGATAGTTATCACCTACTGCGATAGGGTAGGCTGCTTCGATCGCGGGATATTTACCTACCTGCTCAAAGTCCTTCCACTTCATCAAGCCCGGTGATTCGTCGAGGTGGTAGAGGGCGTTCAGTACAATTTGCAGTTTCGAGCCGCGTGGACCCAGTACCGCATCAAAACCGCCATTCGCCCCAGCAAAGGATTGTTCCGCCTCTTTCTTAAATGCCCAAACCAGCATCAACAAACTGCATGCCAGCGCGACCGCCAGAATAGTGATAATACTAGAAACTCGGCGCTCCCGCACGCCCCTAAATGCCATCGCAACCGGTCTCATTCAATACCACCCCCTTTGCTGCTCAAACAGGCGGCTTGGTTCAATTCCGCCAAATCAACGACTCGCCCGAATTTCGATAACAATTGAGAATCGTGGCTAACGAAAAGCAGGGCCGCACCATTTTCCCGGCAAAGTGATTGAATGAGTTCCAGAGCTATTGCGGCATTGGTCGGGTCCAAATTCCCTGTAGGCTCATCCGCTAAGACTAGTTTCGGCCGATTCGCCAAGGCACGTGCGATCGCGACTCGTTGCTTCTGGCCCTGCGAAAGCTGGTCGGGGCGGTAATTCTGCCGATTTGCAAGACCGACACGGGCAAGAAGCTGGAGGGCATACTCACGATCCGCACCTTCTCCAAAACTCATGCCCAACTCTACATTCTCCAGGCAGGAATATCCATTGAGTAGATTGAAGTCCTGAAATACATAGCCCAATGAACGCGCCCGATGGGTATCTCGGGCAGACTCAGAGAGGGAACTAACATTTTCGCCGCTCAATAGGATCTCTCCCGAGTCCGCAACCACGATTCCTGCAATCAGATTCAACAAGGTAGACTTTCCCGAGCCACTCTCCCCCTGGAGCAATACCTGCTCTCCCGGTTGCAGTTCAAACGCTATGACGTTTACAACGTCGACACGGCCTCCCCATTCAGAAGGGTAACCTTTAACTAAACCGCGTATTGAGAGAAGGGCCATTTCCTAACAAGAACGAATAAGCTGATCCTTTCCCTGTCGATTTCAAGCCTGTACGGGTTTGCGGATATAACTCTTTTCTCCAATTTCTAATAAATATCACTACGGCTGGTCAATTCCCATCCCATGAAAGAATCCGATAGCGACACTGTGCCCGCTGCCGATCAGAAGTGCCAAAGTTGCGGTGCCCAAACCGAGAACCATCCGAATTTCGCTAGAATCTGTGATGAGTACTGCAGCATCTACGGGTGTTGTTGCAATGAATGGGAAGACGCGGACAGCTCCAACGACTAGCTACGCAGCCACGATTGCTCTCCAAACGTTAATTTTCCAAACAGCGATGAGCCAGAAGAGGAAATCTACCTTCTGCTCAATCGTTATCTAAGCCATAATTGCGCTCGCAGCCTACCTTCTAAATCTAGAATACCAAACCTATTCAGAGCAAAAAGCCTTTGATTCGATCGGTCTTGAAGTCCTCGCTTTCCAGCGTGTACTAGTCGAATTCAGTCAAACAGGGAAGCCCGTGCTATCCGACCTTTCGGCTATCTGGTGTCCCTCTTTTCGCCGACTCCATACGGAAGTCCTCACCAATAAGATGGTAAGGTCAAAGACCGTAAGTGACTATGTTTTCGCTCGAATCGAATGTGAAAGCGATGAGGGTGCTGAATTCATGGAAACGTACCAATTTCCCGGATTTCCCAGCCTCCTTCTACCAGTCGGCCAAGTAAACAAGCTCAAGAATCTGCTCCGTATCTTCTCCCCAAGGAGTTCTTGACGGCCCTTTAAACGTTTGTCCAATTGCCCGCGAGCCGCGAGGAACCCATGATAAGTTTAACTCTTACCACATTCTTCACATTTGGGTGATCACAATCACGCTATGGTTCGACAATTGACCAAAAACAACATTCACTACCAACATGATACTGCGGGAACCTTATCTAACATCATGCGACGATTCGCAAAAATACTGATCTCCACCCTTCTCGTCGGGTCTTTTCCGTCGTCGGCAGATTTCGAACCTTTTCCGCCGACTCCAGAAGGGCAACCGTATTCCAACAAAATCGCTTTTCAGGCACTTTCAAATTACGCGGACCTCGCTTGGGAGATGTATTCCGATTCTGTTAGAGAGTTGATTCGCTTCAACATGGCGGTCTACGCTTTTCGCAAGGACCCTGGTATTGATACATTTGAAAATGCGAAACGACTTTGGGTCGAGGCGCGCAAAAGCTATGGCCGTACCGAAGCATTCCGTTTTTCGGAGACACCAATCGACGAACTAGAGCTTGAGATACTTATAAATGCTTGGCCTGTCGACGGGTCTTATATCGACTATACCCGAGATGATCCAAATTCCGGGATTGTCAACCAACCCGACAATTATCCGAAAATCAACAGCGTGGTGCTTCCCAGATTGAACGAAAAAGGAGGTGAGGCAAATATATCTACAGGATGGCATGTGATCGAGTTTCTTCTTTGGGGTCAGGATTTTAATGATGCCGGTCCGGGTACACGCTCATGGACTGACTACACTACAGGCAATAACGCAGATCGCCGTATGAAGTATTTGGTTACAGCAACTGAAATCCTTCGTAGCCATCTAGTCCTTATTTCGGACGAGTGGAGCCCCTTCAACTATGATGGGCATCCTGGGGAATTCTTCTTGAGGCACCCCCCTCGAATCATTCGAACTGCTATGCGAGGTATCGCATATCTCGCAGGAAGGGAAATCGCTAGTGAACGCCTGACGGCTGCACAACGCAGCCGATCCCAGGAGGGCGAGCGTTCCTGCTTTAGTGACACCACTCACAATGATCTGGTCGCAAACATGGAAGGGCTGGAATCTGTACTATTCGGCAAATACACAAGTTCCTCGGGGAAAGTGACCATCGCTGAAAAGGGAATCATAGATATCATCGCTTCTGCTGACACGACCTTGGCGGGGACAATCGAATCCCAATTTTATATTGCCAAAGAATACATTGAAACCATTCCTGCACCCTTCGACCAAGCGATCGTTGCACCAGAAGAAAGCCAAGAGTATCAATCCATTCCAAAAGCCGTCGAGGCGCTCTGGGAGTTCGTCTACTTGATGTCAGATGCCGAGGAAGTCATGGGCCTCGACTTAAGGATTCGATGATAGCCGATTCAATCCTTTGCCTAATAGCTGCGACACTTATCATGACACCTGTATATGCGGACCACCGACTGCCTGGGGGCCCACAACTTTGTTTGAAATATCTCGTGAAGAATTCACGCAACCCCTTGAAAATTTTGACCCTAAGTCCCTGACAAATTTCTTTTCTGGTGATACTTTATTCAATACAATTGGGTAAATGCTTCGACCATCGTGACGAGTCGAAATGGACTCGAACCTCTTTTTTAATACACGATCTTGTTCAGCATGCCACTTTAAGCATAGAAGGGGGAACCCACCCGCCACCGGAGAAATTCCGAATGGACTATAAATCATAATCAGCTCCACTGGAGACCAAGCTAATGAAGCCCCCTTCCCTCATCCCGTTTGCGGAAATCAAATAAGGGTGCGTTCTTTTCCGAGCACTAACCCTGGGGCAGAGGTTCTGGTTTCATACAAAGAGATTGTCGGCAGCTACCCAGATGGAATTGCATTTCGTATCCAAAAACCAAACTACTCATTTAAATAGCCCGGATATAGACTGCTGGATGATTTTCACTATTCCTCCGGTGTCGTGCCGAGTGTTTTGGATTAGAGCTACTCGACTCGATTCCCAATGAGATTCTACTATGACAATTCGATCCAAACGACGCCGAGGACGATGGAATATCAGGACGGCTAAACTGGGCATGGAGCACTAGTCAAACCACCAAATCTCTTGGTAAGTTTGTTTGGAAGGCAAGCAAAGCAAACTTACTGGACCAAACTACCACCACCTTCCAAGGCGATATCGGGGTCACCTCCGATCTCTTTGCTTCGGAGAACCACACGGATTAGCAGACTGCACTCGCAGATTCACTAGGCGGAGGAAACCTGAGATAGACAAGCTAGATTTAGAGGACGTCGTTTTTTACCTTCAGTCACTAGCTCCTCCACCAAGTCGTCTTGAAACCGAAGCCGATCACAAGAAAGGGTTTGAGCTTTTTACAGAGACTAAATGTAAAAACTGCCGCACACCCTAGTTTAAGACAGCGAAACAAGCCCTCATACCCGCTCTGTCCGGACAAACCATTCACCCCTATACCAATCCTCTTCTCCATAATATGCGAAACGGCTTGGCAGACAACCGTCCCGATTTTGAGGCCAAAGGAAAAGAATGGCGAACACCTTCCTTATGAGGTATCGGACTGACACCCAAGGTGAATGGCCACACAAGATTACTTCCCTACGGGCCTGCGAGAAATATTAGAGAGGCAATCCTTCGGCATGGAGGTGAAAGCGAGAAAAGCAAGCTGCTCTTTACGTTACTGAATGAGCAAGCTCGAGCTGGTTGGAATTAATTTGTTTAATCGTTGTAAATAAAACTTACGTAAGCTTAAGGCAGCAAGGCTAATTGGATGGTCGCATCCCAAAATAGTCAGCCATTAGAGCCTCCCCTGTCGTCCAACAATTTCTTTAACCCATCGATATCCGATTCAGACAACTCCTCATTTTCAATGAAATGGAGAATCATCGGGGCAACCTGACCTCGAAAGACTTTGGAAAGGAATTGGCTCCCTTCAAAACGCCTGCATTCCTTTTCCGTATAAAAGGTGCTGTACACATTGGCTCGACCGACTCGTTTGGAAGTAATGACCCCCTTTGTTTCGAGTCGAACGAGAAAAGTGTTCACGGTTTTCTGTTTCCATTGATCGTGTGGCAATCGGGCAAGTACCTCAACCGCTGTCATCGGCTGATGATCCCAGAGAGCTTTCATCACTTCCCATTCGGAGTCTGATATTCTTGGGGCGTCGGGCATAACAAAAGAAGGTAGACCAGAATTGACTACGGTTGTAATCAATTTTCAAGTGTGAACACAAAGATACCTCAAGCCCCCGCCCAAAGGCTAACTCGACCTTGACGGAAAACCTAACCCTTAAGCTCGTTAACTAGCTCCGAAATCGTTGCTTTCGCATCCCCGTAAATCATACGGGAATTATCCATGACAAAGAGCTTGTTAACCAAACCGGAAAAGCCTTTTCCCTGTCCACGCTTCAGAATAAAAACGGTTTTAGCGTTGTGGGCCTCAATGATGGGCATACCATAAATCGGACTCGACTCATCCTGAGAGGCAGCAGGATTGACGACATCATTTGCTCCAATGACAACCGCAACATCAACCGTGGGCATGACCGGGTTGATATTGTCCATCTCCACTAATTGATCATAGGAAACATCCGCTTCCGCAAGAAGTACATTCATATGACCCGGCATGCGACCTGCAACCGGATGGATGGCAAAATTCACGTCTGCTCCGTTCTCTTCCAATAGCTCTCCAAGCTCTTTGACAGCATGTTGAGCTTGAGCAACCGCCATTCCGTATCCAGGAATAAAGACAACGGAGCTCGCTGCCTCTAAAACGTAGTAGGCGTCCTGGACACTCATTGACTTCGGTTCACGATCATCGCCATCCCCTTCGGATTGGCTGGTCGCCCCAAAACCGCTAAAGAGTACATGCCCCAGTGAACGATTCATCGCCTTACACATTATCGCGGTTAAAATCAATCCGCTCGCTCCTACAAGGCAACCTGCCACGATCAATACGTTGTTTGCTATCACAAATCCCGCTGCTGATGCCGCTAGTCCCGAAAAACTGTTCAGTAGCGAGATAACCACGGGCATGTCTCCACCGCCAATTGGCATGACACCCATTACCCCAAAGATCAGAGCAAGCACCACTCCGGATAAGAAAAGCTTGTTCGCTGTGCCCAAATCACCGTTCCAAGCGAATAAAACACCCACAACAAGTACGGCGATCAACATCAGTGCGTTAATTCCTTTTTGCCCCGGAAATACTTTGGCCTGCCCAGACAACCTTCCAGAAAGCTTGCCATAAGCGTACAGGCTTCCCGTAAATGTGATCCCCCCAATGAGCATGGCCAGGTAGATAACAAATGAGCTGAAGTATGAAGAAGTCCCCATCTCGATGCTGTAGGCCTGCCACCCGATCCCCCGGACCTTCTCCAGTTCAGCCCATGCCACGAGTAGACTAGCGAGTCCCCCAAAGCCATTGAACAATGCAACAAGCTCGGGCATAGAGGTCATTTTTACTACCCGAGCTGCAATACCTCCGACGAGAGTGCCCACAATGAGCCCAGAGACGATCCAATCGTAACTCATCCCCTTGTTCAGTAAAGTCACCACAACAGCGATCAGCATACCAACGCCGGAGATCATGTTCCCACGTCGTGCAGTTTCCGCGGACCCCAGCATCTTAATACCAAAGACGAACAGGATAGCGGAGATTACGTAGGCCAGATTTATAATACTATCAAAACTCATGGCTTACTTGTCCTTCTTTTTAAACATTTGAAGCATTCGGTCCGTTACCATGTATCCACCCACCACATTCACAGTTGCGAATACAAGAGCCAGAAATCCCAAAACCATTCCGACTGTTCCCGTTTCATTTACACCAGTCGCCACCAATGCTCCCACAATTGTGATTCCTGAAATCGCGTTCGAGCCCGACATTAGCGGTGTGTGGAGCTGGGACGGCACTTTTGAAATCAGCTCAAGCCCCAGAAAGGCGGCGAGCACGAAAATGAAAAATAGCAATACGAGGTCCATTGGCAAAAATTAAAATGTAGATCGTGAGACGAGTCGTCGGATTCTCCTACTTAAAACGTTCATGAACTATAGAGCCTCCTTCAGTGATGACGCAACCCCCGAGGATCTCATCCTCTAGATCCTGGTTTATCTGTTTAGACTCTTCGTTCCAAAAGTGTTCGATGAAATTAAAAATATTGGCGGAGTACATTTGACTGGCATGCACGGCAACTCGATCTTCCAATGCCCCAATTCCAATGATCCTCGGGCCATCTTTTACCTGAACTTCCTCATCGAGTTTCGATCCCGCGACATTCCCTCCTGACTCAACGGCAAGATCAACAATCACGGACCCAAATTTCATCCCGCTGACCATTGCTTCAGTGACTATCATCGGGGCCTGGCGGCCAAACAGCTTGGCAGTTGTGATAACGATATCCGACTGCGCGCAAATCTTTGCCATACCTTCTTGTTGCATCTTGATCTGATCCGGCGTAAGTTCCTTAGCATAGCCTTGGTCAGTCTGACCAGTATCACCTAGATCGATCTTGACGAACTTGGCACCCAAAGACCTTACCTGCTCTTCGACCACTGGTCTCGTATCAAATGCCTCAACTCGGGCTCCCAGTCGCTTTGCAGTTGCAATCGCCTGCAGACCCGCTACGCCCACGCCAATAACAAACACCCTGGATGGTGAAATAGTTCCAGCCGGTGTCATCATCATCGGCAAAATTCGATTGAGCCGCTCCGATGCTTTTACTACCGCAAAATAGCCCGCCAAGTTCGCCTGGGAACTGAGTGCGTCCATCTTCTGAGCAAGGGTCGTTCTCGGTATCATTTCCATGCTAACCGCCGTCACTCCCGCACCAGCGAAGGCGCTAATCAGATCCCCCTCATTGAAGGGATCCAAAAAGCTGATATGCATAGCTCCTGATTTCAAAAAGGGCACTTCCTCAACCGGTGGCTTTCTCACTCTAGCAACCAGATCAGCCTGGGCTAACTCCTCTTTGCGGTCTTCGACGATTTCCGCTCCAGCCTTTTCATAGTCCGCATCCATGAAATAGCTATTTAGTCCAGCCCCCCTCTCAATTGAGACAGAGATACCCATAGCGATCAGCTTCTTAACCGATTCCGGAACAAGGGCTACTCGAGTTTCTGACGATAACGATTCACTAGGGATGAATACGTGCATAAAATAGAAGCTAGTGAACCAAAATCCAAAATCAATAAACATTAACGACTTATCGCCTTTTTCTTCAATTTATTTCCGAAGATGCCGATTCAGGGGATTTGATCCTCTTAGCAGAGCTGGGCAATTGAGAGCATTCGCAAAATGCGGCGGGAAGAATGCTAGTCTTTCGCTGGAGGCTTCGTTTACGAACATCTATAAAGACTCTGACAAAGTTTGCTTTTCGGCTGCCATAGCTCCTGTCGAACTTATTTCGCCTCACGATTACCCTTTTTCCCTAAGTACTGTTCTCACCCTACTAGAAGCTTTTTATTAAAAATGTGCAGTTCGAGCAAAAGTCGGCACCAATACACGATCCCTTTCAAATATGCACACTTCCTACGACCCTGCCGCATTCTCAACTCACGATGAGCATTCCGAACTCCGGCTCTTCCGCGATTCAAAATTCGGCAAGAACTAAAACATCCGCCTTTAGCTCACTGACATCTCATTTCCTAGATTTCCAACGCATCTCTCAAGATTTTCACGACCACTTTCTTCACGATCTTAGCTTCAGGACCCGTTTTTAACTGAGGCATGTGGCAGTCTTGGGGAAGCAAACAGACGAACGTCCCTGGAAATACGCTCAATTGCAGGTCGGCCGGGGCTGTATATTGGAAAAACTGTACATCTCTCTCCGAACAATAGCGATCCTCAGGATCGAGCGTGTGTAAGGGGTAGCAGGCAATGCGTTCGCTTCCCACTAACGTCATCTGAATGTCCACATACTTTCGATGAGCTTCCAAAACGGCTTCTGGATCCGTTTCATTCTTAACTTGATAGCTCATAACCCTTGCAAACATCGTTTCTCCATCAATGGGAAACTCCCCGTCTTCAGATTCCGCGTCCAAAGTTTCAAGGAAAGCAAACGCCTTCCCCCAGGCAGGTCCAAAGGCGTAGTTTTTCCAATTCTTAATATGGTCAACTATCATTTTTCTTGCTCAGATTCTTGGCTACGATTGCCGCTTTCAATGATTTCCAACGGTCTAAACGAGCCACAATTTCTGATTCCGCTCCAACACACTTGGCTCTGTAAAAGCAGAGAGGCTCAATCATATAGTCTTGTCCAGTCACATTTTCGGGAAAGCTATGACTGTATTCATAATCTCTAGAATGGCCCAATTGCTTGGATGCGTCACCAGCACTATCCTTAAGCCAGATTGGCACTTCCTGCATGGGCCTATCAGCGATCGCGGCCTTTGCTTCCCCAAGTGCAATGTAAGAGGAATTGCTTTTGGGTGCTGTCGCCATGTAGACTACGCAATGCGCGAGATTAATTTCACATTCGGGCAGACCGACGAATTCACAAGCCTGCTGTGTTGCAGTTGCTAGCGATAGAGCACTCGAATCCGCCAGCCCCACATCCTCAGAAGCGAAAATGATAAGGCGTCGCCCGATAAACCGAGGGTCTTCTCCTCCTGCTAGCATCTTTGCCAGCCAGTATAGGGCGGCATCCGGGGACCCCCCTCGCATGCTTTTTATAAAAGCGGATATCGAGTCGTAGTGCTCGTCTTCGTCAGAATCGTATCGGATCTGTCTTTCACTCGCGAATACCGATATCGCATCCGCCGAAATTTCCTCCCCAATTTCAAGGCCCAAAGCAACCACCTCTAGCGCATTGAGTCCCCGACGCAAATCCCCATTGCTCAATTTCGCTAGACTTACGAGGGTGGCTCTAGAAGCCTTGTGCTTTCGCTGCCGTAACCCTCGGTCTTCATCCTCTAGAGCGCGAACCATGGATTGAACGATATTTTCTATCGAGTGTGGTTCGAGTCGGAATAGGTGTGATCGGCTCAGCAACGGAGCGTTTACATAAAACCCTGGATTGTGGGTGGTCGCTCCGATAAGTCGGATTGTACCCGACTCTACATCGGGCAACAGCAGATCCTGCTGCGCCTTATTGAATCGGTGAATTTCATCAATGAATAAAACGGTATCTTTTTTTTCTATACGTCGTGCTGCATTTAATATTTGCCGTAGTTCTGCAACGTTCGACATAACCGCATTGATTCTTACAAACCGGCTTTCCGTTTCGTTGGCGATGGCTTCTGCCAAGCTTGTTTTACCACAACCCGGCGGGCCGTAGAATAAAAGGCTTCCGAATGAATTAGACTCCACCAATTTCGGCAACAGTTTGCCTTTTCCAAGAACGTGATCCTGTCCGATCACTTCCGACAGAGAGCGAGGGCGCATTCGTGCAGCAAGTGGTTTTGACACAGCACTACCAGCGTCCGACCCTTCCCGATTTGAAATCATTTCCAATTCCGCTTCACCCGAAAAAAGCTCATCTTGAGGAACCATTGACAACCATACTGAAAGGAAACACTGACCCTCTGCAAGCATCCCTATACAAATTCCTTTAATGGAATCAAAGGTATCTTCTCAATCGGCTACACTTGCCCTAGAAATAGCAAGGTTGGATTCTAGTGCCAACCCCTTTATTCAAACAGACCTTAAAGCCTTTTCTGCAAAGGTAGCCTCCAGTCCTGTAGTGATAACGTGTGTCACCGCTCAAAATTCAGACGGAGTTGCATCGAGTTATGTTGCCATTCCATTCCAAAGCAGCCACACCTACGACTAAAGAATGAAATCAGCATACGAACTCGCAATGGAACGCTTGCAGGAATCAGATCCTGAAAAACATCCAGTAACCGATGAAATGAAAAAAGCACTTGCTGCCGTTGACGAGAAGTTCGACGCAAAGGTAGCCGAACGAGAGATCTTTCTTACTCAAACCCTAGCGACTGCTACGGCAAATCAGGACTTGCAACAGGTTGAGCTGATTCAAAAACAGATTTCGAACGAAAAGGTACGCATCGAAGAAGAGCGAGAAACCGCCAAAGATAAAATCCGCAACGAAGGCTAAAGAATTTTCCAACCGACCAACCTATTTGATATCAGAGCCCTCCTGCCAAACCTTGAATCCTTCTTTCTGGCTACTTTTGACCTTTGCGTCGCGATTGATATCGTGCAGCTCGAGGTTGGCCCTCGTTTTCGTTATTTTTACCTGAACGGCGACCCTTTTCGAAAGCTCAACGGTTAGGGCCTCGCGATGGGCTTTTCAAATTAGTCGGAACACGTGATCAAATTGTCGAGAAAACGAGGTTTCTTGTTTCTAGACCACTCACTCATACGGGCCATCTGGTCATTTCATACATTGATAGTATCGCCAAGCGACTGAACGGAGAATGAAACTCAGAAATCGCGATCGATAACAGGCGAACTTTTTATTTTCCCTATGGCAAAGCACTAGTTTTGGAATTTTGAATTCTGCCTCGTTTCGAAAGCTCCCGGCTTGATTTTTCGCGGCGTCTTTTTCCTAGATGCATCGAGGCTCAAATTCTTGCCCTACGACAGAGTGGATGGCTATGATCTACCCTAAGAGCCAGCTGCTGAACGGAGACTGGTAGAATCCGAGCAAAAGAGTCCCAGCTGTTGCGAGCAATATCGCCAGCTTTCCCAGAAATCCAAGGTCAATCCCTGGAATTGCGGTTGGGACTTCCTCTTCGTCCGTTTGAAATTTCCACAGATCGAAGAACGCACTCTTCAGGATTCCAAAGTAATAATAAATCGAAACTACCACTCCTACGATAGCAACTCCCAATAATCCGTAGAGCTCTGCCTTAAATGCGGCGATAAAGATCAGAAGCTTACCGATAAAACCAGCCAAGGGAGGAATTCCTGCTAGAGATCCCACACCTATTGCAAGAGCTAGACCTAAAAATCCGTTTTTCTTCGCCAAATCACCCAAATCGTCCAGCGTCAGATCTGAATCATCATCCTTATTCAAGTGAACTAAAACCGAGAAAACCGCAGCCGACGCGAGTAAATAGGCGAATAGGTAAAAAAGTATTGCGATCGACGCCCAATCAACTGTTCGAGCCGTGATTACACCTATCAAAAGAAATCCAGCGTGGGAAACTCCTGATAAGCCAATGACACGCTTCAGATTCCTTTGGGTGAGGGCAGCAAAATTTCCGAACAGGATCGTCAAAATCGCAAGAGCAGTCAAGAGAGGATAAAACCAGTCTTCTAAAGCCGAAAAAACTTTCGAAAAACTTAAAAGCATCGCAAATCCCGCCGCTTTGGAAGATACAGCAAGTAGAGCTGTAGTCGGTAGCGGAGCGCCCTGGTAAACGTCCGGGATCCAAATTTGGAAAGGAAACGCACCAACTTTAAAAGCAACTCCAGAAATCACTAAAATCATTCCGATCAATCCTAAAGTGTCGTCAGGATTGGCTGCTAGAAAACCAGCTAAATTCCCAAAATTCAAAGAATCCTCACTGCTTCCGGCCAAGGCTGGATTGCTTCCGGCACCGTATAATAAAACGATTCCAAAAAGGAGAATCGTCGAGCTGAGGGCTCCCATGATCAGGTACTTCAGACCCGCCTCGAGGGAAACGGTTGTGTGCCGAAAGTAGCTCACCAAAATATAGAATCCCACCGTCGCCGTTTCCAGTGCTACAAAGAGCATTACAAAGTGATTCGCTTGGGCCAAAAGCATCAATGCTGCTGTGATCACGAGCAGGATATGAAAGTACTCTACTTGCGGCAAAGTCCGCTTGTCCAAGCTCACCATTCCTAGATAACTTACAAAAATTGACGCTCCTAGGAAAAATACTCGAAACAGCTGACCCGTCTCATCGAAGAAGAGCATTCCACCGAACGCTTCCCCAACTGGGAGCGTGCCTGTGCAGATACCAGTGACCACGTGTCCAAGAATCACGAGCTGCCCTAGAATCGCAATTCTAGGAATAGCCCCATGGGCGACTTTGGGAAGAATCACTTCCAAAACAAGCAAGCTTAACGCCAGCAGACCCATTGCTAACTCAGGCATAATCCAGCTCCAGGTATTCGTTTCGGCTATTTTCTGAAATATTTCTGCGGACATATCGTATCCAAAAAGCGGTTTAAAAACTATTCTTCAACTTGGGCATAGACTGGCTCACTCTCAAGGGCGTCATTAATCGACTCTGTTACGGTCTTCGGGAAAAATCCAATGAAGAACATGACAATAATCAGGATAAGCACGGGTACTCTCTCGGCCCAGCTCATATCTTCAACGGGAACCTCCTTCTGCGACTCTATGAACTCATCGGTCTCTTCTCCATAAAAGACGCTGGCAATTGCTCTCAGCCCGTAAATCGCTGAAATGACGATACCTGCGACAACCGCATAAACAAGCCAGTTTCTAAAATCGTATACCGCCAGGAAAATGGATATCTCACCCCAAAAATTCGCTAGTCCCGGTCCCGGCAATCCGATGCTCGCCATCATCGCACAAACGAAAAATGCGGCTAGCACTGGGGCTTTTTTAGCCAGTCCCCCCATTTCACTCATCTCAAACGTCTGAGTGCGATGATGCACCATCGTAGAAAGCATGAACAGAAGAGCAACTGTGAGTCCGTGAGCGACCATCATTAGAACCACACCACCCACACCAAGAACACTCATAGCAGCGATTCCAAGAAACGCATACCCCATGTGCATAACTGAACTGTATCCAATCATCTGCTTCAGATCGCGCTGAGCCATCGCAATCAGTCCCACTACTAAAATGTTGCCCAATGCAAGCCAGACGATCCAGTTGTCCCAATATCCCATTCCATCTGGCAGCAAAGGTATTGCCACCTGAACAAGACCATATAACCCGAATTTCTTGAGGACACCCGCATGTAGCATTGCCGCCGAGCTCGGTGCCGCCCCATAGCCCAACGGGGCCCAAGTGTGCAGGGGCCACAGTGAAACTAGAATTCCAAAACCGAATAACAAGAGGCCAAAAGCGTACTTCTGAACGGAATCCGCTAAAGGCATTTCAGCCAAGTGGGCCTTCAACGTGATTAAATCAAATGACTCCGCACCACTCTTAACATAGATAGCGATCAGTCCCACTAGAGAGAGCATTGC
This sequence comes from Opitutales bacterium UBA5694, assembly GCA_002420185.1. Taxonomy (GTDB): domain Bacteria; phylum Verrucomicrobiota; class Verrucomicrobiia; order Opitutales; family Opitutaceae; genus Pelagisphaera. The sequence continues at coordinate 97,202 of DIHO01000001.1, forward strand.
TCCCATGGTCAGGTAGATCGTCATCTTCATCGCCGCATAATTGCGGTCGCGGCCACCCCAGATCCCCACCATGATGAAGGTCGGTATAAGAGCGAGCTCATGGAAAAAGTAGAAAAATAATATATCAATCGAAGCGAAGACACCCATCAAGCCACCTTGCATGATAAGGAGACAGAATAGGTACCGAGACAAATTCTCCGCTTTGGACTGGGCTGCAAACAGACCCGCCGCCAATCCGACGACCGAGGCCATAACAAACAGTGGCAAGCTTACACCATTCAATCCTAGGTGCAGACCAACACCAATCATCTCAAGCCCCGTATCCAAATTACTGACAAAGGCATATCCCCCGGGAGTACTTGGATCGTAGAACCCCCAAAGGAAAAGGGCGAAAATAACCGGCAACGCGAATCCCGTGACACTAACTATTTGGACCGCTGGGCGACCCCAGCTTTTGACGAAAAGAGTCAGGAAGGCCGCTACGATGGGAACCGCTATCGAAAACTGAACTAGTGAAGCAAAATCATCCATGCTGATACTTTAACAACGGTTATGCCCATTTAAAAAATTCCTACCGTAAGAGCCCAAAATATGACTAAACCACCAACAAACCAATACACATATGTATGGATGTTTCCCACGTGCAGGGATCGCAGGCCAATTCCCATGAGACCGGTGATACCCGCCAACCCCCTGACTATCAATCCCGACAAGACAATCTGTTCGATGAAGTGAAGCGTTAGTGCGATACGCTGCTGGATTTTTGCCACGTACCAGTCATACAGATGGTCAAAATAGAATTTCTGAGCAAAGAGCGTATGGAGTGGCTTCACGGTTCTCTCCAGTCGGTCTTCTTTCGCTCCAGCCCCGTACAAGGTCCAAGCAACCACCAACCCGATCGCCCAAGCGGCTCCGCCAAAAAGAGCTACCGTAGTATGGTTTTCCCCGTGCGCGAGATGCTCTCCAATGATAATAATCGGTCGTAGAACCTCTGGATAAAACCATACAAACCCTCCCAAAATTGAACCAATTGATAACAGCATGAGTGGGATCGTCATTACTAAACCATTCTCATGAGCATGATCAGCACCCTCCGACTTTGGACTACCAAAGAAAGCGATTTTCCACAGTCGCGTCATGTAGAAAGCAGTCAGCAAGGCCCCAAAAACGAGGGCGGAAAACACTACTTTGTCTTGCTGATAGGCCAATGCGAGAATCGCATCTTTGGAATAAAAACCTGCCGTGATAAAAGGTGTCCCGATCAGAGCGAGGAGCGCTAGAGTGAAGGTCCAAAAAGTAATAGGCATTTTCTTGGCCAAACCGCCCATTTTGAAAATATCCTGCTCGTGATGACAGGCATGAATAATTGAGCCAGACCCGAGAAACAAAAGAGCCTTAAAGAAGGCGTGAGTCGTTAAATGAAACATCGAAGCCGCAACCCCGCCGGTCACAATAGCGTGTTCATGCCAACCACTTCCAGATAGTGCTACCAAACTGCCTAACCCGAAGGCCGCAACCATGTAACCAAGCTGCGATACAGTCGAATAGGCCAGAATCTTTTTGATGTCTCGCTGAGCGATTGCCGTAAATCCTGATACCAGCGCCGTCAAAACACCTACCCACACTATTACCGTCAAGGCATCGACGGTCATGAGAAATCCAGTACGGCAGAGCAGAAATACCCCTGCCGCAACCATCGTGGCCGCATGAATTAAAGCAGAAACAGGCGTCGGGCCCTCCATCGCGTCAGGCAACCACACATGGAGTGGCAATTGCCCCGACTTACCCACGGTTCCACAAAACAGGAAAAGCCCGACCGCGGTAACTGATGCCGTCTGCAAAAGAGACGTATCTCCACTAAATATCTCTGAAAGAGAGGTTAAGTTAAAGGTTCCGAACATCGAAAAGACCATTATAATCCCGATGAGAAATCCAAAGTCGCCCACGCGGTTAACGATGAAAGCCTTTTTCGATGCGGCAGCCGCACTTGATTTGCCCAAGTAGAATCCAATTAGCATGTAGGAACTAAATCCGACCAACTCCCAAAATACGAAAAGAGTTACTAGGCTGCTCGCCATAACCAGACCAAGCATCGAGAACATGAATATGGATAAACCTCCAAAAAACCGAGCCTTATTCGGATCGTCTTTCATGTATCCAAGGCTGAATATGTGCACAAGGAATCCAACAAAAGCCACGACAAAAAGCATAAGCTTAGCGAGATCGTTAATCAGGAACCCGAAGCTGACGCTAAATGAGCCCAATTCGATCCAGTGCACATTGAACTCGAAATTCTCCAGTCGAAAAATGATATGGAGCGCCGTCGCCAATATTAGTGCAGCCGCAGCAACTGATACACCAGATGCAACCAATCCGTTTCTCCGAAACAAAAAAGCAATCGCTGTCGCCGATAGAAATGGGAAAGCAAGTAGAGCGTATGCGTATAGTTCTGAGCCCATCAGTAGTTAGATAGAAATAAGTGGGTTGTGGCTTTGCCTGAAGTATGGTCTTCCATCGCTCGCAGAATCAGTTTTTCAGTTCGTTCAATTCCCCCACCTCAACTGTCTGCCGTTTTCGAAACAGAGCTACAATTATCGCTAAACCCACCGCTACTTCGGCAGCCGCTACAGTGATCGTGAAAAAGACAAACAGGTTGCCACCCATTCCGCCATGGTAACGGGAAAAAGCGATTAAGGCTAGGTTCGCCGCATTGAGCATAAGCTCAAGGCACATGTAAATCACCAGAGTGTTTTTGCGAAAAAGTACCCCGAAGAAACCAATGGCAAAAAGGAGGCTGCTGACCACTATATATTGTTCTAAACTGATCATTACTCCGTATTCACTTTCTTGCTAAGCACAATCACGCCAATCATTGCGATGAGTAGTAGGAATCCGGTTACCTGCATCGGCAACAAATAGGTGGTAAAAAGCTCATACCCGAACGCTTTTAAACTAGTTCCGCTAGCCTCGGGCATCGTGGGAGCCTTGTTCTTTATCGATACTGCAGCACTGATCGCGAACACTCCGGTGATTAGAATGCCAAAACCAATTAGGCTAGCCGCCCAAGTGTAGATGCTCGCTTTCTTTGCGGCCGTCTCCTTCACATCAAGAAGCATTATAATAAATAGAAACAGCACCATGACCGCACCAGCATAGACAAGGACTTGGATTACCGCAAGAAAGTACGCCTCAAGGAGTACAAACAAAGAGGCCATGCTCAAGAAAGTTCCGATCAAGCACATTGCCCCGCTAACCGTGTTCCGGCTAAAGACCACACCAAGAGCTCCAGCAAGGGCAGCGGTTGCAAATATGTAAAAGAAAACGTCAGTCATCTCGATACTTCTGAAGGATCGCTGCGATAATCAATGTCCGCTTCCGTGTTCCGCGGCCTCTTTCTTCTTCCTCCACTTGAAATGTTCATCCGGCAAGGTTCCGCCCAGTTCGTAGAGGTCCTCCTTGTTGTTTACGAGTTCCTCTCTAGAATAACCTGAAAGAGAGAACTGATTCTGCAGCCAAATTGCCTCCTCTGGACAAACTTCCTGACACATGCCGCAATAGATGCACCGCAACATGTCGATCTCAAACTCCTGGGGACCCTTTTCGACATGAGCGTACTCACTATTTTCTGGTATTTCTCCCGGCTTTATACGGATGGCTTTTGGCGGACAAACAAACTCACACAATTGGCACGAAACACACTTTTCGCGACCCTCGGGGTCTTTCACCAATGTAGGAACACCGCGATAGCCTTCAGGAATAGTCGGTCGCTGCTCAGGATACTCTAGGGTAACCGGTTTCTCCCAAATTTTCTTGAATGTTGTTGATAGTCCACGAGCGATCTCCGGGAGATAAAGTTTCTCCAGAAAATTTAGCGGCCTTCTCTTTATTACAATGGGCATAGTGGCGTTCGTTGAGATTTAGAAAAATTCAAACAAGTATCAATCTGCTACAGTTTCGTATCCAAATAGAAAATGAAGATTGTGTAGACGACAAGGTTGGCGATCGACAGCGGAAGAAGAATCTTCCAACCGAGCTTCATGACCTGATCGTATCGGAATCGAGGGAGTGTCCAGCGAATCCACATGAAGAAAAACATCATACCGCACATTTTTCCGGAGAAAATTCCAACCGAAAGTATTGCTCCCAATATTCCTTCTCCGAAACCTAAAGCTTCTAAAGTCACAAAGGGCATCGGATTCCAACCTCCAAGAAACAGTAAGGTAAATACACATGACCCCACAACCATGTGAGCATACTCCCCTACGAAGAAGAGTCCGAATTTGAACGAGCTATATTCCGTATGAAATCCGCTCACTAGCTCTGTTTCTGATTCCGCCATATCAAAAGGGAGACGGTTCGTCTCCGCAAAAAGGCACACGAGAAAGATGATCGCAGAAACGGGCATCCACATGGCAAACCAAAATCCACTTTGTGCTTGAGCGATATCGAAGAGGTTCAGGGTTCCTTCCCTACCTGGCGCATTGACCCAAATCAGTATTGGAAGAACCGATACACCCATAGCCAGTTCGTAAGAAATCATTTGGGCAGACGCTCGAATTCCACCCAGGAAGGGATACTTCGAATTGGATGACCAACCCGCTAGAACCACGCCGTAGACCCCAAGTGAAGAGATCGCGAAGAGAAATAATAGCCCTACGTTCACATTCGCAAGAACGAGCGGAATGACTTCCCCAGCCTCAGTTACGAATCGACCGAAAGGCACGACGACCACAGTTGTCAGTGCCGGGACCAAGGCAATGACTGGTGCCATGATAAAGTAGAATTTATTAACGTGGGCTGGGACTACATCCTCTTTAAACAGGAATTTCAACCCGTCAGGGACGGGTTGGTAAATGCCCAATCGCGTTAAAAATTTTCCAATAAGTGGGATACCCCCGATCAGTGGGAGCGACGTTCGGTTCGGTCCAACGCGACCTTGAATCCAACTAGAGATTTTTCGCTCAGCTAGGACGGCATAGGAGCAAAGCCCCATAATAACGCTCACAACTGTTGCCGCGTAGACAAACTTTAAGATTACCGGGTTAACGTCCATGACTTTGCCTACTCAATTGCAAGTGCCTCTTTTTTCGGTTCAAAGTGGAGCGATTTTCCTTCCCGGAATGAAAAGTGTTCAAAAGCACTTCCGTCAAGGAGCTCTCCTTGATCGGAAAGTGACTGGAAGGAAATTCCCTCGAACACCGATCCCTCCGTACCGATTTGTTTCCATAGAGATCCGACAGTGGAGGGGAATGATTCACCAGAAAGATTCGCCTGGATCGTAGCCAAGGCGTAGAGATCTTCAATCGCTCCGCCAGGACCCGGGACCACTCGACTAAATTTTTGAAGGCGAAACTGTTGGTTAATAACCGTACCTGATTTTTCGAATTGGGTTAGACCTGCGATCAATACATCGGCAAGACTACTGGTCGTGTTTTCGTGAGTACCCAGATAGATGATTTTGACTTTGCCTACCTGATCTTCCGTAAGTCCTCCGGCGATTAAATCTTCTTTCACTGAAAAAACGGTGGTCACTTCCCCGCTGTCAATCTTTGCCCCCAATTCCCCCAGTTGCTCATCTGGCAAATCGTTGACTAAGCCGGCCATCAAGGCACCTCTCACATTAGGATTTCGATCGACCGACATGAGAATACCATCGTCTTTACCGTATCTCGCAACCAAATACACCCCCTTCGCACCGATTCCGTCCGAAATAGCCTTAAGTGCGAATTGCTCCTCTACGCTGCATTGTCCAGACCCAACAATAGCGACACCGCCACCCTGCAAACACTCGCTCGCTTTTGCTATTGCATCGACCGCACTAGTGGCGAGGGAGTCAATTGTACATTGTATCAGCCGATCATCCGATTCTACCTGTTTGTACAATTCGCGGCCAGAGTCGGGCATCCAGGTATCGTTGACCTGATCGTTCCGACGAGGCTTGACCCGGTAGATCGTCCCTTCTCGAGCTGAAACAACCGTATTAACTCCCACACTTGTTTCAAAATCAATGCTATTAGTTTCTTTCAAAAACCATACCCTCATTTTAAATCGGAAGTCGGTACTCGTCAAGGCACCCACAGGGCAGATATCCACCGTATTCAAAGAATAGTTGTTAGCTAGCTCCTTGCCGGGAAAACAAGTAAGGGTTGAGTAACTGCCTCTGTCAGTAAATCCCAGAACGCTGTCCCCCGCCACTTCATCACAAAATCGAATACAGCGGGAACACAGGACGCATCGCTCGTCATCTAGAGTGACTCTCGGCCCTAGTCGCGTTCGTTTTGGCTTTACGTTTTTCTGCTCAATAAACCGGCTGTATCCGCGACCATGCGAGGACGAAAATTCTTGCAGTGTACATTCGCCCGCTTGGTCGCAAATCGGGCAGTCTAATGGATGATTGATTAAGAGAAACTCAGTTACCGCCTCACGCGATTCAAGCGCTTTGGGAGAGTCGGTTTTGATGTGCAGCCCAGGGGCAGCCTTCGTTCCGCAACCAATTGCTGGGCCCGGCATCCACATGATTTTTGGGGTCCCATCTTTGTTGACCATGGGCTCGCCGGTCGCTCGGTCTCTACCGGGCATGCCAAGCTCAACGAGACACATACGGCAATTCCCAGCTATTGTGAGCTTCGGGTGATAGCAGTAATGAGGGATTTCCTTACCCAATATCGCCGCCGCTTCAACCATGTTCATGCCTGGGGGCACCTGAAGATCTTGGCCGTCGATGTTTACTGTTATCAAATTTTCTTTCTCTTCCATTGGAAGTGCCTATCTCAATCCTCTCGTCCTCTTCTAGTGGTTGCAAGCCAGCTCCTTGGCTGCCGTTCGATCGCCACCCATCCGGCTGTGACGCTCCGCGAACTCCCGAAATTCGTCTTCGAATTTTGCTAAGTAACTTTGCACAGGCCAGGCAACGGCAAAACCAAAAGCACATATCGTTCTGCCTTCAATCTGGTCTGCCACCGACTTCATCAAATCGACATCGTCCGGCCGCGCTTGTCCATGTACCATTCGCGTGGTGATCTTTTTCAGCCAAAGTGAACCCTCACGACAAGGTGTGCACTGCCCACAACTCTCGTGTGAATAAAAAGCCATTAAATTTGCTAGAGCGACCGGAATTTCAACCGAGTCATCGAGTACCATCATACCGCCAGATCCGGACATCGAGCCTGCAGCAGCAATTCCATCATAATCTAGAGGTATGTCTTCAATCCCCCAGTCGTAGCCGTTGCCATCACGATCTTTACCAGTAAAGCGCTCACCGCTTTTGAGAATTTTCATGGAAGACCCACCTGGGATGATCGCCTTGATGGTCCTGCCGTCTTTCGGACCGCCACAGATATCGTAAACCAGTTCACCCAATGTGATCCCCGCCACTTCGTAGTAGCCAGGGCGCTTAACGCCCCCCGAAACACACCAGATACGTGTACCCGTATTGTTAGGACGCCCAATTTTGGCAAACTCATCGGCACCCATTCTGAGAATATGCAATACGTTGCAGAGCGTTTCGACATTGTTAACAATCGTCGGACACATGTACAATCCGAGTACCGCAGGGAAGTAAGGCGGCTTGATACGCGGATTGGCACGCTTGCCTTCTAGTGATTCTATCAATCCGGTTTCTTCACCACATATGTAGGCCGCTGCTCCCCGGTGGACAACAATATCGCAGCTGTATCCAGAACCGAGTATATCATCGCCGACGAAATTCTTTTCCTTCGCTTCCTTTATTGCCTGATTGAGGATCTCCGCACCTTTGGGCATTTCTTCGCGAATGTAGATAAACGCCTTGGCACAATCCGTCGCAAAACTGGAAATTATAATGCCCTCAATTAATTGGTGGGGATCTTTGTGAACAATTTGTCGATCCTTGAAAGTACCTGGTTCAGATTCATCGCAGTTGCATACCATATAAACGGGTTTTCCCGATTTTCGATCGACAAAGCTCCACTTCACACCCGCGGGGAAACCGGCTCCTCCACGTCCTCGCAACTGCGAGTTTTTTACTTCGTCGCAAATGGCCTGCTTCTCCATGCCCACGGCTTTCTTGAGCATCTCATAGCCGCCGTTTTTCATGTAGCAATCTATGTCTGGTGTGTAGCCAGGCTCATCGGCATACTTTAAGATGATACGTTGTTCTTTAGGATGTACAGACATTCCAACTACGCTTGTATTACTTCCGCTTTTATCTTTTCACAAATCTCCTGAGCTTTCGCCTCGTCAAGGTTCTCGTATATTTCGTCATCTACCAGCATAACCGGGGCCGTACCGCAACTCGCTAAGCATTCAGCGAATTCTACTGTTACCTCACCACCCGGGGAGACCTCATTGAGTCTAGTATCAAATTCAGAAAGCATTTTATCACATACCTTGGCACCACCTGCCATCGCACAAGCCAAAGTGCGACAAATGCGGATATGTCGCCGCCCAATTTTGTGCTGGCGAAAAAAAGGGTAGAAAGTGATTACAGATAGCACATGAATTGGTGCTATCTCCAGCTTCGCCGCTACCCATTCTGCAGCTTCATTCGTGAGAAGTCCTTGGTCTTTTTGGATCGCGTGTAGCATTGGCATCACCGCACTTTGTTTTTCTGGATACTTCGGGATCGCCTCCTCGATTTCAGCAAGCGTTTCTGGCTTTAGATTCATCTAGTTAATTTCAGAAATAAAAATTAGGTTTTAATAAGCGGCCTTGCTTAATTGATCGTTTGCCCGCTTCGTCTATGCTACTTCACCCATAGACCTTACTTCTTCAGTTACCGGTCGCATTCCCCCATCACAAAGTCCAGACTTCCAAGAATCGCAGATATGTCGGAAATCATTGCACCCACACTGACCTTTTCAAGGATCGACAAATTGTTGAACGACGGGCCCCTAATCTTCATCCGATAAGGAACGCCCCCTCCTTTCGATACAATGTAAAACCCAAGGGCACCTTTTGGATTTTCCGCTTCGAAGTAGACTTCCCCCGCAGGCATATCCGGTCCTTCTGTCGTGATCATGAAATTTTGGATTAGTTCCTCCATCGATGTCAGAATCTTATCCTTCCGTGGGGCGTAAATCTTCTTTGCGTCTTCCGCATAGAAGGCCCCCCCTGGCATTTTTTTGATCGCCTGGCGCACTATGCGCACGCTTTGCCGCATCTCCTCCATACGAACTGCATATCGATCGTAGCAATCGCCGTTTTCACCTAAAGGCACTTCGAACTCATATCGTTCGTATCCACTATATGGGACGTCTCTACGCAAATCGACATCAACACCAGAACCTCTCAAATTGGGGCCAGTCAACCCATACGCAATAGCGTCTTCTTTCGAAATAATTCCAATATCCGCTGTACGATCAAACCAGATGCGGTTCCGGGTCAACAGCGATTCAACATCGTCGAGTAATGGTAGAAGCTCTTCGCAAAACGTGAGCACGCGATTTGTCCAGCCTTCCGGCATATCTCGCGCTACCCCGCCGATTCTCGAATAACTGGTAGTGAACCTGGCCCCGGTTAGCTCCTCAAAGAGCTTATACAGCTTTTCCCGCTCCGTAAATGTAATCATGAACACGGTCAAGGCCCCCACATCCATCGTGTAGGCACCTAATCCCAGTAGATGAGCGGAAATCCGGGCAAGCTCGCTGGTGACAACTCTAATCGCTTGGCAGCGCTCCGGCACCTCCAGATTCGCCAGCTTTTCGACTGCCATTGCGTAAGCCGCGTTGTTGGCCAGAGGGGCCAAGTAGTCCAATCGATCCGTGTAGGGAACAAATTGGTTATAGGTCATATTCTCAGCGATTTTTTCGTCACCTCTGTGCAAGTATCCAAGAACTGGGTCGCACATTTTCACGATTTCGCCATCTAACTCGAGGTTTAATCGCAGCACTCCATGGGTGGACGGGTGCGAAGGGCCCATGCTTACTTCAAGATGTTCGGTTTCGAACTCCTGAGCTGCAGTGGCAGCTTTCCCTACTGAATCAGGAGCAGTGTATTCGGTTGTTTCTGTGGACATGGGAAATTTTCTGGAAAAGGCTCTTTTGATAGATCAGTCTTGGTCGGGCTTTGCTCGCTCTTCGCTCCAGCTTTCGTCTTTCGCTGCAGGTTCGCGTTTGCTTTCAAATACTGACTGCTGCGCGACAAATGGGCCGCCCACCATGGGAGCCGGCTTCACTTTCACTCCCGTGTTCTTCGCGATTTCTGGGTCCCAAAGCTCGTTTTCATACCCCGCTAATGGAAAATCCTTGCGAAGCGGATGATGCGGGTACTCGTCCCACATTAGAATGCGGCGTAAATCCGGATGGCCTTCGTAAATAATGCCAAACATATCGTAGGTTTCGCGCTCCATCCAATTAGCACTTTTGAAAAGATATGCCAATGAAGGGGCTGAAGGGGCTTCGTCATCCAAACAATCGCCTGCGAGCCGAACATAAGTATGCTTCTCGGAAGAAAACAGATGGTAGACGACCGTGAACCGAGGTGTAGCCTCAACCCCATTGTCTATCGCTGTGGCGTCCATCAAGGCATCAAAGCCATGGTCGTCCCTGAGATTTTTGACCACATCGGGAATACTCTCAACCGGACAGTTAAAAGCCGGCCAGTCCATGGAATCACGGTCGTCCAGTTCGGGACATGATTCTTTGAGCGTAGATTTGAGATCTTGAGCTATCATTTGCCGGGACGAATCAGCCTTCAAAAAGGTTTTTGGCGGAGTGCTCTGTGCTAACCTTGTCCTGCAGCTTCATAAGAGCATCAAGCAAAGCTTCCGGTCTAGGAGGGCATCCGCTCACATAAACGTCGACCGGCACTATTCGATCAACCCCTTGCAAAGTAGCATAGGAACGGTACATCCCTCCCGAAGAAGCACAGGCTCCCATGGCGATCACCCATTTGGGGTCCGCCATTTGGTCATAAATCCGACGCAATGCCGGGGCCATCTTGTAGGTGACCGTCCCGGCGACGATCATAACATCCGATTGCCTCGGCGAAAAACGCATTACTTCCGCTCCAAATCGAGAAATATCGAATCGAGAGGCACCAGAAGCCATGAGTTCGATCGCACAACACGCCAGGCCCATTGGCATAGGCCAGAGCGAGTGAGTACGGACCCAATTGATAACCGCATCTGCCTTGGAGACAATGACGCCACCTTCAACTTTGCTGTTATAGCCCAAATCTTGATTAGAAGAAACCATTCGACATAACGTTACTAACGGAGGAAAGTAAGCTGGGCAAATCAACATGCAAGCGGGTTTTTACAGAATCCAAGTTACAATGAACTCTCTAATTAAACGAGCCTCAAACTTGCTAAAAAGATAAAGTTTTCAGTTGCGCGGAATCGGATTTGTCCCCATTCGTCACAGCCTCCTATCTCGGAGTTTGGAGAGATGTCTGAGTGGTTTAAAGAGCACGCTTGGAAAGCGTGTGTGCAGGCAACTGTACCGCGGGTTCGAATCCCGCTCTCTCCGCCATTTAATGTACTGATTATCAGTTGATAACGTAAGTGTGTGAAATTTTCCTAATCCTTTTGTACAGAGAGTCTTGCGGTTTTTTGGGTAGTTGGCCAAGACCTCTGTTGTGCGAAATGGGGGAATTTTTAAGACCCACACAATTACCCGAACAGCTCTGGGATTAGAGCTGATAGGGAATTTAACCCGAACGTATACGGTGATTCTTTCGGGGTTAATGTACCATTGAAGGTAACACGAAAAAATCGTCTGCAAAAGCAGTTCAAAACTCTCGTGTAAGCTCATCGCAGAGTAATGCCATCGCTCCGTGTTTGCTTCTGAGGAAATTGGTTAATTTAACGATTGTATTTTACCCAACGCCAGATGTTTTCTCGCCTCGATGGTTTTCCATCTTGACCGATTTCTCTCATTTCAATCGTCTCGGTGTTGCCATACTCGGAAAAACTAATTGTTGCGTTGTAATCGACCTTTGATAAATCCTTTTCAGTCAAGCTGGTGCATCTAACCCAATGATTATCAAGTTTGTGAGTAGTGTGAACGCTTATCGCTACTGTTGGGTTAGTGTAAACAGTCCGAATATTTCCTGCGGAATAGTCATAAAAAATGAGTGCTGTGGACATTGATTCGGGTCCCACTACTTACCTGGTCATTGCACCCCTTCCTGATGCCATTTCGCTTTATCAATAATTCGGTGTCCTTAAACACCCGTTAATACATCGCCAAAGAAATGACTCCGTATCAGATCGCCCAAGCACGGAAAATGGTACTGGAGGAGGGAGCAGCGATCCACAATCTGACGATTGAATAATAAAAGCTCCCCCTCTTATAGCATCCCTTTTTTGTATCCAATTTTCGGTTTCGTTATGGAGTGCAGAACAAACTCCACTTTAAATTATGTTTTAGAGTCACTTATAAATTGGCCTTATTATTGTTAGGCTCAACGGCATACAGTAATTGACTTGCAATGATTGTTGTATTTCGTGCAAGCCATGAACTTAGACTTGAGCAATCCTGACGGAAAAGGAACTTTTACAATAACTGCCATAGGCCAGAGAGAAGACACTATGACAGTTTACATGGAGGGAAAAGTAGAGGGTTACGGCTTTGTTACTTTGACGCATGAGTATGAGCACATGCCCCGTGGGGATTGTGGGGACCGTTCAGGCGGGACAGTAACTGGAACTGCTGAAGCTATTCTGGAGGGAGGTGGTATTGTAAGTACGCCACACATGGGTACCTTCACTCGCGATGGAAGCAAAATGAAAGTCTTTTTTGCGGATTACGTGACAAATGGTGATCAGAATTTCGTCCGTTTTGAGGTCGATCTGATAGATAAGCAATCTTACGTCTCTTTCTGGTCGCTTAGGTGACACTGTTTGATGCCGGGATACGAAGGGTAAAGCAACCTTTCTTGGAGTGGTTGTATCTGTGTTAGCTACGGCAAGGCGGAGGATGGCATAGGAGTAGCTTTAGAAGCCCTTTGAAGAACAATTTTTTTGGGACAGCTACTGGGGTCCCACCTCGGTGTGCCAAGAGGGTAATCCTAATCAGCAACTCCTGAACCACCGTCCTGCGCTGAGTTGTACTCAAGCTCGCAGGAAATCTGCCTATTGCTAGCGAAGGAAACTTGCTTTGGGCCTTTTGTCGTGCTATGAAAAAAAGAGCTTGGATCGTGTTATCCTCGGCTCGCCGATGAAGTAAGATAAAACCTCTGCAAAATCCCCTCTTTCCGTTCTCCATTCCATATAACGGTCAAAGTGCTCTGCTGACTCCCACTGCGTCCAGAGGGTAATGACTGATTCGGATTTATTTACTGCACCCAAGCAACTCTGGCATCCATCATAAGTTTTTGTATCCGCTAAACGATTTTTAGCGAAAAGCTCAACACAGGCCTCAAGCTTGTCCGTGGGCACACTGCCCTCAAGTATTACGATATGTGACATAGGAAAAACGAATGCTGAAGAACGTCGTCCCGCAACAAAAAAACTCCATCTCGCCAAACCTTAGTTGCGTTAACTTTAATTTCAATAGCCAAAACAATTGTTTCTGTTCTGATCGATTCAAATTTAGATGAATTTGTTTTGAGAAATAGGGGGACGGTCAAATCTAGGATATAATTTCAGTGGACCGATCCAATGGGAAAGCATAACCAAACCTTGGCCAATGGGTCGATAATATCTTCTGAGGATGTTGATCAACACTGATGCAGGGAGCTGCCTCTCTAACAACCACCGCTCGCCCATCTAATTTCCTGTCACAATCAGTTCTGCTTAATGCAGCCATATAGTGATTTTTGCGACTATATACCTAGGTAAATTCCTGTCCCCTAGATGGTAACCAATTTTGAATCCCGCTCTATCCGCCACCAAAACCAACAAATTCTTTCATACTGCAAAGGAATCTAAGTGCCTGGAAATTTCCATACGGGATTTTCAACCCTCAGGGTTCGACGCAGCGAGCTCGCGAGCAAAGCAAGGGTCCGGAAGCCCAACCAATCCCGCGACGCCTTTCCCGCTGCAAATTTGGCCTGGCAGGTTCGAAGACCGACTCCGCTTCAGTCATTCCAAACAAACCCCAATACGCTTGGGTGCAGCTATCAGGATACTCGCATCGTGCCATTGACAGAAGGCTCTTTGATTCTAACTTAAATAGGCTCGTGCAATCGACGCCAAATTTTTCAAGCATCATGTCGCCATTCGAAACCGTAACCCAAGCTCCAGCCGATCCCATCTTAAGCATCACTGAGTCCTTCAAGACAGACCCTAATCCTGAGAAAATAAACCTCAGTGTGGGAGTATTCGTCAATGATTCCGGCGTCACGCCCGTCCTAAATACCGTCCGCGAAGTGGAAAAGGTTCTCGCCGAAACCAATACCACAAAGAGCTATCTACCTATGACGGGAAACCCAAGGTTCGCTTCCCTAACTCAGAAGTTGTGCTTTGGCGATGAACTCGCGGAATCTCTTGCAGACAAGATTGTCACGGCCCAAACTCCCGGCGGTACCGGAGCCCTGCGCGTGGCCGCAGATTTTATAAAAGGAAACTTGAAGACAAAGTCTGCATGGCTCAGCAATCCGACCTGGGCCAACCACAAAGGAATTTTCTCAGCCGCGGGCCTTGCTACGAATGTCTATTCCTATTTCGACTCAACAACCTTAAGTCTCGACTATTCAGCTTTTATTGAATCAATAAAGTCTATTCCCTCCGGGGATGTCGTGATCCTACACGCCTGTTGCCATAATCCCACCGGGGCCGATCTTTCGCCCGAGCAATGGGATGAGGTAGCTAATATCGCAACCGCAAAGGGGTGGCTACCGTTACTTGATTTCGCGTACCAGGGTTTCGGGCTCAGTGTCGAAGAAGACGCCTACGCACCTCGAGCATTCGCCAAAGTAGGATTACCGCTTTTTGTGTGCCAATCTTTTTCAAAGAACCTAGGACTCTACCGCGAACGTGCTGGCGCCCTGCAAATCGTAGTAAATAACGCTGAAGAGTCGACGCGCGTCGCCAGCCAAGTCAAAATTGCCATTCGCACAAACTATTCCAACCCGCCTGCCCACGGCGGCACAATCGTAGAAGCGATACTTGGTGACTCCCAATGGCAAACCCGCTGGACCAAAGAAGTAGATGCCATGAGAACTCGGATACACGAGGTTCGCCGACAGTTCGTGACCGCCCTCGCCGACGCAGGCGTATCCCGGGATTTCAGCTTTCTTAAAGACCAAAAGGGAATGTTTTCGTTCACCGGATTGACCAAGGAACAGGCTATTGCATTGAGAACCAATCACAGTATTTACATCGTGGACAGCGGCCGAATCAACGTGGCTGGAATCACAAGTAACAACCTGCCTCGCCTTGTAAACGTACTGAAAGAGATTCTAGGCTAATCTCTAAGATCGCAAATATGATACTATCTGACAGAGCAATCCTCCAGTCCATCGAGAAAGGTGAGATTGTAATCGATCCTTATTCGCGCGAATCGCTCGGCACCAACAGCTACGATGTTCATTTGAGCAAGCACTTGGCAACCTATCTCTCAGAGATTCTCGATGCGAAGGCTCACAACAAAGTCGAGCACTTCGAAATTGGCGAAGAGGGCTTCGTCCTTCACCCCAGCACCACCTATCTGGGTTCGACCCTCGAATACACGGAATCTCACAAACATGTTCCTTTTCTTGAGGGCAAATCGAGTGTTGGACGGCTCGGTATCGACATCCATGCTACTGCTGGCAAAGGAGATGTTGGCTTCTGCAATCACTGGACCTTGGAAATTTCAGTTTCCCAGCCCGTTCGGGTGTACGCCGGCATGCCTATCGGCCAACTCATTTACTTCGATGTACAAGGAGATATAGAAACCATGTACAACAAAAAGGGATCCGCCAAATACAACATCCGCTCCCCCCATCCACTTGAGTCAATGATGTGGAAAAATACTTTTTGATAAACTTATATCATTGATTGAAAGTAGTTTAGGATATTTTGGTTTCTGAATTTACTCCCATATTTACTCATTTTCTGTCATGCCAAACAAAAGGTATTCCGAATTCTCTCGAGAAGGTCAGAAAAGAGGATCTATTGCGTGGAGTGTCGTGCTCGGTGAGAATCAGTATCGTCAGTTCAAATCCAAACACGATACGTTTAAGTTTGCTAAGAACTTGAAGGATGAGGAATGGGGACTCCGTAAGACGGCAGAGAAAATGGGGCATTACAGGAATATCGATGTCCTGAAGAACAACTATCAACACATCACGTATTCTGTGGATAGTGAGCGTTACTTCGGTATCTAATCGAGCAGGAAATACTTTCCAGAGGAAACTGATGCAGAGCCCCTCGCACTCGTCGAGAAAGACCTGGCAGAACGGAAATAGATTCCTAAGACCATTCTAATTTGACGAAAATGTTGTCTTTATCAGTCTGTGTTTGAAATGAAGCAACCATCCCTTCCTCTATTGTTTACCCTTCTCGTATCTTGCGCAAAAGAGATCCCTTCTGTAAATTTGATGGATCGCGATGGGATCACTTATGAGGTTCTATCAACCGAACCTTACAATGGATCGGTTTATACTAAATACAAGAACATCGGACGAGTTAAGAATGGATCTTACAGAGATGGAAGGAAAGAGGGTCCTTGGGAAATCTACCACGAGAATGGGCAGTTAAAACAGAAAGGTTCTTACAAGGACGGGGAAAACCACGGGCCTTTTGAGCACTACTTTGACAACGCACAATTAAAACAGAAGAAATCCTATAGGTACGGAGAGTTAGAAGGACCCTACAAATCTTACCACGAGAACGGACAGTTACATAGGAATGGTTCTTACAAGGACGGGTTGCGAGATGGTCCTTGGGAGTTCTACTACCAGCACGGGTTAATCGAGGCGAAAGGTTCTTACAAGGACGGTGAAAGAGTTGAAACTTGGGAATACTACTACGAGAACGAGCAGTTGAGAAGCAAAGGTTCTTACAAGGACGGGAGGGCAGAAGGTCTTTGGGAATATTTCGTCGAGAATGGCAAGTTGTCGTCAAAAAAGACCTACAGTGATGATAAATTGATCTCGGAGGAAAATTTTTAACCCATTTCCAACACTCATCTTTGAGCGACAGTAGCCATTTACTTGCAAACTCATTCACTTATGTCGTTCTGAATTTCTGAAAGAATAGTATGCGACCGAACCCTTTTTCTTGAATGTAAAGGATGAAGAGAGGATCAAAACCTTCCTACATCAATAAACCATGAAACAAAGAGGTGAAGCAAAAACTATCAGGCGAAAAAGCACGAAAATATGAATACAGATGTCAGATATTTACTTAATAAAACCATCCACTAATCACACCCTAAAATTAGAGAGATATTTGAAAAAATTCAGTTCAGTCTCAGAGGAAACGATCATGAAGAATCGCCATTACGTTACTTCTTTTGAGGAGTAACTTTTATTTCTGTCGATGTTTTCCGATCGAGCTTCTTCTGGGACTGGATCGTAGCCGGAGCCTCCCCAAGGATGACACCTTAAAATTCGCCTAAGTGAATAAAAGAGTGCTTTCCCCGACGGCATTTTTCGAAAACATTCGATTGCATACCGGGAGCAGGTCGGCTGGTAGCGGCACCCTGAATTCGGTCCAAACAACACATATTTTATCGGCGACAGAAATAATTGATAGATGCGTATCAGTTTAATAGCTACCCAGGCAATCGGTCTTGTGCTTCTGTCTTTCACTGTGACTAGGGAGTTTCTCTACCTTCAAACCCTGGATTAATCGATTCGCAATCCTCTCTCAAAACGTCGGAAACCACATTAAGTCCAGCTTTACGCAGTACCGCCAAACCCGCCCCTCGGTGTGAATGAGTGGGATCCAGCGTTCCTATCACAATGTTTTTGATTCCAGCCTCTACAATCGCATTGGTGCACGCCCCTGTCCTTCCATGGGTTGAACAAGGTTCCATGGTCACATACAGCGTTGCATTCGTTCCCGGCGATCTTCCGAGATTTGCCAGTGCCTCCCGCTCTGCGTGAGGACCCCCGTCTTTCTGAAAATGTCCTCTGGAGACAACCAAGCCTTGTTCAACGATGATTGCCCCTACCCTCGGATTCGGCCAAGTCTCACTCACATCTGCTAGGAACGCCTCGCGTATCGCCTCTCGCATAAATAGTCTATGATGGTCAGACTCTTCCATTTCAGATCCATCAATACCTGATCACTTTCAGACTGCAAGACCACGAAACACTTTCGATTCGCTGCATCCAATATTTCATCATCTGGATCGGCTGTTTTTTGTAGCCATAACGCGGCCACTTGTTACGAGATATTCACATGAGACACAGCCCCGATACCATCGAGTTGCTTATGAACCGCCGATCACTGCTAGCCAGTAAGCTCATTGAACCTGGCCCAACGGAAGAGGAACTGGAAAAGATTTTGATTTGCGCAACGCGGGTCCCAGACCACAAAGGCATTTGCCCCTGGCGGATTCAAGTTGTGGATCGGGCCAATCAGGATATTCTTCATGCCAAGCTTCCCGAACTTCATGAGGGTGACCCTACCAATCTTAATAAAACCAATTCGAAAGAAGCCAAGACCGCTCCTCTACTTCTCATCGTATCGTCACACACTGCGTCCAAAAAAGCCCCACGATGCGAACAACTCCTGTCCGGAGCAGCTGTCTGCCAGAATATTCTGATTGCCGCGAGTGCACTAGGCTACCGCAGTCAATGGCTCACCGAGTGGTTCTCTTACAGCCATAGTGTAAAGGAGTACCTTGGGATAGCAACGATCGAGGACATCCTCGGATTCATTTACATCGGAAGCGAAACGGAAACGCCAAAAGAGCGACCGCGACCCAATGTATCTGATATCGTGACTCGACTCCATCTGTAGCCCGGCGGCTCGGTCAGACGGTTAGCGGTTTCTCAAGCAAAGCTCCGCGTAGGCTTTGATTTTTTTCCTGACATTGGTGAGGCCATTTCGCCGGTTAGGTGACAAGTGTTGCGTAATCCCCACGTCAGCTAGAAAACCCGGCTCCAACGAAAGCACGTCTTCTGGAGTTTCTCCACTATAAAGCTCGCACAGCAATGCCGCCGTGCCTTTCGTTATCGCAGCGTCAGAATCCGTGTGAAAATAACATTTTCCCTCCTTAAACTCCGGAAAGATCCATAGCTGCGACAAACACCCCTCAATCAGGAAAGTGTCGATCTTGCACTCGTCTGCCAGCGGCGGGTGCCCCTTAGCCCTGTCTATTATGTAAGAAAATCGCTCGAAATGGTCTTCGAACGGCATTAGCTCTTCCACAATCTGATCCCTCTTTTCTCGTATGCTCATGAATACATAGACCACTCGAACAGCACCTGTCCTCTGAAGTCAATTCAGTCCTCTCTTTTCAGAAATCTTGCCATCTCCCAAGGAGACGTCCTTCGTTTCAGGACAATGAACGAAAGCGAACCGTCTGCTTCCCGAATCCCCAGAGGATTCAAGCCTGACCCATACTCTTACCATGAGGAAATCGAACTGGATGTAGATACCCTCACCAACATGGGCCAAGGGCTGGGTCGCCACAATGACTGGGTCGTCATGGTTCGATACGCATTGCCCGGAGAACGGATCCGAGCTCGAGTCTACCGAAACGAAAAGAACTTCTCCGAAGCGGATCTCGTGTCGGTACTAATACCATCTCCTGACCGAATCGAAGCCCCTTGTCCGGTGTTTGGTCAATGCGGCGGATGCCAGTATCAGCACTTTGCTTACGAAGCTCAACTCGAATGGAAAACGCGCCAAGTAAAGGAGCTTCTCTTTCACATGGCTCGCATCGAAACGGATGTGCTCCCGGCCGTTCCCTCGCCGAAGCAATACAGCTATCGGTCTAAGTTGACTCCTCATTTCCCTAAACCAAAGAAGGACCGCCCCGTACAAATTGGTTTTCTAAGGCAAAGGTCTCGATCGAGTTACGTAGAGATTGAACGCTGCCCCCTTGTTTCAGAAGAAATGAACGAGCGACTAGCAATAGCGTGCTTGGAAGTGCGCCAAAACCAGGTAAGAAATCCCTACAAAAAGGGAGCCACGTTGCTTATCCGCGAACATCTCGACGGAGTAACCACGAATCCCAAGGAGATTATCCGCGAAAAGGTAGGAGAACTCGTCTTCTCGTTCCCTGCCGGTGAGTTTTTCCAAAACAATCCCAGCATTCTGGGAAGCTTCACTCAATATGTAGGTCGCAAGGCTTCAGAGGGTGGAGTCGACAATTTAGTAGACGCCTATTGTGGCAGTGGCCTGTTCTGCCTCTCAGCGGCTTCGCACTTTGAGCAGGCCGTCGGAATCGAGGTATCTGAATTCTCAGTTCAATACGCTATTGAAAACGCTAGAGCGAACGGTATCAAAAACACCCGATTCGTACTGGGCGATGCAGCATCGATTTTCAGCCAAATCGATTTTGGCGGGATAGACTCTTCTGTAATCATCGATCCACCCCGCAAGGGATCCAGCGAGGAATTTCTAAACCAGCTCATCGCTTTCGGACCACAAAAAATCGTCTATGTCTCTTGCAATCCGGCTACGCAAATACGCGACCTCCGAATTTTAACCGATAGGGGATACAAGGTTGAAGAAGTCCAGCCCTTTGACCTGTTTCCGCAAACAAAGCACCTTGAGTGTGTGGTCACTTTGACAAATTATGAATCCCGCAGCGAGGGCTAGCCTACGATTGCCGCTTTCGTAAATACGTCCTATTCTGTCGACGCTTAGACTGGATTTACAGCTCCGACTCAGGACCTTTATCACTAGCTGCCCAACCCGTTTTCTTCCACTTCAATCGCTTCGACCACTTTTCAGACAATTTGTGATAAGATCAGTCGTTTTTCCCTAATTGACGATTTCGGCGGAAAAAGGAGTCGATTCTCGGAAATCGATTGCCTTGCATATCTAGAAAGCCGCCCTCATTTTCTACTAATGTCAGAACATCAGGCTAATCTCGTATGGAATCGAAACGAGATCGATTTCGGTTATAAGAACTATTCCCGCAACCACATATGGACGTTTGAAAACGGGGCAAAACTCGATGTGTCTGCTGCAGTTCAATACCTTGGTGATCCCGATTGCATCGATCCTGAACAAGCATTCGTCGCTTCGCTATCAAGTTGTCATCTGCTTACTTTTTTAGCACTTGCCTCTTTCCAAAACTTAACTGTTGAAAAGTACGAGGACAACGCCATTGGCCACCTTTGTAGAAACGCTGAGGGCAAAATGGCCATCAGTCGCGTGGACCTTTATCCCAAAGTTCAGTTCGCAGAGGGAGTGTATCCAACTCGCGAGCAGTTGGAAAAGCTACACCACAAAGCCCATGAGGAGTGCTTCTTGGCAAACGCGGTTAAATGCGAAATTGTTACCCACCTTGACTGAGACTACCGCCAGGACCAGCCAAGTCTAGATTCTGCTTAAAGCATCTTCCCTGGCTTTACTTTTTTGGAATCGGGGAATCGCTTTACCCACTTCGCTGCGTCGCGTTTGAATTGGTCCACTTGTTTAGGAGCGGCTCCCACAAATCGTTTCGATTGAGAGACGAGCTTCTCAAGCTGCATCAAAGAAAGCGGAATTCTTTCGTCGCCAGCAAGTCTACCAAGGAGATCCGCATCCCTAGGTCGGCCTTCACGAATCTCCTTACTCGCCGCAAGTGCGTTTTCCTTAATCGCCAAGTGGGCCCCCTCGCGGCCGGCACCTGCCTTTACCGACTCCATTAAAATGGTGGTCGTGGCCAGGAACGGCAACTGCACCGCATTCTCCGATTCGATCGCTTTCTCAAATACTTGCATCTGACCCAGAACAGTCAGGAAAGCCTCCAATAGGCCGTCTATGGCGAAAAAGGAATCTGGAAGCATTACGCGGCGCACGACCGAACAAGAAACATCGCCTTCGTTCCACTGGCCTCCCGTCAGACCTGAAGCCATCGCAGCGTATCCTTTCAAAATTGTACCAAATCCGTGGATACGTTCACTCGTCCTACAATTCACTTTGTGAGGCATCACTGAGGAACCTACTTGACCTTTCGAAAATCCCTCGCTCACCAGACCTTGCCCTGCCATGAGCCGGACAGTCGTGGTCATATTGATCGCTGAAGATGCCAACTGTTCCAATGCTGTAACCGTATCTAGATCAACACTACGTGGATAAACTTGCCCAACATTTGAGAGTACTTCTCCGAAACCAAGATGCCTAATAATTTTCTCCTCTAGGGCCGCAACTTTGCTCGCATCCCCTTCAAATAACGTCTGTTGATCCAACTGGGTGCCCACAGCTCCTTTAAGCCCTCGAGCGGGATAACGTTCCGTTAGGTCATTGAGTCGGTCAATCCCAACCAAAAGCTCCTGACCGGCCATCGCGAAACGCTTCCCCAATGTACTCGCCTGGGCAGGTACATTGTGAGTGCGGGCCGTAATCATCAGATTTCTAAACTCAACCGCTCTTTCGGCGAGCCGGTTCAAGCACGCTACTGCCTTGAGCCGGGTCAGTCTCAACGAACGTATGACCTGCAGCTGCTCAACATTTTCAGTGAGGTCCCGACTCGTCATTCCTAAGTGAGCGTACTCGTATTCCGCCAACGATGAAAACTCTTCAATGCGCGCCTTCACATCATGTAGCACCTTACGCTCTCGCCGATCGATAGACGCTAGGTTCACCTTGTTTTTTACCGACTCATAAACCTTGATCGCCTTTAGTGGGATTTCTAGTCCCAATTCTCTCTGAGCCTTCAACACCGCGATCCAATAGTCGCGCTCGATCACAACCCGGCCTTCAGCGGACCAAATTTTTTTCATCGCTCCGGAAGCATAGCGATCCGCGAGTACGTTTTTTATAACTGGATTTTTTTGTGGCATGAGCAACTAACACCCTGAGTAGCGCCTCGAGAATTTAAAGCATTTTCTTGTTGTGGATTAGCCGTCGGCTTCCTTGCATGCGTGGCAGTAATGAAGTCCTCGAAAAAAGAGCCATCAGAAAGAACGATCGCATTGGAACTGAGCGTAATGCGCTCGGGCTCCACCTTGCTAAAAGCACTTATGGCGGCAGCACCCGATATATCAAGCTTACCGGAGACCAATTTTCAGAAATTCCAGTCGGCGACCGCCGCCTCCGAAATCGCTTCTCTTTGTGACGAAAGAATTGTGGTTCTTAAACGTCCAGCCTGGTTCAATGAGACAAAGCGGTATCCGAAGCTACCCAACGTTTCCAAGCTGAAGCGTATCATTCTCACTCGCGACGTTCACACGACGACGGCCTCGCTGCGCAAAATGGTATTTCGTAAAGCGGAACTTTTGGCTCCAAAATACATCGATAATTGGTTCGCCAACAATTATTGGGCCCCGGTATACGCGAATCTACTGGATCGGTTTCCAGATGATGGTAATTCAAATTTTTGGATACGCTATGAAGATCTGGTTCAGAAACCCATCGAGTGGACCGCCAAACTCTTTCGGTTTTTAGGTTCGAACCGGACTGAGGGGATAGACTCGTATCCGCCACCACAAGGATACAACTGGAAATGGGGCAGCGACGATGGGGGAGACAAAATCAAAAGCCTAACTGTTCAGACTCCTAGAATTCCACAGAGTTCTCTAGCCATTTTGGAGCACGTTCAAGGGCTTCCTCGAGTTGCCCTTGTTAGAGCCCGACTCGGATATGCGAAGTTCTAGAGTTTTTGGTAAGGCTTTTCAAGTATCTTTACTTCAGATACATTTGCCTTTTCTAACCAATCGCGTCGCGGTATATTTGCTCTAGCTTGCTACCGGTTTTCCCCATGCTATGGTCGCTTGCATTATCTATAGCCGCCTGGCTCATTTCGCTTCTCAAGTAATTGTCTTTCATAAGCTTGATCATAGCATCTGCCATGTCTTGCTCGTCGTCCGGCTCGAAAATCAATCCGTCATTTCCGTCCTCAACAAGCTCAGGGATTCCTTTGGCCCTTGGGCCGATCATGGGCAACCCGAAGGCCATCGCTTCCAGCAGACTCACGGGCTGGTTCTCTGTTTTACTCGCCGTCACAAAGACATCCCCAAGTAAAAGATAGTTTTCTTTCATCAAGATATCCCGTTCAATGCCACCCGTCCGTACGACTGCTTTCTTAATCCCGAACTCCGCCACCTTTTCATCGATCTCTGAGTCGGAGGGTCCAGCTCCGACGATCACGAGTTTAACATCCGGATTAACCCGTGTTACGCGATGGAATGCCCCAAGTAGAACTCCCAAAGACTTCTCTGGCGATATTCGCCCAACATAGATGAAAGCGAAATCGTCGATGCCCAAAGATTGGCGAAAAGCTTCAATCTCCTCTTTCGGTCTGAACTGAATCGGGTCAATCCCGTTCGAAAGCAGCGTCACCTTGGTCTTTAAGCCTCTTTGAACGAGATTATCCCGAACCGATTTCGACGGGCTTACCACATGACTACAATGATTGTAGAAAGTTACCGAATACTTCCACATCGCTTTTCGAGTAAATGAAAAATTTGGAAGATGGAATTGCTTTAGATACTCCGGCTCAGCGAAGAAGGTATGGAATGTTCCTACTATCGGCAACTTTTTCCAGCGTCCTAAAAACATGCCCTCAATTCCGCAACCGAACTCTGTATGAACATGAATCACATCTGGAGAAGCGATCTTAAGACGCCGATAAGTAAACAGGAACAGAGGAATCGAAAATCGCAGCTTAGGGATGTTGGGAATGGGAACGGAGAAGGGCAGCCCGAAGGTCTTTACTCGAGAATCAAGCCCGGGAATCCCCTCCTTCCGATCTTCCTTTTTCGCCCTCGGGTGGAAGATGCTTACTTCATGCCCGCGGATGGCGAGTTCGTTCGCCTGATTGATAACCGCAGAACTTACCCCCGAAATGTAGGGCAGGAAGCTATCGGTGAATAGGCAAATCCGCATAGGTGAGACAGAAAAACGGGCTCCAATTGGAAGGTGCAACTTTATTCCAAACGAATTAATAATCTTCCGGAAGCACCTTGGCTCTCAACCTGGATTTTACGCAAGGCAACGAATCGCCATGTTGCGAAGGACTTTTTCCTGCTCGTTCGGACGCTCAACTATCTCCTCAAATGCTTTGATAAACTCCCCTTGGTGGTCGATCAGCCTTTTCAATGTGGGCATTTGCCGCTCACCCAACAGCTTGCCCATGTACCACAGGTTTTGTGTAAAAACGTTGAAGTTGCTTTTATCCGAAAGACCATCGAAACGGTCTTTGTATTTTGCGGCCGCCTGTTCGAATCCGGGTTTCGATATCCCTCGTCCCCCAATATGGATCTCCCCTCCGTCGATGAGGGCTCTTAACTGAATCAGCAACCGATTGCGATTCTGCAGCGAGGCAATCACCGGCCGAGCGTCGTGACCCGCGAAAAAGTGACGACGCAACGCTTCCAAAGTCCATTTCAGATTTCGGGAAAAAAACGCTTCAGTCGTTTCGAAAAAGTCACCTTCGCCAAAATTGGGGACGAGCTCTTCGATAAGCTTCGCCGTGATCTCACTCCCCTCATCACCTAGATAGGTCGCCAGCTTGCGAGTCTCCTCCAAGATGAGGCGAGCATTGGCGTTCACCTTGTTAAGAAGAATTTCTTGAGTGCTCCGTTTCATTGAGACTCCTAGAGATTCGCACTCTTCGTCTAAAATTGCCAAGAGTGTATCTGAACCGTTTCCCTTGGAATCGACTCCCCCCGAAGCTACGTGCTCTCCCTCTTTCTCGAGCCACTTGGCAAACCGCTTTCGGCGATCCACTGGTGAAGCAGAAATCAGTACACCGACCTCATCTGGCGTTATCACCTCCAGTATCTCCCTCAAATCGTCACACGCTTTTTGTGTTCCTTCTGCTCGTCCCAATAGATTGTCCGCCAAAAACGAGCAGCCTTTGAGCCAGATCACTCGCCTACCTCCAAACAATCCCAATGTCTGCGTCGCCTCCCTCACGCGATTCACAATCTGCTCCACATCATCGACCTTCACAGCACGTCCACTAATAACTTCTTGGGAAAAGTCATCTTCAACAGTGGCAACCATCTCCCTCCATGCCGCTGATGCAGCTCGGAGAGCTAAGAAGTCATCTGGACCTGACACGTATATGAAGCTCGGTTCGCCCATCTCTAAAAGAGAATACAATCTTGCTAGGGATTGAAAAGGCTTTTTCGCAATCTCGCATCCTATCCTTGCCAAATGGGAAAACATCCTCAATCAAATGCTCGTGATTTCAGTCGAAGCAGCCCAGCAAAAAATTTCCGAACGATTGGCTCCCCTTTCATCCGAGCTCGTAAATATTGAGGATGCTAACGGCCGTGTATTGGCAGAGCAGCTACAATCAGATCGGAACCTTCCTCCATTCAATCGTTCCACCTTTGACGGGGTTGCACTTTGCTACCAGTCAGCCGCTCGAGGCCTCCGAAGTTTTCCAGTAATCGGGACTGCCTATGCAGGATCCCCCAGGATTGAATTGAACAACTTGGATTCCTGCGTCGAGATCATGACTGGGGCTCCAGTGCCCGAAAATGCCAGTTGCGTCATCAAGATTGAGAATCTTAAACTCGAAGATGGAATCGCGACGCTCAACGATGGCATTGATCTGTTCGAGGGCGTCGGCATCCATCCTCTAGGTTCCGATTGCCCTGCAGGGAATGTCCTTTTGAAACCGGGCTGTACCCTTTCTGCGAAAGAGCTTTCCATCGCAGCATCCATCGGTAAATCTCAATTGCTTGTTTCCCAAATTCCTCGTATTTCTATTGTCACTACTGGCGACGAGCTCGTTGACGTTTGCGACTCACCCTTACCACATCAAATTCGTCGGTCAAACGATCTCGCTCTTCAGTTTGCCCTTCAAAGTGCAGGTTTCCAGAAAGTTTCGAGACATCATATTATGGACAGTCTCGCGGAGACCGAAACAACAGTCCAATCAATCCTGCAAGACACCGACATACTAATACTCGCCGGAGGTGTTTCGAAGGGGAAGCGGGACTTCCTTGCTGCCGCTCTCGATAGCGTGGGCGTAGCAAAAACATTTCAATGGGTTAGTCAGTGTCCGGGGAAACCGCTTTGGTTTGGGGACATTGACCGGAATGGGAAACGCACACTTGTTTTCGCCCTCCCAGGAAATCCGGTATCATGCTTTACCTGCCTACATCGATTCGTCCTTCCAGCTCTAGCAGAAATCACAGGTAAATCGGCCTGCCCCCCCACAATTGTAAAGTTAAGAAGCGAGTTCAGCTTTGCCCCGCCCCTGACTCTTTTCCTTCCGGTATCACTGAGTTGTGACGAAACCGGTCAAATTTGGGCAGAGCCGCTTCCATTCAATACATCTGGTGACTTCATCTCCATCGCCAAAACCCAGGGATTCGTAGAGCTGCCATGTTCGGAATCGGTTTTCCCAGAAGGATCCTCTCACCGTTTCTATAAATGGAGTGTCTAAGATCAGAAATGATCCGAGCCCTCGACAATCGATCGCAACCGACTATACCCACTACAAATGACTGATTTCACACACCTCAATGAGAGTCGGCAGCCTCAAATGGTTGACGTTGGGGACAAAGGTGTCACCCGAAGAGTCGCCCGTGCGGAGGCTGTCGTATTTCTGACATCTAAGGTAATGTCGAAATTCGACGGCGAGGAGATCCAAAGCAAAAAAGGCCCCGTCTTTCACACAGCAATTCTAGCAGGTATCCAAGCCGCAAAGAAAACGAGCGATCTAATCCCCCTTTGCCACCCGCTTCCTCTCACTAAATGTCAGGTCACTGTTGGGAAACTCGATGACGCTCGAGTAGTGATTCACACTGAGGCTGCTACCGATGCCAAAACCGGAGTGGAGATGGAAGCTCTCAGTGCCGCAAGCGGTGCCGCCTTGACCGTTTACGATATGTGCAAATCCGTTAATAAAGGAATCATCATAGAAAGAATCCGACTCTTGGAGAAGAGCGGCGGAAAAAGCGACTTCCAGACAGATTAGGTTAGTTCGATTATTACCCATGAAGATTCAGATCGAGTACTTCGCATTACTCAAAGAGCAGCGCGGCATCTCAATTGAGACGATTGAGACCAAAGCGGCCAATCCCGAGATTTTGTATTCTGATCTGAAACGCCAGTACTCATTCTCACTTGAGCCATCCATGCTCAAGTTAGCGGTCAACGAAGATTTCGCTAATTGGGACTACTCCCTTAAAGACGGGGACACGGTCGTGTTTATTCCACCGGTTGCGGGTGGGTGAAATCCGAGCGCTCCCACTGTACCGTCTATGCAATTTCAAATTACCAACCAGGAGATCAAGCTAGAATCACTGCGAAGAGCGATCCTTCGCGACGTTTCTGGCGCTTTTGTTTCTTTCGAGGGCTTGGTACGGAATAACAATGACGGGAGACCAGTGAATGGTCTTGAGTATAGCTCATACATCCCTCTCGCTGAAAAAGAGGGAATGCGGATTTTATCAGAGGCGAAAGAACGCTACAGCATCGAAGCCGCCGCTTGCGTGCACCGAATCGGAAGCCTGAAAATCGGTGAAATTGCGGTTTGGGTTGGAGTAAGCGCTGCTCATCGTGATGCAGCTTTCAACGCGAATCGCTACATCATTGACCAGACTAAAGCCCGCGTTCCGATCTGGAAAAGGGAGGCCTATCTCGATAGTCCGGCAGAATGGGTAAACTGCACATAAGATACTCATTGATAACCGCTTAGATTAAGTCATAGGATTTAAAGGTCGTTATACCTCTAGAAGAACTATCAATTTAACAAGATGCTCTCCGTGGAACGACTGTTAGAATCATTGAAACCCCTCTTCAGCCAACCGTTGTTCCCTTGCGCGATCGAGGTGATTGGGATATATTCGCGTACTCTATCTTTTGGATCCTCAGCATCTTACCTAGACTCGTTATGTACCCGATTATCGCGGCGAATTGTGCAATAATCTGCATTGATTGGGTCTACAACCGAAACGAGCTGGAATTCCTCATCCCTATTGTAGACATGATCGCTCCTTGCCTTCCTAGCAAAGTCTAGGAAGTTTCTTCTCTAAAAATTTTCAGCTTTGACTAACCTTGGTTCAAACAGGTGTGTGAAGTATTCAGGTAGAAACGGGATTCAGGCTTGATGGCTACAACAGGGCTCCCTTGTATGCCCGCTCTTTATCTGAATCCATCGATGCCAAATTCACAATCTGATATAGGACTCGTCGGCCTCGCGGTCATGGGTCAAAACCTCGCTCTCAACGTAGCCGACCACGGCTTTCGAATCTCGGTCTACAACCGCACCACTTCGAAGACCGACACATTTGTCGAGGCCCATCCAAATACTCCCGGTGGCCTACATGGTGCCCGATCTCTCGAAGATTTCGTTCAGTCAATCAAACGTCCGCGAAAAATCATTATTCTGGTCCAAGCCGGGAAGGCAACCGACGCCGTGATCGAGAGCCTTCTCCCCCTTCTCGATCCGGACGACATTATCATAGATGGAGGGAACGCACTTTGGACGGACACCATACGTCGCGAAAAAGAGCTGAATGAAAAAGGTTTTCGGTTTGTTGGTTCCGGCGTTTCAGGTGGTGAGGAGGGAGCCCGCTTCGGTCCCTCTTTGATGCCCGGCGGCAACGAGTCCGCTTGGAACGAACTCAAACCAATTTGGGAGGCTATTGCAGCCAAGGTCAACGCAGACACAGGGAAGCCTATTGAAGGTGCTGCTCCTGGCAAACCGGTCGACGGCGGCGTCAGTTGCACCACCTACATCGGCGAAAATGGTGCGGGTCACTACGTGAAAATGGTGCACAATGGTATCGAGTACGGCGACATGCAGATGATCTGTGAAGCCTACGCACTGATGTCGAAACTCTTGGCCATGAATCCCAAGCAGATGAGCGAAGTGTTCGGTCAGTGGAACGAAGGCCTACTCGACTCGTTCCTCATCGAAATCACCACAGACATTCTGAAGCAGGATGACCCTGTCACCGGACAGCCGTTTGTGGATATCGTGCTTGATACAGCCGGCCAAAAGGGCACCGGAAAATGGACCTCTGTTAACGCACTCGACATGGGCATCGCCGCTCCTTCAATCGCAGAAGCGGTATTCGCACGTTGTCTAAGTGCGGTTAAAGAAGAACGGGTGGCCGCCTCTGATATCATCAATCCAGTTTTCGATGCCTTCGAAGGAGATAAGGATTCCTTTATCCAAGCCATCCACGACGCCCTCTACTGCTCCAAGATCTGCTCCTATGCCCAAGGTTTCCAGCTAATGCGAGCGGCTCAAAAGGAGTATGATTGGAAATTGGACTTTGGCACAATCTCCATGATTTGGCGAGGTGGTTGCATCATTCGAGCCGCCTTCCTTCAAAAAATCTTTGAAGCCTATCAGCGTGATCCAAATTTAGCTAATCTACTGCTTGATCCCTATTTTAAGGGTGAAATAGACCGGTGCCAATCAAACTGGCGCAAGGTGGTTGCAGCGGCCTCCGAGAGCGGCGTGCCGATCCCGACTTTCATGTCCTCGCTCGCCTATTACGATAGCTACCGTAGTTCACGCCTACCGGCTAATTTGCTACAAGCACAGCGGGACTATTTTGGTGCCCACACCTACGAAAGGACAGACCAGGATCGCGGGAAGTTTTTTCATATTGATTGGCCCGACCCAGCTCGCCCACAAAAAGAGGTTTAGCTTTTTATTTTAAGATCTTCACAGCAAAAGCCACCTTATAACGAGTCGCCATCCGACTGGAATGCCAGTACCGAACCCACCCCAGCGGCGATTGCCGCGATGCTTCCACGACTGTGGCCTCGGCGAATCGGACTCCATCTGCCACCCAATGCTTCAAGGGAACGGCGGATCCCCATTGTAGATTCGCATTTTGCAATGTTTTCTTACCGATCGGTTAAAGAAGTACCCTTATCCTCCGAGATATCTAGCCGTAAGCGTTTTTCGCCATTACTTACGAGCTAAGAACCCCACGATCCTTAAAATTGGGGAAACTCAAAGCTTACAGCGGATAAGCCAAAAAGACTATGGCCTTTAAAAGCCTTTACTCAGCTCGAGAAACAGGCCCCAATGTTATTTGAAATCCGTTTACAAAGCTAAGACTTATCATGCTCGAACCTCTACCTCAAGAATTCTGGTCTCGCCGTACTGCGACGCATTTGCTACAACGGGCCGGCTTCGGGGGAACTCCCGAAGAACAAGAAGCCTTTTATCAGCTCGGAAAAGATCAAAGAATTGAAGGTGCAGTCGACTCGCTGCTGGAGACAAGCGAGGACTGGTCAAGCCTTTCGTGGCCCGAATGGATGCAATCGGAGGTCGATCCGAATGGAGAGGCATATGCAAGTCAGGGAATCCGCCGTCGAGATTTCAATGAATGGTATTTTAAAGTACTGCTGCAGGGACAGCCCCTCGCCGCAAAACTCCTGAAGTTTTTCATCGACCACTTCGCCGTCGATTCCGTGACTATCGGACAGTACTATCGCTGGATTGGCATGTTCCGCTACACGGAAACGCTCCGCAAGCATGCCGCCGGCAACTTAGCCGGGGAAGACGCTCCCTTCGAGGGGGACGAACGCCTCGTGCCTCCAGGCCACTACGGAAATTTCAAAACCTTGGTTAACCATGTGTCCTGGTCTCTCGGAATGATCCGGACCCTCGATCTCTACCGAAGTAACCGAGGCAATGTGAACGAAAATTTCGGTCGCGAATTGCTGGAATTGTTCGCTATGGGGATAGGGAGCGAGTACTCCGACGATCCAGAATACACCGAGGAGGATGTAGCTGTAGCTGCCGATGCTTTTACTGGGCGAAAATTTTACAATTTTCGCTACTACCCTGACGAAAACAGGTATACCAATCCTGCTGGGGACCGGAACCCACCGCTTCCCCCCGCAAGCGTTTGGCAAAATCGGAATTCGCAAGACCGGAGCACCAAAGGTCCTTTTTACGGATACGCGACAACTCCCAATGGCAGCCCGATCATCGATGGGGATGACATAATAGACATCATATTTGACACAGACCGATGTGCAAAGCATCTCAGCTGGAAACTTTGGAGATATTTCGCTTCGCCAAACCCGTCCAAGGAACTTGTGCAAGCCTTGGCTTATAAATTTCGCGACGATCACGACTACGAAATTCGACCATTCCTTAGAGACTTATTCTTAAGCAAGGAGTTTTATGAAGATTCCGTAGTTAGCACCCAAATCAAGGATGCCGGAGATTACTTTGTATGCTTGGCCAAACAACTGGGAGTACCGCTTCCAACACGAGACGCCATGGAGGACGTCATGCAACAATTGGGATACGAAGTGATTTTCCCACCGAGCATTGCTGGTTGGCCGGAACCCCATGGCCCTGGCAACAAGTGGCTCGCAACCGGAGCAATGGTGTTCCGCATGAACATGCCGAGCATATTCACGCATCATAATTACGCCGTGTTTACTAGCGGACGAACACGAAACTCCATGGACGAATTCCCGGAGGCCGATTGGAGCGTAATCGCTCCAAAAGAATTGCGGAGAAAAGAACAGTTTCCTCTTCTTCTCGAGCAGTTGCAAAAGCGATTCATGCCGAACCGAGAGCTACGCAAGAGCCAAGTACGAACGCTGTTCGATCACTATTCTTCCGTGAGCGAGGAGCTCGGAGAGCTCGAGGGAGTCAAAGAACTCGTCAGGCTTATTCTCGCGTTGCCAGAATATCAGACGCAATAGTCAGAACCGGAAACTTACAAACGATATGAGCACAAAATTGAACAGAAGAGACTTCGTTTCCAAATCTATTTGGGGAGCGACAGCCTCGATGACGTTGCCTGGTTTCCTTCAGCAAACGCTTTTCAACCTAGACGCTCGTGCCCAAAGCCTTCCTTCTCAAGGCGGCGAAGGTCCAATTATTCTTCTCATGGAGATGGCCGGGGGTAATGATACACTAAACACGCTTATTCCTTACACGAATTCTATTTATCGCGGGGCCCGGCCTACAATTAGACTCGGAACAGAACACAATATACTTAAGATAACAGACAAGGACGGTCCCAGCGTCACCGGTAACAATGAACCTCTCGCGCTTCACCCCAATTTGTCGAATTTCAAGCAAATGTGGGACGACGGGGAACTCGGCATAATAAATGGGGTTGGCTATCCCAATCCCAATCTGTCTCACTTCAAGTCTTTCGACTACTGGCATTCTGCAGAACCGAACAGCATCCCCAAAGATGGATGGGTCGGACGCTATTTAGATAACCAATGTGATGGATGCGGTGCTACGACAGGAATTTTTATCAATCGCCGACCCACGCTAGCCTTTCAAAGCAGTAGTGTGTCTTCCCCAACGGTAACGTTTCAAAACCCCCAGTTCTTCAATTGGCGTGATCGGCAAGGTTTGGGCCGGGAAAAGTCACTGGAAGGCCTGTACCGCAATCTAATTGGCCTCGATCATGGGGCAGACGACGGAATAAGTGGTGACGATGACACGCTGGCTTATGTTCAGCGATCAGCACACAGCGCTATGATTAGTACGGAGAGCGTTCAACAAGCTATGGATCGGGGAGGCGAGCTTCTAAACCCGAGTTGGCCCAACAACGGCCTCGCCAACAGCCTGAAAACCATCGCACAGCTGATTAAAGGGCAAAGCGAAACTTCCGTGTACTACGCTCGCCAAGGCGGATACGATACACACAACAACCAGATTTTAACCGGAGACCCACTCACCGGTCGCCATTCCGATCTAATGCAAACCTTGAATGGAGCCTTAGGTGCTTTCGTAGATGAAATGAAAGCCCAAGGGAATTGGGAACGCATGGTTATCCTCACATTCAGCGAGTTCGGGCGTAAAGTGATCGAAAATGGGAGCCTTGGCACGGACCATGGAGCAGCTGAAACGCTTTTTGTCATGGGAGGTCGTGTTGCCGGGAACCAATACTACGGACTCTATCCCGACTTGGCAGCCGATGCCCGAGTGAGTCGAAATAGCATGGATTTCAACGTTGATTTCCGAACTGTGTACCGTTCGATACTAGAGAAATGGATGGGCGTTCCTGCCTCGGCTATGCCTGCTATCTTCCCTTCGCCCCCAGTAGACTTCACGCCGCTAGACATCATCAACCCGTTATGAAGACGATTTCTTACGCCTTTCTTATTCTTGCCGCTTCCGTATTTTCAGGTCGCTTATTTTCAAATACCTTTGAGCTTGTTTCGCTGTCCGGCGAAACGGCGGAGCCAACCGCCGGACGGGAGTTCGATTCATTCTCGATCCCGAATATCAACGAGGATGGCCAAGTTTCGTTCGGGGCCTTGTTTAAGATTTCCGACGTCGGAGAAACATCAGCTGACAATTCTTTTGCAAATCGAGGACCAGATCACCTTGATGCTGTCCTTCAATACATCAATGGAAGACTCGAGCTAATAGCCGCCGTAGGCGAGCCTGCAACCATCAGCGGTGAAACAGGGGTTTTTGAAAGTATTCGTTCTATTTCGGCGACCGGCGGTCCGAGCATAGCCTTCGCAGGGATAATTGCCCCTGGGCACAGTCTTTCGTCGTCAGAAATTCTACTTTCCGCTCGCATGATCGAAGATTCATCGAGCCCAGAATTCGAAACCATTGCCACAACCGTCGGTAGCCGGCAATCAAGTCGACCGGTAGTCGGTTACGATGGAATGATCGCTCAGCCAAAGAGGTATCAGTACTTTGGAACTCCCCAGAGCTTAGCCAACCACGGATTTTCTTTCTTTTCACGACTCACTCTTTCCAATAACCCGGATGATAGGGGAATATGGGTCGTCGAGCTACCGGCTACCGGCACAGGTTCGCTTCCCGTATTGAAGCTCGCTGCAATCGAGGGCTCCCCTCTCAATGGCGGCACAGCGACGATTGCTAAACCAGTCACCCTCGCTCAAAACGCTTCCTTGAATGGAGCCTTACTAGCCACCATCGAGGACTCCGACGAAAACGATTTCAACAACGATAGAGGTATATGGGCTCTTGATTCTAACTTTGGGGCAACATTAGTAGCGAAATCCGGTGATTCAGCTCCTGGATCTAGCGACTCCTTTCTCTCTCTCGGAGAACCATCTATTGATGGTGAGGGCAATATCTATT
This sequence comes from Opitutales bacterium UBA5694, assembly GCA_002420185.1. Lineage (GTDB taxonomy): Bacteria > Verrucomicrobiota > Verrucomicrobiia > Opitutales > Opitutaceae > Pelagisphaera. The sequence goes on from DIHO01000001.1 coordinate 132,202, forward strand.
TCTGGGCTAGTTTACAAAATGCCAACGAAGCGGAAGGCTTGTATCAATACGTAAATGGTGCCCTCAGCTTGCTCATTTCTTCAGAGCAACCCGTTGAGATATTTGGGGTCAACCGTTCCTTCAGTACCTTCATGGACCCAGTCGCCAGTGATGATGGGGCTTTAGCCGTTTACGCTACAGAATCCGATGGCGATCTCAATACTATCCTGGCTAGGTCCACATCAGGCGAGTGGTCGATTATCGCTCAATCCGGACTTCAAGCTCCTGGGACAGCTCTCGGAGTCACCTTCGATCTTCTCAGTTTTCCAATAATAAACGGTGTCGGCCAAATTGCCTTTCAAGCAACTCTTGAAGGCCTCGGAGATTCGATTAGCGATACAACAGATTCCGGTGCCTGGGCAACCGACGAAAATGGTGCAGTCGTCCTTATCGCTAGGGAAGGAGATACATTTGATCTCAAGCCTAGCTTCCCAGCCACCGTGAGCGGAGCCGAGATAGGGGGATTCAATTCCAATGGCCAGCTTGCCATGAATTACGCCTTCACAAATGGGGTAAACGCAATCGCGATTGTCGGAATCGAAGCCCTGTTGCCACCCGCGATCAGTGCCCATCCCTCAAGCACAGCGACCTATGACGGCGAACCCATAGCCCTCTATGTGGAAACTTCAGGACAAGGCCCTTTCACCTACCAGTGGATGAAAGATGGAGAAGATATACTGGGAGCTACCAGCAGTACACTAACTATTTCTACAGCTACCGCCAGTGACGATGGTGACTACACTGTCGCTGTAATGAGCCAAACGGGATCCGTTGTTAGCGATGTCGCCAGTCTCTCCGTACAGAATTTACCAGACACCCCTGCTTTCGTTGATCAGCCGTTAGGAGATGTCGTTCTGAAAGGAGGCGTAGCTACGCTTGATAGCCGAGCCGTATCTAATTCCTCCATCGAATACCAGTGGTATTTCAATGGCGATATTTTGGAAGGTGAAACCAGATCTGTTCTAAGTATTAGCCCAGCAAATACTGAGGACGAGGGAACGTACTACGTAGTAGCCACCAGCACTGGAGGGTCAACCGCTAGCGAAAATTCTGAAATCCTCGTCACTGACAAACGCCTTTACAATATCGCGACCAGAGCCCGCGTTGGAACGGGGGCCAATGTTTTGATCGCCGGTTTCGTGATTATTGGGCCAGATCCAAAAGAAATTCTAGTCAGGGGCATAGGTCCTAGCCTAGTAGAAAATGGTATCAACGACCCCCTTTTGAAACCTCGACTCGAGATTTACAATTCGGCTAGCGAATTAATTTTTTCTAATGAAGGGTGGGCGGAAAACGAAGATCCAGACGCTATCACCGCCGCTTCCCAAGTCGTCGGGGCCGGAGGGCGCAATCTTCATGACGATGACACAGCTCTTCTAGTCGAGCTCGAGCCAGGACTCTATACCGCAATCGTTAGTGGACAAGACAACTCAACCGGAATCGCCTTAGTCGAGGCCTTCGAGATTGAGGAAAACTTTACTCGCATGATCAATTTATCGTCTCGAGCTCTGGTCGGCACAGGAGCCGACGTGGTCATTCCTGGATTCGTTGTGCAGGGCGATTTGCCAAGTCGCGTGTTGATCAGAGCCGTCGGTCCCAGTCTAGAGAATCAAGGGGTCGCTGGATTTCTCGCTAATCCCCAGATAATCGTCCACGACATCGCAGGAACGCCTATCGCCTCCAACGACGGGTGGCTCAATTTATGGGACCCGTCTCAGATTACTGAAGCAAGCCAGCTCGTTGGTGCCTTTCCACTAAAAGGAGATAGCGAAGACGCCGCCATAATCATGGATCTTGAGCCTGGTCTGTACACGGTCATTGCTTCGGGAGAAAATGAAACGACTGGCGTTGCCTTAGTCGAACTGTACGCGATCCCATAAGAGACCGTTCTTACCAGAGGCGTTGGACCCAGTCTCCAGCAATTCGCTCTCGACGAAATTCTTAAGAACCCAGTTCTTCAGCCTCCTAGACCCAACGGAATGATATCCAAGGATTCAGGTTAGGCGGCCAAATCGGACGAAGTGTAAATCAAAGACGCAGCTCAGTCAGTCGGAGCCTTTGCCTTTACGGAAGATTCAGATGACACGGTCATATTGGTCGATTTGGATCCTGGCGTTTATACTGCCATTTTCAGTGAAGAGAAAAACACCACCAGGATAGCCTTGGTAAGAATCTACGAAGCAGAACTAAGCTTCTCCCGCCTCGTAAATATTTCTTCTCAGGCTTTTTTGGGAACCCAAAGTGATATTTACGCACCCACCTTTGTGGGTTACTGAACTCCTCCGATGAGATTATTGCAACTAATCATGGCTGGACCGGTCTCTCTTCCATTACCGAACCAGCCGCTTCGCTCGGCACCTTCGCGATTGATACAGAGAGCCCGAATGCCGCGAAAGATCTACGACTTTATCGCAATATCAAGAGAATCCCTGCCAACTCCTTCGATCGGATTCGCATCAAAAAAGTTCGACAAGGCAATCGGAGCCGGATGCACTACAACACGTATCTCTCCAACCGTTTGTCAACCTTGAGCCGCTTTAGCTTGGAGAATACCGGAAGACCGTTGTCAAAAGGCACCTCAACCTCCCCTTGGATAAGTGGAATAGCATACTTGATAAATGGATAATTCATACTCACGCCATCGTCATTGATCCAGTCATCAGGAATCCGCTTAGTCCCTTCGGAAACTTCACGCAAATCCGCCAGCCCTGTCTCGCACGCATAGGTGTCCGACTCAGTCCGCTGCAACGTAATCATCTTTCCAGACTCCTCTTTCTCGACTGCTGCCAAAACCGCATTCCTCCCAGCCAGGTAGGCCTCATCTACATCGGTTTTGGAAGCACAATGTGCCGCCGTCCTTTGAGCAATGCCCAGTTTGCACGAGCGAGCACTCACGCTCAGGCTCCGTTCAACGAGCCCTTTCAGGTACTCTCCTGAACCTCCGAGCTGCACGTTTCCAAAAGCATCAATGCTAGAAGATCCAACCGATACATAGTTCCCGTCCGTATCGACTAAGCCTTCGCCAACCACGATCACACAGTATTTTTCGCGCTGAAGAACCCGCTGTACATCTTCGATAAACTTTTCGGGAGCGAACGGCACTTCCGGTAGGTAGATCAGATGCGGAGGGTCATAAGGGTGGTCCCGTCGCTTGCAGAGGGCGGCTCCGGCAGCGATCCAGCCAGAATTACGGCCCATAACTTCTAAAATGGAAACGTAGTCTCCCTGCCCCACAGCCTCGTTGTCCCTCGCCATTTCACGAACGGTCGTCGCAACGTACTTAATGACACTCCCGTAACCCGGCGTATGGTCGGTAAGAGTGATATCGTTATCGATCGTTTTGGGGACACCAATCACGCGAAGCTCATGTCCTCCCTCGGCAGCGGCCGCATTAAGCTTAGCCGCAGTGGCCATCGAATCATTGTCTCCTATATAAAAGAAATAACAGATGTTGTGGACCTTGAACACTTCGATCGCCCGATCGTAGTCCGCTTGCTTTTTGAACTGAAAACGGCTTGTCCCCAATGCAGCACCGGGAGAGACACGGAGTCCGCGAATGGCTTGCTGAGACTCCGAGGCTAAATCCACGAAATCCTCATTTAAAATGCCAAGCACTCCATTGAGGCTGCCGTAGATTTCTTCGATACACTCATAATTGAGTGCTTCTTCGATCACGCCTGCGAGCGTTGCGTTGATAACGGCTGTCGGTCCACCCGACTGCCCGACGAGGCAATTTCCTTCTAGTTCGGCCATGGTGTAAATATTTTTGAAAGTTCTACGGTAGTTGGAGAGTCAAAGATCAACCAAACTCACTTGGCAACCAAATTTCAGATCTCATTTGCAGGGCTTTGCTATCCATTCCCTAATTTCCGTTCACAAGCCCGATGAACTCAGATTCGCAAAGCTTGACCCGATCAATTGAACCTTCCATTCAGATACGTCTTATGGCTAAAGCCCAAGCATCGCAAAACGCCCAAATGGACGCAATCGTCGCTTTATGTAAACGACGCGGATTCATCTTCCAGTCTTCGGAAATCTACGGAGGCTACAACGGCTTCTTCGACTTTGGCCCGCTCGGCGTTGAACTTAAGCAAAACATTAAAGATGCATGGTGGCAAGACATGGTCCACCGACGCGACGATATCGAAGGCCTGGACTCCTCTATTATTATGTCGCCAAAAATCTGGGAGGCGTCTGGCCATGTCGGCGGATTCTCGGATCCCATGGTAGACTGCAAAGTCTCGAAGATGCGCTACAGAGCAGATCAGCTTTTCTTTTCGCCCGTCGTAGTCAATGGCGAAATCATTGGTTACGTCTCCGTTCTTGAGGATGAAAATATGGAAGCCGCAGCTCAGGCCGCCGCCGAGAAAGTGAAGCGTAAGCAGGGTGTTCAAGGCGAACTGGCCCCTATCGAGCTGAAAGACTACACCGAAGCGGATCCTTCTCAATATGAGCTAATCCCTTCCCCTGCAACAAGAGAGCCGGGCTCCCTTACTCCGCCGCGCGACTTCAATCTCATGTTTGAAACCAAGGTCGGGGCCCTAAGTGACTCGACCGCACTTGCCTACCTTCGTCCCGAAACCGCACAGGGTATCTTTGCAAACTACAAGAACGTCGTCGATACCGGCCGGGTCAAAATCCCCTTTGGAATTGCCCAAATCGGGAAAGCGTTTCGTAACGAGATAACCCCGCGAAACTTCATTTTCCGCTCCCGAGAATTCGAGCAAATGGAAATGGAGTACTTCATCGCTCCAGACGCAGATTGGAAGTCTGCTCACCGAGAATGGATTGACTGGTGTAAGAACTGGCTCGTTTCTGTGGGCTTGCCTGAGGAAATGCTGGGCGAGGACGTTCATCCCCAAGAAAAGCTCTCCCACTACTCTCGTGGAACCACCGACATCACCTTTCGATTCCCGTTCGGAGAGCAAGAGCTATGGGGTATCGCCTGTCGTGGCAACTTCGATCTTACTCAGCACCAGGAATATTCGGGTAAGTCCATGGAGATCTTTGACGAAGCGGCTAAGGCAAAATACGTCCCACATGTCGTTGAACCTTCTCTCGGTGTCGATCGCGTTCTCCTCGCAATTCTTACCGCAGCCTATACCGAAGATGAAATCGGCGGGGAGA
>DIHO01000001.1:137666-148800 GCA_002420185.1 Opitutales bacterium UBA5694
CGAAGATGAAATCGGCGGGGAGAGCCGCTCGTTGATGAAGTTCCACCCGCGAGTGGCTCCCTATAAAATTGCGGTCCTTCCCCTTCTTAAAAATAAACCCGAGCTCGTTTGTAGAGCGAGAACGCTGTACCACAAATTACAGCGGAAATTCAACGTGTTCTGGGACACATCCGGTGCCATCGGTAGACGCTATCGTCGTATGGATGAAATCGGTACACCCTGGTGTGTAACGATCGATTTCGACACGGTTGAGAAGGACGGCACCGTCACTTTAAGAGATCGCGATACAACAGAACAGAAACGCGTTACAGAGGAAGAACTGCTCGCTTTTCTGGATGATCAGCTTTTTTGAAGAGACGTTGGCAAGGTGCTCTTCAACGTGGCCATGACTCCAACCCAATGATAACCGCTTAAGTCGCGTCTAAGGACCCTCCCCGAAGAGTCACCATCTTGCAATTTCCTATTTCAATCGCACTTCGTGGCACTACTTTTTTGAGGGACGGGCGGCTCAAGCCAGTCCGACTACCAAGATATGAATGAAACGCTAAAGGAATGGAAAACCGAAATCGAAGCCGTTCAGGAAGACTCTTTCCATCAGATTCTAAATTTGGAGCGCCTAAAATCGATCCTTCAAGCGTAGCCTTAGAGAGCGATCCGCCTTCAGTCAATTTACCAACTGAGTCGGCTTTGGTTACTTTCAAAGCATCAATTGTGCTTCGGGTTTAACTTGGCAACAACCACGTTATCGAAACTGAAGTACTTCCTTGCGGCTTCCAAAATCTGTTCCGGATCGTACTCCTTCAACTGATTCGGGAAATCTAGGATTTCGGAGAATTCCCTTCCTTCTTTCGCAGCTGAGGTCAAACTTCTTAGCCAGAATCCGTTCTCCTTGAGCCCAGACTCATATCCACGAAGATGGATCTCTTGCACTTTCTCCAGATTTTTTACCTTGAAGCCTCTTTCCTGAAGATCGAGAATTTCATGGATACCCGCGTTTATGAGCAGATCCGCATTTGCGGGATCACAGGAAAAAGCGAATCCCGTGGAATAGCGCTCCGTGGGCTCACGCGTCAGATTGGCATAGACGCCAACACCGTAGGTGCCCCCATTTTCTTCCCGCAGCGATTCACGCATTCGGATATTTAAAAGGTCACGGACTACACTCAGAATGTATCTATTTTCTGTTGACCATTCGGCTTCTCCCGTAAACAATACTCGTACGCTCGTTTTTTCCTCCAAGCCAAAATTTATATCCACATTACGCTTACCTGGCAATGGATCATCCCCCAAGTACCGTCCACTCTCTTTTCTCCCGGTTGCAGGTAGGGATGCTAAATAAGTCCTAACATAGCGCTTCATTTCCTCCAAATCGAGAGACCCCACGAAAACGAAAGTAAAGTCGCTATAGTCCTTAAACCGATTTTTGTAAACCCCAAGTGCAAGGTGTGGATCGATTTCGTTCATCAGCTCTAAGCTCAAGGGGCGATGCCGCGGATGATCACCATACAGTTCTTTTTCAAGAGCATCCTGGAAAACTGATTGGGGCGATTTCTCACGATTAACAATCATTGCCCGCAACCGCGTTTCTAATGAGCCGTAGGCTTCCTCATCAAGTCGTGGCTGAGTCGCTTGCAGGTAAAGCAATTTAAAAAAGGCTTCCAAGTCTTTAGGCGACGACGCTCCGCTAAACCCCTCGTACTGATCGGAAATGTAGGGCGATACGTTTACGGACACGCCGGCTAATCGCTTGTCCAACTGGATCGAGTTGAACGGTCCCACTCCGCTTTCTCCAAGAATCATCGTGGACATGATGGCAGACAAGTACTCGTCATCCATCACCAGACTGTGCCCACCCGGACTGTAAGAATTCATGAGAATCTCATCATTCTGAAAATCCGTTCGTTTCAGGATAACGTTTACTCCGTTTGATAGTTCCCATATATAAGTATCCAACTTCTCATCATAGTCCTCTTTGGCAATTTCCCCTGGTTCTGGAATCGTCGCTAATAGCGGTAGATCGAGAAACTCATCTTCGTAGGGCTCAAGCTCGATTGCGTTCGATGCTTTGATCGTGGCAACCAGCTCTGACTCACTAGGTAATGCAAGTCCCTCCTTTTCCGGTCCACTAAAAAGGGCTACCCGATTCTCCTTCTGGGCAAATCCCTCCCCGATCGCGTTCACTTCAGCAAGAGTGATATCAGCGAGAAAAGCCTCGGTCATTTCCAGCTCCATCTCTATACCAGGAATCGGCTCATCGACAGTAAAGGCCCGCGTGTATTCACTGGCGTAGGTATCCGAATTCGTCTTGTCCCGCTCCTCGAACGCGTTTTCCAGCGATCTTAAAACGTCCGCTTTCACACGCTCAAGCTCGCTATTAATGAAGCCATCTCGTACCACCCGGTTGGTCTCACCAATCAACGCATTCAGCCCTTCTTGATACCGGTCGCCTAGAAAAACAACCGACTGCTGCAATGCTTCCTTCTCGCGAGCGATGCGAATATTTCCGGCATTCGCTTGGATGAACGGAGGATTTGGCTCACGTGACCTCTCGTCCAAGCGACGATTGAGCATTCCGAAAAAAAGACGTTCGGTAATCATTCTTCGGTAGTCCGCGGCGGTGCTATCGGGACCGACCGGCTGCTTGGTTAGCATACGAAACGAGGCGATTGTCAACTCTGGGTCCGTTTCGATTGAGAAAAGCGTCTCCTCATGGACTGGCACCTCCGTCGGTGTTCGCTCTGGAGCGTTTTCTGGGTTCTCTAGGGAACTAAATGTATCGATGATCTTTTGCTCAATGTCGTTCTTGTCGATATCCCCTACGACAATGACTCCCATTAGATTCGGCCGGTACCAATCGTTGTAAAACTCTTCAAACCGCTCTTTTGCCGCATTTCCCACGACAACCATAGAGCCGATCGGGTTTCGATCCGCATAGCTTGACTTGAAGTAAATGAATGGTCTCTGACGCTCGCTCAATCGCTCGCCTACACCCTGCCTGGAACGCCATTCCTCTAGGATTACGCCCCGCTCCTTTTCAATTTCAATCGGATCCAACGTAAGCCCATCCGCCCAATCTTCAAGAATTTCAAACCCTGTCTTAAGCAAACTGGGATTGTCAGTCGGGAGCTGCAGCATGTACACCGTCTCGTTGTAAGATGTGTACGCGTTAACGTGCGAACCGAATCGCATGCCGGCACGTTCCATAAAGTCGACGATTTCACTCTTCGCAAATCGCCGCGTGCCATTGAATGCCATGTGCTCGAGGAAGTGTGCCAAGCCTCGCTGACTCTGATTCTCCTGCAGTGAACCCGCATTGACGACCAATCTTAGAAAGACGCGACCTTCAGGCTTCTTGTTCTCCCGAACGTAGTACTTCAGCCCATTTTCAAGCTGCCCTACAATGATACTCTTATCAACAGGAAGCGGGTCGTCCAGATTCCAGCTCTTTTCCTGAGCCAGTCCAAAGTTCCAAACATTAAGACCAAGCGCTATCGCGAATATCCGATAATTCCAAAATTGGGTCATAGAGAAAATATTTATTACTTCGAAAACGGCCGGATCGGAGTTACTACTGCAATATTCCAACCGCATAGCCAACCATGCCACTGCCGATGAACAAGGCAAGCATCAGCTAGAACATCTCACTATTAATTAGAATGTAGGCAGTATGCCGATACCAACTAAGAGGCATTTAAACCAGAGCTCCTACCTTTGAGGTAATCAACTCGTGGGATTCACCCCATCCCGCTCTATCCAATACAAAAACCTCCCTTGAAATAGGTCCCGAATGAAAAAGGATCAGCACAAAGTCTAACCACTCAGTTCTAGCCCAAACTCATATTAATGGTGAAATCTGATGCTTGCCAACTTATTGCGTCCCTTCGCTTTTGACCACCTGCAACGTTTTTTGCATTTGAGTACGTAGCAACCGCTGTTTCCAAAGCTCGTAAATTGAGCCCTACTTTTTAAAGTAATACCATAAAATCTCTTTGCTCGTTTTTATACTTGTTAAGGTCTATAGTATTGGCTCCTCTAAAAATCAAGATATGAAGAAAGCGGTCATAACTGGAATTACTGGACAAGACGGCTCGTATTTGGCGGAGCTTCTTCTCGCTAAAGGCTATGAAGTACATGGCATTATTCGAAGAGCTTCCACTTTCAACACTGCTCGCATTGACCACCTGTACCAAGATCCACACATCAATGGGGTTAAGTTGTTCCTTCACTATGGGGACCTTGCCGATTCTGTCCAGATGGTGAAACTCCTCTACGATCTGCAACCCGACGAGATTTACAATCTGGGTGCCCAAAGCCATGTGAGGGTTTCGTTCGACGTTCCTGAATATACGGGTGACGTTGTTGGTGTTGGAGCCGTCCGAATATTAGAGGCAATCAGAGAGGCTAAACTCGTCGATAAAGTCCGTTTTTACCAAGCCTCTTCATCCGAGATGTTCGGCAAAGTACAAGAGGTCCCACAAATCGAGACGACCCCCTTCTGGCCCAGATCTCCGTATGGATGCGCAAAAATGTACGCCCATTGGCTCACGGTCAATTATCGTGAGTCCTACAATCTTTTCGCTTGCAGCGGCATTCTATTCAACCACGAATCCCCTAGGCGTGGCGAGACGTTCGTGACCCGGAAAATCACCAGAGCCGCCACGCGCATTAAGCTAGGACTCCAGGAAAAATTATATCTGGGCAATCTAGACGCTCAACGTGACTGGGGCTACGCCAAAGAATACGTCGAAATGATGTGGCTGATGTTGCAACAAGACAATCCCGATGACTACGTAATCGCGACCAACGAGACTCATTCGGTTAAGGAATTCGTCATAGAAACCTTCGATCGACTCGACCTCGATTGGGAGAAGTATGTGGAGTATGATGATCGCTACGAAAGGCCCGCAGAGGTGGATCTTCTAGTCGGGGACCCCGCCAAAGCAAAAAAGCAACTCGGGTGGGAGCCCAAGGTTAAATTCAAGGAGCTGGTCGAGATCATGGTGGATGCTGACTTAAAACTGGCGAGTGACGAGGCGAAAATCAAGATAGCTCTCGCATAGTCGAATTTTACCAAAATTAGCCTAGTGCTTCTCTTCGAAACTAGCTAAGCCGTATCATATCTAGAAGAGTGTCCAATAACTCAGAATTGCCCCTCCATTGGATTACGTTTTTTACTGATAATAAAATTGTAGGTCGTCTCGTCGAGGTGGCAATCGTCCCAATCGGCGGTTCAACGACCTACCCTACCGACTCAAACCATTCAAGAAACCGACCTGGCAGACACTCTCTAACGATTTAGTAAACCTGTTTTGATTTTATTAATAAAATGAACCCAGCTTCTATAATATACGTCGCAGGTCACAAAGGAATGGTTGGCTCTGGGGTAATCCGTCGCTTGAAATCTCTCGGATACGAAAATCTCATAACGCGAGATCGCTCAGAGTTAGATCTAACTAACCAGGGTGCGGTCGAGAATTTCTTCGCCAACGAGAAACCCGAAGTTGTAATTATGGCCGCTGCAAAAGTTGGTGGTATCTATGCTAATAACAAATATCCTGCTTCGTTCCTCTATGAAAATCTAGCAATCGCTACAAATACAGTGAACGCGGCATGTATTACGGGCACGGAACGATTTCTTTTTCTGGGGAGTTCGTGCATCTACCCCAAATTCGCTTCCCAGCCAATCAAGGAAAGCTCACTTCTTACGGATACGCTTGAACCGACCAACGAGGCCTACGCCATCGCAAAAATTGCAGGCCTCAAACTCTGCGAGTATTACCGGAAGCAATACGGTGTCCTATTTCATTCTTTGATGCCCACCAACCTCTACGGTCAAGGGGACAACTACCATCCTGAGAACTCACATCTCTTGCCAGCGTTGATAGGAAGATTCCACGAAGCAAAGTTGGCTAACAGGGAATCCGTTACTATTTGGGGGTCGGGAACTCCACGTAGGGAACTCATGAATGTAGATGACCTCGCCGATGCAATTACCCATGTGCTAAGCCTGGAAGATCCACCCGATCTTCTAAACGCGGGAACCGGCGTTGACCATAGCATCATGGAGATCGCTGAAATCGTAAAAAGGGTCGTGGGCTTTGTAGGAGAAATCAAAACGGATTCAAGCAAACCCGATGGGACTCCTCGAAAACTGCTTGACGTCAGCCTTTTGAAAAAGCACGGGTGGTCATCCAGAATCCCCCTCGAAAAAGGCATCGCCAACACTTATGAATTGTATCTTCAAGAGCGAGAATCTGGGAATTTGAGATCTGTGTAGGGGAGCATATCCGATTAATGACTAACATACCCTGCCTTTTTTCTCAGCCATTGACCCTCTTCCGTTTGGTTTGCTTCAGAAACTAAATAGTGAGCAGAAAAGTACTGATAACCGGTATCGGGGGACAAGACGGCTATTTCCTCGCAAAACTCCTCCTAAACAAGGGTTGCAAGGTTCACGGGCTGATCAGGGAAAAACCATCGAATGGAATTGGCAGTCTCGCCCACCTCGAGGAAAGTCAACAATCGCAACTCATATTGCATGAATCAAACATCTCAAACAAAGGATTTATAGACGAACTTGTAGCCGAAAAACAGTTCGACGATATCTATCACCTCGCAGCTCAAAGCTCGGTCGCTAGAAGTATCCAACACCCCCGCGAAACGATCGAGACCAACATTCTAGGTCTAACCAATATTGCGACCTCCATACGCGACCGATCCCCACAAACAAGACTCCTTTTTACTGGCAGTTCAGAAATGTTCGGCGACATCACGTCTGGGAAACAATCCGAGAGCACCCCTACTCAACCCCAAAGTCCCTATGGTCTAACCAAAGAATTTGGCTACCAGCTAGTGAGAACGTACCGTGAACACTACGGCCTATGGGCAGCGACCGCAATTCTGTTCAACCACGAAAGCGAATTTCGAGGCCAGCAGTTTGTAACCAAAAAAATCGTGCGGTCGGTCGTACGAATCGCGGCAGGTTTCGACGATGTCCTTTCTCTCGGTAATATCTACGCTAAACGGGATTGGGGATATGCAGGTGACTATATGGATGGCGTCATACGCGTAATGGAGCGAAACGAGCCCGACGACTATGTATTCGCTACCGGAAAGCTACGCTCAGTTAAGGATTTTGTTAATACGACGTTTAGTCACGTTGGGATCGACCTCGACTGGTTTGGCGACGGCATTGACGAAATCGCTCTAAACCGCTCTTCCCAAAATCTAGTCGTCAAAATCGACAAGCACTTCTACCGGCCGGGAGATATAAAAGGAACCTGTGGCGACGCCTCAAAAGCAAAGTTGCTGCTCGGCTGGCAGCCTCGGACTAACCTTAGTAGCATCATATCAAAAATGATTTCCCAAGAGCAGGATACTACACTCCCGTGAATAGCATTCTTCCGATTTGTGCCCTTTCACCTCGCACAAAACCCGTATACCTCAGTCGCTAAATCAAGGACGTCGCCATTGAAATCGGCTTGGCTTCTGAAACGATTCACATCGATCTCACTACACGATAGGGCCATGGGGAGGTTCTTTAAAATAAACGTCGCGAGCCCAAACATATGATATCCGTTGCAACAAGTCAGTCATCTTATCTCGTGTGGTACCAACCGGCGGGATCAAATTCGCCCAGATCGGCTTTCTCTCATACTTAAAATAGTCCATGTATTGAGAAATCCAAAAAGAGTGGACAAATCCCAAACGTTTCAAAGAGATCTTAAAATTCTCGATAAATACTCTGCCACGCAGTGAACGTGTCTTAGTTTGAGGATAATCTCTCGAACACGCTAAGTATTCATCAATGTGTTTTATAACTCCCCCAATCTGAGCTATCCGCTGCCAGTAATCGTAGTCCATACTACAATGTAATTTTTGATCAAGCCAGCCGATTTTTTTCATTATCCTTCGACTCCAGAACGTCGCTGGTTGGCAAATAAAGCACTCTCCTTGAAATTTTTCCCAATTCCAAGCCTGGGTACGGTAATCCTGCGTAACGTTTCCATCAATATCGATGTAGTGTGCCTTCCCGTACAAGAGATCTGTTGATGGTTGAGCACGCCAGTGATCGATCACTTTCCCCAAGGAACCAGGTAGGAGAACATCATCACTATTCAAAAATCCAATGATGTCGCCATTACACCGCTTCAAACCCTTGTTGATTGCGTGTGCTTGTCCTAAATCTCTCTCTACCCGCACCTTAGCAAAGCTTTCAAACGATTTCAACACACTGAGGGTCTCGTCGTCTGACTCGGAATCGAAGACGATTATCTCAATCGACCCATAATCCTGAGACACGATGCTTTCTAAGCATTTTTTAATGAATGGACCTTGCTGAAACGAGGGAACAACTATCGAAATCAGATGGTTGTCTAGTTTAGTGTCTGCCATTTTCTAGCTATTGAAGACAAATGTCTATCGCGTCCATAAAGTGTATACGTGCAAACACTTCTAGTCTACCGCCTATACCTGCATTATAGACTTGTATACCATTATCCTCGCAAACCCCCTTTACCTTCTCGTAGTGTCGAATCATAAGATCTGTATTCGGTGAATGCCAAATTTTTCCTTTCCCGAAATATCTAGGATCAAAATGATTAGGGTCTTCATCCCTGTCTAGCATGATTCTTTTATCCTCTCTGGGTGAATCTTGATCCAAGACAGTCGCCCAATCAGGTACTCTGTATTCGGTGTCGCAACCTATGAGGAACAATTTTTTCGCCCCAAGCCTAACTGCTAATTGCATCAGTGTAATGGTAACGCTCATCGGTTCTACAATGTAATTATCCCCTGGTAAGCTAAATATCTCACCCTGGGTACCTTCTAAATTTACCGGATGCGTATCAAAAAAACAGACATTCTCTTTTGGCTCAATGATAGTATCTACATTTTGAGGTACAAACGGATTTTCATGAGGGAAGGTTCTGCGAGGGAAACAAAAAATGGTCTTTTTCAGTTTTCCTATCCAAATCGAGATTTCGTCAGATTGGTCAGGCAAGACCACCGTATCCACGCAACTATAATAATTCGGCCTCCATTTGGTCTTTTCAAAGATGTGGTAAATTGCGTTTGAGGCGAACGACGGTATATCCTTAATTAGAGTCAGATCGTGCATGTTCAACGATGTACCGTTTCCCAGAATAAATGCACAATCCGATTGAAGCCTCGGAATTTGATCTAGCTCCAAGGCCTTTTTTCTAAACAAATTTTGATTCAAAAGATTCGTCCTTCCATCGCAAGTTCGAGCATCGACAAACAATCAAGCAGATCTCAATAAACCTACAACTTCAAATTAGATTCAAAACCACTTGCTTTTGGGGTGGCCGAGAATAAGCCCATTACAGATATGAATCGAAACTCCGTTAGAACCCGCCTCAAAAATGGCAAGCCCGTTATTGGTGCCTGGCTGAATTCAGGCTCCGCCATAATCGGCGAACTAATGGCCCAGACAGGGCTAGATTTTGTGACAGTCGACGCAGAGCACTCAGCGGTCGATCTCGTTGGGACTCAACGGATATTTCAGGCAATTAGCTCTGGTAACCCGCAGACGGAAAATTTCGTGAGATTGCACGGCGTCGACTATTCCCTCACTAAACGCTATTTGGATGCCGGTGCCACTGGTGTGATAGGTCCGTTAGTAACGAATGCTGATGAGGCAGCACTTCTCGTAGCGGCGTGCAAATATCCGCCCCTCGGGAAACGCGGTGTGGGATTCTGCCGCGCGAATCAATACGGGCTGTCTGTCGAAACCCATTTTGCGGAAGCGAATGATCAGATCCTAGTGGCCGTACAAATTGAAGACATTCTCGCAGTCAACAATATCGATGAGATTCTTTCGGTAGAGGGAATCGATGCTGCTTTCATTGGACCATACGACCTTAGTGCATCTATGGGGATAACCGCCCAATTCGATCATCCGAATTACACAGACGCACGCGATAAAATTCTCGAATCATGCCGCCGAAATAATGTTGTACCAGGCATTCATATTGTACAACCAAATCCGAACGAAGCAATTAAAAGGATTAAAGATGGATTCAAACTGCTCGCCTATAGCTTGGACATAACCATGGTTCAGAAAGCCTGCATTGAGGGACTCTCCGAAATTAGAAAAACCATTAGCTAAAAGTGAATCCAAATATGGCCACAAAATATGATTTAGTCGCACTTTTGCCAATGAAGGCCAATAGCGAACGCGTGAAAGGCAAAAATTTTCGAGAGTTCGCCGGAAAACCGTTGTTCAGGTGGATACTAGACTCCCTACTTAAAGTTAAAGCAATCGACTGTGTCGTGATCAACACAGATGCTAGGGAAATACTTAATTCCAACGGACTTACTGAATCCAGTAGGATTATCATCCGTGACAGAAAGGAGGAGCTTCAAGGAGATTTTATAAGCATGAACCGAATCATCCAAGATGATCTCGCAAATGTAGAGTCCAAGTCATTTCTAATGACCCATACAACAAATCCACTTCTCTCATCAAATACGATATCTAAAGCCATTGATATGTATGATGATGGCTTACAACACGGCAAGGACAGCCTTTTCTCAGTAAACAAGTTTCAAACTCGTTTTTACAGCGAAGACGCTGTGCCCATAAATCATGATCCAGACAATCTGATTCGGACCCAAGATTTGGAACCGTGGTTCGAAGAAAACTCCAATTTATATATTTTCTCGAAAAATTCGTTTGAATCGACCAAAGCTAGAATCGGAAATTATCCGATTTTATTTGAGACTCCCGCCATAGAATCGCAGGACATCGATAATAAAATCGATTGGCACAGGGCGGAAATAATGGCGCTAGCTTCTATGTTAGCAAAGTCGCACACCACTTAATTACTAATCAGCAGGAACTTTATCGCTGCTCTTAATTTTTGCTATAACCGCACGGGCATCTGTTATAAGCTTGTCGCGATTGCTCACAAGTAGTTTCAATTTGCTTTCTTTCGCCTTCTGAAAAGAAAGTGCTTTGTCACGATTGGCTAACTTCTTTTTTAATTTATCTATTTCTATAAGTTTAGCTCTCAGAGATTTATCCCGATTGTCTAACTGAGTTGCTAACTTTGCTCCTTTTTCTTTTTCAAGGATTAACGCGTCGTCGCGGTTGCTCAGCTGTTTGGTTACC
>DIHO01000018.1:0-136046 GCA_002420185.1 Opitutales bacterium UBA5694
TCGATAGCCGCATCCATGTATCTCGATCCGGAACAATTCAAAGCAATTGGGGAAAACGAAAATCCTCTGACCAAGCAAATGGAAAGCCATGTCCGTTCCGCAGCAAAAATTCTTTTATCTCGTGTAAAGGATATCATCAAAGCTCCCACAGCCCCTTATGGAATCGTGCACAGCTTCAACTTTCCCTGCCGGGATATCGAAAAGGCCCGAATCGTAAAGGCTCGGGCTGCGAGAACCATCTCTCGGTCATTATTCAACCGGCAAGGAAACTCTTTTCAATTCGTGTACCACCCTCTGGAAACGATGAATTCAGAGGAAGTGTCTGACAGAGAGCTCATACACGGCGGCGATATAAGCTATACCGTAATCAACTTGAATTCCTTAGATAATACATAGTATTGAGGTAACTGATACATATTTTATACTATAGATTATTGACACCAAGGTTCCAGTCCATTACCCGGCACACTTATTGTTTGAAAAACGATGAAACCAACGCATAAACCAAGTCGCCCGTTTTTCTCCTCTGGGCCCTGCTCGAAAAGACCTGGCTGGTCACTAGCCAAACTGGAAAACGCTCTCGTGGGCCGATCGCACCGAGCAAAGAACTCGAAGGCGAGGATCCAGGAGGTGATTGATCGGTCGAAAACGATTCTCGAAATTCCAGACGACTATGTTTGCGGAATCGTACCGGCGTCCGACACGGGCGCAGTTGAGATGGCTCTCTGGTCGCTACTCGGAGCAAGAGGGGTTGACATGCTCGCTTGGGAATCGTTCGGAGCAAGCTGGATAACCGATGTCGTCAAGCAACTTGATTTAGAAAATGTGAACACATTAACCGCCGACTATGGTAGCTTGCCCGACTTTACGAAAGTCAACTTTTCGAACGACGTCGTTTTCACGTGGAACGGAACTACTTCCGGAGTCAAAGTACCAGATGGAGACTGGATTTCGCCAGACCGAAAAGGCCTAACAATTTGCGATGCCACGTCCGCCGTTTTCGCAATGGAGCCGGCTTGGGATAAGCTCGACGTTGTAACCTGGTCATGGCAGAAAGTTATGGGTGGAGAAGCCGCCCACGGCATGATCGTCCTCAGTCCTCGGGCGATCGAGAGAATAGAAAGTTACACTCCCTCCTGGCCATTACCTAAAATCTTTCGTCTCGCAAAAGGCGGTAAGTTGATCAAAGGGGTTTTTGAGGGGGCAACGATCAACACCGTTTCCATGCTCTGTGTTGAAGATGCGCTTGATGGACTGCGTTGGGCCGAAGAAGTTGGTGGCCTGCCTACATTGATCGATCGATCCCAAGCGAACTTAAAAGCGATCGAAAACTGGGTGGCTTCCAATGATTGGATCGACTTCCTAGCTGTGAACCCTTCGCAACGATCTAGCACATCCATATGCCTAAAATTCACTGATCCTTGGTATAAAACTATTTCGGACGAAGAGCAAAATAGATACGCAAAGGGACTCGTGTCACGGATAGAGGCAGAAGGTGCCGGCTTTGACTTTGGCTCCTATCGCGACGCCCCACTGGGCATTCGTATTTGGGGGGGTGCCACTGTCGAGACATCTGATATCCAAGCCTTTCTCCCCTGGCTCGATTGGTCGCACAACGAAGCGAAAAATGGCTCGTAGACTGCACTTACATACTACCGCTTCAAAATTGGTTTTTTATCCCAAGGAAGACGGATCGCAACCGGATTCTTCTCCCAAACATGATAAGGCTCGAATACCTTTCCCGGATTTAGAATTCCATTCGGATCCAAGGCCTTCTTGATAGCTTGCATGGCAAAAATTTCAGCGTTGTTCCGAGCTATTCTGAGAAAGGGGGACTTCGCTAAACCAATCCCATGCTCGCCTGAAATGGTTCCTCCCAATGAAACAACCGTTTCCATCAGATCCTGCACAGCCCCTTCTGCTCGAACACATTCCTCACGGATTTCGCGATGAAACATAATATTCACATGCAAGTTTCCATCCGCCGCATGACCAAAAGTAGGCATTGGCAAATTCCATTTTCTTTTTAGTCTCTTTAAGGATTCCGAGAATCGAATTTGGTTCTCAAGGGGAACAACGATGTCCTCATTCAACTTGGCATTCCCAAGAGCGAACATGGCCCCGCTACACTTTCTTCGTACTTCCCAAAGATTTTCCGCCTCGCCTTCCGAACGAGCACCTTTAAAGGCGATCGCCCAACGCTCGGCCCAACCTTTTAGGCGACGTTTCGAATCTCTCAACTCGCTCTTACTGCCGTCGAACTCAATCAAAAGAAGTGGCTTTCCCTCCACCTTTTTGAACAGTCTAACCCCTGCAATCTCTTCCGCACAGTAGATCGAATCTTCATCCAAGTATTCAAGTATCGACGGGGTCAATCCTTCTCCTAGCAGAGCCCGCACAGCTTGCAGTGCCTTCTTTTCAGAACTAAAAGCAGCAACACTCGTCCATCGAAGATCCGGTTTCGGGATGAGGCGCAGGACCGCTTTCGTGACTACTCCTAAAGTCCCTTCACTGCCAATCCACAAATCCCGTATATTGTATCCGGTTGCAAATTTTTTGTATTCTCCTCCCCATGACACTTTCTCTCCGTTGGGCATAAACCCTTCCAAAGCCAAAACAAAGTCACGCGTAACCCCATATTTCGCGCACCTCATACCACCCGCATTGCAAGCGATATTGCCTCCAATCGTGCAATACTCAAGCGAAGAAGGATCTGGTGGATAGAAGAGCCCCTCCTTCTCTGATAGCTTCTGAATCTCACTTACCACTGCCCCCGGCTGGACAATCGCCATGGCTTTGTCTTTCTTGATCGCGATCCGCTTCATAAGGCTCACATCTATAACCCAACCTCCCTTAACTGGACTCGCTGAACCAGTCAGCGAGGTACCTGTTCCACGCGGTGTTACGGGAACTTTATACTTATTTGCCAATTTCAGAGTCTCGCAGACGTCGTCCTCTGACCGAGCACGAATCAAAGCGTCGTATTCGTACGACAGCTTGCTGCTATCGAATGATGCCATAAATTTCCGTTCGCCACTCAAAAAAACTTTTCGAGGACCCAGTCGTTTGAAAATTAGACTTGTCCCTTGTGCATTCAATTCACCCTTTTTCATTTAAACCTTTCAATAGCTTCGACCCTTCCTTTCGAACAAATCGCTAATAGCACTAATCTCTCTTACCTTTAAAATCCTCAAGGCTATAAAATATGCTGTGCCTCCAATGGGCACCGATACAGCCAACCGAATAGATGGTCGTGCATCGACGAGCGCTAGCTCTAACGAGCACACCACAATTGCCAAAACGGTGCAGCCAACTAAATACTTCAACATAGACGGCATAACTTCCGCCAACCGAAGCGAAAGGTCTAATCGGCGCAAACGAAAATGCATGTAAGCCGCCTGGACTACTATAGCGATGTTGCTGGCTATTACTAATGCTTCTATCCGCCCGAGCAACCTCAGCAGAAATATACTTAGGATAATGTTCACTATCAAGGCCAGCGTAGATCCCTTGACGGGAGTCGTCGTATCCTTGTTAGAATAAAAAGCTCGAGTCTCAATAGATACAAAAGCGTAGAAAGGCATGCCAATGGCACAGATAATCAAGATAGGTGACAACGAAATCGAGTTCTCTGTCCTGAATTCTCCCCGCTCAAATAGAACGGTGACAATCTCTGGAGCTAACATTGAGAGCCCAACCGCAGCTGGCAACGTCAGCATCATGGACAACGATACTCCTTTACGATAGGTTTCCCCAAACTCAATCCCTTTCCCTCTGGCGATCGCTTGAGCCATCGATGGAAAGATGACGGTAGATATTGCTATAGTGAATACGCCCAGAGGAAGCTCAACCAGACGATTCGCAAGGTATATGAAAGTCGCTCCAGATTCATTGAAGTCCAAAGCAAGAAAGCGGGAGACCATCACATTAATCTGATGTGATGTCGTACCGTAAATACCCGGAAGAGTCAGGGAAAGCACCGATCTCAACCGAGGAGAAACCGAGAAATCCAATCGTGGCCTCCAGCCCTCCCTCACAAGAGCCAAAGAGGGCACCATAAATTGAAGTAATCCTCCCAAAAGAACGCCCAAGCAGAGGAAGTTCATCTTCTGTACCTCGCTCTCCACCCATAGCCAGGTCCCTATACCAAGCGAAAGTATCATACAGCTATTCAACCAAATTGCCGTCATCGCGGGAATAGCAAACCGCCCCAGCATGTTTAATACGGCAGCAACCACGGCAGCCAAACAAACCGGGACAATGTAGGGAAACACTAGTTTCGCAAGACCGGCCCCAATAATCCAATTTTCCAATACCGCTGACTCTTCAATCCAAAACAATACACCATAGGCCAATCCCGTAATAAGCACGCAAATGACAAGTAGCCACGACAAGGTTTTGTTAACGAGTCGAAAAACGGCTTCGCGTCCGTTCTCCTCCATTTCCTCCGACAAATTTGGCATCAATGCTGCCGTCAAAGCGCCCTCTCCTAGTAGTCGTCGGAAAAGACTCGGCAGTGTGAAGGCTGCCGTAAATGCGGAATTGAGGAGACTCGCTCCGAATACCGCCGTAATCAAAATATCCCGAAAAAGGCCAAACAACCGCGACACCATAGTCAACGCGGAGATTTCGCCCATTCGAGATATCATTTTCGACATTTCCTAGATCACAGAGAAAGACTGCTAACGAGCAAGACATTTGGTCCGGAATCGAATCACGAACATTGACACTCCTGGCCTCAAACCTACTTATCGAATCTCGTCTGTTACCTAAAACCGACCTAACTGAAATTGCTAAACAAGCGTATATATAGCCTCAGCGTCTCAAGAACTAGCAAAACTCCTTAAGCAATGAATTTGATCGAAACATTGATCTGTAAGCTGCAAGCCCATCCCAAGCGATTTGTATTCACTGACGGAAATGACCCTCGAGTCCTTCAAGCGGCCCGACAAATCGTCACTCGAACTATGGGTGCCCCTGTTTTGATTGGCAATAGGACCTCAATAAAAGTAATGGCAGCCAAACTCGACATCAATACTAAAGGGATTCGAATAATAGAACCGGAACGCAGCTCTGACATTAACCAGATGAGGAACTTACTCCGATCCATCCCACGATTCGCTGGATTAAGCGACGAGGAGATCGAGGCTAAATCCGTTGAGCCATGCGTTTTTGCAACTCTATTGCTAAAGAGTAACCGTGCCGACGCGCTCGTGTCAGGAGCTACAACGAAAGCATCAAACGCCCTCAGAGCGCTCTTCCAAGTAATCGGAACCCAGACAGGAGTGAAAACGGCATCTTCCCTGCTTGTAATCGATATGGAAGAGAAGGAAGTCGGAATTCACGGGGCGCTTTTCATGAGCGACTGTGGAGTGATCCCTGATCCTGATGCTGAACAGCTTGCCGATATAGTGATTACGACCGCATCTCTCGCCTACCATCTTACCAACGAACGCCCCAAGGTGGCACTATTAAGTTTTTCGACCTACGGAAACCCTCGCCATCCCTCAGTCGCAAAGGTTCAGACCGCTACTGCCTTAGCGAGGAAAAAAGCTAAAAAGATAGGCCTCGAGGCAGACATTGACGGAGATCTTCAAATCGATGCCGCCCTGGATCGAGCGACTGCTCGACTGAAAAAAACGGAAAGCAGTTTGGTAGCGGGAGATGCTAACGTCCTCATTTTTCCCGATTTGAATAGCGGGAATATCGCCACAAAGTTAATCCACCTTCTTTCCGGAGCAAACAAATACGGACAAATCATTATGGGTCTCAACAAGCCCGCTGTCGAAATCAGTCGCGGCGCTACTGCCCATGACATTCTCGGAGCCGCTGCAATCTCAGGATGCCAAGCCATCGACCATCGCCTTCTTTTCGGAATGGGTGAGAACCCAGACGCATTCTGACGGCTTTTTGAGATATGAAGGATCGCAAACTAAAGTCGTGCCCTAAAAACCATACAACGCCTCGCATTTTCGTGGCTGGCACGAGAATGAACGACGGGAAGACGACAACCTGCCTCGGCCTATTCGCCGCTCTTCAACAAAAGTATTCAAAGGTTGGATTCATTAAACCGATTGGCCAAAGGTTCGTAAAAATTGATGGACAACTGATCGACGAGGACTCAATTCTTCTCGAAAAGACTTACAACGTTGAAACC
This sequence comes from Opitutales bacterium UBA5694, assembly GCA_002420185.1. Lineage (GTDB taxonomy): Bacteria > Verrucomicrobiota > Verrucomicrobiia > Opitutales > Opitutaceae > Pelagisphaera. The sequence goes on from DIHO01000018.1 coordinate 6,158, forward strand.
CCCATTTCAAGTATGAGCCCGATCGCAATCGATGGCTCCTTCACCAAACGTTACCTCGATGATCCAGAAAAGATGGGTGCAGACTTAACAGATAAAGTTTGCAACGCTTTCGACCGAGCTTCTTGGGAGAAAAACTTTACCTTGATCGAAGGTAGTGGTCACGCAGGTGTTGGGTCTGTATTTGCACTTTCAAATGCGAGAGTCGCTAAGTTACTCGGTGCTAAGGCGATTATCGTAAGCCGAGGGGGAATCGGTCAACCCATTGATGAGATTGCCTTAAACAAGGCCCTATTCGATCAGGAGGGGGTCGAAGTCGTTGGTGCGATCATCAACAAGGTAGAGGCCAACAAAATGGATATGATACGGAAGTATACAAGCTTGGCCCTAAAACGTTTGAGCATTCCCCTTCTTGGTCTGTTACCCTCAGAAAAGGTGCTCACCTCGCCCAATCTGGAGCAAATCCGAGAACGAGTAAACGGAACTCCCTTGAATTGCGTCGATGAGATCCGGCCCAGAAGATTCAGGCACATCGTTATTGGGGCAATGACGGTAACTGGATTTTTGGATACAGTACCTGCAGACACGCTTCTAATCACTCCTGGCGACCGTGAGGACATCGTTCTTGCCGTATTATCCAACGAATCTCACCACACTTCAGGCTCGATCGCCTGCATAATCCTGACGCGAGGTATTCGGCCGAGCCCTGCACTTCTTGAACGAATTGTAAAGAGCCGTATCCCATTTATTTCGGTATCGACAGACAGTTACACAGTAGCGTCTCGAATACACAGTATGACTGTAAAAACACAGCCTGGGGACGACGACAAGATACCTCTAATCAAAAAGATTATCCAAGAGAACATCGACTTGAATCAAATCATTGATGCCTTCAAGCCCATCAAAGACTAAGGAGCCAAGAAAATTTGGTCTTCTAACTACTCAACTTCACGAATAGCTCCCAACGAGCTTATCACTTCAGTCGGTAGTGGAAACATTGCTTTGATTGACTCAAACAGGCTATCAACTAAAAAACCTCCTTTTTTGTTTCGAGATTTCAAAAGGATTTTGTCATTTTTCTTCTTTAGCCCACTATCCCCATTTTCAAACCTTATTTACGTCTCCAAAAACACCTCGAAGCGGTCTTTTTGTGGCTTGACGATATTTTTGCAGCTAAAAGCGGTACGATCGGTCTCGATTCGTACTCTAGGGTAGGAAAACGAAATATTTGAAGGAGTACCATCCTCATTCGTATCCGCACTATTGTACTGGCTCAAGTAGTGGTTGATCTTCATCTCCGTATTGGGGATGGAAGCAGGTATCTTACGTACCAGCCTACTGGTCCGAGACTCAACCGTCGCCGACTCCGCCGCCACTGCAACCCCTGGAGAATAGCAGACCGCGTGATCTCCAATTTTGCCGGATTCGGCAGGTTAGTTTCTGTTTAATGGCACTTCTATTAGCAAAATGAAACTTCCTAGCAGAATTCCGATTGAAACCCCGGATATCGCAGTGAGAATTATGTCGGCTATAGATGGCCATTTCGGGCGCCTTTTTTTATATTCTAACTAACCTCTATCAGCCCTTAGCTGAAGGTTCTTGAAGACATTACCCATGAAATAGAAATAAATAATACCTCCTACAAAATACATAAAAGGAAGTATGTACAAGAGCCCGATATACGCGATCGTAGGTACCCAGTACGCATGGATTCCGGCCTTCATCAGCCCAACCAGAGCTTGGAAATTGAAACAGTTTTTAAAATCTTCATTGAGCAAATAGAGATATAAAGCAGCACTCGGGAGCGGAACCGCGAAGAACAGGACCGGAGCCATAGGAATCTTCACAAAGACCGAATCCCAAGGGGAAATGCCCACTAATGCACTCATCAATGCGACTGGAATAAATCCGAACAGAAAAAAGATGAGGAATAGCTTCAAACCATCAACGAACATCCCTTTCCAATCTCCCCAGTCCGGAAGAGAGATCTCGCGTTGAGCTTTCCCCTCGGCGAACAGGCGGTATAGGTACCCAAAAGCTACGAAATGAGCGATTGGAATTATCGAGAAAACAACCCCTAACATACACTTGTTAAACCAACTTGGGTCAGACGACAGCCGTTTAGATACTTGCTCAATTGTTTGCATTTCGGAAAGTTCAGGTGATCTTTAATCTACAATCGCGCATTTTGCATGGAGTTCAAAGAGAAATTAGCAGCATACGTCCGAGACGTTGAGCAAGCGCTCGACGAGTTGATCCCTTCCTCATCAACACGCCCACAACGAATCCACGAAGCCATGCGATATAGTCTTTCTGCAGGAGGAAAGCGCATTCGACCATCGCTGCTGCTTGCATCCAGAGACCTTTTCGACACCGAAATATCTGCTTCCCCAGCTGCGGTCGCGGTTGAATGCCTCCACACCTACACATTGATTCATGATGACTTGCCTGCGATGGATGATTCCCCGCTTCGCCGCAGAGTCCCGTCCTGCCACATTCAATTTGACGAGGCCACGGCTGTATTGGCGGGAGACGCTCTCTTGACGCTCTCATTCGAGCTATTGGCAACCCACTACTCCAATTATCCCGAAATCGGCCTCGGACTCGTGAAAATACTTTCTGAAACAGCCGGTAGCCAAAAGCTGATCGGAGGTCAAATGGAGGACATTCTTGGAGAGGATCAACAACTCAGCGGGGATGAACTGAATTTTATACACCTAAACAAGACTTCTGCCCTAATCGAAGGAAGCCTCAAGATGGGTGCGACCATTGGGAAAGCGAGCAGGGATCAAATAGAGCAAATTGCCGATTACGGACGCTGTATCGGACTCGGATTTCAGATAATGGACGATATCTTGGACGCCACGAGCAACTCGGAAACGATGGGTAAAGAGGTGGGTGCCGATGAAGCCGCGAACAAGTCCACCTTCGTATCCATTCACGGCCTCCAATATTCGCGTTGCAAATTGGACGAGCTAACCGAGAAAGCCTACCAGATCTGTGCCGATCTAAACGCCCCTTTCCTAGGAAACTTCGCCCGCTACCTGAACGAACGAACGTTCTAGTCACCCATCAGGAGCCATGTCCGAGTCAACGATATCCTTCATCATCTCCGTGCACAACTGCGTCGAACTCACGCGGAAAATGATACAGACACTGTTTGACACCGTCAATTTGGAAAACCACGAGGTGATCTTGATCGATGATGCGTCCACCGACGAAACGCCCGACTTTCTGGTAAGCATTTCTAACAGGTGCCGGGTGCTTCGAAACGCTGAAAATCTTGGTTTTAGCAAGTCCAACAATCGAGCTGCGCAAGCTGCGACCGGCGACCTACTACTTTTCTTAAATAATGATCTCGAGCTCGTGCCCGGTTGGCTCGAACCAATGTTGAATCTCAATAAACAAAATCTCAAAGTTGGGGCCGTCGGGAACATTCAGCGCAATTACGCTACGGGGTTGATCGACCACGCGGGAATATTTTTCGACCTAAATGGAATGCCAACACATGCTTGGAAGAACCGGAAAAGACTACCCCCTCACAAATGGAGCGAGCGAGCCGCCATCACCGGTGCCTGCTTTCTCATCAAGCGATCATTGTTCAACTCCCTGGACGGATTCAGCGAGGACTATCGAAATGGCATGGAGGACGTTGACCTCTGTGCACGAATAAAAGAGCAAGGCTACAGATTGCTCGTGTCTCACGAGAGTGTAATCCGGCATCATATCAGTCGCTCACCGGGCAGACATGATCACAACGATCAAAACTCGAATCTATTTAAAGAGCGATGGTCTCAAACCATGCGTTCTTATGGTTCCAGGGAATGGCCAAGTCAGTACTTCCATCGGTATGCCCGCTACTGGTGGCGAATGGATCCCAAGCTAGCATTCAAGGCCCTATGGATGTTGCTAAATTTCCGCTGAGCATAAACTCGCGATTTTTCTTCATATTTCCTTACAACTGATCAACAGTTCGAATTAAATTCCAACTAAGGCAAATTTCTACATGATTCGTTCCTTGATAAAAAAAAGCAGTAATCCTATCCGAAAGCGCTGCGACAAAGATGACTTCACACGTCTTCGAAAACGCTATGAAATCTGGTATAATATTTTGCAGGAACAGAATGGTACCCGCGTTTTCAGAGACGGAAAAGAACTCGTTATGCTGGCAAGCAATGAGTATCTTGGATTGTACGATCATCCGAAAGTCATTGAAGCCGGAAGAAGGGCTCTCGAAAAATGGGGTGGTGGCACAATGGGTGCCCGATCCGCAAATGGGGGTAGAGCCTTTCACGAAGAGCTGGAAGAACGCCTCGCCGCATTTTTAGGGAAAGAGGCCTGCCACGTCACATCGGCTGGATACTTGTCATGCATGTCGTCCTTAACAGGCTTTGCCAGAAGGGGTGATGCGGTGCTAGTTGATAAGAATATGCACTCCAGCGTGTGGGATGGTATTAGACTTTCAATGGCGGATGTCGAACGGTTCAGCCACAACAACCCCGACCACCTAAGATATCTCCTTGAGCAGCTAGACCCAAATGTAGCTAAAATAATAGCTATTGAGGGGATTTACTCGATGGAGGGGCATATCTGCGATCTACCAGAATTCACATCCATAGCTAAAGATTTCAATTGCTTCACGGTCATGGACGACGCCCATGGGATAGGCGTATTGGGGAAAAAAGGACAGGGTACAGCAAGTCATTTTGGACTTACCGACCAGGTTGATATCATTACGGGGAGCCTCTCCAAGTCACTCGGTAGTACCGGAGGATTTATTGCTGGAGACGCAGCTTCGATTGATTACCTGAGGACACATTCAAAACAAGTGATTTTCAGCGCAGCCCTCTCACCATGCCAAAGCGCTTGTGCCATCGCAGCTCTCGGTGTTATGGATACTGAACCGGAGTGGCTTGAAAGGCTTTGGGCGAACACGAAGCGCTACAAGGCTTTCCTCGACGATCTGAAACTCGACACATGGGACAGCGAAACTCCAGCTATACCTATCATCATTGGGAATAGAGAAAAAGCCTACCATTTCTGGAAAAACCTTCAAGAAAAAGGAGTCTTTGCCATTTTCGCAACCGCTCCCGGCGTTCCCCCAGGCAAGGATTTAGTTCGTACAGCAATTTCAGCCAGGCATACGGAAGAGGATTTTGAAATCATCGAGAAAGCGATACGCTACGCTGTAAGTAGAATGTAGCTTATACAGTAAAAAACTAACGAGCACCTTCAGTTACGATCTGATCTACAATATCCGTGACCGTGTTATTCCATCGTGGAAGCATATCGGTCTGAATACTATTCGTCAGATCTCTCAATTTCACCCGATCTGAAATCAACTCGCGAAGGCCGCAAGTGAGGGCCCCGAGATCGCCGGTTTCAAACAACTGGCATCCTCCAAAGCGGGCATTTTCGCGGACGGAATGAAGAGAGCTACTCAAAGTAGGCACCCCCTTCCACAAGGCTTCCAGGACGGGGAGTCCACAACCTTCCGCAAGCGAAGTTAATACGACCAAATCAGTGTTTGCAAATAGATCCCTAAGTTCTTCATCCCTCAATTGGCCATGCAATTGAACTGCGTAACCGCGTTTTGCGGACTTTTTAAGACTTCGTTCGATTTCTTTTCCATAATAAGGATTGGTTCGACCAACAAAATGGTAGTCGAAATCCAAACCCTCGTCCCATATTTTTTTTGCTGCCTCGAAGGCTAGATCTTGGCCCTTCCTTTTCTCAAGAATAGCTAGCGTTAATAATTGAATACGATCATTGTTTTTCTGCTTCGGATTTGACGGCTCTTTGAATACCCCATCTGCACCGAGCTGAATAGATCTCACCGAAGGCGTTTTCTTTAGATCAAGCCACTCCCAATATTCCTCCAAAAGAATTGCACTGTGACTGGACACCGCAAAAACACCCGAGAAAAGGGCTAGCATTTTCATATAGCTCGGATGCCTTTGAACACTGTGCGGCCAAGTGAACTCTGGATGTTGCAGCGGAATAGCGTCATGGAATATGGCATACGAAAGACAAGGAGATTCCTCTAGGAACCGCTCTATCCCTCTGCGCTCGTTTTCACAAAATAATTCACATGTCAACAATACATCATTTTCGTCCAATTGAAGATTAGTCGATTTTTCACGACGCCTAAAAGCCTTGTTTTTCTCGTCCCAAACGACTTCTACCAGCGAATCTCCAAGCAGTGCCTTAAACTCCCGCTTAAGACAGCTCGAAACCCTTGCGATCCCAGACTTCTGATGCTGCCTGGATGACTGCGTTACGTCATAAAGAATTTTGCCTTTGATCATCAAATCAAATGCTTATTAATATCTTCAATTATGAAGAAATCTCAAGAAATTAAGAAGCAATCTTCAATTCCTCACGAAATCGATTGCTGGGCGAGCAAATGAAGCAAACGACCGGAATTACGTGAGGCGAGGAACTCACGTTCAGCCCAATTTCGAGCATTGAGTCTTAACGCCTCACACAAACCATCATCCGTTTGGATTCGGCGACACCGATCCACCCAAGCACTCGCATTCTCTACTTCACAAAGGAATCCAGTTTCGCCGTCCGTAATCGCCTCCACTACTCCGGATACGGGGGATCCCAAAACAACGGTGCCCGACGCCATCGCCTCTGGTATGACATTCGGGAGCCCATCCCTGTCCCCATCGCGGGCGATGATTCCAGTGTGAATCAAAATGTCTGCCCAGCCTACATTCTGAAGCGTTTCTTCTAAAGAAAGCCTCCCTTTCAAAGTAACACGGTCCTCAAGGCCTCGATCACTAATCCCCGACTGGATCGATTTTGTCATCTCTCCCTTCCCAATTATTCTTGCCTCAAATTTAATTCCCGCGGATCGCAGGGCTTCATAGATCGCCAGTTGGAATGGAAATCCTTTTTTTTCCACTAGTCTTGCGACGCAAACGATCCTCAAACAATGCCGGTTCATTCTGAGCCGCTTGAATTCAGGAAACCGGTTCATCCCTCTTCTGATTAAATGCACTTTATTACTCGATACGTAATTCTTTAGCACCATGGCCGCTGAATTTGTAGATGTATGGATGAATGAAGCATCGCGGGCTTTTGACTGCAAAAGCCAGTCGCCTCCTTTCTCAAATACATCATAAGCATGAGCTCCCATGGAAAATGGAACTGAGACAAGCTTTGACTCAAGCCACCCAAATGCCGCTGGAGCACTTGACCAGACACAATGAATTATTTCGGGTTTTTCTTCCCGTAGTGATGACTCTCTGACGATGGCCGCTCCCAACCCTAACATGTTTTCCCAGAAATTGAGCCAATAGCTGGGTTTTGCGCCAAAAAGATCACTCAGATATTTCCGAAACAATTCGAAACGAGAGAGTATTAACCAAGGGAGCAGCCAAAAGAGCTTCATTAACTCCCATTTGCTAAAACGGTCGATCTCAACTCCCTCAAACTCGGAGTCCCCTCCATGAAGAGATACGATACGCAAGTCCGCTCCCAATTCCTTCAAAGCTCGAACCTCCCTCTGCAAAAAGGTCTCAGAAAATACGGGAAAAGTCGTCGTCACATATAGGATACGCATACGACTCGAATAAATGAATTATTCACCCACAATCTTCAGAAGCGGAACTTCTCCCACGGGCAGTGCTTCATGCGCAAGATCGACCAAATCATAAATCGCCTCTGACGGACGGTCTTTGAAACGCATTCTTTTGAAGCGATTCTTGAGTTGGCTGAAACGATTTGGGAACCGGCTCCAGTTCATAAGCAATTTTTCCAAATCACCGGCGTTGCTGATTATCTCTGCGGCGTCGTCTTGAAGGAAATATTTTACAGTCAGCTTTTCCTGGGGCATCACTCCACCGATCCCGTTGAAAATAATTGGGCACTTGTAGTGCAAGGCTTCTGAGCAGGTTGTCGTTCCTCCTCTAGTAACCACAAGGTCGCTCACCTGCATGAATAAATGCATTTCGTTACAATACCCTTCGACATGGCAACTTAAGTCCGGGTTATTTTGCTTCCACTGCCGCACTTTCATAAACGCTTCATTATTCCGGCCACATACCACAAGGACCTGATATGTCTCCGAATACTTCTTGATGGTCGGTAACAGAGCTAGGTGGTTGTTCGCCCCCGTACCACCGGTAGCAAGAAAGATTGTTTTCCTATCCGCTCTCAATCCCAATCGCTCCGTAATAAAACGATGTCGCTCGTACGCGGATAGACGCTCTTCATAAATTCGAGGAATGAGGAAATGGCCTCTGACGATAATTTTGCTCGGATCTAGATCGAGTCTCGACACCGCGAAATCCTTAGCCGTTTTCGTTCTCGAAATGTACAAGTCTACGCTAGGCTCCACCCAGTTCCGACTGTATCCATAACCTCCCGAAAACTCTGAACAATAAGTCGCACACCGAACGTTTTCCTTTCCTAGAATTTCACGAGCAACCTGAAAGTAGCCCCTATTCAAACAGTCATGCACACTGAATACCAAATGCGGGCGAAAATTATTAATGACCTCAGCATAGTACTTTCTTCCCAGTGTAACCCTCGAACGATTCAAGAAGCTTAATCCCTCCACCAAAAGGTAATAGGGGTGATGTAACCAGGGCATATGCCTTTGTATGAAGTTATATAACCCCACTCCAAATTGGCCAATTCGAGAAGAATCCTCCAGCATGCTCTCAACACGAACTTCAACTTCCCAACCATAGATCTTGCGTACCCATCTCCGGAACGCGATCGCTCGAGCGTCGTGGCCTCCTCCCGTGCTCGAAGTCAGAACAAGAATTCTAACGGTCGCCATGCACCACTCCCCCTTCTACTTCGTATAATACGCGATGTTCCCGCAACGCACGAGACTTTGAGTCACCAATCGAGACAACAACGGGACCAAGGTGGCCTGAAAAAAGGTCCCGGCTCGTATCGTGCCCGATTTGTCTCGCTGGATACATTTTATGAGTTTCTTTGCCACCATCATTGGCTCAGGCGACTGCTTTGTGCGAGCTTCTAATCTATTCCAAACCTTACCCATGCAACCCTCATTTATATTTTTACCTAAATTTCTCACCATTTTTTGATTAAAGCCCGTTTTTATGTCTCCTGGACGAAAATCGATGGTCCTCATACCACTCGAATTCGTTTCGATGATTACGCTTTCCGTAAAGGCGGACAAACCCGCTTTCGACACGTTGTACGCACTCATAAAGGGCACAGGAAAATCCGCAGCGATAGATGAAACATTGACCAGGCAGCCCTTTCTTTCAATTAAGCCTGGGAGGGCCAAACGACAAAGTTTCATCGTCCCCGTCAAAAGAGCCTGAACCTGCTTCTCCCAAACTTCGAAGGGCACTTCCTCATATCTTCCGAAAGTGCCATAACCCGCATTGTTGACGATGATATCAAAGCCAATCAAATCCATGGATTGCGATTCCCACGCCTCATCTACATAGTCCGGTCGATCAAGGCTGAGCTTCAAAGGCTTAACGCCTGTGTGCCATTCAATGCGCCCTGGCTCTCGAGAAGTTCCCCAAACTTGGGCCCCATTATTCACAAGTTCAATCGCAATTGCCTTCCCGATTCCACTACTCGCACCCGTTACAAGCGCATTCACTCCCTTTATTTCCATAAACGCCTACGTCGTCGACTCCACGTGTTCCGCTAAAAGGTCCCGAGCGTGAGAACGAGCACTTTCCGCCGAACGGTCTCCGAGCATCCGAGCCAGCTCCATGACGCGGGATTCGCTATCAGAATCTAGTTTTTCGATAATTACGTGCGCACGATCTCCACTTTGGTCCTTCTCAACCGTAAAGTGCGTATCCCCCAGTGAAGCCACCTGCGGCAAGTGCGTAATGCAAATCACCTGGTGAGAACCTCCGATACCTTTTAGCCGCTTCCCAACCGTACGCCCGATCTCTCCCCCTACATTCGCATCTACTTCGTCGAATACAAGAACAGGAATTTCGTCGGTATCCGCGAGAAGCGTTTTCAACGCCAACATCACCCTGGCTAATTCTCCACTGGAGGCCACCTTTCTCAGCGGTCTAAGCGGCTCACCCACATTGGGCGAGAACTGCAAATCCGGCAAGGCGTCCCCATACCGCTTCAAATCTGACTGACGGACCATCTGCAGTCCACATTTTCCTTTCTTGAAACCCAACTCCAACAAAACTACCTCCGCTTTTCGAGCCAACCCCTCCCCAGCTTTTTTGCGCTTTTTAGTTAGTTCCGCTGCTTTCTTTTTGAGGGCTGCTTCCTGATCGTCCGCCTCATCGCTGAGCCGTTTCAGTGAACCTTCGATATCGCCTTGCGACGCAATCTTTACCGCCATCTCATCCCTTGCCTTCAAAATATCAGAAACCTCGCGACCATACTTACGACGCAGTTCCTGCCATTCGACCATTCGCATCTGCACTTCTTGAGCAAACTCCGGCTCGAAATCCAAGGACGCTCCCAGCATTTCGTACTCAACTCCCAACTCTTGGATTTCCAAAATAAGGTTTTCAAGGCGGCTAGCTAATTCGCCTGAGCTAGGATCCATTTCTGACGCCTGGCTGGCAAAGCGGGTCAAATTGACCAATACCGACAGGGCACCATCATCACCCGTCAAACCGTTCGCAAGTTCACTCGTCAGTTCTAATAAATCTTGGCTACTCGATACTCGATTAAAATCCGTTTCCAATTTCTCGATCGACTGCTTAGACAATTCAAGGGCATCGATCCGCTGGATTTGCATTTTTAGGAAATCAGTTTGATCCGCTGACAACTGGGTTGAACTCTTCAGCCGGTCAATTTTACTAAGCGTTTCTTTCCATTCATCATAAGCCTTCTGGTATGCAGCCGATTCATTTTCCAGCTGAGCGTACAAATCGATCATTTCAAGCTGGCATTCGCTTTTCAGAAGTCTCTGAGGCTCGCCCGGTCCGTGGAAGTCAATCCAGCGGGAACCAAGCACCTGTAGGTTGGCTAGGGTCGCCAAGCTACCATTTATCGAGATCTTTGACGGCTTGGAAACGTGCAAACTTCGTCTTAGCAAGAGCCTCCCCTCTTCACATAGGGGTAGGCCTAGTTCCTTAAGTAACGCATCCAACTCGGTTGAGTCTTCAAAATACAAGGCAGCCTCCACTTCACAAAACTCAGAGCCTGACCGGATGATCGATTTCTCCAACCGAGATCCAGACAGCAGACTTAACGCCCCTAAAAAAACGCTCTTTCCGGCTCCGGTCTCACCTGTAACAACGGTAAATCCAGAATCGAATTCAATAGACGCCTCTTCCAGCAAGGCGAGGTTCGAAATATTGAGGTATTGCAGCATTGGTAAGTTAAAACCCGCAAAGTAAGGAGGGTTTCACTAACAAAGAAAACGAAAATTGTTCTTGCTCCCTATATATGTCTAAACAACGTTTTCCCGCTCTATGGAATTAGGGCCCTCGGGACATCATCCACGGCCTATTGGGGGATTAGCTCAGTTGGTTAGAGCACTTGCTTGACATGCAAGAGGTCGGCGGTTCGAATCCGCCATCTCCCACCATTCAAATGCCTAATTGAAAACCACTTGCGAATTTTCTAAGATATTATAAAACGGATAACGACCGCTAAAAATAGCATTGGTCGACAATTTAGAACCCCGTCAAAAGCCGAGCCTCTAGAGTCTATTCCGGTCGAGCAATGATTGGAGGAGTCCTCAAATATTAGTCCCTGAAAACGACCGACTTTAGGATCTCTCAGTTCGTGCTCGTCAGATTCATGGTATCCATTCGACGTCAACGTCGCATCGCAAAGAAAAAGCCTCTCTTAATCAAATTCGGGTTCCTACTTGACGTTCTTTCGTCCGAGATCCGGAACCACCGAGAAAATCTCCCGCAACAATCGAATCCGGAATTCACTCAATCAGGCCTCTTTGGAGTACCTGACTCCAACTCGAGGATCTGACTCCCCTTGACGTATCTTATGACCACATCAAGAGATGGGATGATAGATTCAGGCAAAATGGAACCGGATTAGTCGCTACCGCATCTAAGACCGGCCTTGAAAGGAACTCGTCTTCGACGATCAATCGAACTGTGTCCAATCTCACCAGAGCAATTGACATCGCAGTCAATAGCGGATTCGTCGTCGCGATAATTGCCTAACTCGATGGTCTGGGTGTAAAGGACGATGCAAAGAAAGGTCTTATTCCTTCCCGTCGCGACTTCGGACGGATCCTCGATCGTCGAGTCGTCTATTGCGCGACCTTCCTCGCAGCAACCATGGCACGGATCGAAGAAGTGCTGTCTATCGTGTGGAGAGACGTCGACTTCGATCGCAGCGAGATTTGGAACCAGGGAACAGAACCCAAGAGCTAGAATCGTAAGATTCCAATCACAGATCAACTCTTCGCAATCCTCGAAGACTGCCGGGACGCATAAAAAAAGGCAGCCTCCTTCCCTGACCTGTCCTTGTTTTTATCATACTATTTCTCCTAAAGCAAGTAATTGAATTTACTATCAAAATTCCCTCCGAATCAAATCGGAAAAATCGAATTTTTTATCATTTTAAAGGGAGGATTTTGCGCTCTCTTTTTCCATAGAGTTACTTGCGTGACCGATTTACAGAAAAACCAAATCATTTTGCAGCTTAAAGTTAAACAATAAAATCTCTTTTGTAGGAGGCAACGAATACGGCAGAGGCGATAAGGACTCCGCCAATCGCCAATCTGCTTAAATCTCCTGCCGAAAGTACGCCTACTTCACCAAAAATGAACAAGGAGAAGAATAAGGCTAGAGGGACCACGGCATTATTAAATGCGGCAAGAGTGCCAGGGTTGCAAAGTACGGCCCCCTTGTTCCAGAGGAAGAAGCCTAAGCCAGAAGCAAAGAAGCCCAAGTAAAAAATAGATTGCCATTGGTTTGCGTTTATAGCGAGTGAAGCTTGATCGGCGAAAAACAAACTACTAGCCCAAGCGAAGACCGTACCTCCAAAAGTTAACATAGAAAATACAGCTGTATGATTAATTGATGCATGACTTTGTTTCCAGTCTCTGTAGGCGATTTGTCCAAATGCGAAGGACAGGCCTGCGATTTGCATTAGAATAAATCCGAGCCAAATGTCTCCAGAAGGCATTCCTTTTGCCTTAATTGTGGCGGCACCGCAGACTGAAAGTACTGCCGCTAGTAGATGGCTATAAGTGAACTGACGTTTCCGGAAGTCATTTATAAGTACGACGTAAACAGGAGTCATTATAGAAAACAGCGCAACTAGGTGTGAAGGGAGATATTGGTAGGATTTCATATAGCAAACATACATGAGACCAAATTGAATAGCTCCATAGGTGAAAAGCCGAAATGAGTTTATGCCCCAAATTAACTTTGGGCGGAAGAAAGGTAAGAATAGTAAAGTTGCGCAACCTAGGCGTACGGTAGCGACAAAAAATGGATCAACGCCGGAAAGGGTGCTCCCAATTAAGCCAAAAGAAAAGGCCCATATGAAAGATACAATGGCTAGGTATAACATTTCATCATTTCCAACGCCTTGAGGCTGTATGCTCGTAATTGTCTTTTTACCACTGGCAGATCATCCCAACCGATAGTTGATCACTTCGCCCCGGAGTGCCTGGAATTTCCTGAAAGTTGTTATCCCAAGGTTTATCAAGAGCGAAGAATACCTCCAAGTCTTTAGCAGGGTTTGGGTAGAAGCTAATTCCAAGATGGCTGAAGAGTGCGTGGTTTGCCCCAGTCCTAAGTGAGTTTCTTCGATGATCGCGCCATTCGTTGTCCAGGCGTATTTCAAACTTCTCGTTTAAGTTATAAATAATTCCCAAAGTCGCTCTATGCTTTGGGAAATTTAGAGCGTAGAAACTACCGACCACGGCTGGATTGCTGTAGTCCTCATTCTTTCTTAAATATGCATAACTCGCGATGGCTTCGAGTCTATCCCACTGTCTAGATCCTATTACCTCAAAGCCAAAAGTTTTGAGATCCATATTTTCAGCGGAGCGTGCACCCGATCCTGAATATGTCCAATCCACCAAATCTTCATCTCCTCTGTAAAAGATTGCACTATTAAGTTTCCAGTCTGAGCAGTTACGGTTATAACCGATCTCTATATTTTTCGAAGTTTCACGAAGCAAATCGTGATTACTACGGAAGAGACCACCAGTTTCACTTCCTCCTATCGCACCATAGCCGACCACTTGTGTCGTGTCGGCGAAAGAGAGGTAAGTACGCTGTGATTGACCTTCGCCTTGGACTGTCAACATACTTATTTCTGCCATTGGAGAAAATTCTGAACCATCGCGATTGGTGTCGTCTAAAGAGGCACCGGCTTTAAACATCACACTTGTTTTATCGTCCAACTTATGACGGTATTCTGGAAGAAGGCTCAGCTTGCGATAGTTCCGACGGGTGAAATCACCTTTTTCTAGAGCGCTTGATTCTATGTGGTCAGCGGTCAATTGTAAGTTGTAGTTTAGCGATAATTTATGATCGATTCTACGGACTCCAGATAACCCAAATGCAAGAGCTTCGGTTTGATGGACAAAGTTATTGTTCGGAGAAAAGCGGTTGAAGATATAGTGGTCGTTATTCTTCCGATAGTATGCACTAGCTTCCCAATTACTATCTTCAGCATAGCCTTGTTGATGATTAACGATGAAGAGGCTTGTTTGTATGTCTTCTGTTTCGTAAGGGTTGAAAGCGGTATACTGATCACCGGTATACATACCGAATTGTCCAAAGAACTTGGATTGGTAACCGGAGAAGAAATCCGTTTGTGACTGAGGTCCGATTATTTGAATCCTCGCAGTCGCTCGCTTAAAATTATGATCGCTATAGCTTACGGTTCCATCGCTTTCAGATCTTGAGAATTCCGTTTCATAGCCAATGGTCCATGGGCTATTTTCATCAAGCGGTTGGATATGGGCGTTATGAATTCGTTGGAAGTTCAGCTGATTATCGCCTACACCTAGTGTTGTACTCCCGCCATTTCTCATCTGGCTCCATTTGTAGGAGATGGTTGCTGCCGTACTATTAAATCCACGAAACGCGTTGTCGACGCCCGTGTAAACATTAGGTTCCCTGAGCATCTCTGGGGCGATAGGTAATTCAGTGGAGTAGTGTCCAGTTTGTGGATCAAAAAGTGTGGCCGCACCTACTTGAAATCCAGTTGCTTCAAAGATACCGCCACGAATGTTAACGTCACCCTGAGCTTCCGCCATATTACGCGATTGGAAATCAATACGAGGGTCGAAGTCTAGGTTAGAAACAACAGATTCAAAAGTGGCTGCGGGACGAAGGTTCGCAGTTCTTTGAGTACGTACGGTTAAAGTCGGAAGGGGATAGTTATCAAAAGTACTGTCGCTTGCCGCTATTATTGGTTCGGGATTGCAGAGACTGAACTTGAAAGCTATGAGTGAAAGTAGAATAAAATGTGCTGTTCCCTGAGTAGTCATCTTCAACTTTAGTACATACTTCCTTGTAAAAAGCGATTGTTAACTAATATTATTTATGAGTTAACAAATATACTTGAAGCTGCGAGGAATCCTTATTTTTGGTTAGGTCCTACACCACTTTTAATTCGAAATAATTAATAAATTGAAAAAAAAAATCCAAGAAATATTCTTAGCTGGAGGGTGTCTTTGGGGCGTCCAAGAATTTGTACGCCATCTTCCTGGAGTTGTTTCGACGCAGGCGGGTAGGGCTAATGGAAGCTTCCAGTTCCTCACGGGGCAATATGATGGCTACGCAGAATGTGTTCGGGTTTCTTTTGATACGGACACACTTTCAGTCACCCAGTTATTGGAATATTTTTTTGAAATCATTGATCCTTACAGTGTCAACCGTCAGGGGCCCGACGTTGGCATGAGATATCGCACAGGTATCTACAGTCGTGAGGACAATCACTTGGCTCAGGCAAAGGAATTTATAGAGTCTAGGAAGGATGCCCGGAAGATAGTCGTTGAGATTCTGCCTTTAACTAATTACCTAAGGAGTGCGGATGAGCATCAGGAACGCCTTAAACACTTCCCTGAAGATGCCTGTCACTTGCCTAAAGAGATCTTACATAAGTATCGAAAGATCAAATAAACCTACAATAAACGGGCTTTTTAAAAGATTAGGTATTTTGAATCGGATTCCCGATACAATCCCCAGATTTCAACATATTTTATTAGTCATTCGCTGATATATATACGGAACACAATGAGTGATTCAGAAACCCTAAAACCACACTTGACATGCAAGAGGTCGGCGTTTCGGAACCGCCTTCTCCCCCAGCACCCCTCCCGTTTTTGTTCGCAAAGACAGGTCGGATCCAGCCCTGAGATTAGGAATACCTCATTTCGGAAAGAAACCCAAACACCTAGGACTTCTCCTTTATTATCGCCATTCGTGCTTTGGATACCTGCCAAGGAGCTCCTTTTTAATGCTCGGGTAAGATATAGTCCAAAAAGCTTCCAAATCATCCGTCAGTTGAACCGGTCTCATATTCGGTGCCAATATCTCTAGCTTAGGTGAGCACCGACCCTGGCACATCTTGGGCACTTGCTTCAAGTCGTAGAGCTCCTGGATCTTTGCGGAGAGCACGGGAACACCCGAATCATACCGCAGCCGGCCCGTTTTCCCATTCTTCATCTTAATTCGAAGGGGAGCTTCCTGCTCAACCACGTTTTCAACCTCAGTGCCAAACCAACTTTTAACCACTGAAAGCACTTTCTGACGCTTTAAGTCTCTAACACTCTTAGCCCCGTAGCAGCACTGCTCGATCAGCAAGCCTTTGACCTCCTCATCAAATTCATCGATATCGTATTCAGTAAAATGTGACGCTACAAATCGGACTCGTTCAAGATAAGACTCTACTTCAGCATCCCACTTGTCTAGTTTCGCTTTTCCACTTCCGACTACCTTTGCAAGCTCGCGAGCCGCCTTGCCTAAATCCACATCTAAATTTTCCTTACTCTCAATTATCAGATCACGGTAACGCACAAAGGCCCGCTCAACTACACGCTTCTGCTTTTCATCAAACACAGTTTCCGAGCCCGACTCGAACCTAGTGGGAAATAATTCATCCAGCCACTCGCGTTCTATACGTGAACAGAGATTCAGCACGGTTCTCACCTCCCCGCTCTGACTTCCGATTTCATTAATCTCACAGGCAATAAACAAGTCCGAGTCCCTAGCAGCGCTCTCACGGGCAAGAACTCCTCTTAACCCTCCCGTCATTTCCGCTCTCAAAGTCCCACGATCCAATCGTTTGCAAACTCGATCAGGAAATCCCGTCAGCAAGCATTTGACAACCAACTCTTCAGCGGCCGGAGCCTCCCGGACGAGAGAAAGATCCGCATATTGGGCATTTCTGAAAATCTGCTCCGCACCCTTCTCCACCTGACGCACTGTCTGGGTATGAATCCCCAAGTCCTTGCAGTATCCAAGACTAAAGCCTTTGGCTTTGGCTCCACTCCACGCCCTCATTTGAGCGATCAAATCGCTGTTTGAGCAGTCCCCAAGAATCTGTTCTCGACGGGCCTGAATCGACCGGTCCACGTTTCGCAGGAGAACCCCTTTTGACTGGGCGATGGCCGCTGCGAGAGACATTTTCTCAACACAGCTGTAATAATTCGCCGCGAGCATCATAGCTCCATAACGTGGATGGAGCGTAAACTTGCTCATTTTAATCCCTTTCCCAGTGAGCCTTCCCTGCTCGTCTATTGCATTCAACATAAGCAGCAGTTCGCGAGCTTCGATCATCCGACTTTCAGAAGGCGACTCAAACCAATTGAAAGTATCCAAGCATTCTATACCTGAAGCAAGTATGGCTAGGAGCGACTCAGCCAGATCCATCCGCTGAATTTCGGGCAAATCAAACTTAGCACGCTGGGCATGATCCCTTTCAGACCAAAGCCGAACGCATTGACCCGGAGCAGTGCGTCCCGCCCGTCCCATTCGCTGTCTAGCAGAAGCGTGACTAATCTTCTCAATCCACAAAGTATTGATACCCCTTTGGGAATCGTAGCGGGCAATCCTGGCTTGTCCGCTATCGACCACTAGTCGAACATCGTCTATCGTGAGAGATGTTTCCGCTACATTGGTCGAAACAATCACTTTCCGGCGATCGCAGGCGTCAATCGCCGCGTCTTGACTTCGCGGACTTAGTTCACTATGAAGCGGAAGCAATTTAAACTCTTTCGCCGAAAGGCGTTCTCCCAACGACCGGATCGTTCGACTAATCTCGAACGCTCCCGGCATAAATACTAAGACATGCCCTTCGCTTTGCTCTTTCACTGCGTTTGCGACGGACCGAGCCGCCAAATCCCAAATGGGAGTTTTGGACTGATAATTCCTCTCATCTATGTGCGAAACTTCGACAGGGAAAATGCTTCCACTCGATCTCACGATCTTGCAGGGGTCCAAATACGCTTCCAGTCTAATCGAATCGAGCGTGGCCGACATTACGACCATCTTAAGATCTGGTCTAAGGCTCCGCTGCAGCATATTCGCCCGGGCTAGCGTCAAATCCCCGTGTAGGCTTCTTTCATGAAACTCGTCGAAAACAATACCCGCGACTCCCCTAAGCTCTGGATCATTGATAAAGCGACGCAGCAGGATACCCTCTGTGACAAATCGAATCCTCGTTTGGCGAGAGCTCACATTCTCGTTTCGGACTTGGTAGCCAACAAGGCCTCCAAGCTTTTCCCCCATTTCGAAAGCGACGCGACGGGCTAGCATGCGAGTTGCTATCCTCCTCGGCTGAAGAACTACCAGCTCACCTTCATTCAGAAGGCCTGCTCGGTAAAGCATTTGCGGTATCTGAGTCGATTTACCCGAGCCCGTGGGCGCCTCTAGTATTATGCGGTTCTGATCGCGGCATGCTTTCAGAAACTCTACTTCTATCTCCGAAATAGGAAGGCTCATTGGATGAAGTCCAACAAAAGTGTAAAAACACGCTAGCGAAAAATCAGTCTACTTTATTACTGTAAATGGTCGATCCTGCCCATCAATCCGCTTGCCAATGGGCATACGAAGCGCCATGCCCATCGCTTTTCAGATTTCCGGGACTATCAAAATGAAACAGAACCAAGAAATTCGCAACATCGCCATTATCGCTCACGTCGACCATGGCAAGACGACTTTAGTCGATTGCCTGATGCAGGAGGGCGGCATTTACCGCGAGAATCAGAAAGCGGAAGAAAGGGCTATGGACTCGATGGACCTAGAGCGAGAGAAAGGGATCACGATAAAAGCCAAAAACACTTCCGTCCACTGGGAGGGAAAGACAATCAATATCGTCGACACTCCCGGACACGCCGATTTCGGCGGAGAAGTTGAGCGGGTAATGAAAATGGTGGATGGCGTGCTGCTTTTGGTAGACGCCAAAGACGGACCTCAGGCCCAGACTCGATTTGTGCTTCGCAAAGCCTTGGCTCACGGGCTCAAACCGATTGTCGTCGTAAACAAAATCGATCGGGAATTCGCGGATCCTGAGCGCGTTCACGACCTGGTACTGGAGCTTTTTCTCGAGCTTGACGCAGACGAGGACCAATTCAACGCTCCCTTTCTCTACGGCTCCGCCAAAAACGGCTTCATGGTCAAGAATCTTGAGGATGAACAACAAGACATGACCCCGCTTTTTGAAACGGTTCTTTCAGAAATCCCAGCCCCAGAAGCTGACCCCGGGGGGGAATTCCGGATGCTAGTCAGCAATATAGACTGGGACAACTACGTCGGGCGTGTAGCAATTGGCAAAGTCATCAGCGGCACGGTATCGATAAGCGACAAGATTTTCCGTATCAAAAAAGACGGGGTAAGGGAACGAACCAAAGTGACAAAGGTCTTCGAATATTCTGGCTTGGGATCAAGCGAATCTGCAAAGGGAGAGGCGGGCAACATTGTTGGTATCGCCGGATTCGATGAAGTAGACATCGGAGAAACACTCTGTTTAACCAAAGAACAAGAACCTCTGCCATCGGTGGACATCGATCCGCCGACGGTTCAGATGCAGTTCTGCGTCAACGACGGGCCGCTCGCGGGACGCGATGGCAAACTTGTGACATCGAGACAGATTCGGGAAAGACTTTTTCGCGAGATGAAAACGAACGTCTCTATCCAAGTTGAGGACACAGATATGAGTGGTATATTCAATGTTTCCGCGCGCGGTGCAATGCAGATTGCGGTATTGGTGGAAACAATGCGCAGAGAAGGATTCGAACTTCTAGTCTCGCGACCGACTGTAATTACCAAAGAGATCGATGGGAAGACCATGGAACCATTTGAGACGCTATGGATCGAGCTACCAGAGGATTGCATGGGAGGAATCATGGAAAATCTGTCAAATCGACGGGGTAAAATGACCAGCATGGAGACCCGTAGCGGAACTATTTTTCTGGAAGCGGAAATTCCGACTCGGGGAATCATCGGTTTGGAAATCGATTTGGTAAATGCGACAAGCGGCCACGGTATAATGTCGCACCTGTTCAAGGAGTACCGTCCAATGGCCGGAGACATTACCACGCGATTAACCGGAACGCTTGTCTCCATGGACCACGGAAAAACAACCTCCTACTCGCTCGCAGCCCTCGAAGACCGAGGCAAGCTTTTCGTCGGTGCCGGAACCGAAGTATACGAAGGGATGATCGTGGGAGAGAATCCACGCACTAACGATATTCCAGTTAATCCGACTAAAGCGAAACAACTGACAAATTTCAGAAGCCAAGGAGATGGCAAAGGTATCCAACTTTCCCCGCCGATTGAGTTCTCACTTGAGCGTTCAATTGAGTATATCGCTCCCGACGAATTCGTTGAGGCGACTCCATCTTTTCTTCGTCTTCGCAAGAGAATCCTAAATGCGACCCTGCGCAAGCGAGCAGCTCGGATTTAATTTTCCTTTGATTCCTGCAAAGTAACTGATTCTTGAAGCAACCAGTCGCCTGCCTGCCTACGATACAATTCTATCTCAGTAGCCCGACAAGAAATGGAGAAGTAGTCTTCATTCATGAGGAGGAATACCTCCTCTAGCTCGTATTGGCTTTTACTAAAGTTAGCCGCAAGCAGGAGCCTCGGCTGGTAACCCTTGTCGCGATAACTTCTTTCGAGATGCAGTCCCTGTTGAACTCGTTTCCAAATCGATTTAAATCCGTCTGCATTCCTCGGCCCCAGGCCAAGCGACTGGGTCTCTTCGTCCCAATCTACCATTGATATATTATAAGAGAACGCCGAAAGATCGCAACTAAACCCCTGAATAAAATCAGCGAACCTTCTTGTTTCATAACCTGAAAAGCGGTCCGTTCCCGACAATTCTAAGATCAGCAAATGAGGAGGTATCATCGCCCTAGAAGACTGCAGCTATTTCGACCTAAAGCCGTGGAGCACTCGTGTCCATACTTTTGTGGGCAAAACGATTGAAACGCTTCCTTCCGTAGTCATTAGCTCACGTCCGCATCGACACGAGTTTCTCCAGCCGATCCCATTCCACCAAGTACCTCTCAAAATGCGATTTGCCATTCACGATTTCGTTTTCTAGCAACTGCCGCACAAGACTCTGCTCCTTCTCATAGGCTTCATCGCCGAGAAGTCCCCCAAAGTGGGCAATTCTCGCCCAAAGCAGATGGGTGGTAATAGCATCAAACTCATTATAGTTCACAATCCCCTGAAGATCGCCTCGCAACCACATTCCTGATACACTACCTCCATCTGTTTCCACTTTTCCTGGAATCCCACACAGACAAGCGATCTCGTTTAGCTTGGGCGTCTGGGCAAAACGTCCCAATATTGGTGCTAGATCTACATTGAAATCACCGGACTGGGCGAAATAGTCAACACCCTCCCAAGGTTTATCCGGACGCTCCCCCAACCCTTCCCCAAACAGGCTGTTCACAATCGAACGCTGGATAATTATAGGTACATCTGCATTGTGCGAGTTGTATCCAACAAGTTGAGGCTTTCGCGATCCTATTGCCTTCAAAAGCGTTTGTAGAATCGACTTTTCCTTAATCTTTTCGGGGTCACTAACATCAACGGGCAGGGTAACGAGCTTGATCGAGACTTCTCCTTGACTTATCTCCCTAAAGACGCCACAAATAGATACGATTCTGCAGAGCACGGTCTTGAGATAAGGCTCTGGCATTTCTTCAGTCGCTCCAGCCTCCAACCAAAGGCGTCTCATGGCATCTTCATTTCCCTGAGCACCTTCACCGAGAACACCATATAAAATCTCAGCTGAAAGCGGATCGGGAATCCA
This sequence comes from Opitutales bacterium UBA5694, assembly GCA_002420185.1. GTDB lineage: Bacteria > Verrucomicrobiota > Verrucomicrobiia > Opitutales > Opitutaceae > Pelagisphaera. The sequence continues at coordinate 28,352 of DIHO01000018.1, forward strand.
CTCGATATCGAATGAAAAGAGGCAAGGATGAATCGTCTTAAACACGGTCGATTGCTTATCAGCTTGGCCACAAATTGTTAAGGTAATTTTTCGCCTAGGCTAATAATGCTTCGGAACTAAATCTTATGCGAATACGGGGCTAATCTTCAGTATCGACATCCTCGTAGCGACGCCTTGAGCTCTATTTCGAATAATGAAGCTACAAAACGAACTCACAATCGCCAAAGAGGCAGTACGACAAGCAAGCGTACTATGCGCTTCCGTTCAATCGAGCCTTGGTTCAGTAGTGCAATTGGACAAGGCCGACAAGTCCCCAGTTACAGTCGCCGACTACGGAGCCCAAGCTTTGGTTCTAAATATTCTGGCGGAAGCTTTCCCAGAAGATCCGGCGGTTGGCGAAGAAGATGCGGGCGAGTTACGAGACCCTGAAAACGCTCCCCTTCTCTCATCGATCATCGAGCAAGTACAAAAAGTAGACTCTTCACTTGAAAGGAATAGAATACTCGATTCCATCGATAGAGGTTGCCATACCGGAGGCCCTTCAGGCCGATTTTGGACACTCGATCCCATTGACGGGACGAAAGGTTTTCTTAGGGGTGACCAATATGCAGTCGCACTGGCTCTCATCATCGATGGCGAAGTAGTACTTGGCGTTCTCGGTTGCCCGAACCTAACCGTGGATCCATACGTTTCAAATCCACAAGTTGGCACCATACTTTACGCGGTAAAAGGCCAAGGTGCCTACCGAGCCCCTCGCTCGGACCTTTCAAGAGCTTTCAAGATCACATGCGATCAGATCAGTGATCCCGCCCTCGCGGTCTTCTGCGAATCGGTTGAAACCGGTCACACCGCTCACGGGTGGTCTAAAAAGATCACCGAACTCTTAGGGTCCAAATCAAAACCCTTTCGGATTGACAGCCAGTGCAAATACGCGGCCGTTTCCCTAGGTCAGGCATCCATTTACCTCCGTCTGCCGACCAGACCCGGCTACGAGGAGAAAATTTGGGATCACGCCGCGGGCTACATTATATTAATGGAAGCAGGCGGCAGGATTTCCGATACCCTTGGACAGCCGTTAGACTTTTCTGTAGGTCGCACGCTCAGAAACAACCAAGGAATCGTCGCTACTTCATCAGGAGTTTTTGACTTAGTACTGCAGGCAACCATTGAATCCGCCTGATTGCTCAAGTTGCTATCAAAACCGGTAAAAAAGTTTTAGACTATCTAGTGAAACCTCTGATGCAGGCGAAAATGAACGCCCTCACAGAACGCTAGGGACCATAGATGACGCCCCTTCCGCTCGGACCGTAGATTATTGAAGGCATACTGGATTCCCTACGCGGAATCGGCGTTGGATACCTTTCCTGAATTTCACGGCCCCGTGCCTTGAGCGTTTCGCGTTCGAGCCCTACAAACGCCCCGCCATGCTCGTAAGTCAATTCACGCATAAGGTTGGCAAATTTTAATCCAGATTGGCTGAGGGACAATGAATTCCGAATAAGATTCGGAAAACCAACGGCATTTATAATCGCCATGCGTTCTCCATTATTGTTCTTATTGAGCTTGTCCAAGGTATTGAGGACGGGTTCAGAACGGCCCGTAAACTCGTCCCCGAAAACATAAACGCCCATCTTCATTTCCTTGTTTTCAGGCTCCGCAAGATTGCGAATGGCTTGAGCGATTCCCGGAACAGGATTACTGTCGCTATTATAGGGATATAGCCTGACTGCTCGAATCATATAGTCTCGCGTCTCCTGATTGTCCGTCATCCATTTGCTTCGCATACCCCGGCCCATGATGAAATGCCCGTCTGCATCTAAAAGTTGTATACCTTTTACCTCTGGGTATGAATCAAGTGTTTCCTCAAATTTTTGGATCACATATCCCCAGACCAGACTCGTACTCGGATCACGCATACTTCCAGATGTATCTATAACGAAGGCAATATGATTGCTCTCCACCGAAATCCCTACGGGCGAGGGCTGCATCTTCTTCTGCTCAATTTCGGGGTCCGTCTGCATTACTGCCAGCTCATCCTCAATTTGCTCGAGATCAGTCAACAATTTGTCTCTGCTAAACACCTTGTCGCTTATCTTCCTTTTCAGATCCGCCAGCACCGCATCCAAGTCCTGCTCCACTATCCTTTTTTCTTTTTCCTTGTCCCGTTCCAGACGGATAAGAGTGGCGATCTCCTCGGTGACTATTTCGTATTCATTAAGCTGGAGCATTCGCTGCTGAATGATCCGCTCCAAGGCGATTCTCAAATTCGTAATCTCTTTGGTCTTCTTTCCCATCGTTATGACAAACAAGAGGATAATTGCCCCAAATCCACAGCAAATGACGTCTAGAAATGAAAGGCTAAAAATCTGTGTGGACCGCTTCCGTTTCATGTATTGGGCCAGGATTTAGAGGGGCAGACCATGGAGCCTCCTTGCTCATCCGCTAACCGCCAGTAGTGCACGGCAGCGCCAGGATCATTCTTCATAGGATATAACAACACGCTAACTGGAGCATTATAAACCAAGGCTTTCCTTGCTACCCGAAACATGTTGATTCGATCATGGTCATCCAGGACCGACGAACCTTCGTAACTTTCGGCCAGCGTAGGGAGTCCATCGACGATAAGAACTACACGATCCGGCGTGATAGGCATGTCATCTACCATATCGAATGCCTTTTCCAAATTCGCTCCTTGCTGGGGAACGACCTTGTCTAGCTCTTCGAGAACCTCTTGCGTTACATCGCTATCATTTGGGTCGAACCATTCTGACCCATATCTGGATTCGATAGGATTCAGCTCGTTGTTGAAAAGTATAATTTTGTATCGAGAAGTCGGCTTTAGGTTCGCAATCATCCATGTCATTCCCTTTTTGACACGACTCCATTTCGGGGAATTGCGTTTTTCTTCATCCGAGTCCGCTTGCCGGGCTACAGCGGCTTCATACTCATCATCCGTCATACCACCCGATGCTTCGATCAGGAACAGTACATTGTCTCCCTGGATATCGAATCCGGTTAAATACTGACGGCGTACCGCGTTTGGAATCGGGATGGGAGGTTTTTCTTCCTGCATGGGCATATTCTCTTTGTCATCTAGCAATTTACCCAAGCCTTCTTCCATCGAAGCCAACTGAGAGAGCAACAACGCAAACTCATCTTCGAGCTCGGTTTGCATCTTCTTTTTTTCGTCAATTTCAACGGTCGCATAGCGGTTTTCATTTCGTATCGTGCTTAATGACCTTTGAAGTGCTTTGAGCTCTTGGTCTTTCAGAGAGATGTCATTCTCCATCTGGCCGATCACTTGCTCTATCTTCGCTTTGATATCAATGAGGGTATCCGATTTTTTACCTACCGTTAGGACGAACAAAAGGAGCACCGCTCCAAATCCGCAGCAAATACAGTCTAGGAACGACAAGCTAAAAACCTCAGTCTCCCGCTTCCTTCGTTTCATGCGGAATCTCCTCCCTGATTTCCAGAATCAATGCGGTGGATCAAGAGAAGTCGTTTTCGATAACCCTGCATGAGCACTTCAACCGCATCTCCGGCTTTCAAGATTGCGTCATTCTCGCCATCAAAAGCCGCTCCTTCAGAAGCCTCAAGAGTCCAGCGTTCGCCTGCCAACTTCAACTTGCACAATTCGACGGGTTTTCCCGCGATGTTGCGATTCGCTACGAGATCGAATAATTCACTCTCGCCGATACCAATAGAAAATAAATCTCCAGACAACTCGTAGGCCAACCCGTCACATACGATATGAGTAGGGCTCAGAGAACGGCCATCCTTCGAAACCCTGATCGTCGCAATCTTCTGTATCACATCCAGAGTCTCAGGATTTCCAAGTAATGAAATACCCACTTCTGTACGCGTCTCTTCCAATTTATTCACCACATCCCAATTTTTGCCATAGTTCGCCGCTCCGAACGCACCACTTTCCGTCTGTAGTTCTTTCACAAACCCTATTCCTTGGGAGACAATCGTGCCCTTCAAACCCTGTATTGCTGCAGCCCTTCCCGAGAGAGCAATTTGGATTTCCTCGTCGCTTTTGGTAAAGTCATTCACTGCTCTGAGAATCATTTGAGTAAGTGCTTTGACCTGGGGTGCCAACTCCTTGCCTGCAAGATCTTTGGAAATAACCATTTGGCGCGACTTTTCGTGCGTTGAGACCTCCAGACTCGCCTCATTAGACCGCCCAAGGTTGAAAAGCATGTCTCGCGTTTGAGCATGAAATGCACGCTCGATCATTCGGTCTTCAGTGATATCGAACGAAGTCTCGACTAAGAAGCGCTTTGACATCGAAGTCGTGAAGCGTTTAAGCATTTTGCTAAACCCATGTTGAGGCAAACGAGCAAAGTAAACACGCTCCAATCCTGATTGCTTGTGAAAAACGGTGATGTGCGTTGCTTGGGAGAGCAGGTCTATATGAAAAATACGCTCTCCCTCCGGCACATTCCAAAGACCTTCACGGTACAATGCCGCCGCGGCCATGTCGACGATTCCCGCTACCGGAATACCAATGTCCGAAAGAATCCCTAATAACAAGCCCAACCGCTCCTCAGACTTTTCGTTTTCTTCAAGATAATGCCCAGGCGCAGCAATGACCGCCCTGTCAATCTCTCCAATCTCGTTCTTAATTCGATCCGCAAGCTCCACAAAAAATTTGTAAGCAAGCTGCGAATACATTAATCGACTATAGTGTCCATCTAGGCTCGTTGCTTGGAAGGAAAGATCATCAATAAACTCACTGCAAGTCCGACGTGGATAGACGAACGCCATCTCTTGAGCGTCAGAGCCAAAGGTAAGCTCGCCCGCCCGCGCATAGGCACAGGCGGGAAACGAATCACTTCCATCTGCCAACTTGAGAACATGTGAAGTACCATCATCTTCGATTACGACGCAATTTACGCCAACGTCACTCAATTCTATACCCAACGTCGCCATAATTTTAGGTATAGTTGATTTGGCTTCCCTCAGCAGCCGGAGTTTTCATTAGCGTTATCACGCTTTTCGTCGCCAAGTCCTCCATGTCTATAATGAGCGTTTCTTGCTTCGACTGGAGTAGGTGGACCATCAACATCAAAGCAATACTTAAGAGCAACGCAATGAACGTAGAATTGAAGGCTAGGCCCAAACTCGAGGTAACACCGCTAATATCTCCTTGGATCGCCATATCTGCCTGTCCCAACGCTTCACTAATACCTCGAACAGTACCAATGAAGCCAACCGACGGGATCGCCCAAGCTATGTAGCGGATCAAGGACAGGTCAGACTCCAGTTGTTCGTAAGCCATTTCACAGCGCTCACTTACTGCGTGTGCCGCATCTTGAATCGAACGGGTCGCATCAAAACGATGAAGAGCTGCGAGGATTACGTCCGGCAGGATTTTACCCCTTAATCGAGGCGTACGCCTCACTTGGCTTTCGACTTCTTTAAAGTGAGCCAGCGCATCCTCCGGCATAATTCGCTCACCCCTAGAAATCTTCAAGAACTGGCGGTCTGCCATCGATTGTTCCCCAAACAGTTTTGTGAACTTAAACACCATAATAATCGATGCCCACATCATGAGAATAAGGCACGCTAGTTGCTCGTTATTCTTTAAAATGACCGTAAATGAACGTTCCGGAATGAAAGTCCCCTCCAAATTCTGACTTTTCTGGATGCTATTGGTAATCTCAATTGCCTCCGATACCGGCCAAATGTAGAACCTGTAGACGAGCAATACAACGATCACCGAGACAATTAGCCCCACCGTTTGAGTTAGGAAATCTCGCGATAAAAACCCTTTATTCTTCATATTCAATAGTTGCCGAACCTACCACTTTGTAATCTTATCACATTACTTAATCTGACAATGAAATCCAGCACTCGTTACGAGAAACAATACGAAAGAGGGCACCTAACGGATTCACTGAAAAATATGGGCAACAAAGCGGATTTACAAATGTCTGGAATGAGTCTACGTAAAGCAACATAACAACGAATCCAATCAATTGCGCTATAGCGTAGTTATATTTACAGGTATGAATCGGTCGAAAATCTTAAAAAACACTACAGCAGCAGTCGTAGCCTTGGCTTTCCTGATTTTCCAGTGGGGTTGTGCCGGTCCCGCGGCGTCTAAAACGGTCAAAGGAGCCGGCACGGGAGCTGCCATCGGTGCCGTTGGTGGTCTGGTAACGGGCCAAGACACAGGCGGGCTTCTTGCTGCTGGAGCCGCCGGGGCCGCCATTGGGGCCACCGTTGGGGCAATCCAACAGAACAAAGAAAACAAGCGACAGGATACACTAGCTCAGCAACGTGCTTACAACCAAGCTATTGCAATGCAAAAAAGGGCTATCGACAAGGAAAAGGCAGAGCTGCAGGAAGAGCTTGAAATCGCAGAAGGCTTTCGAATTTCAAACGCGGAGCTTGAGGAAATGTCCGGCCGTGCCGAATCAGCAGAGGAGCGCCTGAAAGCATTGCAAGCTGTCAGACAAGCCGCCATTGACCGGAAAAAGGCTCTCGATGAGATGGAGCAACGGGAGAGGGACGCTCTCGCTGAAATTGCCCGCCTAGAAAAAGAACTGGCAGCATTAGAGTCCGAGAGTGGATCGAGACCGAGTGATTTAGAATAGGTAACCGCACCCTTTCACAGCTTTTAACCGATGAAACTGAAGTTCTTACAGAACAAGTTTTACTTTAGAGTCGGAGCGATTCTCGCCATCGCTTTCCTAAGCGGGTGCAACACAACCTACGAAATGGAAGTGGATGCGATTACAAACCCTGCGTTGAACGATGCCGAATCCTATGTGATCGTACCTCGAGACCCAGAAACGGACATCAATGATCTGCGTTACAAAGAAACCGTAGCCTACATTAAAACTGCACTCTCCGGAAAGGGCATGTACGAAGCTCTGAGTACGCAAGACGCAGACATGGTTGTCGAAGTAGACTATGGGATGGAGCCGCCAAGAAGGGAATTCAAAGTCGTCGAGGAACCCGTGTTTACAACCATTCAGCAACCAGATAGAATCCAGACCGTTTCTCAAAGGGACCCCAAAACTGGCCGTATTATCACCTACACAGTCAGGGTTCCTGGAGCTCGATCGCGCGAGTTGATTGGCTATCAGGAGAGGTTGGTTTCCGTTATCGTGAACGAAAAATACATGGAACTAACTGCCAAGGAGAATCTCTACGAACAGAATGGTGATATTCCCGCACAGGAAATTTGGAGCGTGCGAGTGAAGAACTACGATGAGAATGATGATCTTAGAGAGTATCTTCCCATAATGGCAGCATCAGTAGCGGACTATGTAGGTGAAGACACAGGAACTAATCACAGTGTCCGCTTAAAAGAAAAAGACGAAGTGGTTCAGTTCATAAAGCGTGGCATCACCAAGAAACCCGAAGACGATGCTTTACCATCCGAGGGATAAGGTTTCAGGCTTATTACTTGCGGATCTGCTCCCAACCAAACCCTAGCATTAGCCCGCCGGACCTTTACCTTAAAATTTTATCCAACAAAGCCTGAAAATTGGATTTAGATTCGAGAGGCTATTTCTAAGGGAAACGCTCTTTTGAACGATTTCGAAAGCTCACGCGTACTGTTTTAGAAGCGTCTTGTCGGCACACCAATCGATAAGATGAGAATCACAAAGAGTAGCTAGTTCTAAAATCAACCCACAGGGGTTGCTTTTCTTAATGTTCTGGTCGTTCATCAAATCTTTTTACGAAGGAACCCTGATATCGTTGCCCCCAAAGTAAAAGCCATCCACCCCACGGCTCATATAACCGATGAAACGTTCTAGAACTGGAGTAATGAATCTCGTGCTAACCATAAATAAGAACCAAGCATTACTTACATAATCAAGTTAATGGGAACACGTCTCATCTAGTAAGGACATGACCGAGGCTCTTTTGGTCAGCTGCCATATAGAATCGGGCCATGCAGACCGCCCTTTTGCTTTGCATTATTATTACACGACGAGTGGAGCTTCCATAACTGTAATCGCAACAAATCGTTTGTCGATCACGGAGTACACGTGACCTTCTTTTTACCTAGATTCTGTCGTAAAATACACCATATATCTTGCCTGGAGGGAATTCCTGCAGAATGAGTTCCTCTTGATGAGCCACGAACAAACCTCTGACTGCCTCCATCGATTTTACAATCGAGACTCCCTCGCCTTATTGTTCTAAATCGGCCTTTTTGTATATGAGCAGACTAAAATGTAAACTGTATTTAACTTTTAAATACTTATTATTTCCTTTCCAAATCCCAATCTTTAGAAATAATTCTGAATCTTCCGACCGGAGATCCATGCTTCTCCAAATGGGAGAGGATCTCCCCCTCGAATTCGTAGACGAGTCCAATCTCTCGCATGAAAATGTTGACAGTGGTGAAAAGCACTATGCCGATTACACAGCATTTTCCACAAATGATAAATTACCACTGGTACATAAAAACCATATTGGCCAAAATTTCTACTGACTCATCCGCTTTAAACTGGAAAACAATCTTCACCTCCCTTACCTTTAAGGATTCCAATCGTATACAACCCCCTAAATTACTGGTCACCGCCGATTGCCTCCAACGCTCTGCCGGAGCAAACTATGCCACTTTATATAGGAATTCTTACCCCTCGCCGCAGAAACGTAGGAGTGTCAAGGTCCTGCCCTTCAAATACGAATCCGTCTGTGTCTTCAAATTCACCTCTCGGATCACCTTCATTGAAAGAGAACTCGTCTTGCTCCACCTTTACCTTCTTGGCGTGAATTTCCTTATTTTTCCTGTTCTTGGGCAAGGTCAGCTCGGCTGGATCAGCCTCGAGTGATGGTGGTCTGGGCTTTTTTCGCCCTCTGAAGATCGAAATATCACTAATATCACTAGTCCCAATAACGCAGATCTCGACCTTGTCCCCAAGTGATTCGTCAATCACAGCTCCCATGACGACATTCGCGTCTTTCCCAAAAGACTCAGTCACCCTGTCCATAATTAGCTGCGTTTCACCGATACTAAATCCAGCGCCTCCTATCAAATTAACGAGGAGCTGATCTGCCTTCTTTGAAAACTCAGGAGTATGAAGAAGGGGGCAGAGCTTTAGGTTTTCAAGCGCTTCTTCCGCAGCATTTTCACCCGAACCTTCACCGAGCCCGAAAAGCGTTTTTCCTGCACGATGGGAAAAAACCTGCTGCAACTGGGAAAAATCCAGATTAATCAATCCCGTTTTGTTCATCATCGACCAAATCGATTTGATCGCTCTTTCGATCCAAGCATCAGCATGGCTAAAGGCTTCTAAAAGGGACGCTCCCGGCTCACTCTCTTGAATGAGCAGATCGTTAGGCAAAGGTATTACGGCATTCGCTACCTCCCTCAAATGCTCCAGCCCATCCTTGGCCACTTTTGCTCTTCCCGCCCGCTCGATCGTAAACGGCATCGTAACGAATGCTATAACGGTCGTTCCATTTTGGGAAGCCAAGTCAGCGAGCACTGGAGATACGCCCGACCCTGTTCCACCGCCCAAACCTGCGGTGATAAAAAGCAAATCGATGCCTTTTACAATACCTTCAAGGACTTGCTTGTCCGCTACGGCCGCTTCCCGTCCTATTGACGAATCCCCCCCTGCTCCGAGCCCACGCGTAACCCGCTTTCCGATACAGTACTTATCAAGCACGGGCGACCCAGCCAAGGATTGTTCATCTGTGTTGATAGCCGTCAGGCCAACTCCATTGGGATTGGAAAGCATCAGTCGATCTACAATGTTGGAACCAGCCCCGCCGATACCAACAACCTTCATTTTCATTCGCCCGGTTTCGTACATCTTAAATCCGTTTATCTTAGTTAAATAGACCCTTCAACTTACCAATTATTCCCGCAGGCTGCCCTTCCGAGCCCACTTTACTTTGGTATTGCAGCCCATACTTTAAAAGCCCCAGAACAACGCTGTACTGAGATTCCCTCAATTCGCCAGAAGCCATTGTTCCGTTTTCTCCAATTCTTGCCGGAACACCAAACACGAGTTCCGCACAATTATCGCTCCGTATCAGGTTGGCACCGCCTCCACTCAAAATCACCCCACCCAAAAGCCTTTCTCGGCGTCCATAGGCACCGAGTTTCTTCTGTACTACCTCAAAAATCTCGGACATCCGCAACTCAACGATCTTTTCGATGCTCCAAAGCGGAATTGGGCGGTCCCCAATTTCGAAATCGTTATTGAGCCAAACTTTCTCCGTCTTGTTCTTATGCTCTAACACAGCAGTCCCGTATCGATGCTTTAGACTCTCTGCCTGGCTCAGGCGCATGCGAAGCCCGATACTCAAGTCATTGGAAATATGGTCTCCCCCAATTGGCATACTACCCGCCATTACGCAGTTTCCATCTTGGTAGACGGCGTAATCTGTCGCACCCTGCCCAATATCGACCACGAGACAGCCATTCGTTTTTTCCTCATCAGACGCTACTACTGAACCCGCCGCGAGAGCTGATAGAACAACGTCATCCACATGCAAATTGAATCCGTTGATGATATGGATCGCGTCTCCAATCTTTCGTGCATTGCCATGAATAGTCCAATAGCTGGCTTCGAGCCGGTCACCTTCCAGATTCAATGGCTTTTCGACGGACCTATTATCCAGACGATAAGGTCGTCTCAAATGGTGAATCACCGCACGGTCTTCAGCCAGGTCTCGACCTTTCGCCATAGTCGACACCTGATTGATCTCCTCCATGGATACACGACGATCTCGAGATGTTACATTGACCGAAGCTTCGCTCGGAAATCCCTCGATATCGCTGCCACTTACTGCTAGGTACACTCCATCTATTTTTACTCCAGCTTGCTCCTCCGCCGTTAAAATTGCGGCATGGACACAGTCGCTCGCGTCATGAAAGTCTACGATATCCCCTTTCAAAACACCTTTTGAAGATGACTGTCCGAGGCCGATGATATTCAGACTGCACCCCTCCACTATTTCTCCGAGCAAAACGGAAATCTTGCTCGTTCCAATTTCAATGCCCGCGATTACTTTAGATTTGTACACGTTCGGAAGCGATTTAAATTTATGTAGTATTTAGTTCGATACTCTAACGAGTCATTGCCACGTTAGTAACCGGAACCTGTGAATTCATCGTCAAGTCCACTTTAGCGATGCTCTTGTTGGAATGACTCTTGTGGTAATCAATTATGTAATCCAGCTCAGCCAATTGGCGTCGGTAGTCCGTTGAAACCTGTTCAAAGATGATTTCTTTGGCAAAATTGCTTTTCACAATCAGCTTTGGAAGTGCTTCTAGCGAAACTACTTTCCAAGATCGGTAAATGTGTGGAGCGATTTCAAACGCTTCAGACAAAAGCTTGCCCACATGTTCCATACCTGTGATCGCCTCGTACTGGTCCTCGCTTCGCTTCAATCGAATTCCGTCAAGAAAAGGTAATAGGCTAATTCGCTTCGAATCGTAGCCGATCCCCTCATAGACGACTCCCGTCCGATCAACAAGAAGCGTAATTCTTCCACGCTCAACGTCCTCCGCGAGAACTTTGGCGATAGGCTCTCTTTCCTGAATAGCAATGTAGAGCGTATCCGGAAGCTGGCGGGCTATCTTGACGGAAGAAACTTGTGCTTGAATTTCCAGTCTCTCCTTTAAAATCCCCAAATCTAAACCAAGCAAATTCGGCTTTTCATCACCATCTAGGCCAAGATAGTTAAGTACCCATTCACGGGACAGAGCGTCACTCTCAATTTCGATACTCTTTATTGGAAGCGACTTTCCCGCCCTCGTCAGTGCTGAAGAAACGCCTTCCGTCATGAGAAATAATTTTGCCCCTCCCACTAGCACTACTACGATAATGGAATAAAAGGCAAATTTACGGCAGCGACAAAAAATCGCTCTTTTAAGAGCAGTTGAGCTCATACTCTTCGCCTTAACGTCTTGGTCGATATCTTTCCAAGACCTGGATCTGCTAGCATTTTTCGACGGTTTTCCCCGAGACATATCAACAGACTGAATACTTAGAAAAAAATCTCAAGAACGCAGGCTCTACTAATTTTTTTAACAGAGCTTTAAAACTTATACCCGCCGCTGCTGCAGACATGGGAAGGAGACTTGTTTCCTTCATCCCCGGCAGGGTGTTCACCTCCAAAACAAATGGGTGATTTGATTGGCTGAACATAAGGTCGACTCTAGCATAATCCCTACAGCCGCAGGCCACAAACGTCCGCTCTACGATCTCTTTTATCTCACATTCCAGCTTTGCTGAAAGTGGTGCTGGTACAAAAAACTCGGTTAACCCCTTTGTATACTTACTCGCGAAGTCATATTGCCCCGATCTGGGTCGAATCTCGACGATTTCGGTCGCTTTTCCGTCCAGCACGCCTACCGAAAGCTCTTTCCCAACGATCATCTTTTCCAACATCCAATCATCGAACTTGAGATCTGAAAGCAAATTTTCCAGCTCCTCGACCGAATTCGCAAAACCGAGCCCAATACTGCTTCCTTGCTTCACCGGTTTCAGAACAACTGCCGACCCCAATTTTTCAATCACTTCTCCCGGATCCGGGGGCGATTGTCGATGAAAGGCTATTTGTTCTGCAACCGGAATACCAGCATTACTCAGCACTGACTTTGTCTTCACCTTGTCAAAAGTGAGCTCGCTGCTCCGCACATCGCTTCCCGCATATTCGATTTCCTCTAGCTCCAACAAAGACTGAAAAGAACCATCTTCTCCAAACGTTCCGTGGAGGGTGGAAAACACCACATGTCGCTTTTTATTCAGTTGTACGGGGACAGACTCCTCCGACAGCTCAATTCGCTCTACCTCGAAAAGCGACCCAAACGCTTCAGCAACTGCCAAGCCTGAACTTAATGAAATTTCCCGTTCTGCGGACGTTCCTCCGCATACCACAGCCACTACAGGATCGTTTTTCATGACAGCACATCTTTCCATTCACCGCCGTAAAGCAATGCCTCTGGTTCGAGGTCTACGGATCTTCTCATTTTTGCGGCTCTTATCACTAATCGCACAAGTTCTATCACATCCTCGCTTGTTGCACCGCCCCGATTTATGATAAAATTTCCGTGAACCAGACTGATTTCAGCGCCTCCGATTGCGGATCCTTTTAGACCGAGCTCATCAATGAGCTGCCCCGCGGAGGCACCTTCGGGATTTTTGAAAATGCAACCAGCACTCGGTTCCCTTGGCTGGGATTCTTTACGCTTCGACTGGTAGACATCGATCGCCTTGCGCAATTCAACTTCCTTTTGCCCAACGGAACTAGCGACCAAAATAGCATCCATGGCAATCGCACTCTCGAGTTCTCGACAATGGCGGTAGCCAACACTCAGCTCCTTCGCATTCGTTTCGACTATGGTTCCATCAAGGTTGACAAATCGAACGCTCTTAACGACATCGAACATCCATCCACCCATTGCTCCCGCATTCATTCGTAGGGCACCACCGACGCTTCCAGGAATTCCTTCCAAGAACTCAAACCCTTCGAGACCTTCACGACAGGCGATACCACAAAGTTCCTTAATTCTCATTCCGGCTCCCACTCGGATTTCGCCATCCGATAAAGTCTCATAACGCCTCCAGTGAGGATGGGAAAGACGAATCACCAATCCTGATACTCCGGTATCGGGCACTATGAGGTTGGATCCTCGACCTAATGGATAAGCCGGAATTCCGCTCTCATGGCAAACTCGTAGTGCCGTCGCCAGTTCTGGTTCAGAAGCTGGCTCAAAATACACTTCCGCCGTACCCCCAATTCGAAGGGTTGTCTTGTTGCTTAGGGGTTCTTGAGAACGAATTTTGGAACCATAATCAAGCACACTCGATAATTCTGAATACAGCCCTCCCCAACGCCAGTCTTTAGCAAAGACATTTTGGACAAATTGGCGTGCCAAAATGTCTGTTTTGCCGGCTCCCAAAAAAACTACATTCAAGAGATTACTCTCAACAATTTTTGACTCAAGAACGCGGAGCAACGCGTCCTCATCAGAGTGGAATTCGCAGTGCTCAAAGTGATTTTTGCAGGCATCCCACAAATCACGCCCACTACCCCCATCGATTGGATCCTCCGATGCCTCGTACACCTCTAAAAGATGTACATAGTCGAATCGCGACAACTCGGCAGCCAACTCTCCTTTCAGCCAAAGCGTTCTCGAATAGCGGTGAGGCTGGAAAACGGCAATCGTCTTCCTTGAAAAGACTGACGCCAGACCTTCCCTAATAGCAGCTATCTCCACAGGGTGGTGAGCGTAGTCTTCAATAACATTCAATGTAGGTGAAAAATAGAGACACGACTGACGCCGCTTGATCGGCGTAAAGCTTACTTTCGCCAAATCTGGCTTTTCGAGTCCCGCCGCTTCCATTGCGGCTAAGGCCATTTGCTGATTATTCTTACTGAATTCGCCCAGTTGATTAGTCGCCAATCGCCCGGAATTTTCGACTTTACCATACACAATTCGATCCTTTACCAAATACTCTCCTACTGAACCGCGTATTACTTCATTCAATACAACGTACCCCATTGTTCTGTTTCCCAATCGCCTGAAAATGTCTAGGTATTCTTTTTCCGTCGCATATTTTGAATGGTGATCATGATCTGCGTTTAGAATGATTGAAATTTCAGGACTAAATTCCTCAATCGTTCCATCGCTTTCGTCCAGCTCGACGATCATCCATTCTGATTGAGTCCATCTTCCGGGGTCTCTCTTCGAAGCGAAGCACCCCCCCATCGCATAGCTAGGCTCTTCGCCAATAGATTCAAAAAGATCTATCAATAACCCGGTAGTAGAAGTTTTACCATGGGAACCTGCTACCGCAATTAGCCTCTTTCCTTTAACAAAGTCCGCTAGAAATAAACCTCGCTGAATCTGTTTCCAACCGCGACGACTCGATTCCTCCCTCGAAGGGTGTGAATCTCCAATCACGGATGAATAAATAACTAGTACCTCACTATTTTTGATATCAGAGGCGGACTGGATAGGAATTTGATAACGCTCCAAAGTTTCCTTCGCCTCGGAGGTCATCCGGTTATCCTCGCCGCTGACATTCGCCCCTGCTTGTTTTAAGCAAAGCGATAAAGGCAGCATTCCAGCTCCTGAAACTCCAATAAGGTGAATTCTCCGAATTTCCGAAGAGCGTTTTAGTGGCATTAGGTTACTTCAAGGGCCTCCTTCTGCCCGTCTTTAGTCGTGGTGGCCAAACGCTCCAGATCGTCAGCAATTTCGGATTGGGAGTTCGACTGGTCCATAGCTTCAAGATTCTCCATTAATCGATTACGTTTTTCGTCACTAGAAATCACATCCAAAACGATATTCAGGAGACTCTTCATTTCTTCTTGCCGACATAAAACCCCGCCTCCTTGAGTTACAAATCTCTGCGCATTGAAAAGCTGGTGATTGTCTGCCGCATGCGGATATGGGACCAATATTGCGGGTACTCGACATCGAATAAATTCAGCAATACTGCCTGCACCCGCTCTGGAAATCGCCAAGTCTGCAGCCGAAAGCAATATTGCCATTTGTTCGCTGAATTCCATAAAGATCGTCTTTGATTGAGCTGCCTCATCCGAATCGATAATTGTACTTTTCGAACAACCACCAGAAATACCTGTTAGACACAGTAACTGGATTTGGTTTTCGTTTAAAATTCTCGAGTGTTGTTTCGCCCACTCATTCAGAACCAGAGCCCCCTGGCTTCCTCCAAAAACGAGTAACAATTTTTTATCAGGGTCAAATCCCAAAACACGCTTGGCTTCACCCTTAGAGCGACGTTCAAATTCCAGGCGAAGTGGCATCCCCACATTTCGTATACGGTCTTTCTTCGCTACTTTCAGAACTACTCCATTTGGGAGGTACACACGACTCGCAAATCGACTCGTGAAACGAGTCACCCTACCCGGAATCTGATTTGCTTCATGAATCGCAACTGGAACTCCGTTGCGGGCGCCCGCCAAAAGAGCAGACGCGGATATAAAACCACCAAAGCCAACCACAAGCTCCGGACCGCTCGACCGAATGATTCGAACACAAGATCGATAACCGTTTAGCAAATCCCTCAGAAATCGGAAAAATTTGACGGGATGAAAACTCAGCCCACTACCAGCGATAGCTTCATACTTAAATTGGGTATACTTATGAACGACCATCGAATCTACCTGCTTGCCGCTGATTAGCAATTTGCATTCCCAACCGCGAGAAAACAGCTCCTCAGCAAGAGCGATTCCAGGCGCCAAGTGCCCCCCTGTTCCGCCACATGCGATCAGAGCTCGTCTCATTCTCAGATTTCTTTTAGTTTTCTCTTGGTATCATTCAACACTGGGGATTTCCACGCTAAGCTTGTATTTAATATCAACGCTACGCACAAACCCATTACTAGGAAATTGGATCCTCCGTAGCTTATAAATGGTAAAGGAAGCCCTGTAGTGGGCAAGGAGCCCGTGACCACCCCCAAATTCACCAGAGCTTGGATACTGATGGTGAAGAGACATCCTGATGACAATAAGAACTGATAGGAATTAGGGGCTTTTCTAATATGACTCACCCCGGCCAAAAACAATACCATAAAAACGAGCACCACAGCCATCGTAGCTATTAGGCCCAACTCTTCGCCGACTATCGCGAAAATGAAATCCGTATGCGCTTCAGGTAGCGACTTCAGTTGTTGTCTTCCATTCCCCGATCCAACCCCATCAATCCCTCCGGCACCAAATGCCAGAATGGCCTGCCAAACCTGGTAGGAATCACCTGATTTATTGCCTTCCATATCCATAAACGCAGTTAGGCGACTGAGGCGCTCAGGATCTCTAGAGATGAGAAAGAAAACAGAGATCGTAGCAGTAATCGCTGACCCTACGAGATAAAATACATTCGTGCCCGCCAGGTACAATACACAAAAGCTAACCATCGATATAATCAGAGCTGTACCAAGATCGGTTTGCATCATGATCAATCCAACAATGAGGCCAATCGCCAAACACGGAACCACAAAACCCTTCCAAAAAGTACCCGATTCCTTCCGTATCAAACTGAAGTAGTGAGCCAGAAAAAAGATTAATCCGATTTTCGCGAACTCTGCGATCTGCAAGCCGAAAGGCCCGAAGCGAAACCAGCTCCGACTACCATTTATAACCGATCCAATACCTGGAATCAAAACGAGTACGAGCCCTACTAAGCAAATCGCATATAGCACCCAAACAAATTTCCGAGCCCATTCTAGATTAATTTTCAAAACCATCAAACCAGCTACGAAAGTGATGCCCATCCACATCATTTGTTTCTCAATTATCTGATAGGGATTATTGATATCGATCGGAAGACTCGCGCTAAACAAAACAGACACACCAAGCATCGCCAAAGCGAAGACGCACACAACTATCGCAACAGCGGGATTTAGAACCCCATGATGTCCGGTATGGACCGCTTTCGTCTTCCGCTTCGCCATATACCAATGAAACAGGATACCGTTAGTTCTCTATTTTGATGACTGGTTGCTCAATCCAACCTTCGTCCTCTAGGAAGTCGTCTTCATCAGGAAGAATCAGTTGTTCATCTTCTGGTATTATACTTAACGTAGGCACAAGGTCTCTCTTTTCGACAACAACCGGAGGCGGCGACGAGCGAGGCGTGGTAGAAAGGCTACTTGGGATGATAAGCGTTTGCCCGGGATTAATTCGGGATGGGTTTTGAATGTCATTATGCAGAATCAAGTCTTTGGCCGAAACATCGTACCGGATGGCAATCGAGGACAAGGTGTCACCTGGCGCGACCACGATCTGGAGCCCCTGCTTCCTCAAGGGGGTTAGAGCAATACTCTCCTTACGTCCATTCGGGATGACTAGTTTTTGACCCACTCTGATCAAATCGCCGCTTAGTTCGTTTGCTGCTCGAAGTGCGCTCAACGTAACTCCCTGGTTCGCTGCAATCCGGGAAAGAGCGTCACCGCTTTTCACCACGTAAATACTTCCGTCGACAACCGGTTCCGATTGGGCTGAACCACCTACCGGTTTAGGAGCCTGACCAGAACTAGGAACATTGAGGACTTGTCCTGGCTGGATATTTACCGTCAATCCTGGATTCATGGACTGGAGCTGACTTTGTGAAACGCCAAACTTCTGCGTTATTCCCCAAATACTGTCCCCACTTCGCACTGTGTAACGAACAAACTTCGACATGCTGCTTGGCGCTATTATATTTTGGGGCTGTCCCGCCCCACTTCCTTCTGCAGGACTACGACCTAAAGGCGTCAGAACACCACTATCAAAATTTACTCTCGAAGGAGTCGACGCTGGCGGACTGGCTTTTTCCGATCTCCCCGGACGTCTCGGTTCGAATCTCTGCTTACTTGAGATTTCTGGAAGCGTTGCCCGATTGACAGAGCTTCCATCATCCGCATTGAAACCGGTCAATTGATTGGCTCTCGAATCAAACCCGGTGCCACTAACAGTAGGAGCAAGAGCATTCGGATCATCGCTAGACCAATTTACAATACCATTGGCTCCGGCTACCGATACTCGACTCTCTTTAAATCCACTGTTTCCAAATCCACTCATCAGGTATAGGATCACTATAACAATCACATGGGCCCCAGCAATGACTCCGATTCGTAATACTTTCATCTTAAACTCCTTCTCACCAAGTTCTACCATTTCAAATGCTACTCGCTCCTTACAAACAGTCAACAGCCTTTCGAAACGCCTCACCTCTTTGTACGTAATTTTCAAACATATCGAAACTCGCAAAGCCGGGACTAAATACAATGTTGTCGTCGATTTCGGCAATTGCAAACGCCTTTGTGACCGCCTTCTCCAAATTATCGTGAATAGTTGTTTCGATGCGATCACGGTTCAACGCTTTTCTCAATTGGATCGCCGTCTTGCCAATAAGCGAGGCGTATTTTAACTTCGGTGCAATGCGTCTGACAAAATCCTCGATATCACCGCCTTTGCTCTCACCCCCTCCTAGCCAAACAACTGGCTTCTCAAAACGTTTCAAACCACCCAAAACCGCATGAAAATTCGTCGCTTTGGAATCATCCCAAAAACGAATTCCCCCCTTCTCACCCAAGTATTGCATCCGATGCGGTGCCTTCTTAAACAGATGGGCTGCCTCTACAAGCAAACTCTCATCAAGCTCAAGAGATAACCAAAGTGCTCGCGCCATCAAGTAGTTGCTTTTTTCGGGTTCAGTCGCAAAAACGCTACCTCTCAAACCCAATTCACCTGTACTATGATTCGATGTAACGACTGCCGCTTTTGGCAGATCCAGCCCGATTCCAACTCCATAGTCATAAACCGAGGAATCCACAAACAGCGAATCTTTCCTGGCGTTGGCAACAATTCTGTATTTGCTCTTGAAATACGCTGCCTGCGAACCGTGTCGATCTAGGTGATCTTCGTCGAAATTGGTCCATAGCACATGATCCGCCTTCAACTCTCTAATCTGCTCAGACTGGAAAGAACTGATCTCGCAAACCGCAATTGCCTCTAGATTGCGATCCTCCGCTAACAGTTCGCAGAGCGGCTTTCCAATATTGCCAACCGCAAAGGATTCAATCCCAACATGGGAGAACGCCTCGTGCAAGAATGAGGTAAGTGTCGTCTTACCGTTCGTTCCCGTCACCGCAATCAATGGGCCCTGCCAGAGCGACGCCCCGAGGTCAAACTCCGGAATCACGCGGCAGCCGTTCTGTCGCGCTCGCTCTATCCACACGTGATCATGTCGAAAGCCGGGACTACAAACAACCAAACCGGCAGCTTTAGCCGAAGAATCGTCAAACAGTCTCTCTTCTCCCAAATGCGTTCCTTCATCATAGAGGAGAGGATTCCCTCCCAATTTCTCGATCAGTGCTTTCACTCCTATCCCACTTTTGCCCGCACCTAGAATAGCCACCTGCGAATCTAGACAGGTCTCAAGCCATTCAGGGATCTGTGCGGTCAATAGACTCATCGGATTTTCAAAGTCGCCAAACCTGCAAAAGCAAAAATTAAGGAAAGTATCCAAAACCGTATTACAACCTTGGTCTCAGCCCAGCCTTTAAGCTCAAAATGATGATGAATAGGAGCCATTCTAAAAATCCGTTTCCCCGTGCTCTTGAATGACATTACCTGTAGGATGACGGACACCGTCTCCATAACGAAAATACCCCCAACAATTATGAGTGTTACCGCTTGATGAGTCATAAATGCGATCACACCGACTAGTCCTCCTAAAGCCAGCGATCCCGTATCCCCCATGAATATCTCAGCGGGATGGGCATTGTACCAAAGAAAAGCCAATCCGCCCCCTACAATCGCAGCACAAACGATACCCAATTCGCCCACCCCAGGCACATGAGAGATAAGCAGGTATTCTGAAATGATGAAATTGCCTGCTGCATAAGCCATAATGGAGTAAACAATAGCCACCGTAATAGTGCACCCTATCGCCAATCCGTCTACTCCGTCAGTAACGTTTATTGCATTGCTCGCCCCAACTAGAACCAAAAACAGAAACCCGAACAATGCCCACAAAGGCATCTGGGTCATCACCGCATTCTTGACGAATGGCAGCCAAAGCTCCTGAACTTTGTCCACACTCATCGGGTTGTTAAGGAGAATAAACAACGTTGCGGCAGCGGTCAGGCCTTGCCAAATCAGTTTCCCTCTCGAAGGAAACCCTTTGCTGTTGCGCTTCGAAACCTTTAGATAGTCATCGAGGAAGCCTAGCGACGTTAAACTGGTGTAGACGAAGAGAGCTGTTAGAGTCCAAACATTAAATTGGGCCCATAGCAATACGCTCACGCTGACGGAGACGAATATCAGAAGTCCCCCCATAGTCGGCGTATTCCTCTTGCCCGAATGCAATTCTGCCAGCTTTCCCACCTCTGACTCATCGCGAAAACTTTGCTGAAAACTAAGCCTTCCGAAAAGTCTGATCAACCGAGGCCCTATGATGTATCCAATGAATAAAGCTGTCCCCGCTGCAAATAGCATTCGTAGGGTCAAAAACCGCAAGAGTCGCAGAGGACCAAAAACTTCCTCGTACTGGGATAGGTAACTTAGCATGGAGTCCTTTCATCAACAGTTATTTTTGGAAGATACTCCATCACTTTCTCAAGTCGATATTTACGGCTTCCTTTCAAAAAGACATCTCCTTCAAATTCTGCTAGAATTAGCTTCAATGTTTCGAGGCTCTCGAGTTTTTCTACATGTCCCCTCGACCTCTCTGAAACTTGAATTCCCTCTAAAACCCAATCCGCTCCCTCGCCAATTAGATAGGCCCTGTCACGCGGTCTCAAGCAAAGCTCGTAACCAATCCGCTTATGCCATTCTTCTGACTCGGAACCCAATTCCTCCATACTACCGATGACGTACAGCCTATTTTCAGCTGGTTCCGCACTGGTTTTGAAATTGTTGAGGGAATCTAGCATGGACAATGGATTGGCGTTGTAGCAATCCAAATACACTCGGGATTTGCCTACTTCGATCCACTCACCTCTCATTCCGCTAGGCTTCCATTCTTCCAATCGCTCCTGGACACTTTCGGGAGAGACACCAAGGCTCCTAGAAACCACAATGGCCAGAGCGACATTCGATGCCAATCCTCGTCCCGTTCCCTCCACAAAGTAGGACTCATCCCTGTTTCCAAAATTCAATCGCATACCGGATCCTACTTTCTCCATCTGATAATTCCATCCCGATGAGCCAACTGACGATTCTGATTCCAAGACCAAAATTCCCTCTTCAGCATTCAAATATTCCCGATACAGTCGACAGGTCTCCCCAAGGTAAACCGTTTTCGACCTGGCTTTACTCGCAAGTATGCCCTTCTCTCTCGCAACACCTTCCACCGAGCCGAGCCCCTCCAAATGAGAAGGCCCAATCGCAGTGAAAATCACTCGATCGGGATTGATTGTATCCACGAGAGCCTTCATTTCTCCTCGCTCGCTTATTCCGGCCTCAATAACGGCAAAACGACATTCATTAGAGTTAATTCCAAGCAGGGTAGACGGCACTCCAATCAAATTGTTGAGATTGCCTCGGGTTCCTTGGGCCGCGGGAAATCCTCCGAGCAACTGGCAAAGCAGTTCCTTAGTAGTTGTTTTACCACAGCTTCCCGTAATCGCTACCACTGGGAAATTCCAAGTTTCGCGAAATCCTTGAGCTATCGCCAGGTAAGCCTTTAATGTGTCGTTTACGCACAACAGGGGAAAGCGTCTACTGAACTCCATGTTTTTCTGAACGATTGCCCCAATCGCGCCCTTAGCCTGCGCATCGGCAAGAAAATCATGCCCGTCTCTTTGGTGCGTTTCGAAAGCTACAAAAAGGTCTCCCTTTTTCAAAAGTCTCGTATCGTACGCAAATCCTTTGATGGACTTTACAGGCGGTTCGCCCAACCACTCTCCGTTACTCCATCTCAAGAGATCGCTCCCGTCCAATCCTACCATTTCAGATTCTTCCGCCCAATTTCATCGACTCCAACAACTCTCTTGCAACCTTTCTGTCATCAAAAGGAATCACGGTGTCACCGTATTCCTGAAAAGGCTCATGTCCCTTTCCCGCAATCAAAACACAATCTCCCGGATCAGCGCTTTTCAAAGCCAGTTCGATTGCCCTTCTACGATCCAATACAAATTCAATCTTCGAATCACCCGATACCCCTTCCCGCATATCATCAAATATTTGCTCTTGCACCTCCGAACGAGGATTGTCGGTTGTAGCCCAACAATAGTCTGCCAATTCCGTGGAAACTTTCGTCATCTCAGCACGTTTTCCACGATCGCGATCTCCGCCACACCCAAAGACCACTTTTACCTTTCCCGGAGTGATCTCTTGAAGCATTTTCAAGGCGTTTTCTAAGGCGTTTCCAGTATGAGCATAGTCCACTACAACTTCAAAAGGCTGCCCAGTACTGACGCGTTCCATTCTTCCCGGAATTCCTCCAAACGAATTCAAACTACCAATACTTTTCTCGACCGGGATGTCTTCTAGAACCGCCATTGAAAGAGCGGCCAAGGTATTACTCACATTGTATAGCCCGATAAGAGGCGAGTTGACAAGATACCGTTTACCATCCCATTCCAGCGTGAAAGTCGCTCCGTCCGGAGCTAATTCAATGTCCGTGGCCCTAAGCCGTGCCTTTTTGGATGTGCCAAAAGTAATCGTGGACTCTTCTTTATGCTCCTCCGCAAGACGGCGACCATAAGCGTCATCTACGTTCAACACCAATTTTTTTGGCCCAGTGCCAATCTCTCCATGAATAAAGCGTCTTTTCACCGCGAAATAGTTCTCCATGTCTCCATGATAGTCTAAATGGTCACGGGTCAGATTCAGAAAGACCCCTACTTTAAATTTCAGCTCTGCTATTCTGAGCTGGTCGATTCCATGCGAGCTGACTTCCATAACTGCACGGGTACAGTCGAAGTCCCTCATCTGCGAAAGCAGTTCGCACAACTCGTGTGCCTCAGGAGTTGTTCGAAACGAAGGGAGGACTCGATCGACCAGGTCATACCCAATAGTCCCCAGGCATCCCGTTTTTACGCCATCGAGGGATAGGAAGTGTTTCGCCAAATATGATACCGTAGTTTTCCCATTCGTACCGGTTATTCCAAATAAATCGATGCCCTTGTCAGGCTTGCCAAAAAAACGCCTCGCTACCTTTGCTAAAGTCAGGCGCGGATCATCCGCTTGGACAAATACCGCTTTCGAATTCCCGAATCGTCGAGGTTCGCTCGAGACGACACCGACAGCCCCTCTTCGAAGAGCCTCGTCAATAAACGCACTGCCATCCTGCCTGAGTCCAGGGAGAGCGAAAAACAGGCTCCCTGGAGTAACACGTCTACTGTCGATCACCAGTCGAGTCACAATAGGGTCAGGAGAACCCCGCTTTAATTTGGCCCCACTTTTCCGTATCAACTCACTTAGGCTCTTCCCACTGCCACTCATCTTCTTAAGTTTATTCATTCGACACCCAATCTTATATTGTTCCGGTGCCGGTCGACTTCTCAATTTGCCCATCTCCCCAGAATCAATTGCTTGTTTCCACCGGAGTTGTTCTCCCACTCAGAGCAAAGGCTGCTCTCTCTTCTTTAGGTGATATCGCGTAGTAGGGAATCAGCTTCTCTGATATTCGCCTGAAAGCGGGCACAGCCGTTCCACTTCCCGAAACCGGCATATCTTTCCTTGATCCGTCAACAATCACGGTGATTACCAAACTGGGGTCATCTGCAGGGAAAAATCCAGAAAATGAGCCGATGTGATGATGGGAAGAGTACCGACCATCAACGATCTTTTGTGCGGTACCCGTTTTCCCGGCAACACGATAGCCCGAAATGAACGCCCCATGGGCCGTCCCTCCAGGGGAAGCGGTCTTAACAAGAAGCTGACTCAGGGTCTTGGCCGTTTCACTGGAAATGACGCGGCGCTTCAACATCGGGCCATAGGTCACGACCTCCTTGTTTTCGGTATCCAATATCCGTGAGACCACTTGAGAACGCATTAGCAAACCTCCATTCGCCACTGACGCCATGGCGTAGTGAATCTGCAAGGGCGTCGCCGATATGGCGTGGCCCATCGTCATCCGTGAAAGCGTCAGCCCGTCCCAATTCCGAACGGGGTGGAGAATCCCTCTGGATTCAATTCCGATGTCCAGGCCTGTCTTCTCGCCAAATCCAAATCTTCTTACATAATCGTAGAACTTTTCTGAGCCTACAAGCGTTCCTAAGTGGGCAGCCCCTCGATTCGACGAATAGGTAACGATTCCCTCAACCGAGAGAACTCCAAAAGTCTTCCAGTCTTTTGGCAGTTTAGCGACGTAGCCATTTGGCATCCTCAGTGTCGGAAGCGAACAGTCAAACTTCGAGTGAACATCCACCACGTCCTCCTCCAAAGCAGCACTCGCGGCAACGATCTTAAAGGTTGAACCTGGTTCAATCGGATCAGTCATCGCTCGATTTTTATGGCTCGATTGATCGAATTTCGCATATTGGTTTGGATCAAACGTCGGGTAATTAGCGAGACCTAAAAGGAATCCGCTGTACGGATCGGAAACGATAATACACGCTGACTCTGGCTGGTACTCTTCCGCTATTAGCTCGAGCTCAGCCTCTATCTGGTGCTGCACATAAGAGTCAATCGATAAGGCCAGGCTCATACCGTCCCTCGCTGGGACATAACGTCTTCTAAATTGCGCCATTTCTTGGCCTGCCGTTACTTCTGACTCACGCCAGCCACGCTGCCCATTCAGGTAGAAATCAAACTCTTTCTCTATCCCGAATACGGATTCGCCATCCCGCCTAACCAGTCCGACCACGTGGGAAGCTAGCGATTTCTTAGGATATACCCGCTCGTACTTCCGAGTTCCATACAACCCGGAAATCTCTAAATCTACGATTTTCTGGTATTTTGCTTCGTCAATCCTCCTCGCCAACAACCGCCATCTTTCTCGACCTGATTTTTGACTCTCAGGCAATCGGTTTTCAACTACGCCGAACCCTTTTTCTACATCCCATAGTTCCTTCCCCAACAGCAGACTTAGCTTGGAAAGCTTACCCAAGTCCTTTTCCTTTAGAAGTGTAGGATCAATTCCTACTTCCAGCAGCGTTTGACTGGTCGCAAACAATTCCTTTCCACCATTGAGATCATAGGTGAAAATATCCCCTCTTCTCGAATTAAGAGGAATTACCCTGTATCGGCTATTTTCCAATTCCTTAGTCAGTCGAGGGGCATCAACTACGTGCAATTTGACAAGACGATACCCTATCGCCCCGTATCCAAAAAGAATACACAAAGCGAGTGTCCAGAACCTTATTCTTGGAGCAAAGCTCTTCGCCATTAGACACTAATTAACTGTAGAAAGGGACGCGGTGAAAACACTATTAGCACTCTTTTCGTACAACCGCAATTCAACGTTCTCCGTTACGTGTACAATCTGATTGTAAACGGGTTCCCGAAGACCCAGATTGAGTTTTCGGTTCAAATCCATCAGCCGATCTGTCGACATCCCTATCGCCAGTTGGACATCTAATTGGGAAAGCCATCGACGCTCTTCAACAATCTTTTGCTCGATCGCGTGAAGCCGGTTCGCCGTTTGCGACGTCTGGTGCCGCATCCAAACGGTCAAAACACCGAAACCTCCAACGAGGGCTAGCGAGGTCAAGGAATAAAGAATTAGGCGATTCAGAATTCGATTAGCCTTGCGGGAATTATTTGATTTCCGATTCATCTGGCCTCCAAATTTGACAAAGACGAATCCTGAAACGCCGGATACGCTCTCTCGAATGAATTGAACGAAATTGATGGTTTATTCGAGCTGATCACCTCGCTCCTTTCGTATTCAAATGTGCCACTTTCCAATGGCAAATGTTTGATCAAGGCCGCGAATTGACGATTCAGTGCTTCTTTGAGTGTAATACCGTTATTCATTATCCTACTACTACTTTTTGTCTTGGTGGTTATCATTCCCTACGACTCCGACTTCCTTAGCACTCTGAGTTTCGCCGATCTACTCCGAGAATTTAACGCGATTTCCGTATCACCTGCTACTGCTGGGCGGCGGGTAAGCAACTCCGCCTTCACTTCACGCATGTCCTGGGGCCGATTATCTCCTGGCTCTGGTCGTCCCGCCCATCGCCGAAACAGATTCTTTGCGATTCGATCTTCCAACGAATGAAAGCTAATCACACACAATCTGCCGTTGGGCTTTAATCGTTTGAACGCAGCTGGGAGTCCGACTTTGATGACATCGATCTCGTTATTGACCACTATTCTAATCCCTTGGAAGGTTTTCGTAGCGGGGTGGATTTTCGAAGCAAAACGCAGCCTCGCTGGAGTGCAGGATAAGACAATTTCCGACAGGTCTTGGGTGGACTTGAGTAGTGACCGGGTTCGGGCTTCGATGATCGCGTCGACGATACGCCGCCAGTTTTTTTCTTCTCCGTAAACGCGGATTGCTTGTATCAGCTCTCGCCGACTAGCAGACTTTAGCCAGTCAGCAGCTGAAATACCCGTTTCCGGATTCATTCGCATATCAAGGGGAGCTTCTCCTTTAAAAGAAAAGCCACGATCTAACTGATCGAGTTGAAAAGAGGAAACTCCAAAGTCGAATAGGATCCCGTCGAAGGGCCCCTCTTCTAAATTCTCCAGATTTGCGAAATTCATGCGGCGAAACTGAAACCGGCCACCAAATTCTTGAGTAAATTGATCCGCTCGCTCGATTGCTTGTGGATCTTGATCCAGGGCAACAACGCTCGTGTCGGCAGCTTCTAAGATCAACCGTGTGTGACCTCCACCACCGAAGGTGCAGTCCAAATAGACCCCTCCGCCTTTGGGATCGAGAAAAGTCAGCGTTTCTTGCGAAAGTACTGGGACATGAAAATCCATCGGCGTGTTCGAAAGGTAGCTACCTAAAATTGAAATCATAGAAGCCTTTTTCCCTCTGCTCAGCAATTCGATCGCTCGATTCGGACCTTCGTTGGTTGGCCAGTTCTTTCATGCTCTTACGAACCGTCACTTTGTCAGGAGCCGGAACACCAATCTCCCAATTGTTGCGGTTGCGCTCAACTCCGTGGCCGAAGGTCCCACTCATTCCAAAAAGCTGAAGTCGACCTATCCCATCACCTCGACTTAGGCGGTCGGATGTAAAACCGAAGATCGATAAAATTATTGAATTTCGTCTCTTTATCATGCTTGAACCAATCCTCTACCAGTTAACTCGCTTCATTAGTTTGCCCAAATCTTCATTGTTCGCCTTGGGATCGATGTTCGCCCATCTTCCAGGGCTCCAAATCCGGAAGTTGACCATACGCCCTACAAGAATCGCCTCTTTCTCAATTCCAGAATGTATCAGGAGATCCTCCGGCAAATTGATCCGACCCTGCTTGTCACAACTGAAAAAAGTAGCTTGTGAAAATACTTTATCCTGCAGTTCCTGAGCGTCCTCGTCACTTAGCTGCTGTGCTTCAACTTTATCATACAGCTTCGCCGCCTGCTGTGGCGGAAGTACTAGAACGCAACCACCGGGATCAGGCAGTGCCAAATACCCATCATCTGAATCTCCATCAAATCGCCACTTCGAAGGTATCGCTAACCGACTCTTCGAGTCCAAATTACGCTGGTGGTGGCCAACGTAGATCATTCTGGTGCAGGATGACATGGGTGAGTTTTTTTAGGTTCCTGGGAAACTCCCCCAAAATTCCCCATTTCTCCCCACACTGTCAAAATCTTTCGCCACCTCGACTCACCTTAACTATAAACATTTTGTTAATGGGGATTTTTTAGCGGACTTTTTACTTACCTCGATCCAAATCGCGAAGTCTAGACGGGATCAAAGAAATAAGTACTTGATTTTCGCGATGCGGTATCAAGCTCGGCATTGAAAATCTAAATTCAAGTCTTAGCTTTTTGATAATGATTCCACCGAAAAACATGCAGCTGATTGGTTCCGAACTAGCGATAGCTTGGGAAGATGGCGAAGAAAGCTACATCGACTCGCCGAAACTCCGGGCCAATTCTCCAAGTGCTTCAGCTTCTGGGGAAAAGGACATCTTTGGCACGCAATATGGAGGCGAGGCAGGGAAGGATCACTCGCAAGTCGAAATCGAATCGTGGGCTCCGGTTGGCAACTACGCCATTCGATTCCATTTCTCCGATGGGCACAGCACCGGAATTTACTCCTACGACCTACTACGAAAATTGGGGGAATATTGATCGTGTCCAACCTCGTTGAAGCGATTTCGTTCGACGCCGCGGGAACACTCCTTTTTCCCAAACCTTCAGTCGGAGTAATTTACCAAGAAGTGCTCGCGGCACACGAGCTAGTGCTCGATTCCCATCACTTGGAGCAGGCCTTCCAAGCTTCGTTCAAAAAGGTCAAAAAAGACCCCTCCATCCCCGAACCTGAAATTCGTGAACGCGCCTATTGGAAAACGGTGGTTGCAGAATCAATCCTGCACCTAACTTCGCTGCCCAATAATTACGAGACCGTATTCGCAGCGCTGTGGCAGGAGTTTGCTAAAGGAAGCCGATGGAGACTAAACGAAGGGGCATTCGATCTCTTCGACTTTCTAGACAGCCGGGGAACCCCATTCGTTTTGCTAACGAATTGGGACGCACGAGTTCGATCCGTTCTCAGCGACCACGGGTTACTGGACCGATTTTCCTACCTTTTCATTTCGTGCGAGATCGGGTCCGAAAAGCCAGACCGAGGCATTTTTGATTTTGCGGCCAGCTCCTTAGGCATTAAGCCAGACAATATTCTCCACGTAGGAGACCACTACAATCAGGATGTTCTCGGAGCTCGAAATGCTGGCTGGATGGCCGCTCATTTTACATGTGCGGATGAATCTACGGCAGAGGACGCCAATACGATTTCCCGTTTGGGTGAGCTATGCGACAAATTTGAATTTGCCTAAAACTTAGTCGCCAATTCGCATCATTGGCTTTACAGTGAAGGTTCTCTTCGATTGATTCTCCCGACTATGTCACAGAGCTGTCTACACGAGAGGTCTTCCAAGGAAGAAATCGAAAAAGGTTTAGCCCTTCAGCCAAAATTCGACGAGAATGGGTTGATCCCTTGCATAACGACCGATGTGCATACCAACCAAGTTCTTATGTTCGCCTTCATGAACAAGGAAGCACTCGAGCTCACCATTGAAACGGGGAAGGTCACCTATTTTAGTCGGTCGCGTGAAAAACTCTGGGTGAAAGGTGAATCCTCGGGCCAAGTTCAAAAGCTTCGCGAGCTTCGCACCGATTGCGACCAGGATGTCATTCTTTGCAAAGCAGACATTGGGGAAAAAGGAGCATCCTGTCACAACGGATACAAGTCTTGCTTCTACCGAAAACTCGACACCGATTCGAACGAGCTCGTCTACGATGGGGGTGAACCTTTATTCGATCCGAACAAAGTCTACGGCAAAGACTGAGATTCTAAGCACGCTATTAAGTCGACGAACATGACTGCTCCGATATCCTACCACATTGGCTGTCCCGTCTGGACCTGCCGCGACTGGATTGGGTCCGTTTTCGATCGGAATGTTGAACCGAACGAATCGCTGCGGGAATATGCCAGGATTTTCAATACTGTGGAGGCGAACTCTGTTTTTTACGCCATCCCTCCTTCAAGCAACCTTGAGCGTTGGATGGCTGAAACCGGGCCCGGGTTTCAGTTCTGTCCAAAATTTCCGAAGGCTATTTCGCATGAGCGTCGACTTGTGGACGCAAAGGAAGAAACGAATTCTTTTCTCAAAATGCTCGAAGTTCTCGACCATGGAGAGCGACTCGGGCCGAGTTTCCTCCAACTTCCTCCTTCATTCAACAGCAATAGCTTCAACGTCCTCGAAAGCTACCTTGAATCATTGCCACCGAATTTTCAATACGCTGTCGAACCCCGGCATGTCACCTGGTACGATAAGTCAGAAAACGAGCAAATGATGAACGACTTGCTCCAACGGCTAGGCATAGACAAGGTTATATTCGATAGTCGTCCACTTTTTTCCAGTGGACCTGCAGACAAAGATGAAGTAGCTGCTCAATCCAGAAAACCGCAAACTCCTGTGCGAAAATCAGTGCTAGGCCAACATCCCTTTCTGAGATTAGTCGGCAAGAATGACCCATCCTCAAACCAACCCTGGCTAAAGGAATGGGCTCCTATCATCAATAAGTGGATACTAGACGGGAAGAGGCCATTTATTTTCACTCACTGCCCGAGCGAAGCCAATGCTCCCTATTTGGCTAGGGCACTTCACGAGCAACTTAAGAAGCTCAATCCACTTCTGGAGCCGTTTTCAAATTTCGCTAGCGATTCAAAGAAAGCTGTTGAGAACCAGAAGCAGCTCGATTTTTTTGATGCCTAGACAATTCGCCGCTAATATCGCTAGCGGATTTCGAATACTTCAACGAGGCCAACACCGGTTTCACCGCCGACTCCACTGACGACCACGGAGTACCCTCCTGGATC
This sequence comes from Opitutales bacterium UBA5694, assembly GCA_002420185.1. Taxonomy (GTDB): domain Bacteria; phylum Verrucomicrobiota; class Verrucomicrobiia; order Opitutales; family Opitutaceae; genus Pelagisphaera. The sequence goes on from DIHO01000018.1 coordinate 59,262, forward strand.
AAGAGTTACAATCGTTGCTGCATCTTTACTACCTTCATCTGGAACAATCGCACCTGCTCCAATCATTTCGCGAACCAGTGAATCCCTATGAAGAGAATCGCCCCAGTCATCAGACGCACCCACAGTGTTTCCAGCACCATCTACTACTCTCAATTCAATATCTGAAATCGCATTTTGAACACCATCTTTTGCTAAGCCAGGGCCAATCGCTCTTACAAGGAGATTCGCCTTTTCTCCTCCTACAACCCAAAAGCCGGCAATAAGCACATCATCTCCAACGCCTACTTCAGCTCGCGTCGCGATATTGAATAGCCGAACATCGCTATTCAATCGATCTTCGTCAGCATCAAACGCTTCCGCCAAAACAATGCCATCTACCTCTCCAACATTCGGACCAATCAGTGCAGTGTATCCAGAAATTGGAAATGAACCAACGATAACGGAATCCTTACTTCCATCCATCAGCCCAGTAGCTCCGGAACGAGGCATCAATTCAGTTAAATATTCGAGATCGTTTCCATTTTCCCAATTATCGTTAGCTAAACTCACACCACTTCCACCAACCGACAGCAATCGAATTTGAGGATCTAGCATTGCTCCTTCAATCCCTCTATTTAGCAAGTCCGGCCCAATCGCACGAATGATCATCTCCTTTTCACCGGATACGCCACTTAGGAAGTAACCAACAATCATGGCCGACTCCCCGGAGCGAGCGATTCCTCGAGTCGAAATATTGATCAGGCGAGCGGATGCCTCAATTGCAATTAGCATTGCCGGGGAAGAAACACTCGTTCCCTCAGAGTTGGTGACACTAAGCGTGTATTCTCCGGCATCCGAATTCGAGAAAGAAGCGATTATGTAAGTCGACTCAGTCGCTCCAGTAATGGGAGAACCATCCAGGTTCCACTGATAAGTAGCCGCCAGAGCAGACTCCACTTCAGCCGAGAGGGTAACAGGCCGTCCCACCTCTACCGCTCTTGGCATGGGCTGGGTCATAAAGAAAGGAGCGGCCGGTTCCACTTCGACCACAAAATCATCTGAAACCTCGTTACCGTTTGTATCGGTCGCTGTAACCACGATCGTTGTGGATCCCAAACTAGCTCCGCCCGGCGTAAGGACGAGAATTGACCCGTCGAAAGAGGCGTCCGCGATTTCTGGAGCTGAACTGGTAGCCGCAAAGGATACCATGGAAGGGCTACCATCAGAATTTGGGAACGCCGTCACACGTCTGGCGGTTTCGAGAACAATCATGAATTCCGCCGCTATCGGGTCGTTTGCCGTTCCAAGTAAGGGAACATCATTGAAGGAGGATCCATTTTGCAATAAATCAATCCCTGGCTCATTTAGACCAGATCTCGACCATACAGTGACATCCTCCATTACACCGACTGTGGCCATTCCCGAACCGATGACTCGAGCAAAAACAGTGAATCCTCCATTTTGCTCATCTAGATTCCCGGAATTGTCACCAAGGTTTATAAAATACTGATTCGTCGCGCTATCGGGATCATTGCCAAGCTTCGCCATGGACAAAGTTCCTATCAAATTCGAAAGATTAAATTCATTTACCACTGGAGGGTCGGCTGGAATAGCGACCACTGGAAACCCTGCTCTGAATCCTCCTCCTTGCAGCACAAATCCAGTCAATGACCTGTGGATCATTGAATTGTCGTAATCTCCATCATCAACATAATTTAGAAAGTTCGCTACTGTCAAAGGGGCTGCAGTAGCAAGCATCTCGATATTCACTACTCCCAAGTTGTAGTCCAACTCAACGATCTGGCCCGTGACTCCCTCGAGCTCGAAAAACTCTGAAAGATCAATCTCCACCGGATCTCTACCTATCTGAGCCGTCTGGTCGTCAATCGCCTTTGTCGATTTAAGCTGCAGCGTTTGGCTATGCAAATTTGAGCACAATACGAAAGCTACCAACGCGGCAGCCAAAACGGACTGTAGTTTCATGTATTCAATGGGAGTCGAAATCTGTTGTAACTTGTTCTCAGTACGGTTTTCAAAGCCATACTTTAGGAATGCGAAGGCAAAAAAAGACCGATTTTCCCGACAAAAGCGAACAAAGACTTATTATGAGGATTTTTTTCCTAAAGTTACTCCACCTTTCCAGAATTATCACCCATCGCAGTCTGAACATCATCCCCAAACGCCTCACATAGTTCGATCATCGCGTTTCTGGCATCCGTCGCCCTTACTTCAATCAGAGTTAACGCCATCTCAAGGTTGACTCAAAGCGACCGTCTCATAGCTGCTGCAAGACTGTCGCTCACTGCAGGTTTCCCGGCCAGTGCCGCCCTAATGTTAGCCTTCACCGTTTTCAAATACGGGTTGCCCGATACTCAGAATATCTGACTCTTGGAGCGCCATATCCACGTCAATACGAGTCTTCATCGAACATCCGCCGGAGCAAACTCGTCTATTATCTCATCCAGTGCGAGATGCCCCATACCATAACGTCCAAAGTGGGTATCCACCATGAGGATCTAGGAGTTCCCATCCTCTAACTTTTGTTGCCTCAAAACTGGAATTCAGTGGATCTTCGTGACCGATTGAATACTATCGAGGCTTTTCAGATACAAATTTCAATTTGCACCTGCACCCATAAAACCACAACAATCATGACCGTTGACGAAGCGATTCAAATCAAAGGAAACTCAATACTCGGATTTAGCGAAGCCGCTGGCGGCACCGAATCGGTAAAAGCCATCGACCCTTCAACTGGAATTGAAATTGAACCTTCTTTCATTAGCGCCACGAGTGCTGAAATCGAAACCGCGGCCGCTCTCGCCCAAACCGCCTTTCTCAGCTATTCCAAGAAGAGCGGCGCTCAAAGAGCCGAATTCCTCAACGAAATTGCCTCCCAAATAGAATCACTCGGCGGTACTCTCACTCAGAGAGCAATGCAAGAAACCGGTTTGCCAGAAGCTCGGATTAAGGGCGAAACGGGAAGAACCATTGGCCAGCTCCGGCTTTTCGCTAATGTTGCCGCAGAGGGTTCATGGGCTCAGCCTCGAATCGATACCGCTATCCCCGATCGGGCTCCGCTACCCAAACCCGACATTCGGTCTATTCAACGACCCTTGGGCCCTGTGGTGGTTTTTGCTGCAAGCAATTTTCCCCTAGCATTCTCCACTGCGGGAGGCGACACCGCGTCCGCTTTGGCTGCAGGTTGCCCCGTCATTGTCAAAGCCCATTCCTCGCACCCAGGGACTGCTGAGCTAGTAGCTCGTGCTATTCGTAAAGCAGCTCAGCAAACCGAAATGCCTGACGGCGTATTTAGCCTTCTTTTTGGTGGAGGTCGCTTAGTGGGATCTGCAATTGTGTCTCATCCCGCGATCAAAGCTGTGGGCTTCACTGGATCGACCGCCGGAGGAACAGCTCTCATGAAAATTGCTTCCGAGCGAAGCGAACCGATTCCCGTCTACGCTGAAATGGGTAGTGTTAATCCCGTAATACTACTACCGCAGGCCCTCACTAACCGTGCGGGCACTATCGCGAGTGGGCTTCATGTATCTGCAACCATGGGAGTCGGACAGTTCTGTACAAATCCTGGAATCGTGTTTATCAAAAAGGGCCCCGAAGGAGACGCATTCATCGAAGACTTCGTTCATAAGATGAAAGAAAGCACGGCACAGGTGATGCTCAATGCCACTATCCGGGACGCTTACTACGAAGGTGTGAATCATCTTGAGAGCAATAGTCGCGTAATAACCCATGTCGCAAACGCGGAAAAAGGATCTAATGGGGCTTGTCTCGGGACAACCGCTGTCTTCGAAGTGAATGGATCAACCTTCCTTAACGACGAATCTCTCAGCCATGAAATATTTGGTCCGGGAACTACCCTAGTTCGTTGGACTGACAAATCTGAATTGATACGCCTACTCGAGAGCTTTGTTGGACAACTGACCGGAACGCTGCACGCCACAGGCGAGGATATTTCTGAATACTGTGAAGTGGTCTCGATTTTAGAGCGAAAAGTAGGACGGATTGTCTACAATTCCTTCCCCACCGGAGTCGAAGTTTGCCACTCCATGGTTCATGGAGGTCCTTTTCCTGCCACTTCAGATGGACGAAGTACTTCTGTCGGCACGCATGCCATCACCCGATTCACTCGTCTAATCGCCTATCAAGACAGTCCCCAATCTCTTCTTCCTCGAGAGCTCAAGGATGGAAATCCTCTTGGCGTGATTCGGCTCGAAGACGGAACTTTAAAAGATCCAAAACGATAGACTCGTCTTGGGGTTCAAGACACCTCATTAGCTCGGTTCTTCCACAATCTTCCGACTAGGGGTCAAGATCCCTTTGACCGTAATCGTGAACCAATTACGTAGATCATCGAGTAACGCGTAAAAAAGTGGAACAACGATCAGCGTTAAAAAGGTTGATACCATTAGACCTCCAATAATCACGCGTCCCAAAGGCGAATACGACATGTCCATAAGCTTAGACCCGCCAATGGCCATTGGTATCATGCCAATTATCGTGGTGAGCGAAGTGATCCATATGGGTCGAAAGCGGCGGCGACTGGCCTCCCGCAACGCTTCGTTTCGAGCAAGTCCATCCCTCATAAGCCTCTGCGCCAGATCTATGAGCACGATTCCGTTGTTCACTACGATCCCCATCAGAATCATGGCTCCGACACTTGCCATACGATCGAAGGCAGTCCCAGTCGCAATCAACATCCATACGACTCCTACACCTGCCATGGGTACAGTAGCTATCACCGCCATCGGCATGACAAAGGACTCAAAGAGAATACCCATAAGAAACAGAACGAAGATGAATATCATCGCCAAGGCAAAGTTGATATCCTGAGCCTCCTTATCAATCCGGTATGAGGCACTACCTCGATCCCATCGATAGCCTCTTGGCATTTCAAAACCTTCCATGAGTGCGTGGATTTTGGCGTTGGTGGCACGAAGATCATCCGTATCCATCATCGCTTTTATGCGCATGGATGTTTTTCGATCGTCGCGCCTTATAGAGTAGGTGGAATCCCGAAAACTTAACGATGAAATTGACTCTAAAGGAACCTCCGTCCCACTACTTGAGAGGAAACTAAGCCGACTCAACTCATCCAGCGACTTACGGTCTTCTTCTCTTAACCGAGCCTCGATATTGATCTCCTGCCCGTCCTCCGTGTAGAAACGACCGACAGAAGATCCCCGCATCATCGCAGAAATTCCATTGGAAACATCTCTCGTGCTTATTCCCAGTTTTTGAGCCTGTTCGCGATCTAACTGGATATTCAGCTCCTGAATATTTTCCTCTAAATCCATATCGATCGCCACTAACTCTGGAATCGACTCCAACCGTCGAGCCACCTCCTCACTCAAGGCATAGAGCGTTTCAGTATCTTCTCCGTAGAGATACAAATAGAACGATCGTGTTGGATCACTTGAACCCCTGCTTTTGTACCCATAGCGCATTTTCAGTCCTGGAGGCATCTCCAGCCGTTCCGCAACATCGCGCAAAACGTCTGCTCGATTCATAGGCATGGGTTTTCCCATTCCGACAAGATTTCTAGCCCAGCGAAACGCGACCTGATACCAGTTCAAGGACTCCTGCCTCATGTTCATGCGTACAGACATCGAAGCATAGCTGTGGTAGGAGGAGTAAGATTCGAAATCATACTGTCCTCGGTTCTCCTCCAAGAAGCCTTCTACATAGTCCACCCATTCACCGACCTGCTCCTTTTGCACCCCAGCAGGAAGATTGAAGCTTATACTAATCACACTCGCATTGTTACTCCCTTCACGACGATCGATCCACTCATCGTATACCGGATAAAAGGAACCCCCAACTAGAATGATAATCACAAGCATCGCTAGTCCTTTGTCATTCAACGAATACCTCAGAAGCGACTCATAAATTCCGCTCAGTTTACCCGATTTTCTACCACTCACGAGCTTTATCGGCTTCGGAGAAAAAGTCTTAGTCGCTAAAGGAATTAGCAAAAGGGCTATTCCCAATGACGCACTCAAAGAGGCTATCACCGGAATTCCAATACGATAAAAAATGAAACGAATATCACCCCCCGCATCCATCAATAGCAAGGGAATGAACACCGCCATGGTTGTCAACGTAGCCATGGTGATCGCTAACGAGATTTCACTAGCCCCCATCAAGGCACCCTCCCTCGGACCCAATCCATTTTCTCGCTTTGACTGTATATTCTCCACCATGACAATCGCGTTATCAACGACAAGGCCAACTGAAATCAGAAGGCCCATCATTGTTAGAACATTCAAAGTCCAGTCCATGAAGTACAACACGATTACCGAACACAAAAGTGACAAAGGAATAGACAGGGTGATCGTCAGAGTGATCTTTGGTGATCTTAGAAATGCTAATAGAACAATAAATGAAAAAAAAACTCCCCAGATTGCCGACGTTTTCAAATTTTCAATCGACTGAATAATATGCTTTCCCTGATCCTTAAACACACGGATTTGGATTCCCTCCCAACGTTTGGAACCAGTGAAACGATTGAATACCTTGTTCACCTGTTCGCAAATATCCACAATGTTCGCCTCCCCAGAGCGCTTTATTTCAATGCCATAGGCGCGCCCTCCTTCCAATCGCCAGGTCCCCGAACTCTCCAGCTTGCTTATATAGACCTCGCCCAGATCTGCCAGCCGAACACCTTTCTCTTTGTCTACGATGAAATTCTCAAGATAGCTCAGATCTTCGATCCTTCCCACTGAGCGAACCATGTACTCCTGTCCCCCTTCCAATACCCGACCGGCACTTAGATTCAAGTTCTGGTATCGCAATCGTCTTGAAAGTTCAAATACATCAACATTATGGGACCGCAGTTTCTCTTGGTCCAAAGAAATCCGTATTTCCCGCCTGTTGTCTCCATGTATATCAACCTCCCCCACTCCGTCGATTCGTTGTAGGGCAGGGGCGAAGTAGCGCTCTAGAAAAAACTCCGGGTTGTCGATGCTTTCTCCCAAAGTCATGGACGCGAAAAGAATTTCCTCATCATCAGAGTCATGCTTATATACCCGGATCTGCTCCACTTCCTCGGGCATCTCGACTAAGACGCGATCCATCCGGTCCTTGATATCATCATAGGCGTCGTCCATGTTGACGCTATTATGGAAGTAAATATAAGCCCTTCCAGAGGTTGAGTAGGCACGCGTATGAATTCGATCGATACCTGTGACCGTGCCCAGAATATCTTCCATTGGCTCAACAATCCTATCTAGCGTATCCAACGGAGTCGAGTCAGGATAGTCCGCCCGAACGTAGAGACGCTTCTCCTCCATTCCGCCTGGGAAAAGCTCCACTTTGATCCGAGTATAGGCAATGACTCCAAGCACGAGAATCGTAAACAGCCCCATCATAACCGTAATCGGCCGATTTACCGAAAGCGATGGCAGAAAACTGAATTTCGACTTATCCACGATCGATTTTTTTTACCTCGAGATCCGCAACTTTCCCTAATTCCTCCACCATTTCTTACGACCCTACTTCGATCTTTTTACTGTCTACCAAGAGGTAGACTGAGGGAATGACAATAAGCGTTAGGAATGTTGAAGTTGTCAGACCTGAAATCACAGTGATAGCCAAGGGCACTCTAATTTCCGAACCTTCCCCCAGCCCAAGCGCCATAGGGATAAGTCCTAAGACAGTGGTCATCGTAGTCATTAAGATAGGACGGAAACGTGCTAGTGCAGCAGTCTTCACCGCCACCATTTTTTCCATTCCACCCCTTCGTAAATTATTCATGTAGTCGACCAGTACGATGGCGTTGTTCACGACAATACCTGCGAGCATAATCAGCCCGATAAATACAAGGATGTTGATCGACCATCCTCCGAAGAAGAGAGCGATGACGACCCCGATGATCGCAAGAGGTACCGTAAAGAGAATAATCAATGGATGGATCAGCGACTCGAATTTGCTAGCCATAACAATGTAAACCAAGAAAAGTGCCAAGGCTAACGCGAACATCAAGCTGTCAATTGAATGCTTCATCTCAGCCGCCTGACCCGTCACATCATAATCAAATCCAGGTGGCAGTTCCAACCTTAACAAGGCGTCTTCGATTAATAACGACGCTTCCGATAGATCGATCCCATTTACATTAGCAGAAATAATCGCACCGCGTTGCTGATCCAAGTGTCGTATTTCATTAGGCCCCTCTCTAACTCTCAAAGTGGCGATCGATGACAGTGGTATAGGAACTTCACTACGAGGGTTTATGATGATGCTTTTCAAGTCGTCCAATCCCATCCGGTCATTCTCTTCAAGTCGGACCATGATGTCGACTTGTCGGTCTCGCTTTTGAAACTCCGTCGGAATTTGCCCCTGGATCTTGTTTCGAACGAGCTCGGCCACCGTTTTCAAATCAATATTCAATTGAGATAGCCGCTGCCGATCATAAATAATCTGAACTTCTGGATTTCCCTTAAGTACGCTCGATTGCACATCAACAATTCCTGGAATCGACTGAATTGCCGCAACAACTAAGGTGCTCGCGATTTTCATGTCTTCTAGATCATAGCCAAACAGTTCTACTTCTATGGGAGCCTTCATACTAAAGAGCTCCGGATAGCTGACCTCGATCTCTGTGTCGGGAATGTTGGAAGTATACTGCCTTAAATCCTCTAGTACCGTTACCTCCATCTGCTTGCTGGAACCGTCAATCAGAGCGGTCGTAATGACCCCAGTATTTTCCCCTTCATCCGACCCACTGGAGGCTCCGCCATCCGTTCCCACCAGAACCGCAGTACGGGCTACATATTCGCTGTCTAGAACCTTCGCCTCAATTGATCGGACCACTTCAATCGTTTCCTCAATCGGAGTACCCACCGGAAGTTTGACCTTCACATTAAACTCACCCTGGTGAACCGAAGGTATCAGTTCGCTTCCCAAACGAGGAAAGACAAATCCAATCGTGAGGCCGAAAGAAACGAATGCGATGCTCGCAACGAAAGTCTTGTTGTTCAGTGCCCAATTCAAAAAGTTCCGATAGAACGAGAGGATACTTTCGAAAGCAAAATCGAAAACCTTCAAAAAAGGTCCCATGGCACGGATGAGCTGTTTACCCACCCACACGAATAGCCCAAAGACGAACAGTATTCCCATGAAGAGGACGGTAACCACCTTACCCAGCAAGTACATGAGAATTCGGAAAGGAAGAGACGTAAACAGAACCAGCACCACCACAGGGTAGGCCAGCCCCACTGCGACTCGGTAATGCCACCCACCCGTGTTAAAACCTTTATGATAACTGCGAATGGACCCAGTAAACTTTTGCCAGGAATCAGTCAAAAAAATGAGACTGAAGACATCCGATAGCTTTCTAGCAGGCCGATCGCCTGCGTCACCAAATTTTCGTGACGCGAGCATAGGTATAAAATAGAGCGACACTGCAAGAGACGCTAGGAGCGAAAAGACTACGGTCAATGACATGTCAACAAAGACCTGACCGGCAACTCCCTCAACGAAAACGATTGGCATGAATACGGCGATTGTCGTCAAGGTAGAGGCGGTCACCGCACCTCCCACCTCTGACACGCCTCGAACTGTGGAATCGACAAAGCTGTCTCCTTCCTCACGGCACCGGAAAATGCTCTCCAAAACGACAATCGAATTGTCGACCAGCATTCCGACGCCAAGAGCCAATCCTCCCAGTGAAATGATGTTTAATGATACATCCGAAAGCTCCATCGGTGCGAAGGTGGCTACTATCGAGACAGGAATAGTAATCCCGATAATCACGGTATGCCCTACGTTTCTTAGAAATAGAAAAATAACGAATACTGCGATTAGTCCGCCAATTAATGCGTTTCCCTTTACCTCGTCAATCGACTGTTTAATAAAGATAGACTGGTCGGTAAGCACCTCAAGGGAACAGCCTTCCGGCAAAGTGTACTCGATATAGTTTGACATGGCTCTTTCTTCCCGAGCTGCGAGTGCGGCCAACCGCCTTTCCTCGCTTGTGTTCATACTCCGCTCGACACGATTTCTCCGACCACCGTTTTCAGCTAACTGATCCGCAACATAATTCCGCTGCTCGGGTGTCCCATAGATGCGGTTTCGAACTCGCTGTGCTATCTCCACAATATTCGCGTCGGCATCCTTATAGATCTCAATTTCAACGCTCTCTCGGCCATTAACTAGGGTCTCGACTTGAATTTCCTTATGGCTTTGCTCAATGTCGGCTATATCACTGAGCAATACGTTGACATCGTTTTTTCGAGCAATGACTATCGACCCGATCTCCTCAATCGACTTGAACTCATTCAAAGTGCGGATCGAGTATCGCACTCTACCCTCCTGCAGACGCCCACCAGGCAAATTGACATTATTTTGTGCTAAGCGGGAATTCACCTGCTGAATATCTAAATTCAAGGAAACTAGCTTATCCTCGTAGATACGAACTTGGTATTCCTCCTCGAGCCCTCCGATTACCTTTACTGCCGCTAGGCCTTCCTCTCCCTCCAATTCCCGCTGGACAATTTCCTCTGCATAAAGTCGCAGCTGGCCAAGAGGGAACGGACCTGTCATCCCTATCCGCATTATCGGATCCAGGGTTGGATCGTATCGGAGGATGAGCGGCCGTTTTGCATCCCGCGGCATTCTTAACCGGTCCAATTTTTCCCGAATGGACTGTGTCGCTTCGCTCATGTCCGCACCCCAGGCGAACTCCATAATTATATCCGACTGGTCAGCTTTGGAGATTGAGGTGATCGAATTCAGTTTTTGAATTATTCCCAGTTCTTGCTCCACGCGTTGCGAAACCTGTGTCTCAACTTCCTGAGGCGCCGTCCCCGGATACTCGGTACGCACTGTCAAAGTCGGGTAAGAAATATCAGGCATCAAGGTCAGAGCCAACTTCCGATACGAAACGTACCCGAAGACGCAAACTGCGAGAACAATCATTAAAACCGACACCGGGCGGCGTGTCGCTATGGCAAAATGGGAGACTTTTTTCACAACACGATTCTATTTTCCGGTTTCAAAGACCAGACGAAGCCATGTGATTTCTCTGATTCGCAAACCAGAAATAGTTTTGGCCCAATCGTATTCAACGTCTCAATGCTGTGCAATCCAGGCTCAACCCTGGCCTGCATCACTTGAATTAGTTGTACCCTGTTCGGCAGCTACCGCTTCTTTCACAATTTTAACATTTGCTCCATCCTTAAGTGCGCTGTGACCCATCACGATTACTAAGTCACCTTTAACAATATCTGATGTAGCTTGAACAAAACCGACATTGGAGTAGCCTTCCTGAAGAAGAGTTTTTTTGGCTTTTCCATTTTGGACCTTGAAAATGTACTTGAGGTCACCTTCGTGTACAATCGCTTCCTTGGGAATTAGAACCGCGTCATCACTCGTATCCACAATTACGCGTACGTTAACGAACATCCCCGGATAGATGGGCATACCGTTCAGTTTAGACACCGCTACTTTTGCTTTGAATGTCCCACTTTCAGGGTCAACAATTGGGCTCACCAATTTAACAAACGCGTCATATCGGACACCTTCAATTAAATCCGAGTCGATAACGGCCGGAAGACCCTCCTCGATACTCAGCATATGCTGTCCGGGGATGTTCACATTGGCGAATAGCTCGTCCAAATTCATTATCGAAAACAGTACGCGATTGGTAGCGACTCGCCGACCTGCCTGAGCATTGCGCCCTGTTACGACACCACTTACAGTGGATCGTACAATCGTGTTTTCCAATTGGATCTTAGCACGCTCGAATCTCAGGCGCATTTGCTCAAGATCGAATTTCGCATTGTCGTATTCCTGTTGGTTGATGAGCTTTCGCCCGTACAGGTCTTTCGTACGCTTAAAATTCGCTTTCTGGTGCTCATAGCGGGCTTCCGCCTCCTCCGCATCTACACCCTCCTCTACATTCTCCATGAGTGCGAGAATTTGCCCAGCAACAACCCGGTCGCCCTCCTCGACGTGCACCTCGAGAATAAGACCCGAAGTTTCAGCAAATATCTCTACCGAACTTTCCGTTTCAAGGACTGAGTCAAAAACGAGGGATGAAGTGATCGTACCTTCATCCACTTCGGAGGCCTTTACCGGAACAGCCGGGCGGATTCTCGCCGCCCTTTCCTGCCTTTCGTCTTTATCAGACTTACTCCTTTCCTTTTTCGCTTCGTTGGACGCGGTCGTTTTTCCTGTCTCACCACTTTTCGAGCACCCACAAAAGGTAATCGATAAAGCTAAAAACAGTACTGTTCTAATCCACGATTTCATTTTCGATACAAATTACTGGTTTTGACCCAACACTGGACCACGGGTTGTACCCCATTTTCAGACGTTGAGAAAGAAAATTATTATGTAGGCGTTGACATTAATTTTGTAATCTCAGCCCTCTTCGTGGCGGGTTGGAAAACTCCACTCCCATTGAACGAACCAAATGGATATTGTGTAATATTTCCGTTTTCCTTATTTTCCCTTTTTCGCGATGTAGTATACCACACCACCTATCATGAAAAGAGGTAAAAGAGTCAAAAATACAGTTGTGCCGTAGTAGGCATAACGCGACGCTTCATTTGTGACCGAGCAAACGGCACACGCATGAACAGCTTTCTTTGCCCCTAAGCAAAGTAAGATTACAGTAACAAATCTAATTAGCCTAAGATCCATGCTTACTAACTGAGATATACGAGCACATACAAGATGGGCCAAATGCCAACGACAAAGAACCAAAACAGCTGGACCGCATGAAAGGTATCTTTCGTCAATTGCCCCGCATTCAGCTTGACGGACAGACGTAATAGCCCGATCAGGGCCCCAACTGCGTGAATTGCGTGGGTGCCGATGATAAGATAGAAAAAAGCTCCATATTGGCTCGAGATCATCGTCAGTCCAAAGTTCAAGAGTCGAATCCACTCAATACCTTGAATTCCAACAAAAGCCACACCAAGCCAAAGGGTCAGTTTGACCTGCTTTTTGACAACGTCGCCTGTAGGATCTGCTTTAAAGGAGCGGTAGGCCTTGAAAATCATCCAGCCACTCGCAAACAAAACAAGTGAGTTTAAAGCAGAGGCGACGATTGGGAGCCGAGGCTGGTCCGGCGGTGGCCAGGCTTCAGCGGCAGCACTTATAATTAGAAATGCACTTATCAATGCGGCGAAAAACATCAGCTCAGCGGCTATGAACATCAGCATACCGAGAGCACTGCTGTTCAATCCGCGCTTTGACCTGGGGACCTCAGGTCCTCCATATGCTGGCTCCATCGTTTTCATATCTAAAACTGCTAACTTACAAATCCTACTTTAAGCCAATTAATGCGATCTTTCTTCGTTGTGCGAGTCGTCGTGAGACTCGCTATGGCCGTGATCATCTTCATGGTGCTCATCTCGAGCGATTACCTCTGCTAACGCTTCGTCCTCGGAGTATTTCTTTACCCAATTATGTCCATTAGCGAACATAGCATCAGTTGCCGTTCCGAAAAAGAAAACGAAAAGCAACGAAAGACACGCCAGTAGTATATAGGGAGCGTAGATCTTCTCGACTTTCAAGTGCATGAAGTACGCGCAGACCAAGTATGCTTTCCAGATTGCGATACCAAAGGCGGTCGACAACACTAAAAGTGCCCTTGGAACCCCTTCCAAGCCTAGAACGTGAGCCATTTCTGGTCCAAGAACACTTACGATAAATAATATGAGCAGAGTAAAATAGATCTTTAAGTAACTTGGATGCTTGTGTCCTGACATTTTTCGGCTTTCTTTTGATTACTTTGCAATATACATCAGTGGAAATAAGAAGATCCATACGATGTCTACGAAGTGCCAATACAGACCTATGTTTTCTACACGGTGCCAATTGCGCTCATTTTTGATATCGTTTTCGGCTATGATCGCCATGATAACCATCCCACATAACACGTGGAAACCATGTAATCCTGTTGCTAAGTAATAAAAACTCCAGAAGTTGCTGGTGAAGATTGTGTAGCCGTGCAGTATCTCTGTCACGTATTCGTAGGATTTGAAACCCATGAAGAAACCGCCTAGCATGATGGTTAGCCAGATCCACATACGCGTTTTCTTAGCGTCTTGTCGCTCCGAGGCAGCATGTGCGAACACGACAAAGAGGCTGGAAGTCAAAAGCCAGAAGGTGTTCGCCGCTCCAATAAAGGTGTTAGTGTGTGCCGCCTCTGCAGACCATGATGGCCCATGATTAAAGCGGTTTAGTAAGTAGGTAGCTATGAGTCCGCCGAAAATCACAATTTCCGAACCGATTATCCACCAAACGGCTAAGCGACCTGTGGGGATTCCAGTGCGACTGCGGCCTGTAGCAACTATTTGGTGAGCCATATTGAATTTTCTATTAGATTCAGGATGCCTCAGGCTCCGGCTTCTCGTTCTGCGGCCAATAATCCTTTTCCCGACCATCGACTGAGTACTCGTATGGGCCACGATACACCTCAGGCAAGACCGGACCGAAATTCCCATGAGGAGGAGGCGATGGGGCGACCCACTCTAACGTATTCGCCTTCCATGGATTTTTGCCTGCCTTCTCGCCTCGCTTAATACTTACGATAAAGTTTATCAGAAACGGGATTTGGGATACCAACATCACGATGAGTGACATCGTCGCAAACACCCGCATGTCTTGCATGTCAGCCCCAGCAAGATCGGGATAATTTTGGAAGTTGTATATGCGACGGTGCTGACCACCTGCTCCTAAAATGAATAGTGGTATAAAGATTCCATTAAAACCAATTATGGTACCCCAAAAATGAATTTTTCCCCAAGACTCATTCATCTTTCGCCCGAACATTTTCGGGAACCAATAGTAAATTGCTGCGAACGTAGCTATGATAGCGATAGGCACAAACGTGTAGTGGAAGTGGGCCAATACGAAATATGTGTCATGGAGATAGATATCTGTTCCACTAGATCCAAGCCAAATCCCCGTCACTCCTCCCAGGAGAAACTCCCCTGTAAAGGCTAGAGCAAAGAGCATTGCGGTTGTGAATCGGATCGACCCTCCGTAAAGAGTCGCGACAAATGCGAACAGCATAATTGCCACAGGAATCGATATCAGCAGCGTCGTTGTCGTGAACAGATAGGTCGCTCTAGGATCCACCCCAGAGATAAATTGATGGTGTGCCCAGACGAAAAAACTTAGGATGCCCAGTCCAATCGAGCTGTAAAGAATCAACTTGTACGAGAAGAGCTTCTTGCGAGCAAATGTACAAGTCACCTCGGCCACAATGCCCATTGCGGGAAGTAGAACGACGTATACTTCGGGGTGACCAAAAAACCAGAACAAATGCTGCCAAAGAACGGGGTCCCCCCCAGCGTTCGCATCGAAAAAAGCAGTCCCCAAAGTTTGGTCGAAAAGTAGCATTACAGCACCTGCCACCAATGGACCTACAGAACACATGAACAGAATACTGGCGATCACGATCATCCAAACTATCATTGGGATATCGTATATTTTCATACCCTTCGCCCGAGCATTCATCGTCGTTGTAATGAAGTTGATACCCCCTAGCAGGAAAGCCACAATTTCCAGAGTCACCGCTATCAGCCATAAGGGGGCGCCAAAAGGGGTCGAGTTGTATTGGGCCTTCGCTGACAAAGGAGCGTACGAAGTCCAAGCTCCCCCAAATGCACCACCTGGAACAAAAAAGGAGGCGAGAAGAACAATCGCACTTAGGAGGAAAATCTGGTAAGAAAGCCGATTTATTTTTGGAAATACCATATCATCACAGCCTATCATCAGGGGAATAAGAAAATTCCCCATCGCCGCGATTAATACGGGCATTGCCACCCAAAAAATCATTATAGTCCCATGATTTGTTACTAAGCTGTTGTAAGCCGCTGGTGACAATGTCCCCCAAAAAGGGATCGAAGAACCCGGAAACGCTAACTGCATCCTGAAGACATAAGCGAAATAGCCCCCAATGAGAGCCATCGCCATTCCTGTAAACATATACTGGAAACCGATTATCTTGTGGTCAGTGGAGAAAATGTATTTGCTCCAAAAGGAGAGTTCGTGGTGGTCATCATGGTGCTCCCCATGACCCACCTCTACGTGCACTACTTCAGCCATTGTTCCGGTCTTTCTTTTCTTGAGATCGATTTTGATTTACTATTGCTAAAGTGCCTGTATCCGAGGTAGCGGGCGTATTCGCCGCGAGCCACGCATTGTGCTCGGCTTCTGACTTAATAAATATTCGAGCCCCCATAATCCCATGTGCCACTCCACACATTTCCGCGCATTGGATGTCCCACTCACCTTCCAAGATCGGTTTAAAGTGTCCGCTGATAACGCGACCCGGTATGGCATCCTGCTTCAATCGAAAAACGGGGACAGAAAAATTGTGCATTACATCTTTTGATTCGAGGTGGTAAGAATACTGGGTGTTATTTTTAATGTGAAGCTCGTTCACCGATACAATATCATCCTCAGTACCTAAAACCTTGTCCTCGCCCGCGTGGTAGAACGTCCACGCCCACTGCTGTGCTACGATTCTTACCTCTTCATCAGGTGGAGGAACATCTATCTTTATGTTAAACCATACAAGAAAGGTCGGGATAATAATCGCCACGTCGCACACAAGAATTAGATAATGCGGAATTTCTATGGCTTGCTTCTGCTTATGCGTTTCACCTGAAATATACTCGGCCTTGTGACCATCCCGCTGGCGATAGCGAAAGATTAGGTAGAAAAAATACCCGAGTACCAAGAAAAACCAGAAACCCACTAGAATAGTAATGACGTCGAAAAGGACATCTATTTGTACCGCATAGCTCGATGCTCGGGGGAGCAAAGACTCCAAAATACCTGGCATAAATTTATCTAAAAACTCAAACATGGCTGAATAGGGAGGGAAGTTATCAAATCGGGTTTTTTAAAAAACGTACCACAGAACTATAATTACGGCCGAGAAGCCAATGGTTCCTACTAACGTGTAGTAAAACATCTTGCGAGTGGCGGAGTAAGCGTGAGCTTCTGCCTCTGGATCAAGTTCGTTGTCGCTGTCGCTCATAAAATTACAGTTTTCGTGGTTAAGATTCGTGAGCCTAGTTCCCAAGCGTTTTGATGTACGCAATTACATCCTTCATCATCTGCTCATCGGCAAGAAGCATCGACATCGGACGCATCTGTGCTCCCGTTATGTCCTGCGGATTCGATCCCCGAACACCTGACTTGAACTTCTTCAATTGGTCTAGATGATACCAGTCGTGCTGATTCACAAGACTTGGGGCATTGAGAAGGTCGTTGCCCTTGCCCTCAGGACCATGGCAGGCTAAGCAAGTCGCGTAGGTTGCTTGTCCTTTGACCGGGTCTCCACCTTCGAGAGTCGGCTCAACGGGAGAAGACCCCAACGAAACGATGTAGCTTGCGACTGCTTGCATATCATCTTCTGTAATCATCGTCTGGGCCATCGGCAGCATTCTCAGACCCGCAGTGTCTTCTGCATGTGCACCACGTATACCCGCCTTATACTTTTTCAGCTGCTCCACAATATACTTTTCGGAAAGAGACGTCAGAGACGGTGCCAGCTGCAACGGAATTCCCTGTCCGTCGGGACCATGGCAAATCGTACAATTCCGGTACAGTTGCTCTCCTCGCTTGTCTGCCTCCAACGTCGAGCTAGCGAGGGCGACAACGAAAAGCGTCAGTGCCACCAAGATTCGCTTTGAAGAATAAAACCCCGCATCAGATCGGTTCGATTTCATGGGTAGGATTATTAGCAAATACCGGGTACCTGTATAGCATTAGTTGCGAATTGAAGAATGTATTAAAGCTCTTTATACGCACCACAAGGAAGACTTCGAACTCGGGGAGGTTCCCCAACGTTCGGAAGAGGGATCCAGCTGTTCTCGATTTGGAATGTATGCGATCGACAAACCGACTACTACCTTGAGCGGCAAGCCCTGTGTCAAGGTAAAATCTGCCGGATTGCCCACACTCATTACGGCAGTTAAGTCCTTACCAATCTCTTGCAACCAGATCGATCGGTCGCTCGTCTCACACAAAGGCAGTTAGGCCCCCTGAATCCGAGGCTATTTTGTCAGCCCAAAACGCTTGGTGAAGGGATAGAAAATCAGCACCGGCCGACCCACAATAGCCGGCTCTGGCACGTAACCCCAGTCGCGGCTGTCAGAGCTGTGGGCACTGTTATCGCCCAGCACCACATACCTCTCCTCAGGTACTTCGATTGTTTCCCCTCGTCTCAAAAGGGAATTTCCAATGTGGAAATACCCATCGTAAGGAGCCTCTTTTGAGTTGTTTTTAACAAAGCCGACCGAGCCCTGCGCCTCTTCCCCGTTTACAAGGAGTTTACCACTGTTGATCTGGAGCTCATTCCCTGGGACCCCGCTCAGTCGCTTAATGTAATAACTATCCCGGCCTCTCCGAGTCAGTGCGGGTACTTCACTCGTCTTGAAAACGAATCCGTCTCCAACCTTCGGCCTGACAAAATGGTAGCTCATCCGATCCACAAATAGCTGATCGCCGGTGTGAATGTCGAAAGACAAAACCGTTTCCCCTTTTTCAAAGAACCGGCCCGTCTTAACAAGGATCACGTCCGTCACCAGCCCATTAGCCAGCTTTCTTTGTCCCCTTCCAGCGGTTTCTCCGGAACTGATCTTCTTTTGGATGACTTCGAGAAGCGAGCTCTCTTTAGGAAACCAGGACTTAAGCAATATGTTCTGATCCTGTTCGTTTAGCATCGGCATATCACTGGAAACATCGAATTCCTGCGGCGTTTTCAACAAAAGAGGTTTCCCTCCGATCTCAAAAGCAAAACCATTGCCTTTGCCCGGTATTATCAAATGGTGCCGCTTGCTAACCGTATTGACCGGCAACAAACTGTTAGATCGAATTCGGGTCGAAATCGGTATAAGGAGTTCACCAGCTGCCGGGGCCTTCAAATCGTAGCGAATAGCTCCATTAGCGATTAGTCTAAACGCCCGGCTGATTACCCCCGGAGCAGGATTGTCTTCCGTCCACACCTCACTCGTCATTCCGTTGTAGGTCGGCCACATAGAGTTTGTCGGAATCTTGAACGGCTTGATAAAGAAAGCCGTGAAACCCAAGTAGAGGATCAGAAAGTAGAGTGCGAAATCCACGTTTTCTCCAATCATCGACTGCGGGTAAAAGGCACCCCCCACCTTTTTCATGTGCCCTTCCACTCCTTCGATCGCAAGCTTGAGTTTGCCCGCGTCCGCGGTCTTCGCCTTCAACTGTACCCTCAGCTCCTCCAATGTTTTGCCCAGTTCCGAAACCTCGGAATCGGTGAGCTGGTCTTTCCGAAAATTGTAGACCTTGTGCCCAAGATAGAGCCAGTTTTTGGCAGCACCGCGAAGTTTAGAGTTTTCTGACTGTAGGAATCCGAACATAGGAAGGGTTTAAAATACCTAGCTGAGCAGCCTTGAACGTATCTGGTCCGATAGAAAGTCTAAACTGCTCATTTGGAAGGAATTTAACGATAGTTCGCGATTTGTTGAGATCCCGGTTCTCTGGTTTTCACAATCCTCGCCTCTAGTCTCGATCGTTCTTCAAGACCTTAATGAAAGCATCCGGCGGAATGGAGACATTACCGATATTCTTCATCTTCCGCTTGCCTTCCTTCTGCTTGTCGAGTAGCTTTCGCTTCCTGCTTATATCCCCGCCATAGCATTTTGCCGTAACATCTTTTCGCATCGCCCTAACGTTGGCCCGAGCGATGATATTACCGCCGACTGCGGCCTGCACCGCGATCTTAAATAGATGCATCGGTATGATGTCCGCCAGCTTCTCGCAAAGCACCTTCCCTTTTACCCGTGCCTTGTCCTGATGTACGATTGACGAGAAAGCGTCCACTGGCTCGCCATTCACCATGATGTCCATCTTGACCAGCTTGGACTCTCGATACTCGTCGAGCTCGTAGTCCATCGACCCGTATCCACGCGTGATGCTCTTCAAACGATCGTTGAAATCGACCAGAATCTCGTTCAACGGGAGATTGCACACCAACATCAAACGGGTTTCGTCGAGTGTCTCCGTGTGGTCGCAAACGCCTCGCTTGTCCATGACTAAATTGAGAATATCACCTATAGAGTCGTTCGGAACGTGGATGGTCGCCTTGATTGTTGGCTCCAAAATTCGTTCAATTGCAGAAGGGTCCGGCAAGTTGATCGGATTATCAACTTCGATAACTTCACCAATCACCTTCTCTACCTTGTATATAACACTCGGATACGTTGATATGATATCGACGTCATACTCCCGTCGTATGCGTTCCTGGATAATCTCCATATGCAACAGACCGAGAAAACCGCAACGAAAGCCAAAACCAAGGGCCATGGAACTTTCTGCCTGAAAACTAAATGCTGCATCATTAAGCTGAAGCTTTCCCATTCCTGCTTTCAATTTTTCAAAGTCCGACGTCTCAACCGGGTATATACCCGAAAACACGAGTGGCCGGACTTCCTGATAGCCGGGCAGCATCTCCTTTGCCTGATTGTGGTAATGGGTAATCGTATCGCCAATCTTTATTTCCGCCACGTTCTTGATATTGCAAACCAAGTACCCCACATCGCCCGCAGTCAATGTTTCCGACTTCTGCATCGAAGGTGTGAATACACCCACCTCTTTGACCTCTGCTCGCGTATTGTCACTCATCATGACGATTTGGTCGCCACGCTTAATTTTTCCCGAGAAAGCCCTAATGTAAACGATCGCGCCTCGGTAGGCATCGTATACTGAGTCGAAAACACCCACCCTCGTTTCCCCACAATCTGTCCACCTTGGAGGGGCAATGCGAAGGGCGATTGCTTCCAGGATTTCCTCGATTCCGATCCCGTTCTTAGCACTCGCTAGAATCGCTTCTTCCGCTGGGATTGCCAGCAGGTCCTCCAGCTGTTTCAAGCACAGGTCCAGATTAGCGCTGGGCAGGTCAATTTTATTGATCACTGGAATGATAACCAGGTCCTGATCAACCGCTAGGTTCGCGTTGGCAACTGTTTGAGCCTCAACGCCTTGGGCCGCGTCAATAAGGAGAAGTGCTCCTTCACAGGCTGCTAGGCTCCGAGACACTTCGTAGGAAAAGTCGACATGGCCAGGCGTGTCCATCAAGTTTAGCTGATACAGCTCCCCGTTCTTCGCCTTGTAGTGCATTGTCACGGGATGGCTTTTGATCGTGATTCCCCGCTCCCGCTCCAGATCCATCGAATCCAGATGCTGCTCGGTCAACACTCGCTGGGTAACGGTCGCCGTATGCTCCAACAACCGGTCCGACAAAGTCGTCTTCCCATGGTCGACATGGGCTATGATGCTGAAATTTCGCTTATGGTCCGTTTTCATCGAAGCGGAAGAACTTGGTAGTTCCTTCCCCCCCTTTCAAGCCGCGATGTGGGAATTTTACGATAAAGCTTCGGAATACGTACAAACTCTTCTCACGACTCGATCATGGGGCTGATGGAATAAGCCCAGCATTTCTCCTACGTCCGAAAGATGACGACAATGATATCCAATCGGAGTCTTGTCGCGACGTGCGTCCAGCGGGCTGATTTTCTCACGCATTCAGCAGATTAACCTTTCTGAAATGCCTCATACCAACATTTCCAATCACTTCATAGCTTTACGCCTGCTTTAGATTCACCCGAAATACACAGAGCCTTATTCCTTGCCCAGAGGCTCCCGTAAATCGGGAGACCCTAAGAGCAGCCCTTTAAATCGCTTTTCAGTAAAACCCAGGTCAACGTTGCTACATTCTCAACAATCAAGGGAATTTCCGCAGACATATGGCCGTAATCGTAAAAGGAGAAGCCACTTTATATAGCTAGCGACTCGCCGAGCTCGTCCAGATACTTGGATAAAATTCACGAACGCTTTTTCATTTTTCCGCTTCGAGCCACAGCCTCAACTTTCGCATCAAACTCAGGATTAGGCGACGTGGGCACCGGAGCACCGATTTCGGCCCTCCATGCTTCCAATTGAGTCAGAAGCTCTTTAGCTTTTTTTGGGTTTCGTTCGGCCAGGTTACGTTTTTCGCCAATGTCCCGCTTCAAGTTATACAATTCCAAGTCTCCACTTTCAAAATACTGGTGCAGCTTCCAGTCACCGATGCGGATGATGCTGCACGGTCGGCTACGAAATAGGATGTCCCGTTGCTCATCGGTTACCGCATAGGATTGCAGGTAGGCAGGAAAGTGCCAGTAGAGAGGCCGCTCTTTCAAATTCATTTTCTCGCCCCTAATCAATGGGACGAGGCTCACTCCATCCAAGGCCTGGCCTGCTGGTAGCTCGGCCCCAACCATTTCACACAATGTTGGATAGACATCCACTCCGGTTATAGGATTTTCGTTGCGGGTCCCCGCCTTCACGACTCGCGGCCACTTGACAAAAAAGGGCACTCGAATACCTCCTTCATAGTAGGTCCCTTTGTATCCTTTGAGTGGATCCATGTCTGTCGCGGGTCCATATCCGCCATTGTCCGAAAAGAATAGAACGATAGTGTCATCCGCAATTCCTATTTCTTCTAGGGTCGCTTGAATTTTACCGATCCCATCGTCAACCGACTGAATCATCGTCGCCATGGCGACATGTTTGTGCAGTTTTCCTTTTTCCTTCGACTCGTATTTAGCCACAAGCTCCCTCTTTGCATCAAGCGGAGTATGCACGGCGAAATGGGTCAGGTAAAGGAGCCAAGGCCGGTCTTTGTTTTCACGAATGAAGGCATCGGCTTGATCGCTCAAGTAGTCCGTTAAATAGGCATCCTCCGGCGATCCTTGCAAACTAGGGATATTGGGATGCGGAGGGTAATAGCCCTTGGGCGGAGAACCCGAATGCGTTCCTCCAATATTGATATCGAAACCATAAGGAATAGGATCACTACTCAAGTGCCATTTCCCCATCAACGCGGTTTTATAACCGGAGGCCTGAATCTGATGGGCCCATGTCCTAATGCTCGTATCCAGCACATCCACACCGGATACATGCTGTAAACGACGGTGTTTCGAATTTCCACGGGGTCCTGTACCAACGTTATAAATTTCATGCCGAGGGGTATACTGTCCCGACAAGAGGCTCGCTCTCGCAGGAGCACAATTTGCAGATGCAGAGTAAGCATTAGTAAAGACCATCCCATCAGCAGCTAGTCGGTCGATGTGGGGCGACTCGTAGAAATCCGAGCCCATATAACTCGTGTCCTTCCATCCGAAATCGTCTAGAAAGATGAAGAGAATGTTCGGCTTCGTTGATGCGGCGTCCACAACCGATACAAGGATACTCAGTGAAACTAAAATTTTGATATATCTATTCATACGGAACTGGTTTACAATTAATGGATTAACTAAACAATTATATCGGAATCAATTAAACAATCGCTCGACCGGTATGGTCTGCTCTTCGATCGAAGGACCACTCCATTTCAGGTCAAGTTGGGGCTTGTTGCCCGACTGCTTCAAATAATTTATTCGGAAGGGATGAAGACCGGCAGCTAACTTCACTTGGGCTGAAACCTCTGAACCCTGATTATAGCCGTAGTCCGCATCAATAATGTTTGCATCGTGAATGCGGAAGACCGCACGTGAATCAGCCGTAAGCGAGAAATGATACTCTCCATCTTGAGGTACATCCAAGTAACCCGTGTATACGACCGCACCGTTTTCCGGACCCACATCGCTTCTTATCTGGTTCACCCCTCCGACAAAGCCGGGAGTCACGTTCCAAAACTTTGGTGCCCAGGGAAAATCTCCTTCGTAAGCCACCCATCGCACACCCGGTCGCACCGCCGCTACTTCGACTGAGGGCACCAATTCATCGTCGTAAGGTCGAGGATTGTCCCCGTTGGGTCGGCGCAGCTGCAGTGAGCGATCCTTCATGCGCTGCTGCAGGCCCACAAAAAAGTCATTTGTCCCAGCGAGATTTTTTACTTCCTTCAAATCCGTTTTCACGTCGTAGATTTCAAAGTCGTCGCTATGGCGCTGAATGTCCACGCGAACTCCCTTATAGCCTTCTAAAAAAATCGCCTGCATTTCTTTCCGCGGGCGATTCCGATGGCTGGGATCAAAATCGGGATAATTTGGCGTCTTCCCGCCATTTAAATATTCAACATAAACAGTACTCGGCTCCTGCACACCTGTCCCGGTAAGCGTTGGAACGAGCGACACCCCGTCAGACAAGGCCGGTAACGGCAAACCTGCAACATCCGCGAAGGTCGTCAACCAATCATGAAACTGCGAAGGGGTGTGGTCAATACCTCCTGCCGGGATTTTCCCAGGCCAACGAGCTAGAGCAGGCATGCGAATGCCTCCCTCCCAGACGTCACGCTTTTCCCCATCGAACGGTCCATAGGACTGAAAATGAATTGGGGTAAAGGGCTCTCCTCGAATATAACTCACGGACAGGGGACCATTGTCATTCGTAAACACGATGAGTGTTTTCTCATCGATATCGAGATCCTTCAACAACTGCACCAAATCTCCCACTGCACTATCGATCCTACGAACCATGGTCGCAAACCGCTGCTCGACATTGGACCAGCTCTGATTACGATAATCTGGATGTATCCAGGAATCAATCTCACCAGTGGCTGTATTGATCATTTTTCCTGGTTCACCCAGCCACTGCAATCCGCCCTTCAGGCCACCCCCTTCCGGAAAGGCATCGGTAGGAACCTGCAACGCCGCATGAGGAGTATCGTAGGCAAGATAAACGAAGAAAGGCTCATCACGAGCGTCTTTCGCCTGCTCCAAAATCCACTTCTTCGTATAAGCCGTAAAGAGGTCGGTTGTGTAGCACTTGTCGAGCTGGGCAGATATCTCCTTTTCGTTATGCCAGACCTCTTTTCTGGTTCGATGCGATTCAGAATTCCCAATGGGCCATTCGTTGTTGGGGTAGTGAACATGACCATCAACATGACGAACGTAGCCCAAGTACTCGTCAAACCCTCGCTTAGTAGGATAGGCAGGCCATTCATCTGGATTCTTGAATGAATCCCTGGATTCACCCAAACCTGGCAAACCATACTTGCCTACGTGCAGCGTCCGGTACCCTGCTTCCTTTAACACCGTTCCCAAAGTGTGATTATCAGGAATGGCTTTGTCGAAATCATTATTACGAACTTCCGTATGCCCTTGATGCAACCCACGAAGGAGAGAGGCACGGGATGGGGCACAGACGGGTGCCGGGCAATAGTGACGGCGCAGCTGAATACCTTCACTAGCGATTTGGTCTAGATTTGGCGTGGCGTGTTTTTTCCCCGTTCTCTGATTTTGGTGAAACAAACCTATATCACCATAACCCATGTCGTCCGTGAAAATTAAGATTATATTTGGTTTAGATCCGCTCGAGATTGCTCCAAGGGAACTAGAATGAGCCAAAAAAAGGATCAATAGACCGAAAAAATAGCCTATTCGGGAAAACACAGGGGAAGTAGATTTCATAGGATTTAGACTGAAAAAGAAATACTCTGCATTCCCTGAATCACTCGTCAACGATCGACGCATTGACGATACAGAAGTCCCCTGAAAGCCCTGCTCAAAATGCGAAATCTGGAATCCGGTTGATTTGACAGAAACATCGGGTCGAGCCGATTCTCCCTACGCTGTGACCGATTCAGACTCTCCAAATCTCTTCGAATTCCATTCCAAACTGCGAGAGCGATATCCCAATTTTCAAAACTACTTCGATCGTAATGAGAATTTGAGCGGATAAACGAAAAGCCTACCCTCACAAGTACAAACACTCTGATTAAAGCCATTCGCTGCAAACCATCGATTTCGTGCCTGTTCACAAAAAACGCCCCGTCTTTGTATTCATCCAATACGGTTTTTCGAAATCACTAGACAAACGTCTTTATCACTTTACGGCAAGGCCCCTTTGGAGAATAGATGTTCTGCACCCCACATCAACTATCGCTTGGCCTCGAATGCCAACATGGTAGAAAGCGTGCCTAAGATAGGGGAGCGTTTAAGTGGATACAACATGGCACGTCAAATCTTAACGGAAACCCGGCTAAGATACACATTCCAGGGCATCAAGCAGGGCCCCATTTAGCCTTAACTACAGCCATCGATATTCAATCATATGGCGACCCAATTGCGAGATCGATCAAGAGCGTGCTGGGCATCCGCAGAATTTTTGATCTGGATCCGATTAGACAATCCTATCTCAAAAACGAACTCAAATTAGATGATACAGCCGTCAACAAATTCAGTCCTTTCGGAAGAGAAAGAATTGTTATAAATAAATCGGTTTTTTTCGCTGTTGGCGGGGACGAAACAAATCAATTTCTAGAGCAATCCAGAAACATGTAAGAGCGACTGAAGGCCGCAAACATACCGAGATCCCATGCTCAGCGCACTTCAAAGTGTCCTCGCGCTTCAGTGCACAGAGCGATTCAAGTTCTAATTACGCCATTTCCATAACGTAACCTCTGTTCTGATACTGCTTAAATTTAGCAATCGCTTTGTCAAAATCCAATCGCCCCAGAGCTTTCTTTGACGTATCCAATGACCCACTGTATTCCTGATTCGCAAAAAATTCCCTCAACGGCAATTCATATTTGCATTGTTTCGTTTCTTCGATCGGTGCCACAAGTTTCTCGAAGTTAATTACAGGTACGTTCAAAGTGGTCTTCTTCCGCAGAACGGGCATTGATTCCCCAATATCCGATAAGAATCTTCGCGGTTCATGTTGCCAAAGGTTCAAGCCGTGAGCGGGTCAACTAAGAATTGAATTTGAAACAATATTAACCCCACTGGCAAAGACTTCCCTTTATGCTTCGATCAATTAGACCCCTATCTGGGAAAGCTACCTAATCTCTCGCAAAATAATCTATCAACCGTTTAAGGTTGTAACGGAGCTCGTTTTAAAAACCAAGTAGATTCTTAATCCTGATTCCAAATGCAAAGCTTCAATCGCATCGTAAGTCACTTCAACGACAAATTCTGGAACCGCATCCACAACTAACGCGTGGACAAGCCAACGAGTTCCAGCGTTTTCAACTCGGGAGATTGTCGCTGACAAACAATTACGGGCAGACAGTCCACGCGGCCGCTCAAGACCGACTAGTACATTTTCAGAACCTATGCTAGCCAATACCCGATCTCCCAAAAGAGAATCTGTCGGCGGAATTTGTATACAAATATTACCATTCTTTCCCGAAAGACTCAAACAGTCCACTTGATCTGATTTTTCAATAATGGTACCTGGAAACACATTCTCAAATCCACGCTCTTTCGCCACGTTTAACAATAAATCACTGGCGAAGAGTTCGTTCGGACTGCCGGTCATAACATTCCGACCGTTCTCCAAGATGAGAACCTCGTCACACAAGACCTGCAATTCCGTTGGATTGTGGGAAACTACAACTATCGGCAGTTCAAAGGCCTCTTTAATGCGGATTAGAAACGGAAGGATTTTTTTTCTCATGCGAAGATCAAGCGATGCGAGAGGCTCGTCCAACAAAAGCAGTTGTGGGCCCGAGCAAAGCGCTCGTCCTAGCGATACTCGCTGACGTTCTCCTCCAGACAACTGATCAATCGATCGGTCTAACAAAGGCTCTAATTCGAGAACAGCGACGACTTTTTTCAATATACTTTGAAAGTCTCGTCCGCCTTGCAACGCCCTTGCCTTTCCCGCTTCCAGGTTTCCTAGCACATTTTTGTGGGGAAATAATAAATGATCCTGGGGCACGAAGCCAATATGACGTTTCTCTGTGGGGACAAAGCAGCTGGTCTCCGTATCCAGCCAGATTTCACCAGCTACTGTAATCTGCCCCGACATCACTTTTCTCAGTCCTGCCAGGCATTCCAAAAAAGTCGTCTTTCCCGCACCAGAAACCCCAAAGACACCTAGGACACGCTTGGAACCCTTGTATCCAAGATCCAATTTTAGACTGCCAAATCGAGCTTTTAATGAGATATTGAAAATCGTTTTTACCCCTTTCATCCCGTCTGCTCCTTTCTTAGAGAACGTTTTGAAGCGAGCCTCTCCGTAGTGTAAACCGCGATAAAACCAACGAGCAAGGCGACACCCAATAGCTGATTCGCCAGGGTTTCATTCCCGCTTTGCTGGGCACTGAAAAGAGCCGAAGCCAAGGTCTGCGTTCTACCCGGAATATTTCCTGCCAGAATTATGGTTGCTCCAAATTCACCTAATGCCCTAGTGAATCCGAGCAAAGTCGCCGCAATCAGTCCCCGTGAGGCCAGCGGCAGAGTAATTGAAAGAAAAACTTTCTGCCGGCCCATTCCTAAAGTTCGACCCATACGTTCCAACCGGGGATTGACCTCCTCAAAGGCGACCCGTGCCGTGCGAACGAAGATTGGAAAAGACATTATGGAACAAGCGATGACTACTGCCTTCCAGCTCAGGATAATATCGAGATCGAAGCCGAGTCGCTCCCGCCCTAGCCAGCCATCATCTGCAAACAGTCGCAAAAGCAAGTAGCCAACCGCAGTAGGCGGAAGCACCAAAGGCAAGGTTGTAAAAGTCGATAGAACTTTTTTCCCAAAGAATTCTCGTCGGGCCAATAGGTAAGCAATCGTCAATCCCGGCAAGGCAACGAGGAGACTCGCAACAACGGCCCAAAGCAAAGTGGATGAAACTGTCTCGTAAATCGTTGGCACGGTGAAAGTTGCCGGATCGATCCGGATTTAGGGAAACTTAAGAAAATCACTCTGTAAACTCCTGCTTGCAAGCGTGAACTCTAATCTACTTCAGACAAATCGACTCGAAATCCAAATTTTTCAAAGATCAATCTGGCCTTATTCGATTGCAGAAAAGTAAAGAATCGGCCAGCCGCTAGTTTTTCCATGCCTTGCTCCGTCATCGCAGCAGGATATCGAGCTTTTTCACTTGGCCCTTCTACAAGCAATTTCACACGATCTTGGTAAATTAGATAGTCAGTAAAATACACGATACCGATCCGGTCTTTACTGCTGGCCACTTGGGACAAAGCCGCTCGCACGTCTGGAGCCAGTGACAAACGGTCTTGAAACGCTTCCCAAAGTGTCGAATCACCACAGTTTAAACCTGAGAGCCAATCACGTGCGTACCTGCCAGCCGGCACCGCGTCCGGGTCCCCGATACACAAATAAGTAAAATCTAGCCCGCACAACGTTTCGACTTTCACCTCATCCCAACTAACGCCCTGGGCACAGACCATGACGAGGGTATTCGTCAAAAGATCGATCCGAGTATTGTCCCCTAACTTTCCCCCACCTTCGAGATAATCCATCCAGCCCGAGTCCGCACTGATAAACAGATCCGCTCGGGGACTCGCTTCAATTTGCTGAGCCAAAACGTTGGAACCAGCCGAATTCAATGAAACCTCAAAACCGGTCTCCCTCTCAAACAGCGTGCCGATCTCTTCAATAGCCTCTTTTAAACTGACTGCGGCGAAGACATGAACAGTCTCGCTTTCTGTATTGATCTCTCTTTGACAGCCACACAAAATAGATATGAGAAGGCAGCCTGAGGCATAAGGTAGAGAGTTCCTAAATCGGAAAATCGTAGGACCAGCTTTTATCATCAGTGATCCCAGTTTCAATGCGATTCAGGCCAATGACAATGCGAAATAAGAGGTCTTCTCAGCCTCCAATTCAAAGATTCAGGTGAATACTCTGCCCGCATGGACTCCATTCGTTCCTGGCTTGCTTCAGCGTTCAGAACAAATACACGGCCTTGAGATTCCCATTTACTCGTGATCCAGCCCGATTATCTTCTTTCGTATTCAAACTTATATAACATTTTTCCTCATCGAATTCTTCCAATTCGGCAACAAACAGGCGATACACCACGTCGGCATCAACGCAGATCATAGCCACCATGCTATCCCACCACTTTATTGGGCGACATTCTATGCCTTACTGAGCCAGGAATCGCGATGTCAGCTGCGGAGGTAAATCAAATTCTGTTCTACAAGCCAGTCAGTTATTTCCGTGGTTTTCTTTGTGAAATACTTGAGTCTCGGTCCGTCGGATATCTAGTTGACGATACCGTCATCCAATGGACCCATAAACTCATCGATGAAATCTAGAATAAACTGAAAATAAATGCCCACTACAACCACCAGACTTACTGCCAAAGCCAAATATAGTGTGAATGTTCGATGAAAGTACCGCTTCTTCGAAGCGTTTTCCGTACTGGCTTCCAACGCAGCACGCAATTCTGACGGAGGCTCGAGGCTCCCAATCAACCCCTAACAGAATCAATTCCGCTGTGTACATGGCGCTACTGATCCCAAAAGATGAGCAAGACGAAATTCGCTGTATACTTTAAGACCCAGCAACTTTGCCGCCGAGATTCTCCAATCGTGTACGCATGTCGTCAGGCGTTTGCGCTTTTTCAAAAGCCTCTTTGGCTGAGATCAATCAGCTATTTTAAGGGCTCATTGGATAAGTATTCATCGTAAACATGCTCAATTTTGCACCCGTTTGGATATCCGAGTTAATACGATAGGTCTTGTTGTCCCGAATGAGAGCAGCAATTAACTTAATCATAAACATAGCTTTTAGTCCGGCGACACGCCCTCCGACTGCTTTATTCCATAGCACTTGAGAAACGAAGGCTACAATAGAAGTTGCCAACTGCGTTCGAATCATCTCCTTCATATTCGCCGAAAACGCATCTACAATGCGACCGACCGTTTTAGCAGCGCTGTTGGTATACAGGGTACCGAAGACCCAAATACCAGTTTCCGCTGCTCTACTAGCCGCTTCAATCGTTTCCAGCAAATAGTCATCCGGCTCTTTGGGGAGATCAAACACGGTAAAGTCGACGAAGTGTATGGAAAATTCGTCTGCCAGAAACCGGTAAACTGTTTTTCTTTCAACAAAGCATTTTTTAACGAGTTCCTCGAATAATCCGTTTGGGTCTACCTATTCACTCCCTTCTTCCAATATCTCAAACTGATATTTGGATACTACACCCTTCTGAACAATGAGTTGTATGATGAGAACAAAAACGGGAATAGAATGAATTAAAGTAGAGACTGGATCTTATTTAACAAAGCCTATTTACATACCCGCCAATCCGAACCAGAAGCCTCCATCTTTCCCTACTTCAGCGACATGAGGAATTCCACATTCGACTTGGTCGCCTTCAACCGCTTGATGAGCATCTCCATCGCCTCCACGCCAGGCACTCCCTGCATAACGCGACGGAGACCATATACCTTTTCCAATTCCTGCGGATGATAAAGGAGCTCCTCCTTCCGGGTTCCGCTTCGCTCAAAATTGATCGCGGGGAAAACACGCTTATTGATGAGATCGCGGTCAAGATGTATTTCCATATTACCCGTACCTTTGAATTCCTCGAAAACGACTTCATCCATTTTACTTCCGGTATCCACAAGGGCGGTACCCATTATCGTCAAACTACCCCCTTCCTCAATATTGCGAGCCGAGCCAAAAAATCGTTTCGGCTTTTGCAGCGCAGTTGCCTCGATACCACCACTCATGATTTTACCGCTATTACTGGCGAGAGCGTTATAGGCACGAGCCAGACGTGTAATCGAATCAAGTAAGATCACAACATCCTTGCCCACTTCCACCATTCGTCTTGACTTTTCAACTACCATTTCTGCCGCATGGACATGGCTTGATGGTGTCTCGTCAAAAGTTGAGCTGACCACTTCACCCTTCACTTTACGACGAAAGTCCGTTACTTCCTCGGGGCGCTCATCAATGAGCAATACGATCAAATGGGCGTTCGGGTAATTTTCCTGCACGGAATGGGCGAGCCCCTGAAGCAATATTGTTTTTCCAGTACGAGGAGGTGCAACGATTAAACCCCTTTGCCCTAAGCCAATCGGAGTAAGGATGTCAAAGGCTCGCATGGAGACGTCTTTCTTGCTATTACTTGGTAGCGGAGTTTCTAATACAAAACGCTCCGTAGGGTAATAGGGGATTAGGTCTTCGAAAGGGGATACCTTATCGATAGACTCGGGATCTTCGCCCATCACGGATACGATCTTAATTGAAGCAGGACAACGCTCTCCTTCCTGAGGAGCGGTTGCGATCACCTCGATTTCATGACCCCTTTTCAAACTGTAGTGGTTGATCAAGGATGCTGGAACATAAACACTTTCCGGTTTAAGCTGATAATTGCTAGCAGCATGCACAACAAATCCATATCCTTCGTCGGAGACATCTAGGAAACCGGCGTCTTTGAATTGTAGCTTCTTCTCCGCTGCCAGTTTAAAAATCTCCTCAATGATCTGCTTTCGGCTTGGTTTCTCTTCAAAGACCACTCCTATCGATTCCGCACCCAAGCGACCTTGATCGATTGAAAGTTCGTACAACTCTGAGAGATCAACCGGATCCTCGATTTCACCCAACTCGTCCAGAATCGCTTTTACGTCCTCAAACTTCTTGTATCGAGCGGCGTCTGGCAGCACTCCGCCCACGTGGTCGGTTTCTATTGGAGGCAAAGGCTGCTTCCAACCTCCTCCACCTTTCCTTTCTTGCTGATTTTGACGATGCCCACCTTTTTGGTTTTTAGATCGATTTTTCTGATTGGGATGCTGACCTTGCTTATTTTGGTGTCGATTTCCGCCTTGGTTTTTGTGGCGGTGCTGTTGATTCCTTTTTTTTGGGTGTTTTTCAAGATCCTGATTGCCGGAGCCCTTATCGTCTCTGTCACTGCCCGAATCGGAATTAGAGAATTTTTCTGGCGCATCGCGACCTCCCTTGTCCTCTAGCTCATCGCGAACCGCTTCGATCTTATCGACATCGTCAAAATGCGAGCCCCTACCCCTAAAATCTACGGGGCTGAATTCAGAGCTTTCCTCTGTCGGTGGCTCGAATTCCTTTTTCAGTTCCGCATATGGCTCATTATCTAAACCTGCGTTCGCCCCCTTTTCCTTGGGGATTTTCTTGGCGACCTTCTTGGCCGTTTTGCGAGCCACCTTACGGGCTACTTTCTTCGGTGGCTTGGGACTATCGCCCAAATCCGATTCAGCAGGAGCGTTTGATTCGTTCGTATCTTCAGATTCGCTAGACATAAGAGGATTGGTATAACCTTCGTTTGGAGGATCGTGCAACATCGGCTGACCGTTTCCAAAAAGATGGTCGATGGGTAGTATCGAAAATTATATTCGCGTGAGAAGCGTTTTGATTTGGTCTTCCAGAAATTCGAGGGATCCCTCATTAAGCAGTACAAAATCGGCATTCTCCGCCTTTTGGGAGAGCGGCATTTGTCGGTTAATGCGTGCCAACGCCTGAACTCGGCCTATGCCTTTTTGCTCTAAACGTTCGACCTGCGTCTTAAGATCACTGAACACGCAAATGGTAAAATCAACCCTATTCTGCAGGTTTTTTTCGAAGAGCAAAGGGATCTCCAAAATCCATTTTGCCTCTTGATCCGACGCGACTGCCACCTCCCAGGCCTCTTGAACCCTTGGGTGCATGATATCCTCGAGAGCTTTGAGTTTCTCCACATCGTCAAACACAATCGATCCCAGCAACGAACGGTTCACCCCGCCATTGCTTGAAATCACTTTCGGCCCGAACACATCCATCACCTCCCGAATAGTCGCAGGATCGCTCTCCAGTAGATCATGCACAATCTGGTCACTGTCGAGACGCCTGAAGCCACGCTTTTCGAACATTCGACCCGCCGTGGACTTACCGCATCCCATTCCCCCTGTCAAAACGACAACCATAGGGACTAGGATGACCAATTCAGCCGGTTGGACAACAACGATTATATGCTTCTTTCTTAAAAGCAAAACCGCCACTGAAACTCGAAGAACGGATCTAAATTCCAACATCCAGAATCCCTCTTATCTTTCCAATTCGTTAGTGACTGAATCGACTTTTGACCAACTATTACCGCATTTTACCCTCACTCCAACGCTAGCTAACGTTAAAGTGCCGCTTTGCAGGGCATCGAAGCCATCACCGTTCTCGTATAAGTCAACTCTGGCGGAAGCGGAGATCCACGTCTGATAATGGTCGGTCTACCTGACACCGGGGTGAAGGAGTGTGGTTACCGCGTTTTCTCCACCTTGGCAAACTCAGGATTTTGTATACCCCGATCCCGAACCAACATCAACCTCGCTCGCAGCGACCTGAAAAAAGAAAGTCCCATAAACGACCTCCCAATCGCGTTGGGAATCCTGGAGTCTACTGGTCAGGTGAAAACCATTGAACGCTTCTAGAAGTTTAGATCGACTGCGAGCCAAGCCTATCCGGTGCAGTTAGAGCAATAGGAGGAGGATTGGCATTCACGATACAGACCGGGCAAGGAAACAGCACGATGTCAATCTTCCAGTAAAATCTGCCCATAAGGCTGCTTTGGAAAGAGGTTTCGAAGTTTACGGCGTGGAGACCTTGGAACAGGCCAAACGTTTTCTTGAAGGGGAGCTTCAACTAACCCATTTGACCATTCGAGTCTGTTGGAACTGAAGGCCTAACCAACTGGTCTTGATTTCCTTGATGTAAAAAAACATGAGCTGACCTCTAGAACAGTGTAGATTTCTATTGTTGGAGGACACGAATTTTATTTGTCAGCACACATTGCTCGGTTAAGTCGATGATCGCTAAACGAATTTCCACCATCATGCCAGATCCCACCCTCGAGGAACACCTGGAAATCCTGCAAATCCAGTCTTCCTCGGCGGCGACCAAACGGTGGGAAACTTTGGAGAAGAAGCGACCCTTCCGATCACCTCACCATACCATTGCCAATGTCGGCCTGCTGGGTAGCACTGCAATCCCTGGACCCTGGAAAACTCACTCGCCCACAACGGCGTACTATTTATGGACGAGCTACTTGAATTCAGGTGCCCGTCCCTAGAGGTGATGCGAAAACCCTTTGTAGACGGGCAAATGACCATTTCCCGATCTGCTGGCAAGGTCACCCTGCCCTACAATTTCATGCTAGTCCCCGCCATGAAACCTTCTCCCTGTGGCTACCTAGGTTCCCGCCAAGGAGATTGTTCTTGCTCCCCAATTCAAGTGCAGCACTACCACAGCCTCATCAGCGGCCCTTTGCTTGACCGGATCGACATTCATATTGAGGAACCTACTCTCAGTATCAAAGAATTGATGACATCCGATAAAGGCGAAAGTTCAGAAGACATGAGATAGCGAATCTCTGCCGCTTACGAAATACAGCAGAGACGGTTTCAACACACCGACTACGTCACCAATTCCAGCACATTGGAATCCACCATCGAAACCCATTGCTCCATCACGCCTCAGATGGGATCCATCCTGCAAATTGAAATGTAGACACTAAACATCTCAGCCCGTGCTTATAATCGCGTCCTGAAAGTAAACCGAACCATCGGAAACCTAACGGAATCCAATGCCATACAGCTCAACCGCCTGACCAAGGCCATCCAGTACCGTGGTCTAGATCGCACAACGCGAGCGTGGTAAACCGCAGAAAACAGGCACCCTCTGACGGCAATCTAACGAAATATCTCGCCATCTACAAAGAATCGTTTCAGTTCAGCTTCGGCCGTTTCTGGACCGTCGGAGGCGTGGACCACGTTGCGCATCATATCAGTGCCAAAATCGCCGCGGATTGTTCCTTTCGGAGCCTTTGAAAAATCGGTGGGGCCAAGCAAATCGCGAACGCGGTGGATTACGTTTTCACCCTGCAGAGCCATCATGATCACTGGACGCGAGGTCATGAATTCCTCGATCGCCGGAAAAAAAGGCAAGTCCGCCACATGGGCATAATGCTCACGAAGGATGGAGGACTCTAATTGTACCATTTTAGTGGCGACAATTGAAAAGCCCTCGCTTTCAAAACGTTGCAGTACCTCGCCAGCAAGACCTTTTTCCATGCAATCCGGCTTGAGAATAATGAAGGTTTTTTCCATCTAATTGTGCTCGTTGATTATAAGATTCTAATTCGCTTTTTTCGGCCAACGATGATTTTTAAAAAGTTTTAAAAACTAGCGAAGCATTTTGACCCCCGAATCCCAGGCTATTGCTCATAGCGACAGAGATTTTTGCTTCCCGCGCTTCGTTAGGCACGTAGTCTAGATCGCAATCAGGATCTGGCTCCTGATAATTAATCGTCGGTGCCAGGATTCCCGTCTCCAACATCCGGACACATGCCACGCTCTCTACTCCACCTGCCGCACCTAGTAAATGACCGGTCATGGACTTGGTAGAACTCATGGGAACGTTCTTCACGTGCTCGCCAAGGAGAGTTTTGACCGCCATCGTCTCGAACCTGTCATTGTATGGAGTGGACGTTCCATGAGCATTGATATAATCAATGTCGGAAGTATTCAACTGCGCGGAATGCAATGCTCGCTTCATGGCTCCAATAAGACCCTTTCCCTCTGGATGCGGTGCCGTGATATGATTCGCATCGCAAGAAGCTCCGTACCCTACGAGCTCACAGTGAATTTTCGCACCCCGCTTTCTGGCGTGCTCCAGCGTTTCCAAAACAAGAACGCCAGCCCCTTCTCCCATAACAAATCCATCCCGATTCAAGTCGAAGGGACGGCTTGCGTGCTTGGGATCGTCATTGTTTGTTGACATCGCTTTCATTGAGCAAAATCCCGCGTAGCTCAGGGAGGTGATTGTGGCTTCGCTACCACCGGCAATCATTACATCCGCTTCGCCCAGACGAAGCGTCTTCAGAGATTCCCCAATCGAATGGGCACCCGTAGCACAAGCACTGACAATGGAAAAGTTTGGCCCCATCGCCCCCAGCTCGATTCCTATGACTCCTGAAGCCATATTGGAAATCAAAGCGGGAATCATGAAAGGAGATACTTTACGGGGACCTCCCTCGATCAGCTTGATGCAATTCTTTTCGATGGTATCCATCCCTCCAATGCCTGACCCTATAAATACACCCACTCGATCCGGGTCCTCCTGATCCATGTTCAAGCCTGCATCCGCTAAGGCTTGCTTTGTGGCGGCAAAAGCAAAATGGACAAACCGGTCATTGCGGTGTGCCTCTTTCCGGTCCATGTAGTTACTCGCGTCGAAATCCTTGATTTCTCCACCAATCTTACAAGTGAACTTTTCAGTGTCGAAAGCCTCAACTCTGCTGATGCCATTCCTGCCTTCTACGAGGCCCTGAAAAAAGGAATCAACCCCCAGTCCAAGCGGAGTGATTGCTCCTAGACCGGTTACAACTACACGTTGCCTGTCCGCCAGCTCAGTCATAAATACGTCTCGCGAGTTTTAAGCACCAGAAAGGGCATTCCGGCACCAGATTTGGTGTGGGAAAGCGGGTTAAGATCCCGCTTTCTCTTTAATGTATGAAGTAACGTCACCGACCGTCTGCAGCTTTTCCGCGTCAGACTCCGGGATTTCACCTTGGATCTCATCTTTGAACTCTTCTTCAAATGCCATGATCAACTCAACGGTGTCGAGTGAATCGGCTCCAAGATCGTCGAGGAAGGAGGCTTCCGGCGTGATCTGCTCTTCGTTAACGTTGAGCTGGTTTACGATGATTTCTGAGACTCTTTGTTCGATGCTTTTTTCGTCAGCCATTTTCTAGACAGATTAGTTATAAACTCAACTTAGGTGCCATCACATCGCCATGCCGCCGTCAACGGTAAAAACTTGGCCTGTGATATAATTTGCTTCCTCAGAAGCCAAGTAGGCTACCATATTCGCAACATCACTGTCCTCCCCCATCCTTTTGAGTGGGATCATGGGGAGCACCAAATCAAGGGCTGCATCGGCCATTTTAGATGTCATATCGGTCTTAATGAACCCGGGAGCGACACAATTTACCGTAATTTTTCGGGACGCTAATTCTTTGGCTAGGCTCTTTGTGAAACCGATCATACCGGCTTTAGACGCTGCGTAGTTAGTTTGGCCAGCATTGCCCATGACTCCGGATACCGACGAAATATTGATGACTCTGCCCCAGCGTTTTCGCGTCATTGGGCGGGCAAGCCCTTTGACCCAGTAAAAGCAGCTGTTTAAATTCGTGTTGATTACGCTCGTCCAGTCGTCTTCCGACATGCGGAAAAGCAGGTTGTCCTTGGTGATGCCTGCATTGTTAACAAGAATATCAATATTCTCGTATGCAGTCAGCAACTCTTCACTCGCCGCCGCAACCGCGGCCGAATTCGACACATCAACCGCCTTTGCGATCGCTTTTCCACCAATATCGTTGATCGCTTGCGCCGCTTCACCACAGGACGATTCCGAATAGGAAACGCAAATTACGGTAACGCCCGCTCTCCCAAGCTCCTCTGCAATCGCACGACCGATCCCCCGACCGGCACCGGTTACCAATGCCACTTTGTTTTTAAATGTAAGACTCATAATTTCCTGACGCGAATACGCTCCAAAGCGTTAAATAACTGCTAAGTAAAACCAAAGCAAACAGTCCAAAGTTCTAGAAGCCCTGAGGCAATGTTAGATTTCAGCGAAAAACGCCCGTTAACCCTGCTTCCGCTTGCCCTCATAGACCGGGACCATCTTTATTTCATCAAAATTTGCAAGCAACTCTGTCAATGAAATTAACGCGTCTTAAAGCAAGGAAAACCATTACATTTTAGCTCCTAACTCGGGGAACCGTGCAATTCCAAAAATGGCAACTAAAACTAACTCGCTGCGACTTCAAAAATATCTGGCTGACATGGGCGTCTGCTCGCGCCGAGCAGCGGAAGTGCTCATCCGTGATGGATCGATAATGGTCAATGGCAAGATCGCCCAGATTGGCGATAAAATTGAACCTGGTATCGACGAAGTCATTTACGAGGGGCAGCGGATTCGGCATCGCAAACAAGGTCAGGTTGTATTCGCTTTGAACAAGCCCAAAGGGTTCATTTGCAGCAACGACGATCCACACTACGACCGAACTGTTTTCGATCT
Source organism: Opitutales bacterium UBA5694 (assembly GCA_002420185.1). GTDB lineage: Bacteria > Verrucomicrobiota > Verrucomicrobiia > Opitutales > Opitutaceae > Pelagisphaera. The sequence goes on from DIHO01000018.1 coordinate 98,024, forward strand.
AATCCCCAAGGACTATCAAAGCCTTCGACTTTTCTGTGCAGGAAGGCTCGACAAGGAAAGCGAAGGACTCGTCATTCTGACCAATGACGGAGATTTGGCAAACCGACTGATGCATCCGTCGAATCTCGTCGTGAAACGCTACCAGGTATCTCTAAAACAACCATTCCCAAAAAAAAACATTCCTAAACTCATCAATGGCATAAAATACGAAGGGGAGAGAATGAAAGTGGAGAGTGCCGCCCTTCTTGGAAACCAGTGCAACGATGCCTCAAAAGAAGTCGATGTCCAAATGCACCACGGAAAGAAAAGGGAAATACGCAACCTGTTCATAGTTCTTGGATACGATGTTAAGCGACTGAAAAGATACCAAATCGGAACCTTCAGCATCAAAGGAATGCCTAAAGGCGTCGGAATAATTCTACAAAAAAACGAGATTCAGAAACTATTCAAACACGAGAATACCTTATGAGAGCTGTCATAATCCTACCTACATTGTTGCTACTAGCGACCCTTTCTGGGGGCGTCTCCGCATTAGCCCAAGAGTCAATCAACGTTCGGATTCACCCTGACCCTAACTCCACTCTAATCGGAAAACTCTCTTCCCTTTCGCTCGCTGTGACCGCAGATTGGCCAAAGAATACCAAGCCTGTATCTGGTTGGAGACCCATTCACTACAGAGGCGATTTTCTTGTGTATTTAGATAGCCAAGACATAGGAAAGAACTTCCTTCCAATTCCTGGCTCTCGCTACTTGATAAGCCCAAGATCCGATGCTGATATCCTCACGATCGCAACCGACCTAGACAAGGCGGAGATTATCTCTATCGACCCGCGGTTCTTCCATATTAACCTTGAAACTATCGTACTCGGTTACATTCGTGACTACTCAGCCCCGCCCACACCAAAGACTAAGCCGAACGCGGTAAGAACTGAAGTGCCCAAGCAGCCCAAAAGCGTTATCGACTCTGGTCAATCCTTCGAAGGCATACTTGTCTCTGCTAGCTATCTCGAGTCAACTCGATCGGGATACAAATTCAAGTTGATCAACAGTGACAACGAAACAATTGCCTACGTCGATCACTCGAAGCTTTCTGATACGGAGCCGTTAACCAATTTCGTAAATACACGATTGACGGCTTGGGGGACGATCGATGACAACACTAACGAAAATTCCATCGTACTTCGTATCAAGATGTTGAGAAAGAAAAACTAACCATTTCGCACTCATAATTGGTAAATTCGCTTACATCTAAATGAAACTAATTGATGGCAAACAAATCGCTCGCGATATTGTCGATGAGCTCACTTCAACAGTATCTCAGATAAAGGGAGCCAAACCCTGTATCGCCTTTATTCGAGTCGGCGAAGATCCGGCGTCTGTTTCCTATGTTCGCAGCAAGAATCAGACCGCTGAAAGAATCGGGATTCGTCCCCTGCTTTTCACCTTTGAAGACACGATCACAGAGGACATACTTTTTGCAAAAATTGACGAATTAAATGCAGATAGCTCGGTAAACGGAATTTTGATACAATCACCGTTGCCCTCACAACTCGATGAACAGTCCGCATTCAACCGTATTGACCCGATCAAAGACGTCGACGGCTTTCACGTCGTCAACGCTGGAAGGATTGTTCAAGATGATTCCACCGGGTTCGTTTCCTGCACTCCAGCTGGAATCATCGAAATCTGCCAAAGGGAAGGCATCCCACTTGAGGGAAAGCATGTCGTCGTTTTAGGTCGCAGCTTAATCGTCGGAAAAACATTTTCTCTTCTCGCAATGCAGAAAGGACCGCATGCCAATGCGACGGTCACAGTCTGTCACTCTAGAACACGGAATCTGAAGGAAATCACTCGACAAGCGGATGTTCTCGTAGCGGCGATTGGCAAGCCGGAAATGGTCGCTGGCGACATGGTTAAAAAGGGTGCCATTGTGATAGATGTCGGGATTAACCGGGTCGAAGATTCATCGACGAAAAAGGGGTACAAACTTGTGGGAGACGTCAACTTTAGCGAAGTTTCCCCTCTCGCTTCAAGAATCACTCCAGTTCCGGGAGGTGTTGGGCCGATGACCGTGGCAATATTGATGAAAAATACCGTTAAAGCATACGATTTGCAAAACCCTTGATTGGCTTAATGTTTCAAATAATTCATCTCTTCCAAATATGACCGATCAAAATTCGCCCGATCGTACGATACTGGTAGTCGATGATAAGCCGGTTAACACTCAAGTTTTGAGTCGTAAACTCAAACTAGAGGGGCTCGGAGTACTTACCGCTCGAAACGGACAGGAGGGACTCGAGCTAGCTCGGTCGGGTTCGCCCGATCTAATACTTGTGGATATCATGAAGCCCGGCATGGATGGCCTTGAAGTATGCCAAAGACTCCGTGAAGATGACCGCACAAAATCTATCCCGGTCATTTTTGTAACCGCCCAAAACTCAAAAAAAGGAAAGCTGGAAGGACTACAAGCCGGTGCAGTCGACTGCATTACCAAGCCCATCGATTTGGAGGAGACCACCGCTCGAATTAGGTCGCAACTCAAATATCTAGCAATTAATCAGAGTAATATCGAACTGACCAAACGGCTCGGCGAATCGCGGCGGGCCGCATCGATAGGAGCACTCACCCAGGGCATCGCCCATAACCTCAATAACCTCCTCGGAGTTGTTATGGGTTACATGGAACTGGCGAAAGCCAATCACAATGATGCAGAGAAAGTTTTACACAACCTTACCCGGGTTGAAGGAGCTGCAAACCGAATCGTCGGTATCATAAAACAGCTGAGTACGGTTGCATTCACTACAAAGCTCTCTCTACACAGCATGTTGATCGACAAGCTTGTTGCCAATAGTATTGAGCGAGCAAATGAAGCTGCGGGCACGAGCATCGGTGTCGACATAGACAACCAGCTCGATGGAGAGTTGATCCATACAAACATTGAAGCCTTCGAGGATGCACTTTCCAAACTAATCCTAAATGCTTGGGAAAGCTATATCCCGTCTAAAAAGACAGAGAGGCCCATTAAGCTCACCACCAAATTTTCCGATGACCAACAGAATGTGGTTTTTCAATTGATCGACCAAGGGGATGGGATCGACCCAGAGGTGGAAGACAACATGTTCGAACCCTTCGTCAGCACGAAAAACACCGTTGGGGTCGGAATGGGGCTGACAATCGCTCGCCACGCCATTCGCACCTTGGGAGGTGAAATTCGAATAAATAAAAATGATATTTGCGGAGTCACGGCCGAGTTCACTCATCCGTATCAAGAAAGCAACGCCTAGTTTAGATGAGTATTGGATTTATTGGTGCAGGAAACCTCGCTCGGGCGATCGTACTTGGCATTTTAGAAAAAGGCGTTTTTTCCCCGCAAGAAGTTAGTTGCATCTCGGGATCGGGAAAGACCGCACGGGCTCTCTCCCTGGAAACGGGTATTGGACTATCTTCCTCGCGTCTCAAGCTACTCAACCAGTCCAATACCGTTATTCTAGCATTCAAGCCCCAGCATTTGGATACCATAACGGAAGAGGAAGGGGATGCTGCCAAGGGCTCATTGTTGATTTCCGTGCTCGCGGGACGCACCCTGCCGTCACTTCGAAGCACATTTCCTTCAGCTCGAAATGTAGTTCGAGTCATGCCTAACACTCCATCGCGAATTGGCAAAGGCGTGAGTGCCTATTGCTTTGAAAATCCTCCCACCAAAGACGACCGCGAAATCGTTGAATCAATGCTTGGGGCATTGGGGGCCAGCTACGAAGTCAATGAAACGCAGATGCATATCTTCACCGCGGTGAGCGGCTGTGGACCCGCAGTCTTTTTCCAGTTTGTCGACTTTGTTGCACAAGCAGCTGAAACGCATGGGCTAGAACGCTCCCTTGCCACTCAACTCGCGATAGAGACCGGAATCGGTTCCCTCGAACTAATGAAGCAAAGCGGCCAGCTCCCTTCTGAACTAGTCGATGAGGTGGTTTCGCCCAACGGTGTGACCCACGCTTTGCTAGAGAGCCTCAAGTCCGCCCATTGGTCCGAAACGATCCAAAAAGGGATCGACACAGCAGTTAACCGTTCAGAAGAACTTTCCAAACCAGCATGCTGAATAGGATTCGAATGAAATCCGTGCAATGCGGCCTAGAGTTCTTCTGCAGTATACGGGTTACGAACCCCGATTTCGGCTCGTATAGCGGCAACTAGATCAGTACTGACCTCGCCTGCCTCGTTGCCCCAGTTATTACGAATGTAGGTAACTAGACCTGCAATTTCATGATCCTTTAAGCCCAGACCATAAGCCGGCATATTCCCATTATATTCGTTTCCTTTTACGGTGATTGGGCCTACCAAACCAGCTAGCAAAATTTTCGTTGGCACGGCTTGGTCTTCGGTGACCACATACTCAGAACCTGCCAAGGGAGGGAACTGACCGGGAAGACCATTTCCATCCGCCTGGTGACAGCCCACGCAGGCCATCTTTGTATAGAGCGATTCACCAATCGCATAGTAATCGTAAACGATTGGACCTCTAGGTCGCTCTTGCCAGTCATTGTATAGAGCTATATCAGCTCTTTCGTGCAAATAAGAATTATCCTCACCTAGGTAGCGTCGGGCATAAAACCAACTGAAAACTATTACGGCGATTACCGCCGAACAAGTAAAAAAGAGTGCTGGGAACGCCGTTGATGGCTCGCGAAGGATCCGCGCATGGGTCTTTACAATACACTCATCACTGGCAAGCGATTGGTCGATCCCAGGTAAATCCCGATTCTGAAATTCGTCACTCATTACTGTGCAATCTCCAACGCAACGGCTAATTCCTCAGCCATTGTCTCGTTCGATTTCGGAGCTTCCTTTAAGTCGTAATCAACTTTCAAGCTTAGCATGTATGAAGCAAGCGATTCCGCCTTCCTTGTTGGTATAACCTCAAGTCCTTCTCCAGGAAAAAACTCTTCCGGAAGATCAAGGGCGTTCGCTGACGCCTCACCAACGACTTCACGCACTTCGTAAAGAAATGGATAAGGTGGCATGTTCGTTCCCTGAGAATTGATTTGGGGATTGTAGAAATGAAGGAGGTACCAATTCCTGTCTAGCTGACGCGACCCAACATTGGAAAGATCCGGGCCAATCCGAATATTTCCAATGAGTGATCTTTCTTCATTAATATAGTCGCGCGCCACAGACTGCCGTTCACCCCACCCTCGAGCGATGTCCATTCCTGACGCCACACGCACCTGCTGCGTATGACAGGCAATACAGCCCAATTCCTGATAAACTTCCTTACCGTGTGCCGCAGCTCCAACCGTTTTACCAGGGACGTACTTACCTAAATCTTCATCAAGTACTGCAGAAAGATTACCTACCCATTGATTTGTTTCAAAAAGAACGAACGTCCATGAAGTTGCGACGATAAGGAAAATCCCTAAAAATATGAAAGGACCACGATTCATGAGGCGCTGTACTCTAATTCCGGAGCCTCTTTAATCAGACTAGTTTCGGTTTCCTCAGGTATCCGAGTCGAAAGTATAATTCCAATATAAGTTGCTCCGCTCGCCACCGCTCCAATAATAAAGAACACCATTCCAATTGTAGTTAGATAGAAACTACTCTGCATAGTCTTTACCACAACGAGTGCTTCAGCAGTACTTCCGTTCATCAGTTCTCCTTGTTGAGTACCTCCTGAAATTAGTCCTATGGATACAAGTATCAGACCTATCAAATGAGACCAAAATTGCAAATCGATCAAAGAAGTTGAAGGAAGTTCCTTATTCAAAAGGCGTGGAAGAATGAAATAAATGGCACCTGTAAAAGTCATCCCAGCGAATCCAAACAGCGCAAGTTGAGTGACGCCTGAGTCATAAAGGGAAAACTGAGTGGTATCCAGAGCACCTCTAAGCGATCCAAAAATCTTTTGATACATTACCAGCAGGAATGTAATGCAGCCGGCAAATAGGTAGCGGGCAGTCGCTGAATCCCATATCACACTAAAACGGCTGAACAAACTGGAAAAGAACTGGATCGACATAGTAGTTGTTGGAATCAGCAGGCCGAAAGTCGCGATAATTCCTAGCGAGGATACCCACGCTGGTATAGGCCCATTAGCTAGATCCACAAATCCTGAAAAGCTAGCAAACAAGAACCATGACCAGAATGCCCAACTCGAATACTTGTATCCAACAACTACCGTACCCAACGTTTTGGGAAGAAGATAATAGAGAGTCGCGAATGTTAAAGGAGCAATAACCAATCCAAATACATTCTCAACGTACCAAGAGTTGACCAATGTTTGAATGGCTCCCTTCGCCGGCGTGCCGACCAACATTACCTGTGCAGCGGTGTAGATCCACGCAAACGAAAAGATTGAAGCGAGAATCCACCATTGCGAGGCGTAGCTCGATCGATGAATTCGGGCCCTAAAAGTCAACAAATTCCAAGTACCAATCCCTAAGAACGCTAAGAACAATATCGGTGCTGCAAATGCGGGAAACTCGAGCCACTGAAAAGGTAATTGCTCGCCCCACATGATACCAATTATCCCAGCCGTAACTCCCGTATTCCAAAGAGTGATAGAAATAGTTAGAAACGCTCCTAGTCCTACATTCTTTCCCCCTAGTCGACTCAACAAAAAAACCGCACAGGCCAGACCAGCATTAAAAAGCCAGCCGTACACCAAGGAGTTCCAGAAAATGGGGGCCACCTTTCCGTAAGTGAGGAAAGAGTAATCCGCGAGGAATCCAGGCGAGTGCATCTTTATGGATGCAATAAATCCGACAACAGTCGCTATAATCAGCCAAACAGAAGCACTTATGATGAGAGTAAGCAAAGGAAACCGGATCGATGCATCAATCCTACGGACACCTTCACGGTTCTTTGAATCTCCAGAAAGATTCGGAAAAAGCGAAGAGCATATGTTGCCGATCAAAGTCATATTCAAAACCACATTTCGATGAACTCTTAGTTCTGTGTAAACTACTTTGAGTTTTCAGAGACGACAAGCTCCTTAGCACGCTCTATCGGCAGCCGAACTTTACCTGCCGATACATCCATAACCGAGTAATTTGAAAGTTTGTCTGAAGCGTTTGCTTGGTGCTCCGCCAATGAGGGTCGCTCTAAAGAAGGCTCTCCCGATTCGACTTCTGAATCCAGATACGTGAAACTAATAAAGAAATAGAAGATCAGTAAACTTCCCAATATAGCGACAGCCGTTGGGAGGGCACTTCGTGAAGGTGTTTGGGCGGTTTCGCTCATCGCTCGTCAAGTTAATGGTTATGGTTCAGGCAATCCCGAATGCGTGGATCGCGAATCGGAATGATCTTCGTTTTCAAGAAACTTGACCAATAGGCCCAAAGTAGAACTCCCCCGGCTCCGGCAACTCCTGAAATGTACCAAATGATATTGTGAAAGCTTGAGAACAATTGAAATGGCTCGCCATGCGAGTCTTTCAAAGAAGGGAGGACATTGAAGAAAACATCTAGCAGGTTCAAACCGAGTACCCAGGTAGCCATGAAAGTCATAGACTTGAAATTCGTCTTGAGCGGGAACTGAAGCATATATAGAAACGGAAATAGAAAATAACCAAAAATCAAAATCATAGAGATTGGCCACCAAATCCCCTTTTCGCGATCGTTAAACCAAAAAGTCTCTTCCGGAATGTTGGCATTCCAGATCAGGAAATATTGGGAAAAGCTAATGTAAGCCCAAAATACTGTAAACGCAAAGGCAAGAGTAGCCACGTCGTGCAAATGCTTCGTATTCAGAATTCCCTTCAATGGACCCTTAGCGACCAAAAAGGCGCAGGTTAGAAGCATTACCGATAGTGCCGCACGCATCGCACTCGCGAAAATCCACACACCAAACATAGTGGAAAACCAGTGGTACTCGAGGCCCATAATCCAATCGAATGCCGCTGAGGTCCAAGTCAGAGCCACCAGAATTAGTCCAGCGGCAGCGTGTTTGCGGCTCGAAAAAGTATGATTCGGGGAACCGTCCTGATCCTGCGTGAAAGAGTTTTTCCTAAACGCTCGAGCAAAATAGGTCCAGACCGCAAAACAGAAAAAAGCTCGAGCCCAAAAGAAAGTCTCCGACAGCCACCAAGTCTTCTTTTGGTAAAGTATATCTGTGCTCACGGTACCATGACCATGAAGAGGTGCGTCCTGGTTCATCCACAGCCAAAGAATCCCTTGGTCCTTGCCCATGTAGGTAATGATGAAAAGGGGGATAAAGAGAAATCCCATGTAGGGTAACGCAGAAATGTAGTGCTCAGCCTGGCGTCTAACAATAACGGACCACTCTGCATCGAAAATATGGTGGATCATCACCAGAAACAGCATCCCGACAGCAATGGATGTGATGAAAATCAACCCGATTAGATACGACCATACCGCTAGCTGCGTATCAACAAAGAAGCCGACAAACGAAATGGTCAGTCCAACTACTCCGATCGCCAGCCACTTCTTTGGGTTGGGTGAAAAATCTTCGCTCATAGTCCAAGCTCCCCTCGTTTGGTAGGCGTTAGATCATCCACAGTACCGTTTGCGGCCCTTTGTAAAGCACGAACGTAAAGGACAACGTTCCAGCGATCTTCGACTGTTAGACGGTCCGCGTATCCCAGCATAAGCCCTTTACCGTTCTTGACTACATCGTACAGCTGCCCATCCGTGTAGTCTACCAATCGCTGTTCTGTGAGGTTCGCTACCGTCAGCATGCCATATTTTTTAGTCATGCTGTCTCCATCCCCTGCTCCACCATGACAAACCGAACAGTATATATTGAATCGTTCCTCACCGCGCGAAATCGATTCGAAGTTGACCTCAATAGGAAACCCACTGCCAAATGCTCCACCGCTTTTCCCCGTGCTGTAGTATTCGTTTTCGTAGTATGTACCTCGAGCAACTGTTCCGTCAACTGGGAGCCGGTCGGTGCGGCCATCCGCGAAGAAAGCACTTTTCGCTTGGGGTTGGTACTTTGGCATCCGATCCATGTCAGAAAATACTTCCAGTGGTGGACGAGTTGAAACCCTGCCTCGCGGACCGAGAATTGCCAGCACCCCGATAACCCCTAAAATAAATATTAGAAAGACGTATCGCATCGAAATTATTCCTCCAATTCCCCGACTTCAACCGGTCCAAGATTTTTTAGAAACGAGCGTGTCTTCTCCCCATCGAATTGCGGATCTTCATTTTGGATATAAAGAAAGAATTTATCGTCTGAACTAGCCGCAACGTCCTTGTATTTCAAAACCGGATGATGATGCCTAGGCAGCTTGTTTAGAATGAACATTCCACCAATGGAAGCGAAAGCAGAAAAGAGAATGGTCAGTTCGTAGGAAACCGGAAACGCAAACTGCGGGCTAAAATAGGGTTTCCCACCAACGATCAGCTTGTAGCCGTCCATGTATGGAAGACTCAGTTCTGATGCACCCGTGAACCAAATCATCAACATTCCCGTCGTGAGTCCAATGGTGCCACCAACGATTGTGAATCGACCCACTAAAGACCTCTTGATTCCCATAGCTGGATCCATTCCGTGAATTGGAAACGGCGTGATGACGTCCCAGTTTTTGTAGCCAGCATCTCTCACCTTTTCTGCCGCATGCATTATCCCTGCAGGGGTATCGAATTTCGCGATAATTCCGTGTTGATTAGCCATTGTAAGAGGAATTCGCTTTCGATTAATGATTGTGAGGGTCCGCCTGTGGAGTGACGACCTTTATTTCCGCCATCGCCATAAGCGGCAGGAAGCGAAGGAATAGGAGGAATAGAACAGAGAACAATCCGAACGTCCCCAGGTAAGTGAAAATGTCGATGATTGTGGGAGAGTAGTAGCCCCAGCTCGATGGCACGAAATCGCGGGTCAATGTCGTGACGGCTATCACAAACCGCTCAAACCACATGCCGATATTGACAAAAATCGTAATGATCCAAACCAAGGCCGTATTTTCGCGAATCTTCTTAAACCAAAAGAATTGAGGCGAAATCACATTACAGGAAATCATTATCCAATAAGCCCAGGCGTAGTTTCCGAATGCACGGTTGACGAAAGCGAAAATCTCGAAGTCATTCGCTCCGTATGCCGCTATGAAGAACTCCATACCGTAGGCGTATCCCACCATCGTACCCGTGGCCAAGATGATCTTGGTCATACAGTCGATATGATACTGTGTAATCAAATCCTCAAGACGGTAGATCGCTCGCAAAGGCAGCATAAGCGTCAATACCATGCCGAAGCCCGAGAAAATAGCACCGGCAACAAAGTACGGCGGAAAGATAGTCGTGTGCCATCCCGGCAAAAGAGAAATCGCAAAGTCAAACGATACGATCGTGTGAACCGAAAGTACCAGTGGCGTCGATAGTCCAGCCAAAAGCAAGTAGCACATTTCATAGTTGCTCCACTGGCGATTTGATCCCCGCCACCCCATTGCAAAGATTCCGTATAGAACCTGGCGGATCTTGTTCTTCGCACGGTCGCGCACACTCGCCAAATCAGGAATCAATCCAACGTACCAGAAAAGGACCGATACAGTGCCATAAGTTGATACCGCAAAAACGTCCCACAGAAGAGCCGACCGAAAGTTTGGCCAGATCGCATTTGCATTCGGTATAGGGAAAAGGAACCACGCCATCCATACACGCCCCACGTGAAAAACCGGGAAGATACCGGCACAAACTACCGCGAAAATAGTCATCGCCTCGGCCGCTCGATTGATGGAAGTACGCCATTTTTGGCGCAGGAGGCAGAGAATCGCGGATATAAGAGTACCTGCATGACCGATACCGATCCAGAAAACGAAATTCACAATCGCCCATCCCCAGTTGGCGGGATTTGCCAGGCCCCATACACCAGTGCCAGTGGCGACCAGGTAGACGAGCCCCATAACGGTGAAGGACGCCCCCGCACAAGCGATGATGAAACACACCCACCACCAAGTGGGCGTCTTCTCTTCAACTATTCCGCAGATTTTATCGGTTATCCAACTAAAGGAGCGGTTGTTTTCGACAAGAGCGGGACGCGGAATATCGACTGGGTCAACTTCTTTGAGGATAGCCGGCTTAACTTCGTCGAGAATAGGATTTGAGCTTCCCATTAGTGCGACCCTCCTACTTCTGAATGAGCTTCCTCGTAACCGTGATCGTTGTGTGAATCATACCCGCCTTTTTTCTTTGGCTTCGTCGCCTTGTACTCCGCCTTTGCCAGCGGTTGATCGTAGTAATCCGGCATGTCTGGGTTCGGGTTTCGCAATTTGGCAAGGTAGGTTGTGCGAGGTCGCGTATTCGTGTATCCAAGAACTGCGTAATTTCGCTCGTTAGCCTGTAGTTCAGAAACCTTGCTGTTGGGATCGCTAACGTCCCCAAATGCAATCGCATCCATCGTACAGACCTGTTGGCAGGCTACCTTGATCGTTCCGTCAGGAATCTGAATGTCGTTGCTGTCCTTCGCTTTCACTTTTTGGGCGATCTTGGCTTGCTGGATACGCTGCACGCAGTAGGTACACTTTTCCATCACACCACGCATGCGAACCGAAACATCTGGATTCTGGGCCATCTGGACCAGCTCCGGCATTCCCTTTGGTGCTAGCGGACCCTCATACAGCCGATCCAATGGACGCTGCTGATAATCCATGAAATTGAAGCGACGGACTTTGTAAGGACAGTTGTTCGCACAGTAGCGAGTTCCAATACAGCGATTGTAAGCCATCGTATTGAGGCCGTCTTCATCATGTACTGTAGCATTGACTGGGCATACCGTTTCGCAAGGGGCTGTTTCGCAATGCATGCAGCTTATTGGTTGAACCGAAACTTGCGGATCCTCCGGAATCGCTGCTAGATCAAGCTGCGTTTCTCCATAACTATCTAAAATGGGTTTTCCGTCCTTATCAAGTTTGACATCGCCTGAGGAGAAGTAGCGATCCATTCGGATCCAGTGCATTTCACGACCGCGACGTACTTGGTCTCTTCCCACGATTGGGATATTGTTTTCGCTTTGGCAGGCAACGACGCAAGCGTTACAACCAGAACAGACATTCAAGTCGACTGACATCCCCCACTGGTGTATGCCCGTGTAGTCGGGATGCTCGTAAGCTGAGCCTCCGCGAGGAGTCGATATCGAGCGCTCCTCCACGGGCATCCCCTTATCCTTCCCAAGTATGGGTGGCGAGTGGCTTTCCATTCCCATTTTTTCCACCCAACGCGGATCCGAAGCGTAGTCGTCGAGGTTGGACTCGCGGATGATGGCTCTTCCTTCCATCGACCAGTGCTCTTGCGTATTCGCGAGCTGTATGATCTCACCCGTCAACTCGATCGAAGCACCGGTGGCGAAATGAGCGGAATCCGATGTCCGTAAAGAGTAGGAATTGAAGCCAGAATTAGTACCCACTCTCCCAGTGCGGGCACGACCATATCCAAGCGGTAGGATGATCGAATAATTGTCCAAACCTGGAAGGATTTGAATGCCTCCTGTAACCTCACGACCTCCCACCGAAACCCTGCCCACTGGGGAGTAAGACCGTCCGTCTTTGACTACGTTAGGATTCTTGCGGGTAATTTGCAGCAATGAATCCGGTGCCACAATATCTAGATCATTGGCCAATCGCGGACTCACGTAAATAGCGTTGTCCCACGTCATCTTTGTCATGGGATCCGGGCACTCTTGAAGCCATCCGTTGTTAGCATAGCGCCCATCATCAATGCAAGAGTCTACCGTGAATACTACTTCTAGATTGTCTTTACCAGTCGGCGAAATTGGAGCTTCCGCATTCGCAAGGACATTCGCCAGTCTCATTCCTGAAATCAGGGACCCACTCACTTTGAAACCCGAATCACTCAAGAAACCGTCATGGAGAAACTTATCAAAAGCCCGTTTCCCCGTCGAACCAATATTCTGAAAAGTTCCATAAACTAGGCTATGCCCATCTACGTTCTCTTCACCAACCAATCGTCCCAGCATTTCGATCTCCGAGATACCATCGAACAAAGGCAAGATCATCGGCTGCTGGGTAAGGATATCACCATTGTATGTACGGCTATCCCCCCAAGCCTCTAGATAGTGAGACTGAACGAAGTGGTAATTGGATTTCTCGGACGTTTCATCATCGTAGTACCCTAGTCGAAGAACCGATTCAACCTTCCCTAGCTTGGGACCAAAATCAAGGTCAGCGGGTGCATTGTAGACCGGGTTACCGCCAGCGATAATCAACGTTTCAATCGAACCGGAGTCAATTGCCTCGCTCAATCTCTGGATGCTTGCTGAATTATCCTCTTCAACTTCAACCAACTTGAGCGTCTTGCCCAAATTTCCAAGTTTCTCGTTGATCAGCAACGCGATCCCCTGAGCTTCCTTGCTCAATTGCGGTCCAGCATAGACAACACTTTTGCCTTTGAAGTGGTCTAGGTCGACCATGGCCTCGCTTATCCATTCTTTCGTTTCCGAATCGAGACCACTAGCGAGTTTCTCAAAGATCGGCTGCAGGGTTTCGCCCTCCACTCCTAGATTGATTTCCAGTGCCGCCGCAGCAAGTAAAGCGGTCATGTGGCTGCTTGCGAGACGCTTGCGATGATCCGCCATCGCACCGGTCATGCTGAAGCCGCTTTCGGCAACATACAACCGGTTCATCTGATCTTCCACTGAAAGCACCCGCCGGCCATCGGCAAACTGCTTCGTCATACTCAGACTACCTGGATTGTCTCCTAGGAAGTCACCCTCAACACTGAGTATGCGCTCAGCGTCAGTAAGGTCGTATTTAGGCTCGAGATTGGCTCCAGAGATTAAAGCCGCTGCTTCCTTAGCATTTTCTGTAGAAACCGGCTCATACTCAGACCAGATCGCACCAGGATAGGCCGTTAGAAACGCCTTCTTCAGGCGGAGGCGAGTGGGTGAAGAGGACTTTTCGGTTAAAACGGCGACGCCTTTTCCATTGGAGGCACTAAACGCTTCATTTAAATTCCTGAGGGTATCGAGTGCTTCCTCTTTTGTAAGGTTCACACCGTCTTTGGTGTAGCGGGTCGAGCGATCAGGATCGTAGAGCTCAAGCAATGAGGCCTGGGCTTTAAGGCTTGTTCCACCGTTGTAGCCTTTGTAATCTGAATTACCCTCGATTTTTGTGGGGCGACCCGCGTGAGTCTCAACGAGCAAAGGGATCCCTTCACCCCTCAGGCAAAATTGGGACGCGTAGTAAAGAGGCTGACCTGGCACCTGGTACTCGGGGGCCTTCGAGTGCGGCAAAATGTAGGACTCCGGGCGACGACAACCCGTAAAGCCTACTCCACCCAAAGCGAGAGATGCGGCCATTATCTTGAAGAAATGACGGCGGTCGACCTCATTCATCTCCGATGCTTCTGGGCCGAATTCGCGGTGAACTTGCTCGATGAATTCAGGAGACTGGGACAACTCGTTGAGGCTTCGCCAGTAACGAGGCCCCATTTGCTCTGCCTTGGTGGAAGTTGTGGAATGAACCGGTTTCATCGATGGCAGCCTGAGCAACTTTGAGGCGGGTTAATGTTCCACTCTTCCACGAACTTCAAGCCATCTTCGATCTGGCCTTTCTTGCCGCCCGGGTGCACCCAATCGAGATTCGTAACCAGATCGACAGGACGAATATGCTCTTCTGGATTCCGGTGACAATCCAAGCACCAACCCATGCTGAGGGGCTGGTCGTGGGCCACGACTTCCATCTCGTTCACCTTGCCGTGGCATTCCACGCATGAGACACCACGGTTTACGTGCACCGCATGATTAAAGTAAACATAGTCCGGTGCTTCGTGGACGCGAACCCAAGGAACCGGGTCCCCCGACGCGTAGCTCGCTCTAACAGGCTCCAGCAACTCGCTGTCGGTTTTTATTTGACTATGGCAGGACATACAGGTGCCCGCAGACGGGACGTTTGCGTGACCTGACTCCTCAACCTTGCTATGGCAATACCGGCAATCCAGCCCAAGTTGACCCACATGAAAACTGTGATCGTAGGGCACGGGCTGCGAGGGCATGTATCCAACACGTGTATAGTTTGGAGTTGCGTAATATGTTACTCCAGAAACAACCGCCGCCGCTAATATGAATAAAAAGACAATTATCTTTAGAGGAAGTGCGTTAGACCACTTTGGAAACACTTTTGACATGACGTGATATTCGTTGTCGCTCTATTGAAATGATATGTGGTCTAGACTGATTCCGATTCGTTCCTCGAAATTGCGTTAGGATCGCTTCGTAGCTTGAGAGCGATCGCAACTTTGTCTGGATCCGATAGTTTGGACTGCCTTCGACTCAGCAGTGTTCGCGATGCAACTAATCCTGAAATAGCGGCCAGCGATCTTAGAATAAATGATTTACGGGATTTTTCGGAACTCACTGTTTGGTTTGTAGTCGATCTGAAATTCCGGAGTGAAGGAAAGCCTGTTTAAATAGCAAATAAAATTAGTGAGTTGCGGCTTCTGTTTTTGAAGTTATAAGAGAGGGCTTTGAATTAGAACTGAAAATCTAATGACAAGCCGTTAGTTGGTCCGGATATCTCGGATCCTAGAACTCACCGCACCGGGATAGAATGATCAGGTAAACTGTCCGTCTTGCATCCTCAAAATTCGATCACACTTCTTGGCCAAGTCGGGATTGTGAGTGACGATCAAAACAGCTTGACCTTTCTCTTTTGCAAGACGAGTTAGCGACTCAAACACCATTAGCGAGTTTTTGACATCCAAGTTGCCGGTAGGCTCATCCGCGAGTAACACACCTGGCGTGTTAGCCAATGACCGAGCGATCGCCACTCTCTGCTGCTCGCCTCCAGAAAGCTGGGACGGCAAGCGGTGTGTCTTATCACCAAGCCCAACTTCGTTTAACAAAGCATGGGCCCGCGATTTCATCTCCTTCGGATTGAGCCGCCCTAGCTTCCGCATCGGCAATATCACGTTTTCCATTGCACTAAATTCAGGTAACAGGAAGTGAAACTGGAATACAAACCCTACATTTTCCCCACGGATCCGCGTATGCTCTCCATCATTCTTCGGCGGCACTTCCTCCCCTTGGATCGAAATAGAACCCGAGTCCTGCAAATCCAACAGCCCAAGAAGATAAAGCAAAGTGCTCTTTCCACAACCCGAGGGCCCGACAATCGCGGAAACCTCGCCGCGATAGAGCTTCAAGCTCACCCCTCGCAGCACATGCACTCGAGTCTCGCCCTCTCCTAAGTGTTTGTGAAGCTCGCGACATTCCAGAGCGACTTCCTTTTGCCCTCCCGCTTTAATCTCACTCATGCTGCCGTCCCCCTAATTACGTCTCCCGGCACAAGTTTTCCCGCTTTCCGGGAGGGAGCGAAACAGGCAATCATCACAATAATAATCGCCGCTATCACCGCTTGGACATAGTGCCATGCCGTCGAATTGACCACAAAGTACTCCGTGGCGAAAATTCCTGAAAGAGGCATCGGCAGATAGGAAATAGCAAAGGTAATAAGGTAACCTATTCCACAACCAAGAATCGTGCCACAGATTAGAACGATCACCCCCTGCCAAAGAAAAATATTCGAAATGTCATTACGAGTGTAGCCCATGGAGCGGAGAATCGCGATCTCACGAGTCTTATCCATGACGATCATGAACAACGTGCTAAACATGCCCAGCCCTGAAATGATAATTATCGTCGATACAGTTATCGCTGCCGAAACCTGTAGGGTCTTAAACAGTTGCATCCATGACTTTTCCCTCTCCTGCCAAGGGGCCGAGAAATGCTTGGTAACCCGCTCGATCACCTCCGCATCCACAATGGCGCGATCTCTGTCGTAGATGCTAACCTGAATGAAGCTGACCCCGTTCGGCTTCTTTAACAACGATCGGGCCGCACTCAGGTGCATAAATACACGGGTCTTATCGATGTCTGATACCCCAGTCTCGAAAATCGCAGCGATTCTATACCTTTGCTGCTGATCCACTGCCCGAATGATAATCGAGTCACCCACAGTAACATCCAGGCGTGCCGCCATCTTGTGTCCCATAATGATTCCCATAGGGGAGCCCCTGAAATCCTCGATTGACCCCAACTGGATCTGGTCCTCAAGGGCGGAAACTGCAATATGCTCGTCCACCATTATACCGTAAATTTGACCATTGTCTTTTCGAAGAGGACTCTGAAGCTGGATACTTCCCTTGATCACGGGAGACGCCGCTTCGAAATTTTCTAATTCACTGATGGCTTCAATCACGCTATCCGGATGCTCGATACCCTCGACAAAACGCCGGTTGTTCTTGTCGGTAATGAAGAAATTCGTGCTGGTGTTTTTCTTCGTTGAGGCAGCCACAAAGACATTCGGGTCTTGGATGCGATCTTCAATTCTTATCGCTCCATCGGTCCCAAGGATAGTTTCGATAAAAAGCTCCTGATATCCGCTAAGTTGAGCTTGGGTCGAAATGAAAAAGCCAACTCCAAAAACAATTCCTGTCAAACTCATCAACATCGAGCGCTTTTTAGCGAGCAAGAACCGGATAGCTATTCTGATTGTGGGTGACATTGCGGTAATTTTCCAAAATCCTGAAGAGAATAATAAGAAGCCATTGCACGATTCCTTTAACCACAAGACTATTTTAATTCACGAGCAAAAGGAACCCAACTAAACATATGATTAGCTATTTGGTTCTCCAATTAAAATTTCTTTTTCTAGGTCTAGCTGAGAAATTAGGGCCGAAAAAAGAAAAGGCTCCAGCAGTTCCATCTCCAAGACTCAGATATCGAGTACACGGATCGACAGAGCCCTATGGTTATATCGAAGTGGGAAGACTGTCATGGGAAAGTATCGAGAAAATTCTGGCCAACCTCAATCGTCCAATCGACGGATTTGAAAACATACTCGATTTTGGATGTGGAACCGGCCGGGTCCTACGGAATGTAATAAACGGCGATCAAACAAACCTATTGGGCATTGATATCGACTCCGCTGCAATACGCTGGTGTCAGAAGTATCTTCACGGTGCTCGATTTGAGCATATAGATCCAAATCCTCCTACAGATTTCAATAGTGAATCGTTCGATCTGATATTCTCAATTTCTGTTTTCACCCATCTCGATGAACGTCGTCAAAACCAATGGTTGGAAGAAATGTGCCGCCTACTCCAGCCTGGGGGGATTCTCATTGCTTCGGTCCACGGTGAACATCATCGAGAGCTCCATTCCCGGGAACTCGACATGATGAGTGGATTTGTTTTCAATGACTCTAACCGACGATTCTTCAAGAAGGACGGTTTGCCTCAGTTCTACCAAGACGCTCACCATACAAAGCAGTACGTCCTAAAAAACTGGTCACGATTTTTCACCATCATTGACTATGTCGAAAGAGGCATCGTCGATCACCATGATGCTGTAGTACTCACCAAAAAGCTCTCCAACTAAGGCCAAATTGATTCGCCCACCTTCGACTACCCTGCCGAAAGCGAGCTGGAAAGCTGGAACACTGCAGAGATGATCCCAAACGCGATCATCCCAACCATCGCAAATACGCCAAGCAATACGCCTGTTGAGACAAATCCAAGAAGCGTCTTAACAAACTTGTCTATCATCTCTGAGTATTGGCGAGACATCTGCCTAAGCCCGGGTACAACATCCCCTGTACTTTCTCCCACTGTAAATACGTCTAAAGCTATATCTTCGAAATACCAGGTGGACTTGAATGCAGTCGAAAGAGCAACCCCTTCGACCACCTTCGTGCGTACTTCAGAAAAGGTGCTGCGCATGGAATAATTCGAAAGCGAGCGCTCCGCCATGGCCAGAGCTTGGACCATGATGATTCCGTTCTCCAACAAAAGGGAAAGCGTTTGCGTGAATTGCAGTATTTGAGTATCCCTCACGATTCGCCCGGCTCCCGGAATGCGGAGAAGTAAGGCGTCGAATTTGAAACGGCCAGCAGGGGATTTGCGCCAGGAAATCAGCAACGCAACGGCGAGGGCAATCCCTATTGCCGCGATCCAGCCGTAGTTGAGAAGTCCATCCGCAGTTGCTATCAGAATCTTCGTCGATGCAGGTAAATCACCCCCCAAAGACGCCAGCAATCCTTCAATGCGAGGAAGCAAGCTGAAAAGGAAAAGAAGTACTAGACCAATAGCAACAAGTATCAGAAAGCAAGGATAGGACAAAGCAGCGACGAGCTTGCCTCGAATCGCTTTTTGCTCCTCCATGCTTTCCACAATTCGCGTAAGAACGTTCTTCAGGTTACCGGTCGCCTCGCCTGCCTCAACTAGACTTACAACGCTTTCATGGAAGACTTTTGGCTGTTTCCTAAAGGCCTCCGACAAAGACCGACCCTGACTCAGTTCATCCCACAGATTGGTAGCCAATAGTTTCTGTTGGGGATCACTCAAACGGGTACTCATCATCTTTAAAGCATCCGCAGACTGAATACCGCAATTAAGCATTTCACGAATGCCAGTCAGAAACGGGAGTGCCACACTTCGGTTCAGCACCTTCACCTTTGGCTTGGAGCTATTCGATCTGAACAGGGAGCTAAAACCAGATAAGCCAACCTTCCCAGCCCGCGACTCATTAGTCTCATTTACCGACAACGGCCTAAGCTTCTGAGCAGTCAGCTTCTGCAGTGCCACTTTTCGATTCACGGCATCAATTGACCCTCTTACAGACTCGCCGCTTAGATCTTTTGCACTGTAGGTGAAACTTGGCATGGACTAAATCAGGAATGCAAAAGGAGGATAGACATTTTTTATTAGCAAACTATCCTTCTTTAACGGAAATCGTACGTACGACTTCGTCCAAAGTAGTCAGATTTTTCCGGGTGAGATTCCATCCCGATTCTCCCAGTGTGACCAAACCGCCTTTGCGGCCGATCTCACGCATCAGCGGTGCTGCCTCACGATTCACGATAGGATCATGCAATGCCTCGGTAACTCTTAAGATCTCGTAAATCCCAATTCTCCCTTTGTAACCAATATTCCGGCACCGTTCACAACCTTTTGCCACGGGCAATTGAAGAACACCATCCATCGCTGAATCAGGCATATCCAATACACCAAGGGAATCCAATACAACCGTTCGTTCAATCGGTTTCAATTCGTAGCAATCCTGACAAAGCCTTCTCAAGAGTCGCTGTCCGATAACAAGCTCCACACCGGATGCAATGAGAAAAGGCTCAATCCCCATATCCGTCAATCTCGTTATAGCCCCTGCTGAGTCATTCGTGTGGAGTGTGCTAAAAACAAGGTGCCCTGTAAGGGAGGCTCGAATCGCGATGTCTGCCGTCTCCCGGTCGCGAATTTCCCCCACCATAATGACGTTCGGGTCTTGTCTCAAGACGTGTCTTAATGCCTCGGCAAAACCAAAACCAATCTCTTGTTTGACTTGAATCTGATTCACCCCTGGAACCTCATACTCGATGGGATCCTCAACCGTGATGATACGACGGTCTTCGGAATTTATTTTCCGAATAAACGCGTTGAGCGATGTCGACTTACCAGAACCCGTCGGACCCGTAACCAAAATAATGCCGTGGGGTAGTCCAAGTGCACGGTCCACTTTCTGCTGATCCGCATCCGACATACCGAGTTGCTGGAGGCTCAGAGGAGAACTCTTCTTGTTCAGTAAGCGCAAGCTAATGCTCTCGCCATACATCACCGGCATGGTTGACAGGCGGATGTCCAAAATAGTTTCCGCCGTTTTCAAGTTGATTCTTCCATCCTGAGGGAGGCGACGCTCAGAAATATTGAGCTTCGCCATAATCTTCAGTCGGGAGACTATCGCGTCCTGGAACTTTCTGAGGTTGTCAGGAACGGGAACCGAGACTAGCAACCCATCAATCCGATAGCGGATGCGAAGCTCGTCTTCCATGGGCTCGAAATGGATGTCAGTCGCTCCCTCTTCAACGGCTTGGTGGAACACCTCGTTGACAAAGCGAATGATCGCCGCGTCATCATCCTCTTCTTCCGCGACTTCAGCAGAGACTAGATCATCATCGATATCAAACGACTCGTCTAAACTTTCAGCTCCTACCCCTAAATTTTGCGTAATAAATTTAGAAATACGGTCCGGATTCGCCAATCTCCAAATGGGGCGCTGACCGCAGGTTGCGTACACCCAGTCATCCATGATACCTTCAACAGGCCACCCTGTCGCAAGGGCTAATTGGTCCTCCTCCCAATCCCCATCCAATAGCTTGATTGGAACGCAATGAAACTCGTGTAGAATGCGAAGTGGAATCGCACTCAATCGATCGAGATCAAAATGCTCATGGGAAACAACCGCCATTCCAGTCTCATCTCCCAGCCAATCAACTATTTCGCTCAGGTTACTATTCTGCCAATCGGCGATTTGCTCGAGGCGTTCCGAGCGTCTCAAACCCTCCAACTCGGTCAATTGATCCTGGCTCAGTTTGAGTCTATCCAAAAAAGTTAGCTCAGCAACCATCATTTCTGGTTTCCGTCATTTATAATATTGCTTCGGAGTGCCCTCCGACGGCGGATTTCTTCAGCGACTCGCTGCATTCGTTCGCGAACCTCCTCATCACTAGCGGCTTCCATGTTCTGATTTCCATTCGGCAGCGACCTCCTCACCGGGACGGTGGGAGTTCGCTGCACATCCTCTGCAGTCCGCTGCGGAGACTGCCGAGGCGTTTCCTTAAGAGTGATAATATCGGCGTCTTTAAGACTAAGCTGCTTGGTTAGACCATTCTGCCGAATCCAGATCTTTTCCTCCCCCGGTTTTCTACCGCTATCGTAATTAACTAGGCTAAATCCGTCCTCTCCCAATTCGTCTTTAGTGAGCCGATAACTCTTCTTGGTTTGAGGATCGTAAACACTTACCCAAGCAGTCCCACCAATTTCTATAATGCCTCGAAATTCGACCGAATCCAAGGCGGTCGCAGGCGCCGCTTTCGCGGGAGCTGCTGCGGGATTTCTAGCCGAAGGCGGAGCAAAGGGCGACCGAGGTTCGCTTCCCTGAGCGTGGACCAACCCCTCAAAAAAAAGGGAAGCTAACAAGACCCCTGCTTTTACCGCCATGTTCATTATCGATTACTTACCGTTTGTAGGGTTTTCTGGCAACGGAATCTTTCAACCCTTTCTATTTAGAATTCGAATCCTTCGTTGTGTCTTTAGTGAGGTCAAATCGGCCATTATCTAAAAACTCTCCGAGCTTGCTATCCATTGGATGGCCCAGCATCTTTTCCCGTGCGTCTAAATCCGCCTCAACGGAATCGCGAATGACTTTGGGACGGATAAAGACAAGTAGCTCTCTTTTCTCATAATCGGTTCCCCGGCTACGAAAAATATTTCCAAAAACGGGGATATCGCCGAGTAATGCCATTTTGTTGAGCGATTTCGTTTCCTTGCTTCGCTGCATACCGCCAAGCACCACCAAACCATTGCTTTTAACGCTCACAAACGAAACCATCTGACGTCGACCAATAATCGGCTGCTGATTTCCATTAATTTCGACAGATCCATCAATGTCATTCACCGATTGGTCGATTTCTAGCTGAATGATGTCATTCGGCCCGATTAGCGGTTTCACTTTCAGCTCAATAGCGATATCCTGGTACTGAACCGTCTCCCGAACCGACGTACTCAGCGTATTGTCGGTTGTTGTGCCCGTTACAATCGGACGTTGCTGGCCAACAGTAAAGGTCGCTTCCTGATTGTGCGTGGTCAGTAATGTCGGTATTGAGAGGATACGGACATTACTATTCGTTTGAGCAGCAGACAGAATTGCATCGAAACTCAGGTTAGAAATTATCCCGGTTGTTGCATCCATATTAAATGACACGTTATTCGCACCGATTCCCAAAATGTCTAGGCCTTGCAGGTTTCTAATGTTGGGCTCACCCGCCACCTCGTTTTGAATATATGAGCCTGTGATTTGATCCATTCCTCGATTCGAATCTTTGTCTAAGTTAACCTCAGCAATGATAACTTCAATTCGTACCTGAGGGAGCAATACATCGATTTTCGCAATCAGCTCTGTCATCAAATCCAAATCACTTCGAGTACCTGAAATTATCAGTGAGTTGCTTCGCTCGTCTGCCTCGATCGTCATGAATTCGCTGAATTGGCCGTCCCGCTCTTCCAAAGTCGTATTGACTGCATTCCTTACCTGCTGCTGCAAAGGCTGATTTCGCTGTAACAGTTGACGGCCATTCTGACTTACACTCTGGTTGCCTCTCTGATTTTGCTGCTGAGTGTTCTGGTTCGCATTAGCCTGAGACCTGTCACCTGTTTCTGCAGAAGTAGAGCCACTGACAAAACTGCTCAAGAGTCCCGCGACTTCCGTTGCTTGAGCGTGGTTTAGGATTATAACCTCGATACGCGTGGCAGGGTCAGACTTGATATCAAGCTTTTCGATTATCTCGTCGAAAAACACGATGTTCGACGGTTCCGTCATTATAATGATCTGGTTCGTGCGATCATCAGAGGCAATGGCCGTATTTGATCCAAACAGGATTTGGCTAGGAATGGCACCCTCTCCCGCCGATACCGCATTCACCGTGGGGCGCGCAGGTTGGTTCCCACCAGTGTCTTGACCTACCCTAATTTGGTTTTGATTGTTAGCCTTCGATCCAGGATTAGACTGTTCCCCGAAGTTTGCCCTTGCAGCATCAATGAGGCTCTGTATTTGCTCCGCCACTTCACTGGCTTGAGCGTATTGCAAAGTGTAGAACTCTGTCTTCACATTGAGACGACTCGGCTTATCTACCTCAGAGACCACATATTCCAGCCGCTGCAGATTGCTAATCGTATCCGTCACCAGCACCGCATTTGAATTCTGAAACGGAATAATCGTGCTAAATCCAGGGCTCAGGAATTGCTGTATTTGGGACTGAAAAGTCTGGGAATCCAAATACTGCAAGCGAAACAGCTTACTCACTACCTTCCCGCTCGGCTGACGATCTAAAAGCGTTTCCACCTCCAACTCAGGGGCTTCGGTCCGAATTGTGTTGATCGATACTACTTTGAGAAATTTTTCCCCAAGAGGAGTCACCCCAATGCCATTGATACTCAGCAAGCTTTCAATTGCCAGAATCGCTTCACCAAGGGTCATTTCTCCGCGACTGTCGAACGTGAACTCTGGAGTAGGCAATGCTTGAGGACGGATGACAGACCTACCTGTCAAGGTCTCCAGAGAATGGAGAACACTCACTAGCGGCTCTCCTCGCCAGAGAATTCTAACTGGATCGTCTTCCACCGCATTCACCATAGGGGCATTAGTGTCCTGAGCCTGTCCGATCAGGGACAGCATTCCCCAATTAAACATTAAAGCCAAGGTAACAAAATTCGCTTTTCGTATCCAATAATTCATGGTGTATATTCGATGGATTTCAATTCTAGCTTCACATCGAGGAATTCCGGTGTCCGCCGCTGGGCTTGAATCGTAATTTGACGCAGACTGACATAAGGTAAATTCGTCTTAATCTCATTCGTAAATTGGATAAGCCGGTTGTAGTTCACTTTCCCAAGATCTATGGTGAAGGTGTGAAAGGTCAGCGAATTGCCTGAACTTGATTTAGGAGAATTGATTTTGAAGTCTCCAAACCCGTACTTTCGAATCAGATCATCTATACGAGCGTTGACCTCATTCACAGAGGGAAGTTCGCCTAAGTTGATATCTTGGATTAAACTATTGTACTCCTCTTCCGTTATAGCTTGCTGCTCTAGGTAATCCCCCTGGTTTTTAGCTGCACTGTTTGCGACCCTGATGTCGAAAAAAGCGGTGCCATGCCTTTCGATTTGGAACGAAAACCATACTCCGAGCAGGGCCCCTACGAATAAAACAGTTAGCACTTTCTCCCGCATCGATAGCCGAAAGAAACGGACGCGCAAAAAAGCGATCCAATACTGGAAGTCGTTTTTGATACTTGAACTAGCCATTGTTCGCGACCTTCTCGATCACATTTTTAATTGCAAAAGAACCGGCCTTAAAATATATTAACGCCGTAAACGTTGCACCACCCGGACGGCTCTGGATATTTTCCAGCTCCACGTTATCAATCTTAACAAAACGATCCAACCTTGCCTTGAACTGATTAACTTGTCCATTGCTCGTCGCATTAGCAAAGACTTTGAGGCTATTGGTTCCGTTGGTTTCGACTTTCGTAAACCAGACCGCATCCGTCAAAAATGGTTGTATAGCCACTAGCATGTCGAAAGGCACCAAGTCCGAGTCCTGAAAACTCAATAGTTCGTTGATCGTTGTTTGCTGGGAGATGATGCGTTCCACAATCGGAGCCTGCTCGGTATTCCAATCTTCACGCAAGTTCAGATAGCCACGCTCTACAAACCAAAATAGCTCTCCAAATACTAAAAGTGCGAGAGCGGCCGCAACCGCGAGAACAACTCTCCATATGAGAAGATTTCTCTGCTCCTCCTGTTTCGCCTGTTCAACACTCTCTGGATCTCGTAGATCCATATTCCACAGAACTTCACGTTTTATCTGAACCGCAATTGACTTCCCAGCTTCCGTAGCTTGAAATTTAAATTTTTTCTCTTCAATCGTGATATTAGTATTTGAATACCAAATACGAGTAATATTTTCACCTATGCGATCTTTTAAGCGCTCTGTGACGACCTCCAAATCCCCACTGGCGAGTCGAACGGATCCATCTCCGCCTGAATTTCTGGGAAAGGACTCAAAGTAGCATGGTATCTCCGACACGTCGTCGAACTCGAAGTAGCTGATTGACGAATCAGAAACCAGCAACAAAGGAGCCCCTTCTTCGCCTTTTCCAGCCAGAACCCCTACACTGAATTCGGGTATCACCACTTCATACTTGGACCATTCAGACATCTCAGTGCTGTCGAACGACCGCCTGTATCCAGAATATATATAGGCATATCGCTTGGCTTTATCAACGCAAAACCCAAACTGAAGATGCTCCAGGGGAAAGGGCGACATGCCTTCCAGCTGAAGCTGCAAATAGCTCTCCCGTTCACTATCTTCAACATCCTCGGGGATTTCCACCCTCCGACAGAAGAAAACATGACCTGGAGCAGCAGCGACCTGCATCGTCATCATCCTATCATTTTCTGGATTGGTTAATGTATTTTGCACAACTGTAAACTTGTCGGTCACGTGGGATTGGCGTTGTTTATACTGGGCTCTTCCCTGAGCTCAAGGAAAACGAACGGATATTCGAGATTCCCGGTTTCACCATTTTCTGTGGTTTCAGTATTCGTACTGAACGTTCCAATCAAACTGTACGAACTTCCTTTTTCCTGCACTGTCACTTTGACTGTTAAGACACTGATTTGTTGCGTAATCGGAATACCCCGCCCGATTTCGCCAATGACATCAGTCATTTCAACCGCATTGGCGAAGTAGTTGTCATCCGATGTCCCCGACTCCCCATCAAGACCTGCCAAGTATTCCAAGATAGTCTCAACCTGGATTTCGTTCAATCCCGCCAAGGACTGGAGAGCAAGCGGAGATGCGGAGTTTACGTTCAATTGCATCACGGGATGGTACGTCACCACTTCGGACAATCGTTTAAAATT
The DNA here is from genome assembly GCA_002420185.1 of Opitutales bacterium UBA5694. GTDB lineage: Bacteria > Verrucomicrobiota > Verrucomicrobiia > Opitutales > Opitutaceae > Pelagisphaera. The sequence continues at coordinate 124,471 of DIHO01000018.1, forward strand.
GTCATTTGGAAATCCATTCTCGTCGAAAAAATGCTCCTTAAATCCGATCACCGAGGAAAGCTCATCCAAAGAGCGGAGCGGTCCATTGGCCGGGTGCATCTCTAATTCGGTTGTACTGTACTCTCTCGACTCCGCTCCATCTATTCGGGCGTCGTCGTCCTCGTCGATCCAATCGAGTAGCGTGTTGGTCAAAGACTGGCTCAGATCCAAATCAAAGTCCATTTCGTCAAACAGCAGAAAGAGCGACCCTTCATCCAGCTCGTTGATACTGAGCTTCGAAGACTCGTCTATAAAATCGACGGTCACATTCATTCCTTCTGGAATCTCAATCTTCGAGTAGTCAATTGGATCACCCCAGCCTTGGGCCGGAGCATAAATGGCATCGTCTATCGCTTTCACATCCGCCAGTACCGCAACCGCAACTTCGAGGATCGACCAAGCTTGGAGCCTTAAACGCGTCCGCTCCACATAGTATCCCTCGCCGCGGACCTCGACTTGGGCTTGCTCCACGAATTTTGTTAAAACGTAGCTCAAGACAATTATTAGCACTAACACCATTAGCAAAATGGAGCCCTTTTTGGAACGGCAACGGTTTGAATCCAGGCGGCGTATCATCAGAAAAAGGGAACCCCATCGAAAGAGACAGGCAGCACAATCTGTCGCTTTTCTTCTCTGCCTTCGTATTCGAAGGTTATTTCAATTCGCTGCGGCAAGAGAAATTGGCCATCTGCTTCTTTATTGGGATCGTCTTCAATTTCCCATTCTGCTTCCTCATCCTCAGCTTCTAGATAATAGTAATTTATTTCCGTTACGAAAGGTGAAATAAGCGTTTTGCGCGGTTCTTCCTCTTTAAAGCCTGTTTCAAGCCGCGACCGCCAAAGCAAATAGAGCCCATCCTCCTCGTCCAGCTTCAGCGAGCATACAACATGCGGCAAAGGCATTTCAGGCCAAACCAGCACACCAGGGCTTTTGTCTAGTTCGAAAGTTAGTAATTGCTCATTCTCATAGGCCCGACCTCCACGATTTGACCAATAGACAGGGGTCTGTGCTTCCCCCGTAGACGTCTTCCAACCAGATTTTTGTATGGACTGCTCCAAAAATCTGGATACGCCTCGCACGTGCTTCTGAAATAGCCAAACGTTTGCCCCCTTACCCCACAGCTCTCCTAGGGCGAACACAAATGTGGTCGCGGCGACCAGCAAGGCGGCACCCATGAACACTGCAAACATCACCTCAAGCAAAGTGAATCCTTTGCTCGAACGGAGAGATCGGTTTCGCTGATTTGTTAAACTCATGCTTATTCCAAGCCGCTTTGCTTTGCAAGCAGCCGGTCCCTTGTTTCTGCCCGAAGCTCCGCTCTCTCCACAGGGTCCGACCAAGTCGGTCGTGTGAGATAATGAACCTCTTCCACTTCCTTCATCTCGTCCTTTTCCTTGTCGAAGATTTCCACGAGAAGACTAACCCGAAAAAGGTCAGCAACCAAGGTGGGCTCGTACTCAACTCTCCAAGACGCCTCGCCATGGCTTCCGGTGAAAACCTCCCCACCCTCTTCCAAGTCTTCGACTGAAACGCTCGAGAACGCGTCTAACCGGATCATGGACATGTCTTGCTCGTAAGCCTGGTCGACGTGTATGGCAGCGATGGCATTGATAATATTTAGATAAGCCGCAGTAAAGGTCGTTACGGCCACTCCAAATAAAGCGAGGGAGAGCATCACCTCTATAATAGTTAATCCCCGGTTACTCTTCCTTTTCGCCCTAACCCTCATGAGTCTTCCTCGGGGGCCGTTAATTGGGACCCCGTCCATGGATCGATTTGATATCCACTTTTATATTCGCCAATTTTCAAATCTACAGAGAACGGCGTGCAAGTCCCGTCGGGAAAAAATGTAACCGACTCGATTTCGCGATAGGTGACCAATTCGCCACGTACAAGACGATAACCATCTTTGGGAAGAATCATTTTAAAAAAAACCTCGATTTCGACTTCTTCGCCAAATCCACTAGTATCCACTTGATAGGCGATCTCTTCTTCGCCCGACGAAACCATGAACGACTTAAGCTTTTCGTCAAAACGGACCTTGTGAGGCTGACGACTAAACACCGCCGCCTGTTTTGCTTTTTCTACCACTCCCCACAACTCGTTCTGCAGGGCTTCCAGTTCTCCTTGCTTCAAAAGTGCATTAATATTCCAGATAAACAGCGACGACAAAAGGGCTATCAAGGCCATCGTGAGCATAAGCTCAATCAAAGTGAACGCACGACGCCAATCACGATCGCCAACTTTAACTTTCATCGACTGATTACTCTAACTAGGACTGCCCGGCAGAATGCCAACCGGACCAAGCTCGCAACTTAAACCCTCCTCAAAAACGATTACCAGTTGGTAATATCGTCGCCCGACTCAGTGCCATCCGGCCCGAGGGAGTATAGGTCGTACGATGAGGCATTGTGCGTGCCAGGATACCGGTATTGAAGATCGCGGCCCCAGGGATCCTTCAGATTTTCTTCACCCTCGATGTATGGGCCTCTCCATCTGCCGCCGTCACCTTCCGGGCGAACCGCCAACGCCTTCAAGCCCTGCTGGGTCGTGGGGAAACTGCCCATGTGAATTCGATAGCTAGTCAAAGGTGTCTTGAAGGACTCTTTGACCTTAAAGCGAACCAACTCCGTTTGGTTTGTCCCGAAAAGATTGTCGACATTTGTTACGACAAGTCCGACTAGGAGAACCATCAACCCTATCACGAGCATTATCTCTATTAGGGTAAAACCACGTTTTTTAGAAATTGGCCGTCTTCTTTTCAATTGCTCTGTAATCATAATGTCAAAAATGGCTCTGCAAGCTTTAGGATTAATTTAGGAAATGCTACCGCACATTGGGCGACTGATGCAATCCTCAGGTTTCAACTTTGGATTTCTCTTGCCGCATTTGCCAAGAGTCAACGTCCGCATAGACATCAGTTGTCTGAAATCCATCCATTTTTGAGTCTGAATACCGGCCAATTTTTGTCGCAATAACTAGGCAAAAAAAGCTTAAATCACGGAATTCTTCATTAATCCTTTAGGTTTTATATTGTTTATCAAACACTTACGGATTTGGTATGAGGTTAGTTCCGCATCCGACCACCTCTTATTGATCGCAACGAGCAAAGTTACAGAGCAAACGGAAGGTCGTTGGGCACTCACAGTCGAACGTTTTTCCTCCGCCTGTATACTCCACCGGGAGAATTGGGAGGTCGAATCGCGACAGCCCATCGAAGGGGAACTTCCCGTCTTGGTCACATCGTGGATCAAACTTTTGCCGACCTCGCTGGGGAGAGGCGTCAAAGCAGATCTCCGAGACATGTTTACTAAAGAGCAGTACCTCGTTGACCAGAGAATGCGTCTGCGAAACGTTTTTTGAGAAACACTTGTCAAGCAGATCATTCCTCAAGTGGAGGAATAAGTTGCAGCAAAATACCGGGCAATCTATTTAAGATAGCATCAAGAGCGAGCTCACTACCTCTTAGCAGTACGGAAGCGTATATGGGAAAAGCTATCTTCGCCCGAAGCCACTTCCTTGTAATCTTCACAGAAAAGGCTCGTCTCGGTCACCCATGTCAGGAGCTTGATCGACGCCGGAAAGAAAAATGATTCTGAACTAATAGCAAAATCCATACTTCCTATCGACCAAATCGCGGGAACCCTGAACCGAGCTGGAGTAGACACTATTCTCCCCGGATCCTGATCCCTCCCTGACCCGCCACGCCGTCTAACTTTTTTCTGCCAAAGCCATGCAACAGAAGACTGTCACTCAAAATGCTGATAGCCTCTGTGCCAAGTCTCAGGACAACGCATTCCTAGGCTATCCGTACTCACCATCTCTCGTTTCTACAGCTGATCCTGATTTTGAGAAAACTCCGGAATCCTTACCCAAGGTTTAAACCTCCAAGAAGGAGACGGAGTCAATACACTGTCAAACACTGATCACAAAAAAATTTATAACAAGATACAAGAGGAAGAGTGCCCGATAGCATCCAGGTCAAATGCTTGGACCTCTTTTACTCCATCAAAGGAAAACTGGGCACCGGGCTCGGGCTATCGATAGTGGCAGGAATCCAAATGTCACAAAGTAGAGAAAGTGCTTGAGATTTAGAGAAAATACCCTCGCTGCCTGTCACTAATCGGTAGACCGCAACGCTCCATCACCTTGAGCAGATCTTCCCACGCAGATCGCTTATCTCGCTTACTATCGTTTCGGAGCAAATACGAAGGATGATAAGTGGCGAGCAAAGGTGTTTTTTCAAATTCCCTCCATTCCCCTTTCACCTCTCTCAAACTACGAAACGATTTCGATCCAAGCAAGCCCTTCGCTGCAGTCGCACCTAGCGCCACGATCAGCTTTGGCTTAACGATCTCAATCTGAGCCCTTAAATATGGGAGGCAAAATTCAATCTCACCGATTGTTGGCGGTCGATTGCCCACTCGGGTAGGAAGCTGCGGACGCCAGTTCATGATATTTCCGATATAGACTTCCTCACGAGCAAGCCCCATGGCACCAATCATCTTATCGAGCAGCTGTCCGGCTTTACCGACGAAAGGCTCCCCCTGCTCTTCTTCGTCTGCTCCGGGAGCTTCGCCACAAAAAAAGATATCAGCATCCAAACTACCTACTCCAAACACTAGCTGATAGCCCTCTCGCTTATTCTCGTTGCATTTCGGACAATTTAGTACGATTTCCCGCAACGCATCCCAACGCTTTTGCTTGTTGCCCTCCGGCAATTCAAATGCAAGTGGAATTCCGAGGGTAGCTTTTCTATCACCTGAAGTTTTACTAGCCTTTTTTGGTTCTCCCTTGAGAACTCGGTCAAAATCTTCTGCCGTTGCCGAACGTATCCTATCGGGTATTAAAGCAACAACACTCTCCATTTCCTTTTCAGAATCTTCCGCAATAATCTTCCCTACTGCCAATTTCAAGTCGCGTAAGGACTCTTCCGATACATAAATTCGATCCTGTCCCTCTTTTCGTAAACGTTCCAGCTCATCAACGACGCTTTCTATTTGATATCTCATCTAGCGTTCTTGTTTTGACAGGATTTTTTCGGTATATTTGGCAAGTAGATCGAACTCTAGATTCACTTTATCCCCTGGCTTCAAATCACCCAACCCCGTCAATTGGAGCGTGTGAGGAATCAGCCAAACAGTAAGAACATTTTTCTCCACTTCAGCAACTGTCAGAGAAATTCCATCGATCCCAATGCAGCCCTTGTACACCAGATAGTGCTCAAATTCTCTAGGGACTTCAATCTTCAGGATGACATCCTTAGCTCTCATTCCGAGCTCCAAGATTTTGCCTAAACCATCTACGTGCCCTGTCAGAAAATGTCCACCTACACGGCCGTTGAAGCGCAAGCTCCTCTCCAAATTCACCTTGGATCCCAGATCGATATTTTTGAGATTTGTCAGCCGCCGCGTCTCTTCAAGCACGTCAAAGGTTAAAATCGTCTTGCTGATTTCAACAACTGATAGGCAGCACCCATTGATAGCCACACTGTCACCCAACTCCAATTCCTGAGCCACCAAGTCTGCCCTTACTCTCATCCTCCACGCCTCCGACTGCTCGTGAAAGCTCAGCACCTCACCCTTTTCTTCAACAAGACCTGTAAACATTTACCAGACTTAATCCGAATTCATATTCCAAGTGCAACGGATTTATACCAATATCTAAGGAAACCGAGCCTTAGGAGAGTTCCAAAGCTCGGATCGATGTTTTTTTAGCGAGCCCCTCTAGGTGATGGAGGGCACAGCGTAGCCAGGTCGGTAGTTCTTCTTCAGGAGCTTGTTGGCCTGCTTGTATGAATCCCCTCCAGTAAACTTCTCAGATCGAGCATCGAATTCAAGCTCAGGGCCTATCTTCCACAGCTCTTTCGACTGATCGATGCTCCACTGAGCCATTTGCTCATTATACCGCCCTAGTGTTTCCTCGAGTACTCCATCCTTCGACGCGAACCTCTCGACTGACCTCCCATCAGCATCCTTACCCCTCAAGTAGGAGATGTTTCCGAGATGCGCTAGGCAACTGGATTTGTAAGCGCTCTCTAGGTGAGCCGCCACATCGCTTTCCTTGCGGCTATTCACAGCTTTCACGAACGCAGGGAAATGATTAGAGCCACGATCACCCTTGAATGCCTTCACCCGCTCACCATCATTGTCATAAACGAATCCTCCGCCTCGACCTCCTCGGAATTCTCCGCCTTCACACGTTACTATAACGCCAACACGGGAGCCTTTAAAGTTTGGGGCATTGTTCAGGTCAGGCTTCACCCATAGATTACGCACCTCGAATAGAGCAGGAATTCCTCCCCAATCGAATGTAGTGATACCCATATTCGGCGTATCGCCGGCATCGTCCCATCCAAATCGACCTCCCAACGACTGAATCTTAACCGGATGATCCGGATCGCCAAGAATCCAACGCATTATGTCGAGCTCATGGGGACCTTGATTCCCCAGATCGCCATTGCCCGTGTTGAAATCCCAGTGCCAATCATAATGTAATTCCGGACGGTAAAGGTCTTGGTGTTCAGCAGGGCCAAGCCACTTATCGTAATCGACCGATTTTGGCGGCACCAGAGAAGTTTCTATCTTCCCTATGCTCGCTCGATTTCGGTAGCACAGACCACGCACCATCTTGATTTCACCTATGTTACCCGCATGAATCCAGGGAAACGCCTCTTGCAACCCAACATCAGAACGATTCTGGAAACCAGCCTGTACGATACGATTGTATTTCTTTGCTGCCGCCACCATCTGGCGACCTTCCCAAACCGTGTGGCACACGGGTTTCTCTACATAGACATCTTTTCCCGCCTCGCAACCCCAAATTGTCTGCAGGGCGTGCCAGTGGTTTGGTGTCGTCAGAACAACCGCATCGACATCTCTTCTTTCGAGCAGCTTGCGGTAATCGGTTTCCTGGCTTACGGTGACACCGTATTCTTCGTCAACCGCGACTGCCCGTTTTGCTAGTTCCGCTGTGTCCACGTCACAAAGTGCAACCAACCGAGCACCTTCGGTACGAAATACATCGTCAATTAAGCTCTTTCCACGTCCGCGAACGCCAACCACGGCTACTCGGACATCACCATTTGCCGCTTTTGCCCATGAGGATGTGATCGCGAAGGTGCTCGCTGCCAAAGCAGACGATTTAATAAATTTGCGACGAGATAACATAATTCTGTAGGAAGATTCTAATTCTGTTTTTATCGTTACACGCTTTCATTAACGAGGCAATTGAAAATTATCCTTTCAACTGGGAATTTTCTGAAGTCGCGACTTCGTCAACGACTGCCACATGAAGGGTCTTTCAAAACGGCAAATTTCACTAGGGGTTCGGTTGCAGAGCAGTAAAGGTATCAAAACAATTTTCTTTCAGCTTCCAATCGTGGGTAGCCAGCCTTCTTTTCGCGATCGCAGAAGCGGTTCCGCTAATCCATAAAGACCGCGATTCATCGTAGAGATCATTTGAAAGCAATACTTCCGAAATCTCTTTTGACCAGTGCAGATAATCTAAAGCAAGAGGGAGTACCATCGTTTCCTCTTCGTCGTAGCAGACCGCAAGGCCTCGGCGAATCGCAACCTCCTCGATCGGCTTCACCAGTTGGTGATAATTTCCAATCGCAGAGATGATCTTAACCATCAACATCGCTTCCTCCCTCGTTTCTACCTCTAGCATTAGTTGAATGAGGTCTAGCCTACCATCCACTTCGATCTCCTCTAGTGTGATCACTAACTCAGTCTTTTCCGTCAGCGTATACTGGTCTAGTTCGTCAAACTGGACGAGAACACTTGTGTCGACACCCATCGTCTTCAGGGATTTTGAGTTTAACCTCTCTAGCTCCTTTTCAGACTTGCTCCAAACCATTTCCTGAGCTTGCAGCGTGTACGAAAGGACCGAACTGGAGGGAATGGCAAATTCACCTGCGAAGGAACCAACCGTCGAAGCCCAAGCTATCCGCTCCAACTCAAATTGAAGGTAGCCGTTGGTTGTGTAAGGATCAACCTTCAAACGCCTCGACCAATCCCGTTTCGCCTTGTCGAAACCCAAGTGTCGGCGACTCAATTTCTTTGTCGTGTTGCCTACTTTTTTTGCTGCACCCGTAACCTTTTCCCCGACTGGCTCTTTCTCATTACTCTCACCTCTGTATCGATGCTCCTTAGTTTTCGCCGCTAGCTTTTCTGACCCCCGTTTTACCTCAAAAAACTTTCCCTGCAGGTAGCGGACAATTCCACTAGGAATTCGTGTAACCGTAGTAACCGGTCTTCGAGCCACGGCCCATGAGCGGACAATTGGATTCTTTAGGGCTTCCGAAAAAGACGTCGCAAAGGCCTTTGTTTTGGTGATTTCCTCCAACTTTTCGAGTGCGTCTATTTCATGGACAATCAATTCCAGCATCTTGATGCCCCGAACATGAAAATCGCCGAAATCGCTATCCAAATCGAACTCGTATCCAAAATTTACCACATATGCAATTGGGGCTAGCTTAAAACGCTCTCCCTCTCTAAGCTCTTCGCTTACCAAGTCATAGGCAAACACGAGCGGTGGCCCCTCTATCGGTTCCCAGTCCAACGAATCGGAAGTCAATGAGCCAATTGAAGTGATCGCAAAGATTCGTAGCCAGGTGGAAAACATTTAATTTGGAAGAAACCGTCTCAGAACTATACGTTATGTTTCGACATTCTTAATTCAATTTGCCGAAATTTTAGCAATTTGGAAACAGAGAACCAACCCAAAAAAAACCCAAACTTGGGAATTTGCGATGTTAAAGCGGAAGCGGCATTTAATCTATTTCTAGCTTTTACTTTTCATGGATCCTTTTGGCAATCATCAAAACCCAGACTTTTTTATCCATGATCCGCATAGAGCTGACCCAATTCAGCCCACTTGAAACCAGTATCCTTCAAATACGATTCAATGTCTTCGTAACTGAGCAAGGTGTCGAACCAAGCCTCGAGGTTGATGGTAGGGACCCGGATTGCGTTCACGCGATCGCGTATGACGAAAACCTCCCGATCGGTACCGGCCGCCTCTTGCCCGACGGACATATCGGTAGAATGGCGGTCCTCAAAGAGTACCGATCAACAGGAGTTGGACAGAAAATACTCCTAAAGCTCGTCGAGGCCGCCCGCGAGAGAGGATGGAAAAAGGTTGAGCTGTCATCGCAAATCCAGGCAGTCGACTTTTACGAGAGGTTCGGATTCCAACGTCTAGGCGAAGCTTACATTGAGGCCGGAATCGTCCACGTGGATATGCGTCTTAATCTCGAATGAGTAGCGAGAATGAATCTCAAACGCTTCAAGGGGAACCCGCCACAAAATGCGATTCGACCTAACCTTAAATCTTACAAACTTACCCAGCTAGACTCTACTAGATCCCTGGAGGATCCGCGAGCCTTATTCCAAAAACCCTAGTCTCGTAACACTCGAGATATCCTACCGAACGAGATCTCCGAAAAGCGGCACATTAAGGACGCTGTAAATGCCTGATTCTACGAAATTGATTTTATCGACAAGGCCACTATCCTCATGACCCAAGTCTCGAAACAGTCCCGAGCGACCTTGAAAATAGAAAAAGACAAGCCGTCTTTAGATCCAAGGATTTACATTGGGACTTTTCCTAATGGTTTTGCTCGAAGCCTATTTTCCCAGCTTCGGGTCGACCGCCCGTATTCTGAGAGCGAAATTAACCACCAAAATTGCGATTGCTCTCATTTTTCTCCTCCAAGGCCGCTCCTGAATTCGAAAAAGCTGCTTTCCAGCGTAGTCAACCTGCGTTTGCACATATTTTGCCAAAGTTGGATCTTCCTGCTATCTCTCACTTTATCATGATCAGGATTGTATTTGTCTGCGATCCTTAGATGCCAGCGGATATTCGCCACTGACTTCTGTTCTAGTCGGTACTGCCCACGACAATTCTTTCCTTAATCGTGTTCAAAGCCAAAAGCAATCAGGACGCTGCGGCCGTCCTTTCTAATGTTAATTTCCCAAACTAATCGGAGTCCTAACAATACGTTTTCAGTGCATCACCCGTTTTTCCACTGAGAACAGCACCTTTCCTCCCGTCGATTCACTCATCACAAAAATCGCTCTCTATATATAATGCTCCCCATTACTTTTGCCCAATTTCTAAGTTATTGGTAGTGCCTGAAACCCTTGGCCCAAGGCCGACTTCCGAAACGTCTCAATGATGCCCTGATCCTATTTATCAAGTAAGTGGCATTCTGTAATAGCTTTGCAAACGAAGTATGGAGCATATTAAGTCAAACCTCTTTCGCTGGAGCATCGCTAATCGCCACACTATTCCTCGTCGCCTTACCAATTCCCGTCTGTGTCACCTCCCCGCTGAGCTCGACCAAACACGCTTAAAGGAATGCCGCCGTCTTCTTTGGCTCCCAGACAACCCTCGGCCCGGAGGTTCATATGAACCATTTCAAATACGCGGTCCAGTCGGGCAACTTTCAAGAATGTCTAGTTTTACCCCCACTTAGAATCTACCATAGCCCACTATAGTTTCTTGCAGGAATACTCTTACCGGGGATTTTTCCGCAGGAACAAAGGCCCAACCGATAGGCTAAAGTCATATCATACCAAATTCGCTTCGAGAGCCCATTTAAGATCGAGCGGACTTTTTCCGCCCCATTCGGTAATCTGAAAAATCATTATGAATTCCGTCATAAGGCTGATCCTGCATGAACAGCCTCAGAATTTCCTGGTGCTCATATTCAGAGGTTGGCCACTCTTCATTATAGCCGGGCAGCATGAAAACCGTATATGACTTCCCCCGAGTTACCTTTCTACGAATAACCAACATTAGTTCGATGCAAAGGTGCGTGATCTGTCTGACAACCAGAATTCGACCTTTAAAAGCCCTAAAACCAATACTGGTACTCCTTATCACTGCTCATTTCCTGCGCAAGATTCAAAATCATATGGACCGCCACTTAAGAAGCCTACCTCCCCAGAGACCTGCCTCGCCCATGAACATACACGAGACGGAATGGATCCCAGATTTGGCCGCTCTTTTCGTTAGTATCTTTGACAGCAAGCGCTGAATCCTTTATCGAGAGCTTCACAATTTCCTTCATATATTTCGAACATTTGAGCGAGCTTTCCAAGATTAGCGTCGAATTTAGGGCCAACCAGGTTTGTCAACAGCTCTTGGTTCATAGGATCAGACTAGTCGGCTTTTTTAGTGAAAGCAGATTCACTCGGCTAAAAGCATCTTTCGGCGAGTGAAGGTGCTTCAGCTCGAAGATCGAGAAGTCTATCACTAGGAAAGTCTATTTTCCTCAAAATCGGTTGCCTTAGGAAGTAAAAGCGTTCCTTCTAAACCTGAATGACCTCATCTCAAAGAAATCCAATCCGTGCAGATAAAAACACTTCTCGATGAGATAAGGTGACACAACTGAAGACGAGCCAACAAATATTCATCCATAACCTTACAAATGGAACGCATCGAACCGAATTCCACCTCGCGCCCAGTCCATCCCAACAATCCGCAGCAAAGCGGGGATGCTAAACGAGCCATTACAATCTCGCTCT
>DIHO01000018.1:136347-190646 GCA_002420185.1 Opitutales bacterium UBA5694
GAGCCATTACAATCTCGCTCCCTCGGGAGGATTTTCAAAAAAAAAATCCGTTTACTCGGACATATTTGAGAGACGAGAATTGGAGTGATTGCAGAACAATCTTCAGTCGGTCTCAGAACTAGCAAACAAAGCCCTCCCTCATCTTAAATTTCCTCGTGTCCAAAGACCTCAGCCAACTTAGAGAGGATTATTCGGGAGAAAGTTTGCGCCGAAAGGATCTGTCTCAGGATCCCATCGAACAATTTCAGGCTTGGTTTTCCCAAGCTCAAGATTTGGAGGTGGTGGAGCCTAATGCCATGTCGCTAGCTACAGTCGACGAAAAGGGGCAACCGTGGCAACGCTCTGTATTGCTGAAGGGATTGGATAAACGAGGCTTCGTCTTCTTCACAAATTTTGGCAGCCGCAAATCCCAGCAGATCGCAGGAAACGCAAAAGTCTCCCTGCTCTTTCCGTGGATCTCCATCCATAGACAAGTAGCGGTCACCGGTTCTGCGACAAAGATTCCAGCAACCGAGTCCCTCAAATACTTTGTCACCCGTCCTTTTGGCAGCCAGATTGGGGCCTGGTCTTCACCCCAAAGCAGCATCATTTCTTCTCGTTCTATCCTCGAAACCAAGTTGGATGAAATGAAACGGAAATTCAAAAAGGGCGACGTCCCGTTACCCTCCTTCTGGGGAGGCTTCCGGATTACTCCTGAGACGGTCGAGTTTTGGCAAGGGGGCCAAAATCGTATTCACGACCGTTTCCTGTATTCTAAGTCCGATGACGTTGGCTGGAACTTGAATCGTCTCGCTCCCTAAAGCAAAAACGAGAGCTCACGACTGCCATTTAGCGGACCAACAGGTTGTTCGTCCTCCAATCGTGCTTCGACTTAGTGCTTCACCCGTCTTCGGACAAATTCCACCCGCTTTCCAGCGATGCTGAAAAAGCCAGGTCTTCGGGGGAATGGAATAATCTGTGGCAACGTACTTCAAAGCTCCGTCCCAAACGAATTTGACAGCACGGAAAAGCGATTTCTTCTCAGAGCTACTCAGTGATACCGCAGCTCGGTTGGGCCTAACCCTCGCCTTCCATAATATCTCATCCGCCATCCAATTGCCCACGCCAGGAAAAAACTCCTGCATAAGTAAAAGACTTTTCAGCGGCCCTCGCTTTCGTTTCTCAATGATCGAATTGAAATAGTCGTAGTCATATTTCGGCGATCCTACTTCCAGAGGTAACTCATTCCAAAACTTGGGGAGACCTGACGACTCGAATAGCTCTATTTTGCCGAACTGCCTTTGATCATTGAACACAAGCCACCCGATGCACGTCTTCAGGGCAAGATGATCATGTTTCTCGGGAGGCTGATGATGACTTCGGATTCGGAGATTTCCCGTCATCCCGAGGTGAACCCCTAGCCAGGTTTCCCTTTCCAATTGAAAAAGCATCCGTTTCCCGTGAGTCCTCGACCCAATGAGGCGGTTTCCTTCGAGCTTTCGAGCCAATCGCACTGGATCAACATCACGAAAGCAACGAACTTCTCCGTTCAGCTGTGCCGATTGAACCAATCTCCGTTTTCCGGGATCCCATTGGCGGCAGAAAAACACTACCTCAGCGAATTCAGGCATCTTGAAGGAACATCTATTCCACAATCCAGTTGTAGTGATAGGAGCTTAATTTCTTCGGCCCCGTATCTGTCACTGCAACCACGTCTTCTAATCTACAGCCCCCTAATCCGGGATAGTACAAACCGGGCTCAATGGTGATAACCGAGTTCCTCTTCAAGCGAAAGTTTACGATTGAGACTCGCGGCACCTCATGAACTTCTAACCCCAAACCATGGCCTGTCCCATGAAAGAATCCTTGAGCTCCACTCTCATCGTGCGTGGTCAGATAATTGCGATCATCGAAGTACTTCTGTACCGAGGTATGGATAGTCTTTCCGTCTACTCCTGTCCGAACTTTTTTGATGGCCTGACTATGTGCTCCTTTTACTGCCGTAACCAGCGCTCTCTGAGCATCAGAAGGCTTTCCTTTCAAGAAAGTTCGCGTCATGTCACCAAAGTATCCCGTTTTCGCGACCCGCGGAAACACATCCACAATGATCAATTCATTCGCTCTTAGCGGTCCCGAACCCGTGCAGTGTGGGTCACAAGCCTGGTCTCCACCCGCTGCAATTGTGTCCATAGGAATCGAACCTGCGGTCAAACAGGCAACCTCTATTGCTTCCCTAAGCTTTTCCGAGGTCAGCCGTTTACCCTCGAGGTAAAGGTAGTCCCTCTTGATAGTGGACTTTTTCAGAGTTTCTTCTGCCGCCCGTATTCCCGCCGCACTACACCGGTTACTCTGTCGAAGAAATCGCATTTCTTCCTCCGTCTTCGTTTCTCGGGCTGGAAATATCGACGTCTTCATTGCATCAATTTTTATCCCAAACCCTTGCAGTTGAAACGCCAGCCAAGCGGGAAAATCCGACGAAACTCTAAATCCATTAACCCGATACGCCGCTGCCAAGGTCGCAACAATTTCAGCAACGCCAACATCATCCCGCCTAAATTTGGTACGAGCCTTCTCGATCCATTCCTCCAGAGCCAGAATGGTACTGAACGCCGATTCCTTCAATCCTCTCGAAAATTCGAGCTGGTTTAGCACCGCGATTGATTTAGCCCCCTTTTTCATGGATATGAAGGCATCCGGAACGCCGAACTTTGCCAAATAAAGCTGATCCGCTGAGGTACGCGTATCCGCATACATTAAAATCGGGAGGGGCAGTTTCCGCTTTCGTGCACGACTAGACTTGCTCACATATTTAACCAATATCTCTCTCCGAAAAATGTAAAGCCCGCTAACCCCTTACAACACGGCCTACCTCTCGCAAGACGACTGGTGTGAGTCCTTCAAACGTTCAATCGCCCGCGCAATCAGCAAGGCCAACCGAGAAAGAAAAATCCACCAACACTAATACCACCAGCATTACCGCCATTTCCTCAATCACACGCTCGTGCGAACGTGGACTCAGACTGGATATCGAGCCCTGCTTCATTCATCGTTCCAAAGACCAGCTCCTAACTACTCCACTTTGTCTTTCAAGCCCTCATCGTAGGCTTCCATCGTCTCTTTACTGATCCGATATTTGCCAGAGCACCTTGGGCAATTCACTTCAATCAGCTCCTCTCCGAGAAACAGTTCATCGGGGCTTTGGCGCCATACTGGTTCCAACGCCTCGAGAATCCGCTTTTGATTACAGCCACATTCCCATTTTACAATTCGAGTCTCCAAGGGGTTCACGTGCTCGGTTACCGATAAGACACGCAAATCGTCTACAGTCAGATCCCTGAACCATTCTTCATCATAATCTGGGTGGGCAGAGACGATAGCAAAGGTCTCCGTATCGAGCCTGAAAAAACGGGCTGGGCGCTGCTCACTCATCGCGTAAAAGGCCTCCACGGCCGCCAACGGATCGTTTCCTTCAAAAGGGACTACACTGCGATGGATCGGCTTATTTCCCTTCGCGACTTCCTGATAAAAAACGTTCTCTTCCGCCTCCTTTACATTTTCGGTGAAAGCACGCCCTACCACCGACCCAATTTCGGTATCTCCTCCTAGAAAAAGATTGAGCAGCGGATCCTGAAAATTGATGGTCCAGGCCAAGACTTCATTTCTGGGGCGCGAAACACAATGGAGAGAAAATGCGGCCAAAGTGGTTTTGAGCAGATCATCCGCTCGAGGATCCATCCCGATCTTGTTGTCCTTTAGGTGGAGATAGTATTCCACATACAGATCGCTGAAATTCGCCATTGCGAAAAGAACGTTTCGCTCTCTGACAAAACTCGAGACGATTGTGAAGGCAGGTTCGTTTGGTAGTTCAGCCTCAGGCATCTGGAAAAACAACAAAACCAGATGATTACCATTTGTCCAGACCCAGATGAGGAGGGTCAGAGGATAATCTCCCTATAAGAGCAGAAACGTATTGAGACCTTGATTACTGCTGTCTCAAGCATCAATCGATGCAAGAGCAATACCCTATTTCGGATTGAGGGCTTCGATTCGAAGAGCGACTTCGCCCCTGCGATCATCCCCATTGGCAACATTCAGAAAATCCTGGAGCGCCGCAATTGCGACGTCTATCTCTCCGAAAAATTCAGCTAGCTCGGCGACCGAAAGCATCAATTCAACCTGAGTCTCCGGAACCGAGGACCTAATTTTATAAGCCACCTTCAAATGCTCGTAGGCCTTTTTTTTAGACAATTCGTAACCCAAATAGGCATCTCCAACCGCGCGGTGATAGCCCCGTATCATATCTGGAATAGTGAGCTGATCACCCAGCATCTCTAAACTCGCAATTCGATTGGATACGCTTTGCGTGCTTTCCTCGTTGTGTAGCTCGATAAGGAGGTACTTCAAAAAGGCTAGCTCCCCAAAAAACCTCGATGGATAGGACTCAAAAATGTATCGGTAAGCAGACCGTGCTACCTCCAAGTCAGGCTCGTCAAGATGCTTGTGGTTGATTCTTGTTAGGTAATAGGCCGACGCAATTCCCACTTGATCGTTCGGGTTCGACTCAAAAAGGATCTCGAACGTCTCCTTCGCCAAGAGCGCATTTTCCTCCCTCATGGGTTGGACGTGCAACTGCCCTAACGCTCTCGCGTACAACTTTAGCCGCTCGTTACCTGTACTCCTTGCTCTAAGGTCGTTGATTTCTGGAGACCCAGAATTGTAGAGCAGCAAGGCTTCCTCCTCCCAATCGCCTGCCCCCCAAAGCGAGCCCTGAAACGCGGCCGCCGCTAAAACAGCAACGATCCCAGTCGCAAATCGGAAAGAAAATACAGGATACATAGAATTTGAGGTCTGGCTAAGCCAAATTATCTCCGACATCTTATTCGACAATAACCTATGGGTGGATTCCAATTTGTCCAGCTAAGTAAGCGAAAGCACTTCCATTAAAATGAAATGATATCGCTTCGCTCAAACTGCCCTACTCCCTATGGCAGCACCGAATCCATTCAGGCAGGCAGCGCAGCGAGCAACAACTAGGCCAGGGTACCGAAGGACGAAGTCCCGGCACATTCACGTTCTAGTAAATTCAATCAGCCTCGCAGAGGGCCAACCGAACTCCCTTTAGTCCTCGCACTTTCAAACCTTGAACCTTTTTCTGTTTCGAATTTCTAGAATTCTTTGAAACACCCGACCCTTTATGAGCCAGAGATTCCAATCGAAGCGACTGCTAACTGCGATTTGCCTGATAACCCTATCACTTACGCTGTCCGGGTGTGTCTATCTCCGACTTCTTTATTTCAAGAACCAGCTAAAGAAATTCGACCAAAACGTAACGGTCCAATCCTCCCAGAAACTCGTTTTCGGATTTCGTGATCCAATCGTGAGGGACGCCGACTTCGTTTTCCTAAGCGGTGCGAGTCCTGAAGAAATCGAGAAACTCCACCAGGGTCTCCGCGAAGAGGTCTGGACATGGACCTTTCATAAAAAGCTAGGCTCCCCCGACGACCAGCCCTTTTCTATGGCCTTCAAAACGCACTTCAAGGATCGCCTGTTGACGCACATGGAGATCGACGAAACGTTTGTTAAGCTGATCGGCTCGGACCCTATTCTGTCGATGTTCAAGAATATCGGAGAAGCCAAAATCAACAAATTGAGACGATCCATGAGCATTGAGCTGGACAAAACCTCCGTACTCACCGCTTCCCTGCCTTCACTCAACGAAATTTTCGATGTCATGGGAAGACCGAGTAGAATCGCAAAACCGCAATCCAACTCAGGGGCCCGATGCGAGTACGAGTTCAATTTCCACGATCCCGAAAGCGGAAAGAAAGCTGGTCAGTTTCAGTTGCATTTTACCGGGCCTCTTCAAAATCCGAACCGTTCCATAACGGGATTTACTGTAACGGGAAAAGCTCGATAAACTCAATTTACAATGCCCTATTTAAATATTGAAACGAACGGTTCGCTAGCCCCATCAAAAAGCGGATCTATCCTCAAGAATCTCTCGACCCAAATAGCGAGCCTTCTTGACAAGCCCGAGGACTACGTGATGGTGCGTATCGGGTTTTCCCCTTCGATGAGCTTTGCAGGAACGACTGAAGCCTGTGCGTTCTGCATCCTCATCAATTTGGGATTGGATGACCTACAAATTCCTGATCTCTCTCAGACTCTCACGAACGCGGTTTCTCACGGCCTCTCGATAAGGCCCGAACGTATCTACCTTCGGTTTGAATCACCGCAAAGAAGTCATTTCGCCCACAACGGAAATCCGTTTGCCTAAAAATTAAACGTTGACATATCCGCCCTACCGAGATTCCCAGACTCGCATTACGAATGTTGCTTCGGAATAAAGTCTTTGGCAGTCTGGCGATCATCGTTATTTGTCTCACCAATGGGTGGCACCTAGCACCTATCCAAGCCTTTGCCTGGTTGTCGATGGCCATAGAGAACTCAGACTCAGACAATTTCACCGAGGCTTTGAGCTCGGCTATGGAAGGAAAAGAGACCTGCGGTATTTGCCAATACGTCATCGAACAAAGAACGAATGTAGACGATCAGGTGATCGGGTACTGGAACGTGGTCCCCAAGTGGCTACTTACTGCACCGAGCTCTGCAGAACCTTTGATAGTCCCTCCTCAGAGTTGGAAAAGAGCCACCCAACAGACTTCTGTTATGGGCGATACTGATAACAGTTTGGAGCTACCCCCGCCTAAGCGGCTGGTGCTATCCTAATCAGATTCTTGTTTCTATCACCGGATTGACGGTTTGACCGCGAATAGTTGCATCCAAATGGGATGCCTTCTGTCGCTATTTCGCGTTTGCCTTACCAACTCGCAAAGAGCCCTCGAGGAAACACCAGGGCCAACCTGCACTAAATACAAATTTCCAAGTTCAATGAAAATTTCCAATCACACAATCACATTGGCAGTAGCCAGTACACTGCTTCTAAAATCGTCCCAAGCTCACGAATACGAGTTTGCCAGGCCAGATAGCCATGCTCCCATCATGGTCATGGCCGACCATACTCACGAATCAGGAGAGTGGATGCTATCCTTTCGCCAAATGCAAATGAAAATGGAGGGAATGCGAAACAGTGAAACCAGTCGGGCTTCACAGGATGTATTCAACGCAAACTACACCGTCACGCCCACTCGTATGACCATGGAAATGACGATGCTGGGTGTTATGTACGCCCCCTCTGACAAGATGACTCTATTTGCCATGCTGCCCTACCTAGACTCCAGCATGGACCACGAAATCTTTGGGATGGCGGCACCGCTTATTTCACTAAACGACGGATCTAGCACCTTCACCACCGAAAGCAGTGGTTGGGGCGACCTAAAACTGGGCACTCTATTGCCATTCTATAAATCCGCTGGAGACAAGGCCCACTTCGGTCTCAGTTTCAGCCTTCCAAGCGGTTCGATCGCGGAAACCGATTTAGTACCGGGACCCGGTGGACGCGCTCAGCGTCAGCTTCCCGCACCGATGCAAATGGGAAGCGGTAGCATGGAGTTCAATCCGTCGATCACCTACATCAGTCAAAAAGAGTCATGGTCCTATGGTGCTCAAGCCAAAGCAAAAATCCGCCTAAACACAAATCACCACGACTACCGACTTGGCAACTCCCTCGAAGCTTCGGGCTGGATCGCGTCAAAGCTTATGGATCAACTTAGCATTTCGGGAAGAATCGCTTATAAGTATTCCGAAAAAATGAGCGGAACCCAGTCCGATCTCTCATTCAACCCTCCGTTCGCTCCCTCTCGCAGAACGGTGACGGCAGCCTTTTCTGAAAATTATGGCGGGCAACGCGTAGACGCCGCAATCGGGTTTAATTATTTCTTCAATAAAGGATCCGCTTCAGGTAACCGAATTGCCTTGGAAGTCGTGTCGCCAATCTTTCAGGACCTCAACGGGCTCCAATTAGAGACGAAACTCACAACCATATTGGGATGGCAATACTCCTGGTAGAAGTTCAAGGACAACGCTGACCAGTTGAACATTAAAACAGCCTGGGCCCTGGCAAAAATCAAATTTTAACTGCCAGGAACCACAACGTGGTACTGGTTGATCGCGGGCGTATCAATCCTAGTCTTCTCACCGTCTGGCCACTGCACTTCAATCGCTTCTATCGCATCCGCCTCTCCGATGCCAAAATGCAACGTGGATGAGGTTTGAGCATTTCGCGACTGTCCAGATACTTTTGCCTTAACCGCTGTAAAGTCATCGGCTATTATCCGGACTGTCGCTCCCACTGTCGAACGCTTCTTCGCAGGGCGCAGTTGAACCCCTACCCAGTTACCCGTCTGCAGCATCTTATTCTCCAAAAACCTCAGGAACACCTGGCTTTCGACCGAGTCGGACTCCACCACTAGTAAATCAGGTTTACCATCCATATTAAAATCTTCAGAAATTGTCGCCTTTCCGTCCCTTTCTGAAGACAGACCCATGAGATAAGCGATATCTACAAAACCCTCTTCTCCAAAATTTGCTGCAAGACGGTTTTTCTGAAATGGTGACCAACTCATTTCATTTTTTGACAAATAGCTTCCAGGACCCTCGAGGCGAAGAAATAGCGACAGCTCCTTTCGGTCTTCGACTTTGCTGTCATAAACGTCATGTCTCCAGAAAATTTCGTCGTAATTCTTCGAGGTCGTTTTACTTACATAACCATTGTTCAAATACAAATCGGGAAATCCATCGTTGTTGAAATCGATGTCCGTACTTCCCCAAACCGATCCTGCGCGCGTGAAGACATCCTCATCCTCAAACAGCAAGAACCCGCCTTCTTTCTTGCCAAGCCATAAACGACTCCCTTTCGAAATGATCGCACGCTTTGCTTCAATGCCTTCGAATCCCTCTCTGTGGGATCCTGCTTTGCTCATTCTACGACCCACTTCCGAACTCGAACCCGCTGCGAACAGATCCAATTTTCCATCGCGGTTAAAATCCGCAATCACATGACTAGAGCCAAAGAGTTCCGGCTCTTCAAGCCATTCCAAGGTACGATCCTCAAGAAGCGCGGCGTTACTCCCGGCAAAAACATCCACTCCAGCAAAGTTACTCGTTATCACTAGGTCCATTTGCCCATCTAGATTCAGGTCTACAATTGAGCTTGTTCGGATCCTGCGTTTCGATTTTTCGGATACGCCTGACTTGTCTATCATTTCTCGAAATTTTCCAGCTCCCTGATTAATCAACATAAAGGAAGGCAAACTGTCATTCGAATCGAAGATGGGCTCTGGCAGTAATCCTTGCACGTAAGCCTCAACATTCTGTCCTATGAACAAGTCCGGTAATCCATCCTCATTCAAATCTCCAGCCGTCATAGAAAACCCGCTGAAGAGCCTTTTGGGCTTCACTAAAGTTTTCGGCTTTTGATCGAATTGCCCAGACTTCCGATTAGGCTCGAAAAGAAGCACTCCCAAACCACGGGTCGTCACTATGTACTCGCGTTCACCATCCAGATCGACATCAATCAGCAGAGCTGCGTCAATTGCCGCTGGAACCTGGTGCTTTACGAATGGACGGGGGTCGAAGCGAAAGTCACCCACGTTTCGATAGAGCATATTCGCTCTGGGAAAAAGAATATCCGGCCGACCATCGAGATCAAAATCCTCTACTAGAATAACGCTGTAAGCAGACCCCGATTCCTCTCCGTCCAGCCAGTCCGAAGACTCAAACCCAGACGTACCTGTTCTTCTATACTGCCGAAGGTTCTCAAAGGAGATCGATTGAGGGTAGTAGAGGTCGTCCTCTCCGAGCTCTTCACTCCAAACGATCCTCGCCGTGCCTTGAAACGACCTTCGGTAAAGCGTGTGGGTTGGGCCGCTCACATTCATTTCGAACTCAACCCTCGAGATCCCCACACCATCCGGTTTAACTTCAAACTCCGAATGCCTAAAGTCCACCTGATCGACGCTATATCCCTCTTTCTCGAACCGATTGAGCATCGTTTCGAACTGGTAGCTTCTGAGATATTTTATCCCCGAAGCTGGAGCTCGGTGGATAAACTCAAAAATCTTTTCGGGCAATCGCCTATTTAGCGTCCATTGTGGCATTTCGATAGCCCCTAAAGAAAAAGTTCGGAAAACGTCTAGCGGGTTTTCTGCCTCGCGAATCTCATCCCAAAGCTTCGCAATGGTATCCCCATAACGCTCTGCTCGGACTTCGTTCACCCAAACCGTTTCGTCCAGGGCCTTCCGCTTCAGGTCGATTCGCGTCCCTACATCTTGTGCGGTTAAAGAGCCACCCAACAACAGGACGACTAACCCTATGCCCTCTTTTAATATTTTGGGATATTTTGCCATCCTTTTTTATAATGACCCTAAAAAGCTAGCTCACGAATCGGGTCATGCAAACGGTCACAAGGAATCCTAGCAAGACAGAACTGAGAGCAGCCAACTTCAGAAAATCTATCGCATCCTCAATTTGCCTGGCATTACCTGATCAAACCCAGATCCGGAAGGATGTCAGAATGCACGATAACCCTATTTACCCTGCTTTTCCGCTCGGATCACTTCTTTGAGTGACTGAGAAGTCAGGAGATAATAGACTTCTTCCGCGATATTTTTGGCATGGTCTGCAATTCGCTCGAATGACTTTGAAATAAAGACCATCTCTGTCGAAGTCGCGACAGTTGACGGATCCTGCTTCATCAGCTCTACAAACTGGCTTAAATTTTCTCGATTCAGTGAGTCAACTTCTTTGTCCCGATTGATAATTGAGTAAGCGATATTCTCATCCTCCTGGATGAAACTCTGTAAAGCCTCTTTCAACATGCTAACCGCGAGCTCACCCATTTTGGGAACCTGGCCTAGGCTCGACCCAATGGGGCCTTCGGTCAGGATTTTAATCGTTCTTTTCGCAACGCTTGATGCCTCGTCCCCAACCCTTTCCAAATCGTGACTCGCTTTGACTGCAACAAACAAAAGTCTGAGATCTCTAGCTACCGGTGCCCTTAAGTTAATATATCTTGCGACCTCATCATCGATTTCCGTCTCAATGTCATTTATTACATCGTCGGATTTGATGATCTTCTCAGCCAGCACTTTATCACCCTCCAGCATTGCTTTCATGGCGGAATTCGTGATCTCAACCGACTTTTCGCCCATCAGCATCAAATTTGATCGAACGTCTTCAAGCTCTTCGTGGAAATATCTTTTCATGCTTATAATCTACTTGTTTTAACTACCTCTATTATTAGCCGAATCTTCCGGAAATATAGGCTTCGGTTTGCTCGTTATCCGGGCTCATGAACATTTGATCCGTTGCATTCATCTCTATCAGCTTACCCATGTAAAAGAACGCCGTCCTGTCTGATACTCGCGCCGCTTGCTGCATATTGTGCGTTACGATTACAATCGTGTAATCGTTTTTTAGATTATGAATGAGTTCTTCCACTTTCGCCGTAGCCACTGGATCCAATGCAGAGCAAGGCTCGTCCATTAGAAGAATGTCTGGCTCCACCGCAAGGGCACGAGCAATACAAAGGCGCTGTTGCTGACCACCCGATAGGCTCAAGCCACTCGTATCCAAACGATCACTCACTTCTTCCCAAAGAGCGGCACCTTTCAGACACTTCTCTACAGCGTCATCCAAAACGGATTTCTTGCTGATCCCCTGAATCCTCAATCCGTAAACAACGTTTTCGTAAATACTCTTGGGAAAGGGATTCGACTTCTGGAAAACCATGCCCACTCGCTTGCGCAATACAGTGGCATCTACGCGGGGGTCATAGATATCCACTCCGTTCATCCGAATATGCCCCCTGCCGATTCGGGCGATCTCGATCAAATCATTCATTCGATTGATACATCTCAAAAGCGTGCTCTTTCCGCAGCCCGAGGGTCCAATGAATGCGGTCACCTCCTTCTCATCAATGTCCATATTGATATTAAATAACGCTTGCTTGTCTCCATAGAAGAAGTCGAAGTCAGAAATTCTGATGAGAGACTGATTTTTCTCGTCGGGGGGGGTTTCCACATTCATCGCATCCATCATTGTTACGTTCTCGAGGATGCACTCCATTACGGATATTACCAGCGGTATTTTTTCCGCATGCGGATTCTCATCAAAATTGAAGCTAAAGCAATACCGGCCACGATGAATAAAAACACGAATGCCGTTCCGTACTGCATCCGCGACGTGAATTCGTTTTGGGGTATTTTAGCGCTCACCACATAAATGTGATAGGGCAACGCCATAACTCCTTGAAAGAGGAAATCGTACCAATGTTCGAGACCTTGCCACGGCAACTGGTCTCTCAATGCGTAAGCCGCCGTGAACATGATCGGCGCCGTTTCTCCCGCGACCCGAGCAACACCGATAATAGAGGAGGTCAATATCCCTGGCATCGCATAAGGGAGGACATTGGTTCGGATAGTCGTCCACTTTGTAGCTCCGAGAGCAAGCGACGCGTCACGCAGTCCTTGAGGGATCGCGCGCATCGACTCTTCACTGGCCGATATGACGATCGGCAGAACCATGAAAGCCAGCGTGAACCAACCTGCAATGAGTGAAACGTTCCACCCAAAAGCCAGGACGAACATGCCCATACCGAAAATCCCAAACACGATCGAAGGCACCCCTGCCAAATTAAGAATAGAGAGCCTGACCGAATTCAATATTTTTCCGGGACGGGAATACTCACTTAAAAAGATGGCACTCAATACTCCAAGCGTAAGTGCGATTAGCATCGCCCCCAGAACAAGCAAAACCGTACCCACGATACACGGCCAAATTCCTCCGCCAGAATAAGCGTAGGTTTCCGTTACAATCGTCTCGTCGATCGTCTCTTTAAACTCTCGAAACTTCGTATCGCTCAATTCGTACTGCTGTCCCTCATATTCGAATACGTGGAGCGTCTGCGGCGACTCAGATAGGAACTCCAGGTTTACAAACGGGAATTCACTTTCGAACAAGGTTTTTCCTCCTTTGTAAAATATGTCTACGAAGATCACCGCAGCACAAAGCAATACGAAATAAGTCGCCAAGCGAAACATCCAAAAAACAACTCGCTCAACTAACTTCGCCTTAGTCGGCTTTCCAAAGAGTGCTTGCTCCATCGACTTACTTGAACTGGCTGCTATAGTGGACATGCTCGCAGATTAGCCTCGTGAAATTTGGAACTTGGTGACAATCTTCTGAGCGAAGTAATTGATCAACAGGGAAATCAAAAACAGGGTGAGCCCGACTACAAACAGGGCTCGGTAGTGAAGACTGCCATTAACAACTTCACCCAACTCCTGGGCAATGATACCCGTCATAGTGTGAACTGGTTCGAAGAAGACTCCGACTCCCTTCGATATTTGGGGTATCTCGATCCGGTTCCCGGCACACAAAAGTACCACCATGGTTTCGCCAATTACCCTGCCAAAACCGAGTAGGGTTGCAGATATAATCCCGGACAAAGCGGTCGGAATGATGATGCGGACAATCGTTTGCAATTTAGTCGATCCCATCGCCATCGAAGCCTCCCTGAACGCTAATGGAACATTATTGAGAGCGTCCTCTGCGAGCGTGAAGATCGTAGGAATGGCCATCAAAGCTAGCAAGCAGCCGGCTGTAAAACCAGTTAGCCGCTCGCTGAGAGGAAAGAACTCAATCCAGCCTAGTACATCCCAACCGGAAACGGTTCGTAGCAGTGTTCCAAATACGGCAATCCCGAAAAACCCAATGACGACAGATGGGATCGCAGAAATGAACTCGATATAAGGTTTTATCAAGTTCTGCTCAATGGGTTTAGCGACCTGGTTCACATACACGGCAGCTCCCACGCCAAGTGGAATTGCGAAGCTCATCGCAATGAAAGCCACCAAAAGCGATCCTGAAAACAGCGGTACAATTCCGTACCAATCTTGAATGGAACTATTGGTGACCCACTCCTTTCCGAAAACAAAGGACGTAAACGCGTCTTCCAGACTAACAGATTCCGCACGATTCCACGAAACGACTTTCGATTCATAGTCTGGGATTTCCAAGATAAACATCGAAGCAAGCTCTTTGAAACGGCCCAATTTTAAACTCAATTCGGAATCGTCGTATTCTGGGGCTCTATCTAGTAATTTCGGAATTTCCGACTCCAACTCGCGATTAATCGCGAGATACTTAGCTTCCGTATCTTTAACTAGGCTAAACATCATGTCCAAATCGACCTCTGGAATTGTCAAGTTTTGTGCCTCGTCCTCCCTTCCTGCTTTCAACAGGTTCTGCTGATGTTCTTGCAGATCGAGCATCTCATTGTAGCTATCCCGAGCCGTCGCAGCGATTTCGTTCGCCTCGAGAATATGCTCTCGCAACGGATACGCGAGATCCTCAAAATCGTAGAAAAAGTCTTCGTCTCTTCGAAGGATCGCTTTGACGTCCCTAAACTCGAGACCGCTTTCGGAGAGCTGTTCGCTCTGCAGCGTTCGAATGGAATTCAAATAACGATTCAGCGCGGAAAGTGCGTCCTGCTCTTCCCGCATCAACTCGACATATTCGAGACCCGAACTGCGATAGATCGTAAGATCCTCCCGGTACTGGCCAAAAAAGCCCGCCCCCTCCTTGAATAGGAAGAACGTAATCAAGCCTAAAACCAAGATCGACACAAACGCATTTCCACCAAAAAGCCCCTTCAAAGCGGACTCTTTGGTAAGGCCAAGAAATGACCTTTGGCGGCTGCCTAAATCGTATCTGCTATCGGTATCTTGAACGCTCATTGCGTTTGTGGTTTAATTTCCATACGGTATATTTCAAACCGTAATTAGATTGCAGTGACAACCTCAGAGGATGGAGATAAAGTATACCGACTGAACAATCTCTTGTCCCTTAGGACTCAAACAGAAATCCACGAATTCTTTCACAATCGGTCTCATTTCAGATTTTGCGTCGTAAAAATAGTACAGAGGGCGTGCAAACGAGTAGTCTGGATTGTCAGGCGAAATGCCATCCACCGGAAGGGGCTTCAATCCGGGTGATCCGAGATAAGCCAAACCTACATAGCCTATGCCATTTGTGTTTTTCGCCACTTCTGACGCGATTTGCTCGTTACCCGCCATCTTTTGTGAGGAAGATGCGTAGTCACGCTTCCGAAGGGCTAAATCCTGAAATACCGCATAGGTTCCCGAAGAAGTATTGCGAGTATATACAGAAATTGACCCTGGCTTCCCGTTGATCGCCGACCAGTTTTCCACATCGCCTGTGAATATCTTCTCCACTTCTCTAGCGCTGATCTCGTCCATCGGATTATTGTCTTGAACGACAATCGCGATTCCGTCTTTTGCCACAGTGATGGGTTCCATTTTAATTCCAGCCAGCAATCCTTTGGATATTTCGGTCCCTTTTGCATCTCGGCTAGACATTCCCAAGTCTGCCGTTTTGTCGATAACTGCAGCGATACCCGTCGATGAGCCTTCGGCCGCAATTTCAAAGGTTACGTTGATACCTTGTTTCGCTTTGATCGCTTTGAATTCCTCGGCAAGTTGGGGAACCATTTTTGCCCCCAAAGTATCAGACCCTTTGATTACTATCTTCTCGGCTGCATTAGCTACGGAAAGAGCATTGAAAAAACTTAGCAAAGCAGTAACGCACGATAGTTTTGTAATACGTAATATTTTCATTCTGGACGGGTTTTCTATTTCTTGTTGAATTATCCTCTATAAAGTTTGATGAACTCATCTGTTGCAATAAGACTTTCACTGTAACGAGTAGGAGACACTTGTTTTGCAAAGCGGAGTTCGATTAAGGCTAAAATTTTATCTCTCCATCAACCAAAAGCACCTGCGTGTTTCCTAGGTTCCCCGGTGATGCCATATAATCGTTATCAATGCTGTCACCTGCGAAATACGTGACGCTAAGACCAAAGAAGTCCGTGAACATCTGCTTGTAATTGATCACGTATCCAGCTTGGTTGACCTCCCCACCGGCCCAGTCGGAGTCCGAGAGATTCGGCGTGTATCCAGCCGCTTCCATTAACCGGTATTCGGCACTCCACTGCTTTTGGCCGGCCTTCTTAGCGGAACCAAACTGGTATCCTAGATTGGCAAATTGGTTTTTAGAGCTTTGACTCGTACCATCGAAGAATGGCGAGTCCGGATCATTGATGAGCTCATCTCCCTTGAAGTTGGTTCCCCAGACTCCGAAGATTTTGTGTCTCGCTCCATTATCAGTTTTGAAACCGTATTCAAATGGTACTGCCGCAACTACAAAATCGTGGAAATATCGTACCGGGTTCGCCCCAGCAAAAGTACCGCTCTCAGAGAAATTAGACGTGCCGCCGGTTGTCGCCATGAATATGGGAGCAAACTTAAGTCCTTCTCCATTGCTCCACGCCGCTTGGGCCATTAGCAAAGCGTCATCAGCGACTGATGGACCACCAACGACCTCTCGAGATTCGTTTTCCTCATCAATTATATACTGACCCGCCGTGAACGTCCAATTACCCAAGGTTGTCGATTCAGATAATCCCTCGACATTCAAGTCGCCGTCCCAAAGCATCTTGGGTAAATAAAACGGGCTTTCATGCTTGCCGAACGTGATTCGCCAGTCCTCACCTTTGTATGCGAGGTATATGCGACCCACATTGATTCCACCACCCGACTTGTCGAAAAATCCTCCAAAGTTGGTGTTGTTCGAGTCATTCGACGTGGCGGTCTCAAATTGCACTCCAAGAGAAAAGGGACTTTCCTTAAAGCTGTAAATAGAACCGAGCCGTAATCGGTAGCGCCAACGAGACCGGTCATTGTTTTCACCCGATCGACTTTCCCGGTTTTCGTAATGGTAGCGGAATCGCGCATTTCCATAGAGCTGCAATCCTGAAAGTGCGCTCGGCATGGGTACACTAGCTGGCGCTTCACTAACGTACTTGCTTTCAACCTGTGCAACGGCGGCGTTTACAATTTCCGTTTTCTGGGCCTCCATCACGGACGATACTTCGGCCTCTATCTCAGCAGCTTCCACCTGTGTGAGGATTCCTTTTCTAACTAGTACATCTATAAGAACATCTGTCGTTGCATCCTGCGAATAGGATAGTCCAGCTCCACAGAAAATTGCCCAACCTGTCAGTATTAATTTCAATAATTTTTGCCTAGTCATTTTGTTTTATCGTTTTCAGGATTCGAACTAAAGACACTGTTTCAACTACCTGTGCTGCGAGCCACCGCCGACAAAAGCGAGCGAAAATCAACAAACAACAAAAGAGTTACCTCACCGTAACACATTCGTAACCTAATCGTAACATTTTGGGAAATACACGCTCTTTAGACGCTGCTTAAAATTTGAAAATGACCTTTTCAACCGAGTCTATTTTAAGACTCCAACTAACGCTTCGATCGCCTCAAATGAGAATGGGTCGTTTTCGAACGATCCAGATACCAATTTGGCTTTAGCGAGAATTTCTAGACTCCGATCACGATTACCTGCCAAGGCTTCGGCCTCTGCCAGTCTAAGCAGCCTAAATGTATCGTAACAACAGTCCCACAATCCTTGAAACCAAAGGTCGAAAGGTCTCTTTTCGTAAGAAAGCGCATTCTTAATCGCCTGCACCTCCTCTATTTTGGCACGATCACCACGATAGAGCATCAGTTCCTCGGCAAAGGAATAGAATTCCTTTACATCCTGATCGAGTTCGATTGCTCGCTCGATAAACTCGAGAGCCTTATCGTAACCCTCTTCAATCGCCAGCCCTCTCGCGAGCCCATAATACGCCCAGGGCGCCCATTCTTTTAATTGGGTCAACGATTCGAAGTGGACAATCGAATCTAAAATGTGACCCGAATCCACAAAGGCCATTCCCAACTCGTACCTGATACTGGGATAATTGGTATCCAGTAAGAGAGCTCTTTCAAACGATCGGATCGCAACACTCTTGTCTTGATAGTCTCTTGACGCCAATCCCATGAAGTAAGGCCAGCGGGGCTCCTTCGGTGCTATCTTCATCAATGCCGCGAAACACTGAGTCGCTTCTCCGTAAAATCCATTTGCAAAATAAATTTCCCCTAGTCTACCCAATGCCGTAACCCTCTCACTCGCTTCGCTCAAAGCCGCATGAGTCTGCTTCAGTTCGGTTAACAGATCCTTGGGCCAGCCCACAAGGTTCGGGACAGAAGGGATCCCTGATATCAGGGTCGCTTCGTCAAGTGCATCTTGGATCCTTTCGCTTTCTGAATCGGGAACCTGCTGATTCACCATCGCCAACAGAAAACCCAATAAAATCGTCGCTCCCATCAGGATGTAGATCTGCTTGGGCAATCGAGACTTCATCAGAGAATACTAGGAATTGTACTAATTTTACCCATTTCACAGGCTGCATGTCTATCTCGTCCTCGTTAATTAAAGCGGTTGCTATTGGATAGAAATCAGTTTGGGAAATCAAAAAATGTTTTGCCTCTTCCATTCATCTGAGGCAAGTACGTATTCCATGTCTATGAAGTCAGATCTGGAGATGAACTTACTAACGGAAGCTCTGATATCCCGATTCAAGACTTTGATTAAGACCTGTCCCAATCACACTTTACTAGCAGCGGGGACAACGCGCTTGGGAAAGATTGAGTTCATTAACGTTCCGAACTGGCATTCTTGCCCAATTGGTTCGGCGCTGCACCTAGAGGAGAGTTTACTTATCAAAATCCGCCAGGATCGGTATTCATCCGCTGGAATCATCGCCAAGCGATTAACTCAAGCTGAATCGACAATTCAAATACACCTCGAATATCAATCAAGGTATGCAAGGGCTTTCCAGATTCCTTATCGTGAGAAGCGCCCTCGCTTAATTCGACTAGGAACCCCTATTCGAAAAGAGGCCTCTCCTCGCTGGTTTTACAACCCATACAGCGAGACGAACCGGCCCAAGAATCTTCTAGCTCTTATTTGACTTCTCTTCCCCCGTTTCACTCGATCCCTCTCCTCCCGTCGAACCCAGAAATTCAAGCTTTTCCTGATTTTCGATAAAGAATTGAGGATCGAGCTCTACATTTGGAACGGGATACTCGTTCTTCGTAGGACGGTGAATATAGTGCGTGAATGTACTATCCTTACTTTTCACCCTCAACAAACGTCGCCTTTCCAGCATAAGCCCAAGTAAATGCTTGAGCTTAGCATTCTCTTGGGTAGGTCCATCCTCGCCTTCGAATAGACTGATAAACAAATTGTCCGCAGTTAGCTTCATCGCTTCCTGAGCTTCCCTTTCATCGGTGGAGCGAGGCTTGAAAATGTACGTCCAACGACAAATCAGATCACCGGGTGGCTCATACAAAGGCTCTTCGCTTTCAAGTACGTCCGCTCGCACAACATCGTCTTCCAAGCGAACCAATATACTAGCGATTCGGTCATCCTTTTCAAATGCCGTATCACTCATTGCAGACTTTCGGGAGATCGGGGCAATGTGCCATTCCATATTGTCCTCACTATCCCAGTCGATTCGTCCCTGGCTAGTAAAATCTTCTCTCTTCTTGTTGATTTAACAACTTAGCGCATCATGTTTCCATACTATATGCCTAATAAAAAGAAGGATTCAAGCGACCTATTCAGCTCCATTGCTCTCCTCGTCATAGACGCGCAAGATACTTTCATATCGTCGCTTACGGATAGTTCGACCTTCCTTCAACGCTGCTCATTTGCCATCGAAGCAGCTAGAACGCTCGGCCTACACACTCTATTCACCGAACAAGTACCTGACAAGCTAGGCCATACCAACAAGGAGCTAATTCGAAGAGCGATCCGCCCAAAGATCTTTCATAAAACCAGCTTTTCAGCACTGAGTGCCCCGGGGCTCGAAAATTTCCTCAGAGACAACGAAGTCTATCACGTGCTGGTGTGCGGACTGGAAACACCTATATGCGTTTACCAAACAGCGGTACAAGCGATCGACAAAGATATTGACGCCACCTTTCTGTCGGACGCCTTGGGATGCCGCAGAATCGAGGATGGAAACGTCGCTCTCAACGCCATCATCGGCTTAGGTTGTTCAGCACTTCCCACTGAAACAGTTTTCTATAGCCTTCTCAGCGATGCCCTCCATCCTCGGTTCAGAGAGTTTAGCAATTTGGTAAAGACCTATTCGGACCAAAATTTCTCTATCCACGAATACCTGCAAAGCAACCTCGAACCTGCCAAATCAGAAACGGACAAAACTAAAAAGGAGAAGCCCTGCAAACAGGGGAGTCGCCCTTCCTGGCAGGAAAGAAATCGAAACAGGAAGGACCGGATAGTCACTTCTTCGGGCCAGACGACCAATAAGCTTGAAGAAAAAGAAATCAATTCCTCGCCCAAATCAGGCCCAATAAAGATCGAGAAAGATTCCCAAAAACCTAATAAAACTATCGAAGGACCTAAAAAAAGGCCTCGAAAACGGATCGCTAAAAAAGCTGTCCCACACAAACCGCAACCCGCCAAGCAATAGTTGCCTTGATCCCCTCGGTCCCCTTGAGTTTCAAAACGTTACGTCGATCGCTGCATTCGGAACTATATCGACTTTCGAATTTGGAATGTCCATCGGTTCGAACACCCGACTAAACGCGATCATCCCGGCATTGTCTCCCGTATGTTCGCGGCGGGCTAGGAACGTGGGCAAATCCTCTCGGTCGCCAAGAGCCATAAAGCACTCTCGCAATATTCCATTATTGGATACTCCCCCTGAGAGGCCCAAGCTCCTAATCCCCCCCTTTTTCAAGCCCCACTTCGTTTTTTGGATCAACACGTCTACGACTGCCTCCTGATAAGAAGCACAAAGATCGGGCAGCTTCGCTTCCAAGTCCTTATCAGAAAATTTTTCAATGAGATATCTAAGGCTCGTCTTCAGACCTGAAAAGCTGAAATCAAGGTTAGCCTTCCTTAGTAAGGCTCGGGGAAAATCGTACCGGTCCGGCGTTCCAGTTTTCGCAATCAACTCGAGTTTTGGACCTCCCGGGTAGCCAAGCCCAAGCAGCTTGGCCCCCTTGTCCAAAGCTTCACCCGCTGCGTCATCAATCGTTTGGCCCAATATCTCAATTGACCGATCTTTATTTATCCGAGCTAGGATCGTATTCCCTCCAGACACAACCAAACTCAAATGGGGTAATAGATGAGACACTCTCTCTTCAAACGCGTCCACATTTTCTTCATACAATGAAATAAACACTGACTGAGCATGGGCACGCAAATGGTTTGCAGGGAAAACCGGAACCCTCAACGCGGCAGACAAAGCATTCGCCACCGATAGTCCCATCGCAAGGCAACCAGCCAACCCAGGGCCTGAGGTCACAATAATCTCAGTGATTTGGGAAAGATCGTTTTCACGCTCCAATTCGCCGAGTAGAGGGCCAAAATTCCTGAGGTGTTCGCGACTTGCGAGATCCGGCACAACCCCACCGTATTCGGCGTGCAACGACACCTGACTACTTATCCATTCACCTAACATCCCTTTCGACACGTCCAAAAGGGCAAGGGCTGACTCGTCGCAGGAACTTTCGATTCCCAGGATCATGATCTCGTCTCGCCAAGTTCTTCCCACAAGAGCTTCTTTGCCATTTCAAGCTGCTTATCTTCAATCGGCTCGAACTCATACCTCTCAACAAATTCCTTAAGGGGCATTGTCTTCAATCGGCTTCGTTGAATAAAAAGGCTCTGTTCCTCTTTGGGGGAAAGTTCGACGATGGCATCAGGCTCAATCCCATTTTCATGGATCAAATACCCACCGGGTGTATAGTATTTGGCGGTCGTCAGCTTTAGACCAGTTTTCGAGCTTAAAGGAAGGACACTCTGGACGGAGCCTTTTCCAAATGTCTTTTCCCCAACCAGCTTAGCTCGTCCCGAATCTTTGAGCGCACCAGCCACAATTTCTGAAGCACTGGCCGAACCTGGATTAACAAGCAGGGCCAAGGGGAAGTTGTACGTCTCACCCGAATTCTCCGCATACCACTCCTCACTCATCGCTTGGTGTCTGCCCTTGGTATAAACAATGAGCTCTCCATCGGGCACGAATAGCTCTACCACATTCACAGCAACATCAAGCAGACCACCCGGATTGTTTCTCAAGTCGAGCACGAGGCCCCGCATGCCTTGGTCGATCAACAGGTCGATCGAAGACTTAAGTTCGACACCGGTCCGCTTGCCAAACTGGGAAATCCTCAGGTACCCAAGATCTCCGTCCAGAATCTCCGCTCCTCGCACGTTATCGACTTCTATAAGTTCGCGTTTCACCTCAAGATCAATACCATCGCTTCTGCCCTCTCGCTCCACCATTATTAAAACGCTGGTTCCCGGCCTTCCTTTAAGTTTGGAAACAGACTGATTAATACTCAGACCTCTGATGCTCTCTCCATCAACCTCGACAATTCGGTCCCCTCGCAAAAGCCCGGCACGCTCACCCGGAGAATCGACCAGAGGAGCCACTACCGTCAATACTCTGCCAAGCATCTCAACCTCCACCCCTATTCCACCAAATTCCTGGCTAGTCTCTTCCTCCAATCGCTTTCGCTTCTCGAAATCCAGATATTCCGAGTACGGATCCAAGTCGGAGATCATTCCGGCAAGGGCAGATTCTGTCAGGGCGTCTAGATTGGCCGACTCACTTTCGACATAGAACGCGTTTACCAGTCTCAACGCCTCTTCCAACTCCGACGCTCTTTTTCGAGACTCCCAGTAATTGCTGAATCCTCCTTGAAACAATACATCTGAGACAAACTGGTACCCAACCGTCAGCGAAAGGCCGGCGACAAGAGCAAAAAGGAACCGCTTAAAGAAATTCATTAACTGGCATTTCGACTGATGCGATAATCGAACCCGGTTCAATAGTTGGTGATTGAACCGATCCACCAGACCGCAAGAGTCAGCATCTAATTTATGGATTTCACAGAAATAGCATCCCAAGCCATACGGCAAGCCCTAGAATCAGCCTCCGGCTCAAATCGACTTCTGGGTTTCAACCAATTCGTGGAAATTGCTCTTTATCACACCGAATTCGGGTATTACCGATCCCAGCGTGAGCGAGTCGGACGCAACTCTGAAACTGACTTCTTCACCGCAACCAGCCTGAAAGAGTCTCTCAGGCCAATTCTTCTAGAAGCATCGATCGGTCTCCTCAAAAAATCCGGACTGGATCCAACTAAAACAGATTGGGTTGAAATCGGAGCCGAGCCCGGTTCCACTCTTCTCGCGGGGGTCGCCAATCCTTTCGCCTCCTCTCAAGCTATTCGTTTAGGCGAACCGATTTCGCTAAAGGGAGATCTCGTCGTATTTTCTAACGAACTCTTTGATGCACAACCTTTTAACAGTGTCATCTATCGGGGGAGAGCCTGGCTGGAGCGGATGGTTGAGGTGAGCGATTCTGGATTACGCATCGTTGAGAAGCCGCCAATTTCAACTGAAGTCATTTCCCTATTAGACTCCTTGCCTTCTCCCGCACCAGAGGGCTACATCGTGGATTTACCAACTGGTTCAAGGGTATTGATAGACCATATCATCCAACAACCGTGGAAAGGAATTTTCATTGCACTCGACTATGGGAAAACCTGGCAGGCGATCACCCACGACAGTCCTAGGGGAACCGCTCGCTCCTACCAGCATCACCGGCAAAGTCCTAATCTGCTAGAGAACATTGGTCAACAGGACCTAACCTGTCATATCTGCTGGGATTGGATGGAAGAAGCCCTTTGCCAAAATCGGTTTCAGTCCATTGATCTGGAAAGCCAGGAGTCCTTCGTTCTCAAAAAAGCGCCCGATTTCGTACGAGGCGTTTTCGAA
Organism: Opitutales bacterium UBA5694; assembly: GCA_002420185.1. Taxonomy (GTDB): domain Bacteria; phylum Verrucomicrobiota; class Verrucomicrobiia; order Opitutales; family Opitutaceae; genus Pelagisphaera. The sequence continues at coordinate 160,024 of DIHO01000018.1, forward strand.
TCCGATTCAGGTTTCAGCGATACTATTAAGGGAACGCTACGCCAATTGATACATCCTTCTTTGATGGGCCAGAAATTTCAGTCCCTAAGTGCCATTCGAACGGAACCTGTAAGCAGATCCCAATGAGCCTAACATTTCCCAAGAAACTGCTTGCCAAGATAGCACGCCTACCCTTTTTTCCTCCGTTCTTAATAAATTCCAGTCATGGCAAGAATTTGTGCAATCACAGGCAAACGACCCACAACGGGCAGTATCATCCACCGCAAGGGGCAAAGCAAGAAAAGCGGCGGCATCGGTACTCACGTAACCAAAGCAACTAAACGCAAATTCCGTCCTAATCTGCAACGTATCAAAGTTCGCCTCCCTTCCGGTCAAGTAAAGCGCCTGTGGGTCAGCGTTAAAGCGATCAAAGCAGGTCTGGTTGAGAAAGCCTGAACGGTTATCAATCACCAAAAATTTCCTCGGGACGTTACCTGAAGTGATACCAGCTTGTTTCGGCTCGGCTGGAAAGGGTGTTAGATCTGGAAATCCACGTTACTCGAAGCCTCGTGCAATCCGCATTCGCGACTCGCTCCACCAAAACGCGTATCCGACTCACTCATGCCTGCTTTAAGTTTTGAAGTGCTGTGCCAGTCGCCTAACGAAACGTACCCTAAATCCCAAAGCGGATGGTAAGAAAGTCCGTTAGTCTCGATATACTCATGCATCTCGCGGCCGCTCAAATCGAGGATAGGATAGATCTTCGTCATCTTGTTCTGACTCTCTACCACTTTTCGGCTCGCTCGCGTCTCACCTTGGGACCGACGTAAACCCGCGAGCCAAGCCTTCGCCCCCAATTCCTGAACGGCCCTGTCCATCGGCTCCACCTTATTTATCAAATTGTACTGCTTGAGCCCTTCATGACCTTTTTCCCACAAACGTCCGTGGAGGGCTTCCTGTTCCGCGGCTGAAATACAAGCCCGATACTTTTTGAGATTAAGGTTAAGCCTTTCCGTCAATTCAACCGCGAATCGGTAGGTTTCAGGGAACAGATATCCAGTATCAATAAAAACGACCGGGATATCCGGGACAACGGAAGTTACCAAATGCAGCATCACTGCTGAGTGCGTACCAAAACTGGTAGTCATGATCAGCTCGTCGCCAAACATATCCGCTGCCCACCTTACCCGCTCCTTGGGAGTTGCCACCTCCAAGTCTGGAAACTGTACAGACTTTTCATCCATTTGCACCAACAATCGCTTAATCTCTAGTAAATCTATCTGGTTATAGTAGTTAAATACCTTGAGAGGCGACCGTGTCAAGAGGTTGATCAAAAAGAGATCATTACAATTCCCATAAACCACGATTTCTATGATAATCTGAAAGCCGTGATTCAAAGACTTACTGATGGGTCAGGCTACAAGCTCTTGAGTAGTCGAGCGATCTCTCCTCTCCTCGCTTTGGTTTCTAAAAGCTGTTTTCTTGCACCTTCAACTACCTGACTTGGGGCTTTATCAACAAAACTTGGATTATTCAGTTTTCCTTCACCCGCTTGGATGGCCTTGGTCAGCTTCTCGAATTCCTTGTTAAGACGATTTTTTTCTGCCTCAACGTCCACCGCACTAGACAGATCAAGGTAAACAGTGCCCAGAGCGGACACAGACCCGGGCAAATTGCCAACCGTTTTTACGAGTTCGATGGCTCCGGCACCCGTAAGTCGCTTGATCGTATCCAAGTTGGCCTCGATCAACGTCGCACATGAATCGTCGGTCGGTGTTACAAAAAGGGTTACGTCGCGCTTGGAGGCTACATTGTACTCTGCTTTTGTAGCTCTCGCTTGAGTGATCAGCTCCTTGATCAATTCGATCTGCCTCGCACCTTCTGCGTCAATTGAAACACTCTTCGCATTCAGCAATTCTCGCAGTTGGGCAGCCGGCAAAAGCCCCGCGTCTTGCAAGAATTCCCCGTCCACCGAATAGCCCATAGCCTGCCAAAGCTCTTCCGTAATGTGAGGCACTATCGGATGCAATAAAAGCAGCGTATTTCGTATCACAATATCCGATACTAATAAAGCCGTATCATGCCGTGGATCGTCTTTTGACTGCAACATCGCCTTCGCTGCCTCCACGTACCAGTCACAGAAATCACCCCAAAAAAAGTTGTGCAAGGAGTGCGTCAACTGATGCATCTCAAAACGGGCAAACTGTCCCTCAATCTCCTCCATCGTCTGCAACAACCGAAACAGAATCCAATTTCCGTATCCCTCCAGCTGCGATCCTGCCAGTCGATCTATGATCGCTTCATTACTTTGTCCTACGACAGCCCCGCCCGCCATTTGTCTAAAGCGACAGGCATTCCAAAGCTTCGTGCAGAAGTTGCGCCCAATCTCGATGCGCTCCTCGGCAAATAAAATATCCGAACCGCTTGGAGCTATATTTATTATTCCAAAACGCAAACCGTCCGCTCCAAATTTGGCAATTAAATCCAGTGGATCCGGCGAGTTCCCAAGTGACTTGGACATCTTACGTCCTTTCGCATCTCGAATAAGTCCATGAATGAAAATGTCTTTAAAGGGGATGCGCTCGGCGATCTCTTCGTCAGTCAAACGCTCTTTGGATTCTCCCATCAGCTCCAGCCCTGACATAATCATTCGGGCTACCCAAAAAAAGATGATATCGAAACCCGTCACCAACATGCTTGTAGGATAAAAGTAATCGAGCTCAGATTTTACTTTCTGATCTTCGATTGGCCACCCAAAGGTCGCAAACGGCCAAAGGTTTGATGAAGCCCATGTATCCAAAACGTCCTCATCTTGCTCCCAATTTTCAGGATCACTGGGACCGTCGACAGAAACATGCCAATTGACCGAATCGCTTCGGTCAGCGTCTTTTGCATACCAGACCGGAATACGTTGACCCCACCAGAGTTGCCGACTGATACACCAATCCTGTATATTATTTAGCCAATGTAAATAAACTTTTTCCCAGCGTTTGGGATGAAACCTAATAATTCCTTTTTCAACCGCTCGCTTAGCTTCCTCAACTTTTGGATACCTCAGGTACCACTGCTCCGAGAGTCTCGGTTCAATTGGAACTCCCCCTCTCTCAGAGAAACCCACATTATTGTCATAGTCCTCGGCATCGATAAGAAGCCCCAGTTCTTCCAGTTTCTGTACCGCAAATTTACGGGCTTTGAAACGCTCCATTCCGTCGAACTCTTCACCTGCTAGTTCATTGAGAGTTCCGTCCGGATTCATCACATTGATTAAAGGTAGATCGTGTCGCTTTCCAATATCGAAGTCGACTTGGTCATGAGCTGGAGTTACTTTGAGAACACCGGTACCGAACTCCTTTTCCACCGAGCGATCCGCAACAACGGGAATCTCCGCCCTGGGAAACGGTCGCCAGCAATGCTTGCCGACAAGATCTGCGTATCGTTCGTCATTGGGATGCACCGCCACCCCAGTATCGCCCATAATCGTTTCTGGACGTGTAGTTGAAATCTCTACGAATCGGCCGGGCTCCTCCACAATCTCGTATCGCATTTTGTATAACTTCCCCCTTTGAGGTCTCATCTCAACTTCCTCATTACTCAGAGCCGTTTGAGATGCTGGGCACCAGTTTACTAGGCGCTTTCCCCGATAAATATATCCGCGATTATAAAGCTCAACAAAGGAAGCCTGTACTGAACGTTGATAAGCGGTATCCATGGTAAAGCGAGAGCGGCGCCAATCACAAGAAGCTCCCAACTTTCTGAGCTGATTAAAAATAATGCCCCCATGCTCATCCGACCATTCCCAGGCTCTTTCCAAAAATTTCTCCCGGCCAAGCTCGTGTCGGGAAGTTCCTTCATCTCGAAGCGCTTTCTCAACTTTATGCTGAGTGGCTATGGATGCGTGATCGGTCCCTGGAAACCAAAGCGACGACTTCCCTTCCAATCTGGCCCGTCGAATGAATATGTCCTGAAGCGTATTATCCAATACGTGACCCATGTGGAGAATACCTGTCACATTCGGAGGCGGAATCATAATGGTAAAGGAATCCTTACCATTTTGGACGTTTCCCTCGAAACTGCCCTCCTTCTCCCAAGCTTTATACCACTTGGATTCCACCTCTTTAGGATCGTAGTTTTGATTTAGTTCCGCAGACATAGCACGCTTCGATTTTAAAAAGGGCTAGCGATAAGTATCCCCTAATTCGAAGACAAGCGGATTCGCCCCATGCAAAAGGACTTAGATCCAATATACCCTACACTGGTCAATTTTCGAAAATCGCTCCGATAGATGATAGGCAAAGAACGCGATCAGACTACAGAAGACCGCTAGGCTTTAGCGCCCTTTCGGAAGAAGCCATAACCCAATGAGATCTAAACGATCCGGGTTGTTCTATCTGAGAGACTTAAATACTCACTTCTCGATAGCTTAGGCCAAGTGCCAAATTCAAATGGGGAATTAAGCTAGTTCTCGCTTTCTGATCATTTGGAAAAAGTCGTTTCCCTTGTCGTCAATTAAGATGAAAGCAGGGAATTCCACCACGTCTATTTTCCAAATGGCTTCCATACCGAGCTCTTCGTACTCAACCACTTCAACTTTCTTGATATTTTCCTTCGCTAAGATTGCGGCCGGACCACCTATAGAACCCAAATAGAATCCGCCGTATTTGTGGCAAGCATCCGTTACCTCCTGACTTCGATTTCCCTTCGCTAACGTTATCATAGACCCGCCGTGCTTCTGGAACAGTTCCACATAGGCATCCATTCTTCCCGCGGTTGTTGGTCCAAAGGAGCCCGAGGGAAGCCCTTTCGGTGTCTTCGCTGGACCTGCATAATAAACGGGATGGTCTTTGAAGTAATGCGGCAACCCTTCACCGGCATTGAGGCGTTCTTTTAGTTTCGCGTGCGCCATATCACGAGCCACGATGATCGTTCCTGATAGTGAGAGCCGCGTTTGAACCGGATATTTGTTTAGCTCGGCCAAAATATCTTTCATGGGACGATTGAGATCGAGCTGCACCGCATCGGCCCCTTTTTGACCGCCAACCTCCGCCGGGATAAATCTTCCTGGATCGCCCTCTAGTTTCTCTAGCCAGATTCCTTCTCGGTTTATTTTGGCCTTGATATTCCTGTCCGCAGAGCAGGAGACTCCTACCCCAACAGGGCAACTCGCTCCGTGCCTCGGAAGGCGGACGATTCTGACATCGAGTGCAAAGTACTTCCCTCCAAACTGGGCTCCGACCCCACACTCTTGTGCCCGCTTGAGCATCTTTCCCTCTAGCTCAACATCCCGAAAGGCCCGTCCTTGTTCGTTTCCGCTAGTGGGCAAGCCATCCAGGTACTTAGTCGACGCCACTTTCACCGTCTTTAAGCAAGATTCAGCCGAAGTCCCTCCAACCACAAAAACGAGATGGTAGGGCGGACAGCCCGAAGTTCCGAGGGAGACCATTTTGTCCACCATGAATGCCTCTAAAGAATCCGGGTTCAGGAGGGCTTTGGTTTCCTGATAAAGAAAGGTCTTGTTGGCTGAACCTCCTCCCTTGGCAATACACAGAAATGAGTATTCTTCTCCCTCATTCGCATAGATGTCGATCTGAGCAGGCAAATTGGTCCGAGTGTTCGTTTCCTCGTACATAGTCAGAGGAGCAACCTGCGAATACCTGAGGTTTTCGCCTGTGTAGACGTCATATATGCCTTTCGCGATTGCCACCTCATCGTCACCATCGGTCCAGACCTGTTGACCCTTTTTCGCCAAGACAATTGCAGTTCCCGTGTCTTGGCAAAATGGGAGCACTCCTTGAGCAGCCACTTCCGCATTGCGCAAGAGGGTCAGGGCTACATGACGATCATTTTCGGAGGCTTCCGGATCTTCAAGAATAAAGGCCACTTGCTCGAGGTGGGCCGGGCGAAGCATAAACGAAAGATCGTGCATCGCCTGTCTAACAAGACAGGACAATCCTTCAGGTTCAACTTTAAGAATTCCTTGTCCGTTGAACGAATCTGTGGATACGAACTCTTTGGTGAGAAGCCGGTACTCAGTATCGTCCTGGTCCAGTTCAAAAAGCTTTTGAAAGCGAAAAGGAGGCGTTGCCATAATCGCAAAATTAGAGCGAATTCGGCAAAGTCCGCAAGCTAACTCAGAAACTTCCTCCCAACCAATGGTCAACGAACTGGCCGATAATTCCGTCAAATGACCCATTCGTTAAGAAAACGACTAACTGTTGTCTTGAGTCATCTTCACAAAGCTCAATCAAGGCCTTTAGGCTCGCTTCGTTCGACACATTCGCAATCGTGGCTATGCCCGAAGCATTCAAATCCGAAGCGAGTGCTTCCGTATTCATAATTTCTCTATGTTTATCAGGGCTCTTTTTTGCCGCTCCTATCACTACCGTATCCGCCTGGGACAACGCCTCACACAAAGGCACCCGCATAATTTCTAAACGTGAGGTATTGCTTCGCGGTTCAAAAGCAGCGATGAGCCTTCTATTTGGATACCGAGCTCGCACCGAGTGCAGTATTTCCTTGATCGCAGTTGGGTGATGGGCGAAATCCTCAATAGCGATTAACCTATCGGTCTCCAAGCGGATCTGCTGCCTTCGCTGAACCCCCCTAAATTGTTCGATTCCGGGTGCCTGAAAATTCGAGATCCTGTCTTCACCCAAGAGGGACAGTGCTGACGCTAAACACGCCATGGCTGCATTTCTGGCATTAAATAGACCCAACATAGCCCATTCCACAGACAACCATCTTCTGTTCTTCCACTCTAAATCGAACTTTGAGCCCTTCGAATTCGTCTCATATTTTGTGATACGCAACTCACAGGACTCAGAAACTCCTACTCGGATAACGCGCGTCCAGTTGATCGGGAGAAGAGACAATACATTCGAATCATCTTCATTGATCAATAAAAAGCCACTCCGTGGGATCAATCGGATCAAATGATCGAAACTTCGCTTAACGTCTTCGAGATCCCTAAAAATGTCCGCATGATCAAATTCGAGATTGTTTAAAATTACGATGTGAGGCACGTAATGAATGAACTTGCTCCGCTTATCGAAAAACGCACTGTCATATTCGTCACCCTCAATCACAAATGGGGCATCTGCAGACCCATTATTCCAACCTCGATCTGGATCTAAAGGTGCCCCTCCGATTAAGTAACCCGGATTCGCTCCCGACTGCTCGAGCAAATATGCGGTCAAGGAAGTCGTCGTCGTCTTTCCGTGAGTCCCCGTCACAACAATATTTTGGCGCTTCGAAAGCACAAACTGGTTTAGAACACTCGGAAGGGAAACAAAGGGAATAGATCTTGATTCCAAAAGAAACTCAACCTCTTCGTTACCTCGAGAGAACGCATTTCCAATCACCACAAGATCAGCCTCAAGTTTCTGCAAGCGATCCACACTATAGCCCTCTAGCACCTCAACCCCCGCCGTAAGGAGCATTTCGCTCATTGGCGGATACACCGCCTGGTCCGATCCAATTACCTCGTGTCCTAAATCACGCAGCAACAATGCCGCGTTCCCCATCGCGGTCCCTGCTACTCCCAGGAAATATATTCGCATCTCTGCAACATACAAGCCCAGTCACTTTCATCAACCAACTTCTTCAATCAATTTTTGATTAGTTCTTGGCCACTCAAAGATTGAAGCTACATCACTTTTCCTGTCTAATCTCACGGCACGAGGTTGAGTAGCCATAGCAAGGTGGTGAAATAGGTAGAACTCACCAAACCGGTAACCAAACATCTTCGATTTAATGGTACACTCATGCTAGCGTTTTTCTCTAGCTTCGCAACCATTATTAAATAACATATCAATTCGAGGTAGCGAGAATACGAGCCCTAATCAACTCAACGACATCGGATCTACATCAAGAATTTGTACAACATCCGTGGGCCAGCCGATTTCACTAGCGACCCCTGACAACTCAGCCATGGTATTCGTTATATTCGATGCGAAATACCATATTTGGAATCGATAATGGTCCTTCATTTTTTCGATCGAACAGGGAGCTGGTCCTCGCGTTTCAATTTTGCTCCCCAACCTTTTGTTTGCCCGCTTGGCAAATTGCTCAGCAAAGAAAGATACTTTGTCTGGATTAGGCCCTCTAAAAACTTGCCGGATTAGATGACGGTACGGGGGGTACTTAAAACGCTTCCGCGACTCCGCCTCGATTTCCAAAAATGCATCCACCTCACCTCTTCTGGCGAACTGGATAGGATCCGCATGAGGAGTAAAAGTTTGCACCACCACTTCACCTGCCAAATCTCCCCGACCCGCTCGACCTGATACCTGAACCAAAAGCTGGAACGTTCTTTCATTCGCTCTAAAATCTGGAATATGAAGAGACAAGTCGGCATCCACTATTCCAACCAGTGTCACATTCGGAAAATCAAGCCCCTTAGCGATCATTTGGGTCCCGACAAGTACGTCAATTTTACCAGATCGGAACTCTCCAAGAATCTGTCGAAACAAGTATTTTCGACTCATCGTGTCCGCATCGATACGCACTACTTTCGCTTTCGGCATAACTCGTGTAACCGAATCTTCTATACGTTGGGTCCCCAAACCCTTCCAGCGAATCTTGGGGCTCTTACACGACAAGCATTGCGTGGGGGCATTGGCTTCCTCACCGCATAAATGGCATTTCAAGGTCTCATCACTACGGTGATAGGTCATGGGTACGCTACAATGGTTGCAGATCTCAATATGACCACAGTCCTGGCAAAGCATGCTCGACGAAAATCCCCTTCTGTTGATGAACAGTATACTCTGCTCTTTCTTCTCAAAACGGTCCCGTAGTTTCTCAACCAACGTCGTTGATAGCTGAGTTGACTTGCGAGTACGAGCGATCTCCTGTCTCATGTCCACCACATGCATCATCGGCAGTACCCGATCGTCCACTCTTTGCGTAAGTCGATCGAGAGCGTATTTTCCTAGGGTAACGTTACGATAAGACTCGAGTGAGGGGGTGGCAGAACCCAACACGCAAAGCGTATTCTCCAAATACGCCCGATACACAGCGACATCTCGACCATGATAGCGGGGGGTCTCATCCTGCTTAAAAGCAGGTTCGTGCTCTTCATCCACGACTATCAGTCCAAGCTTATTAATTGGAACAAAAACAGCTGAACGAGCTCCAACGACAACCTGTGCTCTACCCGATGCCAGAGCCATCCAGGCGTCCAAACGCTCTCCGTCAGAGAGATGACTGTGCCACACGACCGTTTTTATATGAGCATACTGAGCTAACCGGGACCGAATTCTTCCTACGGTCTGCGGAGTCAACGCCACTTCGGGCACGAGAAAAAGCACCCCCTGCCCCTTTTCAAGAACTGCCTCCATCGCATCGAGGTAAACTTCGGTCTTTCCGGAGCCCGTTACTCCTTGGACTAAGTGGGTTGCAAATCCCCCCTTTGACAAGGTTGCCCTCAAGCTCTTGGTCACTGCGACTTGCTCATCGTTCAGCGTGAATTTTTCTTCCACCGCGAACTCTATTTCCCCAATCTCGTCCTCATAGGCTACTCGCTCCGCTACACGTGACTCCTCGTGAATGAATCCCTTCTCCAGAAGTCCGTTGTATGTGGCCGCCGATAGCTTCAATCGATTGAGTAGCAGGCTCTTTTTTTGAGGCTTTATTTGTTGGAGGACAAAATCATACAAATCACGCTGTTTGGGTGCCCTCCTACCCAGCGTCTCTAGTTCCTCCTGGCCAAGTTTTTTTCCGACTGACACATATTTGTCTCTTTTGGCCGACATTCCCTGACGAATCGGACCTGGTATCATCGTCTCCAATACAGCTTCGCGTTTCGCCCCGTAATAAGACCGCATCCATCCCGCGAGCTCTAACAACCTTGGCGTCAATATAGGTTGGTCATAGCAAACTTGCGAGACCATCTTCAGCTTTGAATACTCCACATCCGGATCCGCTTCTTTTTCGACAACGACCCCTAATGTGAACCGCCTACCCACAGGGACACGAACGAGTGTCCCCACAGCAATTCGCCGAGACATTCCCTCAGCCGCCTTATAATGGAGGGTTTTTTCAAACCCCGCCAATGGCCATACCGCTACTATTTCGTTATTCAAGTTCACAGGCGGTAATCCGACATTGACACTTATTGAGAACATATTGGGACTGCCATTCTTGGCAATCGAAGATTGGAGAGAACGGTTTCGTACCTTTTCGGTAAAAATTAATCTGAGAATGACTGGCCAAGGTTTGGCTATCTTCAAAACCGTATTCAAGGAGTCGAGTCATTTCATAGCAGAGAAACTTCTAAACAAGGCACGGCTTTTCGATCGCACGGTTTCCCGAGCTTCCATATATCGCATCCTTCCCATACTCTCCGAGAGCAGTCTGGTACGTCAGGTCGATATTGGCACGAACCTGAAGCACTACATGCCCAACCGTGAACAAGGCGCCCAGGTGGCCCAGGTCACTTGCAACGACTGCCAGAAAATTTTCGAAATCCCAGCCCCCTTCATGGAATAGTTCCAGATAGGATTGTATATTTTTAAAACGACTCCTAACATCTGTTGAATCCGGGGTGATCTGCAGATTTTCTTTTAGAATGCGGGAAACCCGCAACGCCTCTAGCCTGCTCTACGAATCGACCGGAACCTACCTGGTTTTGACAAGCGAAAGTGCTCAAGCTCAATTCAGTTTCAATGCCTGGAACGAAGCATCTATAGAAATCTTCGGCATCCATTCAGATATCTGCTCTCAGCACTGGCGTCGATATATTTTTACCGCCGAAAAACCTTCGCTTGCAGGTAAGTGCCCTCAGCATAACATGGACTCCGAAATGGAAATCGATGCCCAAGATGCCTTCGAGATAAATTTTTTTGAGAACCTTCTCAAGAAAGACTCCAAGAACCCAGAGACGCTGGAGCTGCTTGGCGGTCTATACTCAAAATATGAGATGGTAAATCAAGCTCTCCGCATTGACCGAAGGTTAGCCCGAATCTCCCCTCAAAACCCGCAGGTACATTACAATCTGGCCTGCACCTTGTGCTTGCTAGGGCGAAAACGCGAGGCTCTTGAGTCACTCAGGAGAGCGATTGAGCTCGGGTACAATGACCGAAATTGGCTTATGCAGGACTCCGATCTCAAATCGCTCAAGAACCATCCTGAATTCCAATCGCTTGTCGAAGCGTGCGGGCAATCCCTGTGAAAGACAGAAACTCCAAAATTCCTGATCCTCAGATCTCAGCACGCAAAGTCGAAATCGCTTGTCAAACTTTTCGCTGGGACATTATTCGAAGTTTTTTGAGTGGCCTCATAGATTCAGGGTGGCGCATTTTCGCGCTTCTCGTTGTCACTCGCTACTTCGATGGAACGTCCTTTGCAAAGGCATTGGTTCCAGCTGCATTCACAATTGGACTCCTTTCAACGCCCATCACACTTTTCTACCTACCTCGACTGAGACTACAAACCTCCAAGTTATGCAGCACCAACTACATGATTTCAGGGATTCTTTTCTGGGTGGCCTCTTTAGGGGTAGACTCACTTTGGCTATTTTTAGGGGCGGGAACCGCGGCAGCCGCTCTCTTGGCCCAGCAAATGCCGCTGCTTATCCACATTTACTCCACCAACTATACTTCTGGATTACGGGGCAAGCGAGTCGCCTATGCGATTTCCGTCGGTATCGCAATTGCCCCTGTATTTGGCTGGTTTGGAGGACAACTCCTCGAGGAGGATCTTTCTCAATTCCCGATTCTCTTTCGGATAATGGCGGTAGCCTGCATTCTTTCCGGAATATGCATTAACAAGGTCCCGTCTGAGATTCTTCAGCGATGCCCTAGCGGAAACCCACTGACCCACCTATCACTAGCATGGAAGGACAAGGTGTTCGGCTGCATGTTGGGAATGTGGATGATCCTTGGATTTGGCAATTTAAGCACCATGCCCCTTCAAATTGAGTACATGACAAGCGATGAATACGGTATTAACGCTACAAATACTCAAATAGCCGTCGCAGGCATCATTATTCCTAGCACTGTCCGCATTTTCGCGACTTCAATCTGGGGGCACCTTTTTGACGCCTTTAATTTCTTCCTTGTTCGTGCCTTCACGAGTGCCATTCAGCTGGCTGCAATTTTGATCTTCTTTTTTTCGGATACGATGGCGGGAATTTATATCGGTTCCGTCGGCTACGGCCTCGCGATGGCGGGAGGGAACGTCAACTGGAGCCTCTGGGTCACTAAGTTCGCGCCACAAGGGCAGGAGTCCGACTACATGACGGTTCATTCATTTATGACTGGGGTCCGGGGTCTAGTGGCTCCCTTTATCGGTTTCTACATGCTTAATTTGATCTCGATCCAAAGTTGGGCAACTATTGGCTCCCTGCTGGTCGCCCTGTCAATCGTGCTGCTCTTCCCAATTAACCGTCTTGCTAGAAGTTAAACCAAACCGAATCCAACCATTCTATCGCCCTTCCGAAGAGATGCCTTGATTCGCCTCACCTTAAGCGCAACGTGTCTTGGTCATGAACCAAGTCCGAGTCAGATTTGCTCCTAGCCCGACAGGATCCACCCACATTGGTACCGTGCGAACCGCACTTTTCAATTGGCTTTTTGCCCGCAAAGAGGGGGGGGTTTTCGTTCTCAGAATAGAAGATACCGACAAGGAGCGAAATACACAGGAAGCACTCGACGAGCTCATCGACGGCCTCCAATGGCTAGGTCTGGACTGGGATGAAGGTCCAGGTAAGGAAGGCGATTTCGGCCCCCATTTTCAAAGTAAGCGAAACGATATCTACGCTAAATACCTAAAAATCTTGAAAGACAAAAACCGGATTTATGAAAAAGACGGTGCCATCTACTTCAAACTTAAAGGCGATCGCTTCACCGAATACGACGACTACTTGAAAGCCGATGTCGAGAAAGTTAAAACGCTACCAGTTGTAATTGAGGACATCATTCGAGGCAAAGTAACACGACGAGAGGATCGAGACTTCGTGATTCAACGCTCAAACGGCGACCCGAGCTTTCACTTCGTTAACGTGGTCGACGATATAGCAATGAAAATCACACATGTCATTAGAGGTGAAGACCATCTCTCAAATGCGTCGAAGCACATCGAGCTATTCAATGCTTTCGGAGTAGAACCCCCAAAGTTCGCTCACCTGCCGATGATTCTCAAAAACCCGAAAGAAGGAAAAGGGAAGATGTCGAAACGTAACAAAGGAGCCTTGATTTCAGAATACAAGGAGCGCAATTTTGTCCCCGAGGCGATCCGCAATTTCATCGCTTTACTAGGTTGGTCTCCAAAGGATGGGCAGGAGGTTTTTACAATCGAAGAACTAACTTCAAGGTTTAGACTCGAAGATGTACAAAAAGGGGGTGCTCGATTTGATGAACAAAAGATGTCCTCGATAAACTTTGAGTACATGAAGGCAATGCCAATCCAAGCGTACGTGCAATTTGGGAAACGGTCGCTAGTCCAATCTGGATTGATTGAAGAGCCAGTTGATGAAACTTATCTAACCGCTGTTATGAAACTCTGTCAGGAGAAAATTGACAGCTTCGAAAATCTTCCCGCGTTCGCCTCCTATTTCTTTTCCCACCAATACGCTATTAACGAAAAGGCGGAAAATAAAGTAATGAAAAAAGAAGGAGCGATCGATCGATTGGAGGAGTTGCTGCCCCGACTGGCAGCATTACAAAACTGGACTCAAACTGACATTGATTCCGCGTTTAACCAATTGGCCGATGAAAAAAAGCTTAAACCTTTTACCTGGTATCCCATCGTTAGATTCTCCGTAAGCGGTACGCTTTCAGGGCCAGACTTCATACCAATGCTTGAAGTACTAGGAAAAAAACGTGTTCTGAGTCGCCTAGAGTTGGCTATCAACAAATACTACTAATAAATCTAGCGTGAGCATTTCCAATATGACTGAAGAAACCTCATCCAATTTCATAAGAGATATCATCGAAGAATACAAAGCAGCCGAACCTGACCAGGAGGTAGTAACTCGTTTTCCTCCTGAGCCCAACGGCTACCTGCATATTGGACACGCATTCGCTATTCAAGTATCGTACGGCATTGCTCGAGACTACAATGGGCAATTCAATCTACGTTTCGATGACACGAATCCAACGAAGGAAGATTCTGAATACGTTGATGCGATTAAGGAAGACATCAAATGGCTGGGTGCGGACTGGGGGGATAATTTGTTTTTCGCGTCCGACTACTTTGATCAACTCTACGATTGGGCACTTCACCTGATTCGCGATGGACTAGCCTATGTAGATGATCAAAGCCCAGAGGAAATACGGAAAGGTAGAGGGTCTTTGATAGAACCGGGTAAAAACTCTCCTTTTCGTGACCGAACGGTAGAAGAAAATTTGGATTTATTTCAGCGAATGAAAGATGGTGAGTTTGATGAAGGCAACCGCGTACTCCGGGCTAAAATCGACATGGGCAATCCAAATCTGAATTTGCGTGATCCTGTTCTCTACCGCATTCTACACGCCAATCATCATCGGACTGGGGACAAATGGAAAATCTATCCGTCCTATGACTTCACTCACGGACAAAGCGACGCAATCGAGGGAATCACACATAGTCTCTGTTCTCTCGAATTCGAATTTCACCGACCTCTCTACAACTGGTTTTTAGAGAACCTTCCCGTTCCTAGCAAGCCACGTCAGATTGAATTCGCCCGTCTCAATGTAGAGAATATTGTGACGAGTAAAAGAAAGCTATTACAACTTGTCAGTGAAGGCCATGTGCGAGGATGGGATGACCCAAGAATGCCTACTGTATCCGGATTCCGTAGACGCGGTTATACTCCTGATTCGCTAAATGAATTTTGCCATCGAGTAGGCCTTGCCAAGAGAGAACGAGTGAATGAATACGCCTTACTTGAGTATTGTATTCGCCAAGACTTGGAAGAACGAGCCTATCGCAGAATGGCCGTGCTCAATCCCGTTAAAGTGATCATAGAGAATTTTCCTCAGGATGATATCGAATACTTCGACGGCCCCAACCATCCAGCGAAACTTGAACTTGGAATGCGTTCAGTTCCTCTAACTCGTGAAATCTACATCGAGCGAGAGGACTTCATGGAAGATCCTCCAAAAAAGTTCTTTCGACTCAGCCCTGGTCGCGAAGTTCGACTTCGCTACGCCTGCTACATCACATGCACCGGATTCACAAAGAACGCAGAAGGTGAAATACAAGAAATCCACGCCACCTTCGATCCAGAATCGAGAGGAGGATGTACCCCCGACGGACGTAGGGTCAAAGGAACTATCCATTGGGTTAGTGCCACTGAAAATCGGTCTCTAGAGATTCGTAATTATGAGCAGCTTTTCACGAAAAAAAACCCAGAAGAGGTAGAGGAAGGACAGACATTCATAGACAATCTGAATCAGGATTCTGAGTCCATCATCACCGCCTTCGGAGAGCCGGAATTGGGGAAAGCCACAGTTGGCGAGCACTTTCAGTTTGAACGTAAGGGCTACTACGCCGTCGATCCAGACACCCAATCAGATCAATTGGTATTAAATTGTACCGTTGGATTACGCGATAGCTGGCGGAAAAAGCAAAAGAAGTAAGACATCTTCGTATCAGACTATTGATAACGATCCGAAAAATAGAAATACTTCTGCCATCGATATTTGAATTTGAGCCTACTATAGGAGGTCTCTTTCACCGATTCGATCTTTCCGCAAAAGTTCCAATCTTTAGATTCCTAATACTTTTTGCTTTATTCTATGACCTTGGATTTACCAGCGATCGCGTATTCAAGACTGAGCTCCTGACAGGTCCTAATCGATTGCAACAGTATTTTGAATACCTCTATATCCAACCTCTGGAACTGCTGCGTATCAAAAATGACGTGAGAGATTACATAGTCTAACGCTTCACTGGTCTTGGTTTTTAAGTAAATTCCGAGCCCGCTGATCGACGAGGAATAAGACTTTTTGGGTGGCTTGACCATCATAGCACCATCATCTAGGTCGAAGTATATCCCTGAAAAGTCTAAATTAATCGCCCAAGAGATTTTGCTCTCCAGCTCATCAGAATCGGTCAGCTTCGTAATGATCGTCGAAAATCTAGTCCGCTGAGCACGCTGTTGCTCTTATACCTCGGTTTTGACTAAGAGACTAGAGATCGGCAGGTATTTTGACTTCACACTCGATCGAACAACTCTTTACAAACGCGAATCCTCATCTTCGGGAACCGATGGGCTCACAATAATACAGTCTGGAATTCTCCTTTGACAGAAATCGATAGCCTCTCCGTCAAGTTTCACTTTAGAACTCATATTAACCGTTAGTGATTCCTTGTAATTTGACAGGACCCACACGCAACGTTCCAGACTCCAAAATGCGGCAACGAAGGCCGCCTCGACCTTGCATAAGAGTCTCCGCTCCCCTACCAAGCACTTCATTCATCCAATAGCAGGGTGCACACTCTTCGACTCCCTCGAAGACTACTTCTCCTATCTTAAAGCACTTACCAATCCATTGCATTAGCTCGGTTCCCTCAATAAGAATATTCCGACGCAGCTGCGATGTATCAAAATCTTTTAGACCCAGTGAGGCTTCAAGCTGCTTTGCTTCATTTACGTCAAAGAATGTCACTTGCCCCTTAAAGTTCTCCTTATAATCAAGAAACCGGTCGCCCAGCAGTCCTCTTCCTGCCAAACATTCTACCGAGTTCACTGATTCGTTGCCATGGTTCAAGCGGCTCTTCCCATGCCTTCCCTTGAAGTCATGTCCCGGGGAAATGAAAATACCTAATATCCTAGTTTTCGTAAAAGACGACATCTACACTGACTCTTTCGCTATTTGTTCCTTCACTAACTCCAGGTCTTCAGGCGTATTTACACTCGCAAGTAATTGGGAACTTTTACAGTAAATATGCTCAACGTCTGTTCTTTCAAGATACTGTCTTAAGCTTAACATCCCATCGAGCGAAAGCTGTTCAAGATCCTTCAACGAATCTGGCTCGTACACCGCCAATAACGGCTCTGGCCTCCCATCTTGCCCGATGAAGCAACTCGCTCTCTTCTCAGGATTTCTTTGACAGACCAATTTCAATACAAGAGCGTAATTAACCCGTGGCATGTCGCACGCTAATACTAAAACCGGAAGATTACCGGCAAATCGCAGTCCAGCGATAACTCCAGACATCGGCCCCTCCACACCGTCGACATCTGATACAAATGGCGGGGCCCATAGACTTCTTCTTTCATAGCGTTGGTCTGCCCGACCCGAAATCGCAATCGTGGAACAAAAGGTGTTTAATACGGCTAAAGTATAGTCAAGCTGGCTTAAATTTCCATGAAACGTGAGTGTCGTCTTATCCCTACCCAGTCTCCTGCCTGTTCCTCCAGCCAATGCTAAGCCCAAAATGTTGCGTTTCATCACTCAACAGCCTAACTAATTAGACTCAGATGCAAGCATCTTAGCGGTTGGTTCGAATTTGAACTGAGTAACGAATACCATCAATCAGACGGCTTGAACAGGTCGCCAATCTGGGGCTCAACAGAGGATGTCCTCCATGACTAAGTAATTTTTCGCCGAAATTACGCCCTTTAAACTAAAAATATCTGTGGAGGACCGATACTTATTGGCTTAACCTACTGCCGTTACCCGTGCGGCTAACAAGATTTAACACAGCCCGTCGCGAGCTAGTGGAGATCGCTTCGGAAACAATCGTTATTTTTCCGCCCTTCCGACGAACTAAACTGATTAGGATGAACACTAAAAGGGATCAAATAGAGTATTCTACCCACTGCCATCTGAGTACTATTCTTCAAATTACTAAACGTAGAATCGCACCGTTCGAAAAACACCACTGAGCATTCCCATCCATGTAATTCTTAGATCAACCGACTGAGGACTAACCACATGAGCGTATCACCAGTCCATCCCTTAACATTATGACTCCGGAACCGGCTCCCGGGACGAATAATGCTGATCCACCTGAGAAAGTGGTTTCCCGCACATCGATTCGAGCCACCGCTTGCAAGAGACGATCAAACGAGGTTCCTACGCGGGCAAACGAAGAATCTCAGAAGAGAGAAATCAAAAGGAAACCTAGGCCCATAATGAGTATACCTTTTTTAAGGCATGATTGACGGGGAAAGCATTTTCACCAACATCTCGTCCTGTTCCCAAGAAAATGGATTCAAACAGCCCAGAATACAACTTTTCCGAGATCGAGTCTAACTGGCAGCAGTACTGGGAAGACCACAAGACCTTTGCGACGTTAGGCAAGACAGATAAGGAGAAGTACTACATTCTTTCCATGTTTCCCTACCCATCTGGGACCGGACTTCATATCGGTCATCCGCTTGGATACACTGGTGCGGATATCCTCGCGCGCTACCAACGGGCCCGAGGGAGAAACGTTCTCCATCCGATCGGCTGGGATGCATTTGGACTGCCAACCGAGCAATACGCCATTAAAACGGGCCGCCATCCGTACCAGACTTCAATTGAGCGAATCGCTCATTTTCGAAATCAGCTCAGATCGGTTGGATTGTCCTACGACTACGACCGTGAAGTAAATACAACGGATCCAAACTACTATCGCTGGACCCAGTTTATTTTCCTACAGCTCTTTAAACGTGGTCTCGCCTACGTCGACAAACGCCCGGTCTGGTGGTGCGAGGAACTGAAAACGGTTCTTGCAAATGAGGAAGTGATCGACGGCAAGTCAGAGCGGGGCAACTATCCAGTGGTCCGACGCAGCCTTCGCCAATGGGTCCTTCGAATTACCGCCTACGCCGAACGGCTTTTAGAAGATCTCAAAGACATTGACTGGCCAGAATCCACAAAAAAAATGCAACGGGAGTGGATCGGGAAGTCCGTCGGCGCCACGGCTCGTTTCGCTCTCGACGGTTTTGAAGAAACTATTGAAATTTACACCACTCGGCCTGACACGCTTTTGGGAGTCACCTACATTGTACTATCCCCAGAACATCCCCTCGTGCCAAAACTTACTTCTGAAGACAATCGTGATGCGGTCTCAAATTACATTGAATCTGCCGCTGCGAAAAGCGATTTGGAACGAACGGATCTCGCCAAGGATAAAACCGGGGTTTTTACGGGCTCCTACGCCCTTCATCCTCTGACCGGTAAAAAAATCCCAGTCTGGATAGCCGACTACGTCCTCATTAGCTACGGAACTGGCGCCATCATGGCAGTTCCTGCCCACGATACTCGAGACTTCGAGTTCGCCGAGAAATTCAATCTTCCTATCGTACAAGTGATCAAAGGAGATGGGACCGAGTCCCTCCCCTACATCGGTGATGGGACCCTCATCAATTCAGATCAATACAATGGTCTTTCCTGTCAGGAAGCAAAAAAGGAAATTACGAACAAGCTAAAGGAAGCGGGTTCCGGAGAAGAGAGTACACAGTACAAGCTGCGCGACTGGCTTTTTTCTAGACAGCGATACTGGGGCGAGCCTTTCCCGATCGCATGGGTTTCTAGAGAGGACTACGACAAAGCCGTTGAGAGTGGAGATCTTGCGGAATGGCTCCCCAAAGAGCCAGTTGCCTACACAGATGATTCCGGCACGCTTTACGCGCTTCCCGTGCCCCCACATTCACTTCCTCTCGAACTCCCAAATGTCGAGTCCTACGAACCGGCAGGCACAGGCGAAAGCCCACTAAAAAAGGCCGATGACTGGATGGAAATCTGGTATCAATTTGAAACAGGCGAATTCCTTCCCGCACGCCAAGAAAAACCGGATGGAGAAAAATGGATACGTGCCTCACGAGAAACCAATACTATGCCGCAATGGGCTGGATCTTGCTGGTATTATCTTCGCTACATGGATCCAAATAATTCCACCCAGCTCGCATCAAAGGAGGCCCTGGAATACTGGAAAACTCCCGATATGTATATAGGTGGATCAGAGCATGCCGTTTTACACCTACTGTATTCACGTTTTTGGCATAAAGTGCTGTTCGATGAAGGATTCGTTCCCAACAAAGAGCCTTTCTCCCATCTCTTCCACCAGGGGATGCTTCTGGGTGAAGACGGGAAAAAAATATCCAAAAGCGCTGGCAATGGTATCGATCCTGTCGAAATCGTCAATCAGTACGGAGCGGATACGCTACGTCTCTACCTAATGTTTCTGGGCCCTTTAGAAGCCCGTAAGCCTTGGAATTCAAAGGGGATTGAGGGCATTAACCGATTTCTGAACAAAACCTGGAGAGAGATTGTTGGAAGAGATGGTAATTTGAGCCCAAAGATCAAAGACGACCATCAGGAAAGCAAGGAAACCGAAATCCTCCTCAATCAGACGATAGAAAAGGTCAGCCAGGACCTGGACAAACTCAGTTTCAATACGGCCATTTCCCAATTGATGATCCTTATCAATCATCTGCATGCGTCGGATGCCTTTCGCCTAACGACCGCCAAAAAATTCGTTCAACTCCTAGCTCCGATGGCTCCACATATCAGTGAAGAATTATGGAGTCGGTTGGGAGAGTCGCATTCAGTCGCCTGTGGTCCGTGGCCCGATGTTGACAAATCAAAACTGGTAAGTGACGAAGTGAAGATCGTTTTTCAGGTCAATGGCAAGTTTCGCGGACAATCACAGATACCTAAATCTTCAACCGAAGAGGACATTCTCACGCTTGCAAAAAAGGAGCCTCGGGTAATCGCTCAGATTGAGGGGAAAACCATTCGGAAGGTTGTTTTCATACCGGGCAAAATTCTCAATATCGTAGCGAACTAACCACGTACTCGGACTATTGCGTCCTTTTTATCTAAATGCTTTCCCATTTTCTTCCTAGCGACTTCGATTCAACGAAACCAATTGGCTTAATAGCGGGACGGGGGAGCTATCCAAAACTCGTTGCGGACCGTGCTAAGGAGTTGGGAGTGCCTGTCAGGTTGATCGCATTCGAGGATGAAGCCAACGATGAGCTTTTTGATTCTTTCCCTGAGGAGCACAGAGCTCGAATCAACGTAGGACAGTTAGGCAAGTGGTTGAGAGCCTTACGCAAGTTCGACTGCCAGTACTCAATAGCTGCAGGCCAAGTAAAACCGGGTAAGTTATTTCGCGATCTTAAACCGGATTTCAAAGCAACCTCACTTTTGGTGAAGTTGAAACGCAAGAACGCAGATACTATTTTTAACGCAATTGCTGAAGAGCTCACTCAGAATGGCCAGACGGCGTTAGATGCTCGAGCATTTCTCGAACACGACTTGGCAAGCGAAGGCCCGATGACAAGGCGCTCCGAGAAAATTGAGGATACCTACCTACAACATGGTATTGAAATAGCCTCAGAAATGGCCCGTCTCGACGTGGGTCAAAGCGTGATTGTTCGAAAAGGAACGGTTATTGCCGTGGAGGCCTTCGAAGGAACAGACCCCATGATAAAACGGGCCGGCAATTTTAATACAGACCAACTCATTCTGGTAAAAACCGTTAAGCCTCAACAGGACTATCGATTCGATGTGCCGGTTTTCGGCTCACGTACACTCGAGACGATGAAAGAAGCCGGCATCAATACCGCTCTCCTCAAGGCCAATAGCGTGATCATCCTCGACCAAAAAAGAATCATTTCCCAAGCAGAGGCCGCTAAAATCCAACTTATCGGGTTTTAAAAGGCTAACGGAATTTCCTTTTACTTAATCTCGCTTAATGAGGCAGAGACTTGGGCCGATTGCTCAATTGGATTGTACTATCGAGGCTGAAGCCCTAAAGTTTGCTCCAATCTCACAAATCATGAATTCAAGCGCCATACCTGTTTCCGTAAAAGGGGTTATGCCCACTGTCAACGGATGTGCTGTCTTCCTCGGGAACGATGAGAAAGCGTATGTCATTTACGTTGATCATAGTATTGGGAACGCTATTTCAATGGCTCTGAATGGCGTGAAAAAAGAGCGCCCACTAACGCATGACCTCGTAAGCAGTATGCTCGTCGGTCTTGAAGCGAAAATCACGAGAATTATCATTAACGACGTTCAGGAGAGCACGTTCTTTGCCCGTCTTTTCGTCGAAATGGAAAACGAAGTCGCGAAGAAAATCCTCGAACTAGATGCCCGTCCAAGTGATTCGATCGTGCTTTCCTTGCAAAACAACGTGCCGATCTTCACAGCCGAAGACGTTTTCAATTCTGTGGATGACATGAGCCCGATTCTTGAGCGCGTGCTCAAGGAGCAGGGAGAAGGAAATAAGGACTGAAGCCCCATTTCTTAGCCAATACGCCGGGTCTCGGTGTAGCAAAGACAAACTCGAACACCGGGATAACTAGAAGAAGCTTGATCGCTCTTTGATTTAGCATCTTTTTCCGCAAAGAGCATGCAAACGGATTTGAAAAGAGCGTTACCGGAAACGATCGTGTCTGGTCAGCCGATCACCGCCCTGGCTCCCATGCAGGATGTCACGACACTGCCCTTTATGTCCGTAATCTCTGAGATTGGCAGTCCGGACTACTTTTTCACCGAGTACTTCCGCGTTCATCTTCAATCCAACCTGGAAAAGCACATTCTCGAGTCGATTACAAGAAACCGGACGGGACGTCCAGTTTTCGCGCAAATGATCGGTGAGCATATTGAACATCTGAAACGAGCAACAAAAGATCTGCTCAAACACAACGTGGCGGGTATCGACCTAAACATGGGATGCCCTGCTCCAACCGTTTACAAAAAAAAATGCGGTGGGGGTTTGCTGAAGGAACCCGAAAAGGTAGATCGGATTCTTGGATCTCTCCGCGATGTGATCCCTGGATTGTTTACCGTAAAAATGCGTATCGGATTTGAAGATACACAAAACTTTGAAGCTATACTGAATTTAGTTAACAAGCACGGAATCGATCTTCTTAGTGTACACGGTCGCACGGTCAAGGAGAAGTATAAAAGCCAGGTTCACTATGACTCTATTAAAACTGCCGTTGAAATCTGTGATTGTCCTGTTCTCGCTAATGGCGACGTTTCTTCCGCGCTAAAGTCCAGGGAAATCTTAAACTACACGGGAGCCGCTGGAATTATGATCGGTCGTCACGCCATTCGGAATCCATGGATTTTTAGCCAGATTCGCGAGTATGAATCTACCGGGCGGATCCGTCGAATTCCCTTGCAAGAGGTCTTTCTATACGTGCAAACCCTCTACGATGCATTGAAAAAACCTTGGATTACAGATAAAGCTCAAGTCAATAAGATGAAAAAGTTTCTAAATTTTATTGGACAAGGAGTAGATCCGGATGGCCAGTTCATCCACCTGGCCAGACGAGTGCAAAGCGAACGGGAACTTTTTGAAATCTTAGATCGGTTTATGCTATCCGGCTCAGAACGCTACTTTGCCGATGAGCCCTACGAAGGCCTAGTGGCACGCCCAAATTGCGAGTAAGATTCGGTCAGATTAGGATGACTCCAAACCAAGTGCCTTCCTGCCAGCGTCCGAAATCATCTGCGGGCTCCAAACAGGGTCCCAAACAATCTGTACATCCGCGTTTTCCACATCGTCTAGTTGCTCGACGCGATTTTTGGCATCCTGTGCAATCGTGGGTCCCATACCACAGCCTTGAGCAGTCAGCGTCATCTTAATTGTGACCTCCCTTTTCCCCCCTTCCAGCTGGTCAATCCGCAAGTCGTAAACCAAACCCAAGTCTACAATGTTGACAGGTATTTCAGGATCAAAACATTGCCTTAAAGCCGCCCAAACGGATTCTTCTGAAAACTCACCTTGACCCGAGACTTGAACAGATACTCCGGTTTCACCGAGATCCACTTCCTCAAGTGCATCGATATCCAAATTAGATATCCGATAGAGCCTTTGCCCGACGCGCACAGTTACATTTCCTCCCAACGTCTGAGTGATGTACAACAGTGTATCCTTCTCTAATGTTATTGCAGTTCCCTCAGGAATAATAGTTGCGCTGCAATCTCTGACTAGCCTCGTTTCCATACTCTAATTTGTCCTAGTTCGCATCCATCTTGTAAGGAAGAATCGCATACACTCCCTTGGGATCATTCCACTTTGTAATCGAACTAATTTCATCCAGAACCGACTCAAATTTCTCAATTGCGGGGTTAGAATGGCGAATCGAAGCACTACCCGTCAAATTTTTCATTAGCTCTTCGATGAAATCAGTTGGCTTAGGATAATCTCTGACCGGAGCACCCTCAGCCATAGCCGCCATCTTCGCGGCGTGAGCAATGGCTTTTTCCAGCCCACCTAACTCATCCACTAACCCTAATTCAAGCGCGTCTGCCCCTGACCAAACTCTACCATCCGCTATCTTCTCGATTTTATCCAATGGCTGATTTCGACCTTCAGCGACCTTCCGAAGAAAATCCGAGTAAACCTCGTCCACCTCTTTTTGGATAATCGCCATTTCTTCGGGTGACTTGGGACGTGATATGGACAACACATCAGCAAACTTTCCCGTCTTAACGACATCAAACGTAAATCCATGGCGATTCGCGATCTCCTTAATGTTAATAAACATGCCGATAACCCCAATTGAACCCGTTATAGTGTTGGGTTCCGCATAAATTTTATCCGCATAAGTCGATATCCAATACCCGCCTGAGGCCGCAACCGATCCCATGGAAACTACAACCGGTATTTTGCGGTTCGCCAAGCGAATCTCGTGCTGTATTTCCTCGCTCGCCAATGCAGATCCGCCGGGACTGTTTACTCGCAGAACGATAGCCTTAACTTTCTCGTCTTGGCGAAGCTCTCTAATTTCCCTAGCTAGTTTGGTGCCACCGACTTGGCCATCATTTCCTTCACCCATAACGATGGTGCCTTCGGCATACACAATTGCAATGTGGTCCCCACTAACGGTTTCGCGTGATGCCAAAATATAGTCGGAAAAAGATGCAGAATTGTATTCCAATTTTTCAGATTTATCGTCCGAGACCTCTTTAAGTGTTCTGATTACCGAATCTGTAAATCCTAGTTCGTCAACAATTCCCGCCTCGAGCGCATCTTTTGCAGTGAGTAGTCCCTTTTGATCGACAAGAGACTGAAACTGGGCTGGGGACATTTCCGCTCTTTCAGACAACGCCTCTACGTACTCTTCCCAGAGATCCTCTAACAATGCCTCCGTTTGCTCCCTCGCCGGTGCACTCATTTTTTCCATAACAAAACTTTCCGCCGCCGACTTGAACTCTCCCGCCTTAGTAACCTGAACTCCAATACCGTACTTTTTGAAAAACCCCGAAAAGAAAATTGGTTCCGAAGCCATTCCCACATTCATAATAAGCCCTTCAGGATTCAAAATTATTTTATCCGCAGTAGACGCAATGTAGAGATCCTTGTCTGTTGGATACACAAGATACGCGATAACGGGCTTTCCAGAGATTTCTTTAAAATCAACAATTGCTTCCCGTACTTCCTTGAGTGCAGCGAAACCGGAGCCGTAATTGCTCGATTTCAAGGAACCTCGAAGGTATAGTGCTTTTATACGCGTATCATACGACGCATTATCCAGTGCTCTTAAAATATCTCGTAATGCATAGTTTTGAGGTCCGACATTTCCTATGGCCTCGTTTATAAACTGTTCCTGAGTAAACGAAACAGGTGAATCCCGAATATTGGCGTCCATATCGAAAACCATTACGCTTCCCTTCTTAACCACCGGCTTTGGAGCCGGCATGCTGGAAAGTGCCCCTACAAATAAAATCGTTAGTATAAAACCTCCGAAAAACACAGACGCTATGGCCAGCGCGGAGGCGAAAAACATCTTCAGAAATTCCTTCATAACGAGTATTTAATCTCGTCAAAACACACACACTAGCGATTCCTGCAGCAACGTAAATTTACAGCCAAGCACTCTAGACCGAATTTTTACGAAAACTTCTGAGTTTTCCCTAATCAGCTGTGAGTATCGCCACTCAACAGGAACGACCCTCTTTGGACTGAGGTTCCAACACTGCAGTACTAGGAAGGCTGGGGAGAGCTGGCTCCAGAACTCCTTTTGCTTTGGGCCAGGATATCAACGCCTCGCCGATCATCCAAATTTCAAGCCCCATGGTCGCCAAACCAATAATAACCAAATGCCATTGCCTCAATGCCAGCCAGCCATTGGGTTTAAACAGTTCAATACACATAGCAATTCCAGGAAGCAGCAACATAAAGACGGTTGGAATTGCCACGAAGAAAACCGGCAAATTGCGACGCCACATCCAAAATGTAATAACGAGAAAGGCGAGCCCACCGAGCAACTGATTGGTCGCTCCGAAAAGCGGCCAGAGGATGAGCCCTCCCTTACCCGCTGAATCCCATCCCCAAGGGGAACCGGGCAACGGGATAGAAGCTATAAAACCTGCCGTGAGAATTGCGAAAATAGTCGCCCCATGCTTACCCCTAAGCCATGCGACGGGATTCCAGCCACCTAGTTGGCTCGCTTCACTTTCCTGTTCGTAGGACTTAGGGAAAAAAGTAGAGGCTAGCTCCTGGATCACGTAGCGTTGGAGGCGGCACGCAGTGTCGAGTGTCGTCGCTGCAAAAGACGCTACGAAAACGCTCATGAGGGCGATCGCAAACGATACCGGCAATCCCATCGCCCTCAGGAAATTCGCTGACCCTTCAATAAAGGCTCCAATTTTGGCTCCAAGACCCTGTGCGGTTGACCAAGAAGAATAACGAGCCTCATACGCGGCGTCGCCAACCAATATTCCCCCGTCGATAGATGCCGCCCCCAGACCAATACCGGCAACACACGCTAGAATAACGAGTGTCGCGAGGAACCCTTCCGTAAGCATGGAACCATAACCTACAAACTGGGCATCCTTCTCAGATTTGATTTGCTTGGAAGATGTACCCGAAGAGACAAGACAGTGAAATCCGCTCACGGCTCCACAGGCGATCGTTATAAAGAGAAACGGAAATATCCACGGAGCACCTTCTGGAGCCCAACGAAATGCGGGTGCCACAATCTCCAGGCTGACTCTACTCGTTCCGGCTAAAACGGGAGCACCTCCCACTAGGGCTGCAACCGCAAGTCCGATCACGACTAGTGCCAGAGCCGAAAGCAGCTGCAACGAGTTGATAAAGTCGCGAGGCTGCAGTAGCATCCAAACCGGTAAAACTGAAGCTACATAGGAATAAATCAGAAGTACAAGAACCCAACCAAAAAGGCTTAATCCATCATTCAGCATTCCCGGCTCGCCTCCTAGGCTGTAGTTTACAGCATGGAAGATTCCCCAGTCAGCAAATATGATTGAAAGATACATTGTCGCTAGTGCGATAATTGAGGGAATGAGAATATTGACCCCCTTGCGATGCAGGGATACTCCAATAAAAATGGCGATCGGGATTTGCACCAAACACGGAAAAATAGAGGATGGATACAAATCAAACACATTGGCGATGACGAGGCCGAAAATCGCCAACACAATAGTCAGAGCCATAAAGAGAATGGAAAGAAACAGTAAGCGGGTTCGCTTTGTGAGAATTCGTCCTGCAATATCCCCTACAGTTTGACCTCGATTTCGCATGGAAACAACGAGGCTGCCAAAGTCGTGGACCGCACCAATCAATATCGAGCCAAAAAGAACCCATAAAAGTGCAGGGACCCAGCCCCAAATGACTGCTAAGGCGGGCCCAACAATAGGCCCCGTCCCGGCAATGGATGTGAAGTGGTGACCAAAGATGATTCCTTTGCTTGTCGGAACATAGTCTTTGTTGTCATTCAACGCAACGCTGGGAACAGTGGCCTTCGCGTCCAGTTTGAATATTGTGCCGGCGAGCCATTTACCGTAGGTGTTGTATGCAACGACATAAAGTACTCCAGCGGCCAAAGCTATAAGAAGAGTCTGCATGGGTGATGTAGGGAAAACTTCAGACTAAGTAACTCCCACATCGAAGGGCTACCGTTTCATTAGAGCAACACTATTGTTGCAACTGCGTTTTCTTCAATTCGCTTAGAATGAATCTTTTGCACCTATTCTAGAACTTCGGTAGCCATCTTGCTGGGCACAGGGCAACGAGCGCATTTCTTTTTGCACAATAGTATCTGAGCCTATGGGGCTTCTATTCTCAAATTTGTCTTATGACTGAATTTGCAAAAAGCGAACTCTTCACCACCAACCAAAAAGCCTTGTCAGTAAATTTGGATGACTCCAAATGAGGCACATTAGCCGAAATTGGAGCCGGCTAGGAAACGGCTCGCAACTTTTCCCAAGCGGGAGACACCGCCAGAACGAACGCGAAAACTATTTTTCTATATGATATTACCTTTGGCGATTCTGTAAACGTTTGCCTCGTAGAGGTCGCTTGGAAATATTCGATCGTTCCTGGTACAGCCGGGTTTTGGTCGAGCGGGTCGAAAAACTCTGTTCCAACGAAGAATGGCAAAGAGCCTATGGTGAAATCAACGAGATGGAGTCCCATTTGAGTGACAACGGCACCGTGATCATAAAATTCTGGCTTCATATCGATGCGGAAACCCAATTCGAGCGTTTTAAGGCACGGTAAGAGAACCCCCTCAAGCAGTGGAAAATCACTGACGAGGATTGGCATACTAGCGAAAAATGGGACCTTTATGAAGAAGTCATCAACGAGAAGATTTCAAAGACCGACAAACCACACGCCCCTTGGACAGTCGTGAACTCGGTCTTTAAAATACATTCTCGCATCCAGACGCTCGATTGTAAAATGCGATAATCAATACCAAAATCCCTCCGCTATAGCCGCCGAGTCTGTTCGGTGATATCACTTTTCCCAAGCATCACTTGAAACGAGCGTGATCTTGGAATACCGTTTCTAAAGTCTGGGACAACTGAGATTGAAACGACTGGAGTTCCTCATACTTAGACACAGCAGACTCATTCGGATCCAAGCGGGTCGACTCATCGAGTGAGGTGGCCCCTTCCACTACAGACTCGATCGTTGTTTCCGAATCGCGATTTCGAAGTACGCACCAGACTGACTGCAACGCCCCTCCCAGTGCCGCGCCTTCATTCTCCTTCATACAAACCACAGTCACGCCGAAAACGTCGGAGATTATGCGTCTCCAGGCAGCACTACGCGAGCCACCTCCCGTAAGTCGAACTTCGTTCGTAGTCACCCCTAACTCTCTTAGTCGCTTCAACCCGAAATTCATCCCCATCGTAACCCCCTCTATCGCCGCTCTAATCATATAGTCGGGATTCAGAGTATTGCGGTTGATTCCCATCATTACACCCGATCCGCTAGGAATCGACGGAGTCCGCTCTCCCTCTAGATAGGGGAGCAATACCAATCCCCCCGACCCTATCGGGACCCGACTAATGGAGTCGCTCAAAGCATCGTGGTCTTTTTGAAAGAGCGCTCTGAACTTCTCGGATACTGTAGTGACATTCATGGTGCACATCAGTGGCAGATATCCTCCTGTAGAGTCGCAAAACGCAGCGATTTCTCCTCTCGGATCCAAAACCGGTTTTTCGTTGTATGCGTAAATTGTCCCGCTCGTTCCAAAACTAGCAGTAGCTATCCCCGGAAGCACGTTTCCCGTCCCAATTGCTCCCATCATATTGTCACCCCCTCCCGCACTGACCATGACACGTTGAGACAGGCCATACTTCTCTGAGATTTCGGGCCGAAGATTTCCACAAGGTTCGCTACTGGAAGACAAGGCAGGCAGGTAGTCTTCAACACACGGGTCAATCGCCTCAATCACCTCCACACTCCATGATCGGTTCCGGATATCCATGACAGCTGTTCCCGATGCATCCCCATACTCCATAAACAACTCCCCAGTAAGATAGTAGTTTAGATAGTCATGAGGAAGCAGGATGTGTCTCAGTCTAGAAAAGTTCTCCGGTTCATTCCGCTTCATCCAGAGAATTTTCGGGGCCGTAAATCCGGGGAGAATACGGTTCCCAATCTTTTCAATTGACTGTTTTTCACCGCCCAAAGCTTCAGAAATTAGCCCGCACTCATCCAAAGTACTGGTATCACACCACAGCTTAGCCGGTCTTATTACTTTTCCAGACTCATCCAATGGAACGAATCCATGTTGCTGTCCACTGACTCCGATTCCCTCAATAGCCGCTCTGTCAACTTTATCCAACGCTTGGAGTATGGCAATGTCCATTGCCTGCGTCCATTCATCAGGATTCTGCTCCATGTGCCCAGAGGGCAAATTTTTGATAAGCGAATGGGACGCTCGACCGTCAGAAATCACACGTTTGGTTTCTGCATCGTAAACTACGGCTTTGACACTCTGGGTGCCACTATCAATTCCGATGAAAAGGGACATAAATTGGTATATTGGTATTCAGGAAGCGCTGCCAACGAATCTTGGAAACCCCGATGTCAGGACCAGTCGTTTCCTTAATCATTCCGCTCGATTGGCAGGACCTCAATGATAAAATGCTTCCCCTGGATGCTACCGAATCCTTCAGCGGCATCTGCTATTCATCGGTTAGGAGCCAAACCATGCCATTTCCGATACGAGTATTATGGCATCCCGATTTACCCACTTCCGTTTGACCTGAACTTAAATACAAAGCCCCTAAATTTCTTCACCTGAACCAGATAAAAAAAGCCGAGGCTAGATGCCTCGGCTCTCGAAATGAATCTAAGAAGATAGTCCTCTTTACTACTTCTTTTTCCTAGCTGCCCTTTTGGCCGCCTTCTTTGGAGCTGCTTTTTTCTTAGGTGCTGCCTTCTTGGCTGCTTTTTTCTTAGGTGCTGCCTTTTTCTTAGGAGCTGCCTTTTTCTTTGGAGCT
>DIHO01000020.1:0-78826 GCA_002420185.1 Opitutales bacterium UBA5694
AATTAGGGTTTAACCTCCCAGCATATCTTGGTGCTGCTCATTAATCTCAGTGAGTGTCTGTGTCGACTGATCGATCTCTTCCTCGGTCAGTTCCTCGTTCAGCATAAACAAAATCTCCCCGGCACCTTCAATGCGTTTCGCAAAGGCAACGGCGGCACAGACGTTGGCGACAATCTTGCCCTGTTATATACCCTCGCCGTTCAGGTACATCTGCGATAAATGGAAAGCGGACCTACCAACTCCTTGCTTCGCAGCTGCATTGAACTAACGAGCAGCTGCCCCACTGGCCGATGTACCAAATGTTCCGGCCCAGCCGTAGCAGAAGATACCAAGTTATAAAGGCTGGATGCTGAACCGGAAGGTGCCCTTCCGATATGTCTGCAAAACGAACAGAGTTCGGATGCCGTTTTAGTCCACGGCCAGAATATTTCAGAGGGAGGAAAACTAGAATCCCTTTTCGGCGATTTTATGGAGCACTTTGAGATCATAAAAATTGAGATATTTAGCACAGCTTCGCCAGAACTAAAAGCGTTTCTCAAGTCGTTGGGCATTCCAACTTTTTACAGACCAAAGATAGCAAGTTTCAGTCGGTAGAAATAAAAAAAGAAGCAGCTCTGCCGAACTGCCCCTTTGATTCGCCTCTCCGACATCGCTATACAGGTTAACATCGTGACGGCTTACTTAAGCGTATTGAAACGCTTCCATCTCATTTCCGAGAGATCAAGCACTCCTAACGGTTGAACACCTTTTGTGCAGTATTGACAGAAGGTTTGCTAATTTTGGCTTTCGGAGCCACCTAAAACAAGAGGCGACCTATCCCCATAAGTCGCCCCTCTTTTTTCTTCTCTGTGCCTAAGGACCGCTCTGTGAGTGCATCCAAAGGACTTTTCCCTTAATGTTTTCTCTCTGTCACTTAGAGAGATGTTTTTGTTCCAAGAATCTCGTTGGATTTTCTTATGGCTGAAACTGTTGGCGTCAGTGCATATATTTTAACTGGAAAGAAGACATTCTTAGTAACCTTACAATCTTGGTAAACTAATACTCTTTGTAAGCTAATACTCCGAATAACTACCTCCTATTCTAAGTACTTTCTCTTGGTTACACAATAAACCAAATGTCTACTAATCTTCCTTCTGTTAGACTTACTTTTCTCCAAATCAAGAGCCTCAAGAAAACGAGTAATGGAACGCAGAGCGTAAGGCAGGTTATTTTCATCAACAATCTTTGATTGAACCTTAATGACAGCACCTGATCTTCTATTTTCCCATTGAAAAAAGGAGCCTACCGACCCATCCAGCCTCCATCTACTAGCATGGTCGTTCCGTGCATGTAGTCGGAGGCCTTAGAGGCTAAAAACACTGCGGGTCCCTTAAAATCATCGGCTTGGCCCCACTTTCCAGCTGGAATCCGTGAAAGAATCGAAGCGCTCCGTTCCGGGTCATTTCTCAAGACCTCAGTATTATCGGTTGCAATGTAGCCCGGGGCAATCGCATTGACGTTGATCCCTTTGGAAGCCCATTCATTCGCTAAGGCCATCGTGAGCTGCCCAATTCCACCCTTGCTGGCCGCATATCCAGGAACTGTGATTCCCCCTTGATAGGTTAAAAGAGATGCCGTAAAGATAATTTTTCCATTTCCTCGCTCGACCATCCCCTTACCAATCTCCCGGCTGAGAATAAATTGGGCATTCAGATTCACATCAATCACCTTGTCCCAGTACTCATCGGGATGATCCACGGCTGGCTTGCGTAATATTGTTCCCGCATTGTTGACAAGGATATCGATCTTAGGGTGGTCGGAATTTACTTCTTTGATAAATCTATAAAGCGCTTCACGATCAGAGAAATCACAAGTGTATCCAAAAAATGAGCATCCTAGAGCAAGTACCTCCGTCTCCACTTCGCTCCCGGAACGTTCCAAAGTCGCGGAAACCCCGATGATGTCTGCTCCCGCTTCCGCCAACCCAACGGCCATCGATTTGCCAATGCCACGCTTGCAGCCCGTAACAAGAGCGGTTTTCCCCTCCAAATTGAACCTGGCTAAAGATTTCATATACCAACTATTTCATTAGGCCACCATACTTCAGTCTCTCTGCCACACTGGATCAGGTACTTGATCCCATCGGGGTTCGCATCTATTTTCTCGAAGGTTGCCTGTACCTCTTCTATCGGTGCGATCTCCGTGATAAGCGAGTCAATGGGGAGCTTTCCTTCTCCCATAAGCTCGATCGCTTCGTCAAAGTCACATTCCTCGTACAAACGCACCCCGATCAACTGAATCTCAGACCAAAAGAACTTGAATAGATCTACTGAGCGCGGCTCCGGATGAATCGCCACCATGACAATTCGACCCCGTACATTGGGAAGCTCGGTCATGAGCTCTGCACCCGGCCCAGATCCTGATACCTCGAATACACAATCCGCCATATCGCCGTTGGTCATTTCACTGACAACCTCAACAACATTCTGGGTAAGGGGGTTGATTCCCTCGACACCCAACTCCTTCGCAAAACTCAAACGGGATTCGTTGACCTCCAAGAGTATGACTCGTGCACCTTTCACTTTAGCGACAAGCGCAACTAGCAACCCAATCGGACCTCCCCCAATTACCACACAGGTTTCTCCAAACTTCACTTTCCCAAGTCTAACATCATGAACCGCAACCGCAGCCGGTTCAACTAGTGCTCCATGGCTCAAAGACATACCCTCCGGCAATTTGTGCAGCATATAGGCAGGAACCGTCCAAGAGGACTGCATTCCTCCCGGACGATCGATTCCGAAGAACTTCATATTCTTGCCGACGTGGGAAAAGCCTTTGTCAATGGACGCCGCTTCACCAAACAACAGAGGCCGCACCGCTACCTTGTCTCCTACTTGAGCCGTCACGACTCCTTCGCCCAGCTCAGCCACAACGGCGGATACCTCGTGCCCAATCGTCTGAGGAAGACTAACGCGTTGATCCATATGGCCGTGATAGATGTGCATATCCGTTCCACAAATACCACAATAGGCTACATCCAAACGGACCTCCCCAGGTCTAGGTGGAATCGACGCACTCTCGCCAACTTCGATTTGCTTACCTCCTTGATAGTTTGCCGCTTTCATCTTCTAAAATTGAAATTGTACCTCCATCGAACCCCTTGCAAGCTTCGACAAAAGCTATTTAACAATCTCACTTCAATCGAACTATTTCCTATTCCAATGTCGTCTGGAAGCTTAGGAGTGCCCGGTCCCACGGCTTTGCTAACCGCAAAATAGCCTGCCGCAATAAACGGTTTCTTCTGCAGCCTAGCCCCTTAAAAAACCATAGATACGCTAATCCTGCCAGATTTAAAGATCTATATTCCTCTTGAAAGAAACGCCTAATAGCCAAACCCTAGCTTGATCATGGAAATCCGGATTTTATCAGTCGACATCGAACGCTTCAATGCCAGCACGCGCATGCCTTTCAAGTACGGAATCGCCACAATGACCCATCTGCCACACGTGTTTCTTCGTGTGGATGTCAACTTTGACGGTGTGAATCAAACTGGAATCTCCGCCGACCATCTACCCCCTAAGTGGTTCACCAAGGATCCCGAGAAAGATCCATTGGAGGAGATCGAGGATATGCTAGTGGTTATAGAGAATGCAGGAAAGCTCGCCCAAATGATCATTAGTGATTCTGTATTCAATTTTTGGATTGAACTTTACCAAAAACAGGATGACTGGGCGGCTGATTCTTCCACTCCTCACTTGCTCGCACACTTCGGGACCTCTCTGATTGAACGAGCGTTGATTGATGCCTTCTGCCGCCAACAAGGGCGTACGTTTGCCAACCTACTGCAAGAAAATGCATTCGGTATCCATTGGGATTCCATCCGGCCAGAACTAAAGGGGAAGGAGCCAAAGGATCTCTTTCCTGCGCCTCTGGAATCAATCACTATTCGACATACGGTTGGCATGGTAGATCCTTTGACTGAAGCGGAAATCAGCGAAGACGAACGTATACACGATGGCCTGCCTCAGTCGCTCGAAAAATGTATCCAGTTTTATGGAGTTAATCACTTCAAAATAAAGGTTAACGGACATCTTGAGCAAGATCTCGAACGACTAGGCGCAATCGAAAATTTGTTCGATCGTCTCAATTTGGTAGACTTCGCCTTCACCTTAGATGGTAACGAACAGTTTCACAAGGTTTCGACCTTCCGCGAGTTCTGGAATTCACTGCAAGAATCCGAACCCATGAGAACGTTCTTCGAGCATCTCGTCTTCGTCGAACAACCGTTTCATCGCGATCTCGCGCTCACCGAACCCATCGGAGACGCTCTTAAGTCCTGGACTCAAGCGCCTCCGATTATCATAGACGAGTCAGACGCCACCCTCGATTCCGCATACACTGCTTTGCAGCTCGGCTACAGAGGAACCAGCCACAAAAACTGCAAAGGCATCTTTAAGGGAATTATCAATAAGGCCATGATAAACCAGCTTAATCTCGATAGTGGCACCAGCAGATTTCTGATGAGCGGTGAAGACCTAGCCAACATCGGGCCGGTAGCTAATCACATGGATTTGGTTGTTCAAGCGTGCCTGGGAAACGCAAGCGTCGAGCGAAACGGTCATCACTATTTCAAGGGCCTATCTCTGTTTAATGCTTCGACTCAGGAAAGTGCTCTTAGCAGCTTTCCCGATATGTACATTTCAGAGAACAATTATGCTCGGCTAAATATCCAGAACGGAGTCCTCCCCATCCACGAACTCTTGAGCTTTCCCTTCGGCACTGACAGTTCTCATTTCTGAGTTTCCCAAGGTAATAGAGGATCGCCAACCATCCACACCACCAATTACAAAGATGTCGTTTGGAATTCACCTACTATCTAATACTCCCTACATCCTTAACCATCGTGCAGTGCCAGGCCATTTAATTAGATTGCCCGATCTGCAAACGCACATTACCCGATCTTTAAATTGATAATAAACCGGTCTACTATAAAACAGATTCTCTAACATAGCTGTATCCTACAAAACTACCTAACTTAACTCCGAATGAAAGACGCCACCAATCTCCCTTCATCTCCTGAGATCCTAACCACCACTGTAGGATCTTACAGCCCGATCGACTGGCTGGCTGCTTTGCCCAGTGAACAGTCCGTCGAAGATGCGACCGCCGTCGTTATCCATACTCAACAGCGTTACGGAATCGACCTCCCAACCGACGGAGAACTCTATCGATTTGATCTCAATCACCCTGACACCAACGGGATGATTGAATATTTCATTTCCCGGCTTGGCGGAATTGATACCAATGTCGGTATCACAGACGCCCGCAATTTTCAGAACAAAAAGGAAATGAGCTTCCGCCTCAAACCAGCGGGAGTCGTTAGGGGCCCCATTGGCGAAGGTTCGCTCGATCTTTTTGGGGCTTGCTCACGTTCAGCAACCGTGGCCAATGGCCCGCTCAAATTTACCCTGACGAGCCCCTATATGCTCGCCCGAACCCTACTCGACAATCACTATAAGAGCCTTGAGGAGCTCACCCTCGCCATCGCGGATGCCTTAGCAGAACAGGTCAGTGACCTTCCTGCCGCTTGCGTGCAAGTCGATGAGGCCAATATTCCCGGCAGCCCTGAGAACGGTCCCCTAGCTCAAGAAGCGATCAATCGGATTCTCGCCCAAGTAGCGGGTGAGAAAGCCGTTCACTTTTGCTTCGGCAACTACGGAGGACAGACCATTCAGGCGGGTGGCTGGGAACCTCTTGTCGACTTCCTCAATGGCCTGCACGCCAGCCACCTGGTTCTTGAGCTGGCACATCGCCCGGACAGTGATTTGGACGCTCTTAAGGAAATTGATCCTAAAATCAAGCTGGGCATTGGCGTCATCGACATCAAGGTGAACCACGTCGAATCCCCCGAGGAAGTAGCCTTAAGAATCGAAAAAGCGGCCGATGCCGTAGGTCCCGGTCGTATTGGCTGGGTACATCCTGATTGCGGCTTCTGGATGCTGAAACGCTCGATTGCGAACCGAAAGATGGAGTCCTTGGTGAAAGGCCGAGACTTATTCCTCGGGAAATAGCCCATTTCTCCTCGAATTGAGAATACGATTCTGATCCCGCTTTAGAATGGATGGCCCAAATCCGCCTTCAGTCAAGAGCTCACGCAAGCTGTCTTGGATACTTAGTTCCGTATTTCTTTGTGCTCTCATTATGGGTCCCGGTCCCGGGCTTTATCTAATAAATGAGTACGCTGCTAGCGGAGGCACCATTCTGAGAGTTCCTGCCCTTTACTTTTGGGCCGTATTCTGGTTTGCAGTCGAAGCCGCGGTGATCATTGCTGCCTATAAATTGATCTGGAAAGGCGAATCTGAGTGAATCTGCCGCTACCCCTCGCCGCCATCGATATGGGGTTCACTCCTCACATCGTCCTTCTTCTCTATCTCGGCATGCTTCTGTCGTTCGGAATTATTGGATACCTGAAAAGTAAGGTATCCGAAGAGGACTACTATTTGGCTGGGCGTGGCCAAGGAGTTCTGGTCACAGCGTTAACCATTATGGCTACGTTCTTCTCTAGCTCTGCCCTACTAGGAGTACCTGGACTCGTTTACAAAGACGGGGTTGGCTTTCTTTTTTTCGTGTTGAATCTTCCACTATCAGGGGCCGCAATCTATTTGCTCGGATCCCGGATCTGGAGGATTGGGCGGGCACGTGGCTACGTAACCCCAGCCGACTTAATCACCGACTACTACGGGGGGTCATCCCTTTTGCGAGGTCTCGTCGCATTCGTAGGTTTTTTATATGTCATTCCTTACATAGTTATGCAGATCAAGGCGGGTGGCTACCTTGCCCAACGCATGTTTCCCGACGCGGAAAACCTCTCCTTTTTCGGAATGGAATACGGTATTTTCGATGTAGGTGCAATCGCCCTATCTATTCTGACCATGCTCTACGTCCTCATCGGCGGAATGCGATCCGTCGCATGGACGGACGTGGTTCAAGGCATCTTACTCCTTTCAGGAATGATTGTGGCCGGCCTCGCAACGGTCATGGCAATGGGAGGACCGTCTTCCTTTTTCATCCAGCTTTCTGAACTTCCTCCCGCCGCCTTGTCCGTGCCGGGCCCATCAGGTGCCTGGTCACCCTGGAAACTGATGACAATCTGCATGTTCACTTCCCTAGCCACTATGATACAGCCCGGCCAATGGATGCGCTACTATGCCGCGAAATCTGTCGACACCCTCAAGAAAAGTGCCCTTATTTTCGCAGTTGGACTCCCCTGCTGCTTTCTTTTTGGCGTCATGCTAGTAGGTCTGGGGGCGAGAGCTCTTTATCCTCCATCCACTGTATCGGGTAACCTGCTTCCTCACCCCAAGATTGGAACAAGCGGAGGTGAGTTTGATCAAGTCGTTGTCGCCATGATACAGGAACATGTGCCACTCCTCATTGGAGGCGGACTCGGCGCGATTGTGGTTTCTCTAATACTAGTCGCTGTAATGGCGGCCTCCATGAGTACGGCTGATAGCAATTTGCACGCTTTAAGTGCAGTCTTAACACGCGATGTCTACGATCGCTTCATTCGGCCAAAAGCGAGCGAAGGAGAGAGAGCATGGTTCGGACGCGGAGTGATCATAGTGGCCACTTTACTAGCCCTATGGCTGGTTAGCGTAGGGGACAGGAATCCAGATTTTCAAACGCTTTCTCTTATTGCCCAGCTCATGTTCGTTGCGATGGCATTCTCCTGCCAGCTCTTGCCGCTCGCTATTGATGCACTCTTCGTAAGGCGGGGGACGCAAGCTGGCGCTATTTCTGGAATTACCAGCGGCATTCTTGTCGTCTTTCTCTTTACTCCCTTCGCCAACATCTTCCTCACCGGAGGGCTAGAGAATTCCTTAAAAGAACTGACCTCGACACTCGGCAAGCTCTTCGATACCGGGTTTTGTGGGGCATTTGTGAATACAACTGTATTCATTGTCGTCAGCAAATTCACAAAGCGACCTACCAAGGAACACCGTAATACATTCGCCCGAGATACAGAGGGGGTTCCTTAATCACCTTTTGACGACTTGCCCACTATTCCAGCGAGCCTATTCACAGTTTCTGAGTTCGAACGCCGTTCAAATCCAATCTACACGGGTGGTCGGGTCAATCCGTTGGCTTAAGGGAGTGGTTCGGTTGACAAGCGCAAATCGAGAGCGGTTTCTGTCCAGCGGCTTTGCAGAGGCTTTTTCAATACGGAATCCAAGGTTACGAAATGATTGAGCCAAACCTACTTAACGCTATTTACCTGAGCGAGCACATCGGAGGCCCCGACCTCAGCCGCGTAAGCTTCTTTTACAGGTTTCGCCAAACGCAGCAAGGCACCCCGCTCTTCAAAAGTATGCGTCTTGAGCTTTCCCTCGTCTTCCATTTGGGCCATTAAGGTCGCATCCAGATCCGACTCAATCCGTCTCCCATGGGCCCCCGCTTCCCTACCTGCCTTTAAAATAGCAGCCTGTAAATCTTCAGGAAGTCGTCGAAACGTTTTTCCACTAAAACAGAAGGGGCGGATCGTGATAGCATGCTGTGTAAGTGAAATTTCAGGACTGACTTCGTAAAACTTCATTTGCTGAATCCCTGTCGCTTCATTCTCAGCCGCTTCGATAACGCCTGTTTGGATCGCGTTATAAATTTCGTTGTACGCGATTACGGTCGGAGCAGCTGAGATTGCCTGAAATATCTTGGTTTGTATCGGTGCCCCCATGACTCGAATATTGAGTCCTTTTAATTCCGCCATATTCCTAATTGGCTTGTTTGCAATAAGGTGCCGCTTTCCTCCGCCCGCATAGCCGACAATCCTGACATCAGCTTTTTCATTTATCTCCTCTACGATCGGTTTCAGGGCGTCTCCATCGAGCACTTTTTTCCAATGTTCCGAATCGCGAAAGAGAAAAGGCATATCCATCAACGGAGCCGCCTTCGAAAAGGTCGACATATGTGAAGGAGAAACGATGGCGTAGTCTACTGAGAGACCTTGGCTCATGTAAGCAAAATAGTCTTTCTCTAATCCTAGTTCGCTATTTTCATAAAGCTCGAAATTGATCGGCTTCCCATAGTACTCCTGCACCAATTCTTGGAATTTTTTTAGAGTCTGAGTATACGAGTGGTCTCCATCAAATTGGGATGCTCCTCGAAGTGTTATCGTTCCGTCGCGATCAGAACAGGCAACGCACAATAAAGCCGATACTATCGATAGGAAGGCGGGGAGAAGAAAACGTCTTTTGCATAGTTTCATAGCCCTGATGACTAGGATGTAGATTCTGAAAATCAACAATAAGGACACACCGAAAAGAAAAAGTATCGGATCTCCGGATATTCAAAAGGTGCGCCTCGCTCTCGTGCAACACCCCTTGGGCGAATCAGTACTAACTAACGCGGCACTTCACCATACGGCGGGCTCAAAACTTTGAGGCTATCGAGCGGGCAAGCGAAATCCGTGGATGAATATTAAGGAAACCCAGGGTTGTTGCTTCAACAGGCTCTTTGCTAACGTCAAGTATACTATAAAAATAGACTAAGCAGCTTTGCCTTGGAGATGCTAATTCGCCAAATTACAGGTTGCCTTTATATTAATTTTAAAATGTTGAAGTGCTCATCAATCACGAAGTTTGGCCGAGAAGCTCTGCTAGAGGCACCAGAGACGGTCCGCGAGCAATTGAAGTAAGAACTTCACCATCTAACCCATTCCAGTCGAAACTTTTCGACCGGTAGCTGCCACGTTGTCTGCAACGGCTTCAGGTGTCGGCATTTCCGAGACACAACAGGAAATATTCTGGTTCTGCAGGGCCCAAAGATAGGCTTTCGAATGGATCGACATTTTCTCTGGAATAGCTTCGTTAAGTTTTTGGATACACCATTGCGGAGTTTCCATTCCTGGATTGCTTACCGCACGAGCTACTTTCATGGCTACTATTCCCATACCTACCTGCTTGGCCTTGAGAAGGGAACGCTCGAGTGCAGCGTGGTTTCCAACATTGTAGGCAACCATCGCTCCGTCATAATGACCGAGTTCGATCGCCTTATCCAGATTGGCCGCCACGTCGTTGTGCATGGACAACGCGGCAAACCGCACAGAGCCTTTCTTTTTCAGGTCGTCGAATACTTCGCGAATATTTTCATCCTCGAGCATCTCCGGCATGGCAACCCCGTGAGGACAGTGAAGCACATCGAGGTGATCGGTTTGCAGAGCTCTGAGTGAGTTTTCCACCAGCTCGTGCATTCGGGCCTTTATCTTGGGTTTCCATTCCTTCCTAACGCCATATTCCTTCAACACCAAATGTCGCATATAGGCTGTCTTGAACTTATTGTCCTGCCCCCTAAAGTACTTGAAGTGATAACCCGGCTTAAGCACTCCCCGCTCCTCAATCATGGAAACCGCCTTCTTTTCTAGATCCGCCTTTTTTTTGAGCGGCAATCCACTCAAGACGTCTTCCACAAGCGATCGCATAAATTCGTCATAAAAACTAATCTTCGTGGAAAGAAAAAAATTATCGCGGTTTCCAGACTCTTTGAAATACCTTCCTATTACTTTTTCTGCGTTTCCTTTGCTATATGCTGGAGCCGTATCAATATAATTGATCCCTCTTTCTCGGCACGCCTCGATAATTTTAACGTAACCATCATCTTTCCATGGGGTTGTTCCCATCACAATTTCAGAAACCATCATTCCAGTGTCGCCAAACTTTCGGTATGACATCCCTGATTGACGGTTTCTCCAATCGGGGCTGTTCACGTCCGCTTTTGCCGCCTTAATTGCCGATTTATTTTCGCTTCCGATTGCAGCGGGGGCGACGCTCAGTCCCACCGAAGTAGTCACTACACTGCGAACAAACGTTCTTCTCGAATTTTTATCAGTAGCCATGATTTATGCTCTATTGGTTTTATACGGAGATTGACCGCCTTTGATTGATGGTTTATCCTTGCCCAAAAGCAAGTGCTTCTCCGATGAAATGCCACAAACTAACCAGCTTCCTTCTAACAAATTCTCCTCCAATCGCAAAGAAGACCCCCTTTCAGGCGAACCAGATCCCCTTCTTTCAGGAAATCGCTTAACGTGACGACTGCAACCTTTCGCAGGACCAGCACTTGGACTAGAGATGCTCCAATCTTCACAATTCTTCAATCTAAGCGGGAAAACGCTACCAGAAAAGCACGTAGGTTCCGAAATACACCACTGCCACAATAATCACCCAAATCAGGAACTGCTTGTTCTCGTTGGCGGTGGGCTCCATGTCGGACAGAACTCGTTTCCTGGATAATTCGAACAACTCCCTGCCGCTTTCTTTGGTCAGAAGCGATATCCCAAATAGTAAGCATAAACTAAACACCGCTAGAAAGGCGGCAGCGTGGAGGAAATGCATCTTGAGGAAGCCCAACCCGATCTGGTCCACCCAGGCCCCCACCATCGCGTTATCCGCCGCGAGCCACATGACCAATCCCATTAATGACCCAATTACCAAAGTCCAAAAACTGGCTTTCCGATTGGGTATCGGCGAGAGCAGGCCACCCATAAAGCAGGCAAGGACTCCACCCACTGAATACGAGTTGAACTTGGCTAGGTAGTCGAAGAGAAACTTGAAATTCGGGATCACCCAAATGGCCCAGAGTATGCCTGAAGAAATGATCAGCACTCCGGCCACTCTACCCGCAATCACGAGCTCCCGCTCGCTGGCATGTGGCTTGGCCTTTATGTACCAATCCATAGTGATGAGGCTTGCGGCTGCACAGATGCTTGAATCGACCGAACTCATCAAAGCCGCCACTAGACCGGCCAAGGTTAATCCAATTAGCCCCGTCGGAAGCAGTGTCCGGACCATCGTCGAAAAAATCTGGTCTGGCGAAGACGGAGCTGTCGCAAAAAAGCCATCCTGTATCAGCATCAGGCCAATCACACCTGGAATGACGATTATGAAGAGTGTCAATGATTTCAACAGAGCCGCGAGCAAACCGCCCATTTGCCCTTGATGAATGCTCTGTGCCGCCAAAGCTCTCTGGACGACCGAATGGTTC
This sequence comes from Opitutales bacterium UBA5694, assembly GCA_002420185.1. Classification (GTDB taxonomy): domain Bacteria; phylum Verrucomicrobiota; class Verrucomicrobiia; order Opitutales; family Opitutaceae; genus Pelagisphaera. Next base: position 12,016 of record DIHO01000020.1, read on the forward strand.
ATAGAACAATAGAACAACGAATGTACCGTTAGACCAAATACCACTCCTGTCCAAGGAACATAGCGATCGTCCGTTCCTCGAACGAGTGACATCAACTCGACTCCTTCTGTCTTTTGGTAGGTATTCACTTTGGTCATGAACGCGTCGATTCCTCCCACTGCATATAGCCCGAAAATAAGGACTAGGATTCCTCCCAATACCAAAATAAACATCTGGATATAATCCGTCAAGACGACCGCCTTCAAACCTCCTAGTACCGCATAAACGCCGGTTGTCGCTGCCAGTACCAGAATACCAGGTACAATCGAGCTCCAACCAAAGAGGTCCATCATTACCTGTCCCCCCGCATATAGGGAGAGAGGCACGACGTTTAGGGCGAGAAAGAGAATCTGGAAGATCGAGGCGAACCGCAGAGACTCCTTCCCGTAACGCACTCCCAGATACTGAGGGGTTGTTACGATTCCGAGTCGAATGTAGGCTGGCAGAAAAATGATCCCCATCAAGGCGAATCCCAAAACCCCCGCCAACTGGTAGTTGGCCACCGCTACACCTATCACGACGGCCAAACCTGCTTGCCCCACAAACTGCTCTGCGGATATATTAGTAGCGAAAAGCGAAGCTCCAATCATGGGCCACTTCATCTTACGCCCGGCCAGGAAGTAGTCTTGAGAGTCTTTAACGCCGTTGCCCAAACGTACTGTAATCCAGAGGATGATTACGAAGTAGCCAATAACGATCGATAGATCGATTGGGGAAATTTTCATCAGGGAGTATCAGTAGGGAGTTGAAACGGACGAGAGGTGTTTCTCTATAATTTACATAGGATAGCAATAATCAATTACCCATGCCAATGGACAAATGCATTCGCCCATGTGAGAAAGCTTACCTCGATCCGTACGCCCGAATGATTACAACTTAATGAATGAGTCCGACGACATTCAAGCTAGTTCGTGAACAGTTGGGGTCATTTTAGTTGTATAAAAGATAACACCGGCAACACCCAGACAGTCAATGCAACAATACAAGCACCTTGCTATCACCCCTCCCTGATGGTTTCTAATAACTCGATTTCTTCAATTGAATGAGCCCGTAGAAATGTAAGAATATGGGAGCTTGATTCTGACATATTAGCCATCCATGAAAGTGCTTAATTTTGGCGTTTTGATTACATTTTGTGATTAACTATTCAATACATTTATCATGTTCTCCCTGGAACGCGGAGAGTTACTATGAGACTTTGGAAGCTAAGGAGAGAGATCGATGCTCGAAGCGTCCTGCCACTTTCCCATGATCGCCCTGTTACCAAGCTTTTTCCCCGCTAACTCTCAATGCGATCATCCCACGACTCTTCTTGGTCTATTTCCAACCTTTACGGCACTCGCCGACAACAGAAGCGATTCATCGCGTTGGGGTTTAAGCAATTCGGATCACTACATCCCGAAGCACGTCCCAAAAAACGGGTAAAGCAATTCGATAAACGCATTCCCAGGGCCATACCCCAAGGCAATTACCCCAGACGAAGTATTAACTGGAAAAGCTAGTTCATAAATCGAATATAGGCATTGAGAGAGGTGGCTACCATGACCCATAGAAAGTAAGGCAGAATAAAAACCGACTTCATCCGCAATCGTGGGTAGTAACCGAATAGAAACCAGGCGATCAGAATGGTTAGTAGAATAATCACTACCATGGCAGCTCCCACTTGGTGATAGCGAAAGAACAATGGATTCCAGGATACATTCAAAACCCATTGAATCGTATAAAGAGTGATCCACCGCTTCTTATCAGATAATTCGCTCCATCCGAGAGCCATGTAAGCGGCAAAACATAGCATTACTGTTGTCCAGGCTACCCCAAACACCCAACCCGGAGGCGTCCAGGGCGCTTTACTTAGCTGGAGATACCAATCTGATGAGGGTCCATTGCCCATCAGTAATCCCCCAATTCCCAAGGCCGTGAAATTCAATATTAAAAACGCTATGAGTCTTATCGCAACTTTCATTTACCTACTTTTAATCTTAATGACCTACCTAACCACCCCCTGCACTCTAATCCTCAATGAATACGACACCGGTCCTCAAATTTCGTATCCGTATTATGTTTACAAATTATAGATAGGTTCAACTTTAAAAATGAACTCCTAATGCTCCACAACCCATATGTTTCTGAACTGAATCTTGTTGCTGTGATCCTGAAGGGAAAGGCCCCCATTTTTGCCACTCTCCCCTAGCTCGCGCCCTTTTTGGGTGTTGGAGGTCGCTCCTTCAATCTGGAAGCTGTTGTGGATCTTCACTCCGTTGTGCCAAACGGTAAATTCCGCGTGATCAACTTTGTTGCCCTCCGAATCACGACGGAGACGTTTGAATTCCACATCGAAGGTCTGCCACACACCAGGCGCCCAGCACATGTTCACTCGCGGAGGTGATTGCTTGTAAAGTGCGCCACACTCGTTCCACATGCCGGCCAGACCATAACTGTCGAGAATCTGGATCTCGTATCCGCCCGGCAGGAAGAAACCACTGTTAGCTCGCTTTTGTCCCCGATGCTCGGGCTCGTAGGGCAATCGGAATTCAAGGTGTACCTTCACGTCTCCAAAACTCTGGCGCGTTTGGATGGATCCACCGACATTGTTGTTATCCTTTTTGGGCAGCACTTCAAAATAGCCGTCTTTAGTCAACCAGGTTGGATCTCCACCCCCTCGGCGCTCCCAGGCATCGAGGTTGGATCCATCAAAAAGCACCACCGCGTTTTCAGGAGCCTTTTTACCCGTAGTGGGTGAGGTGCGATGCACGCGTTTTAAGGAAAATGGAGTATCGAAGGCTCCGCCGGCCTTCTTACCGATGAAACTGTCGTTGGTAATTTTGCCGGAGTATCCATTCTGATCGAATGTCATCTTACCGTTCTTCCAAACTTCCTCAGTTTTGACCTTAAAGTCCGCCCGCTTATCGAACTCCTCCAGAATCTGAATTTCGTATCGATTGTTGCCTAGACCTATAACGCGAGCCACGAGGCCGGGATTGTTCCTTGCGTTGCCGTCTTTCTGAGGAGCGTCAACCCAGCCGCCTTCCCAGTCTCCCATAAACGGCGGGATGGGTTCTATGTTGGCTTGGGAAACAGACGAACTACTCATCCACAACAAGACTGAAAATGCGAGGGTGAAGAGGTTTTTAACAGAGGTACGGTTCATTCAAATCAAGACGTTAAAGGTTTATTATGGTAGATTCCACTAAAGATGGAAATACTTTCAGGCAATCTTCGATTGAGTTCGCGAGTCTTTTAACTAGATCCCACCGCCACGAAGAGTACAAATCGCCTCTCCCGATGCACAGAGTGGGGAGTTGCCCTTGAGTTGACTACTGCTGGAGGTAGGCGATCAAGTCGACCACCTCTCGTTCATCCATAGTCTGCAGTAACCCTTCCGGCATCGTCGATTGCTCAGTCTGACTTTGTTCTATTATTTCGGATACCGGTATCACCTTTGAGGAATTCGGACCGGCGATCGTTATAGTGTGTCTAGATTGAGCGGTGATGTTGCCGCTCAACACTCGTCCATCTTTTAGCGTTAGCACATTCATGCGGTAGTCCTGCGGCAATACCGCGCCTGGATCGATAAGGTTCTCTAGCAAGTAGTATAGGTTCTGGCGATCACCACCGTCCAGCGGTGGGCCTAAACTGCCTCCCTCTCCAAAAAGGGTATGGCATGACGCACAGCTTCGTTGAAATAGGGACTTCCCATTAGCGATGCTCCCATTCCTCAACCGATCTGGAGTCAGGTTTGCCTGCCAACTCTTTATCTGCGCTTGCTTGTTCTCTGGACTTTGACGCAACTGCCCCCAAACCTGTTCGAGTAGAGCGTTCAGCCCATCGTCACCTAAATTGTAAATCTGGCGGGCATGAAAGGCAGACAGGTCGGACCGAGGAACCATGCCGTTCTTGATGGCCCTTAGGAGTGTTCCCGCAAAGGTAACTCTAGAACTCAGAGTGGCCATAGTTGCTTGACGGTCATCAGTTAAATAACGGCGATAGGGTCTCAAAATCGCAGCCGCTATTGCAGGACTGTCGAAAGCGGCTAGTTCAACTATGGCCTGATTGCGACGAGACTGATTCTCCAACAGACTCAACCAGTCCCGCTCCGTCATCTGCACGCTTTGATCAAAGACCTTCTCCAGTTCCGCGGCAATGGCACGAACACCCGCATCTAATGACGACGCCAACAATTCCCAGTTCGCTGGTGCCTCGATTCCCTTCAAACCGTTGAGAGCTTCTGCAATCCCCTTCACCCCTGCTCGTGCCTGCAACCGGTCGCCTCGATCCAAAGTAGCGGTTATTTCCTTCACCAACCGAGGCATCAAATCGGCATTCAAATCAAAGTCAGACGCAATACGACGCACGATGTTCTTGTAGACCTGTGAATCCGAGCAGTTGGATAGAAGCCCAAGTGCTCGCGCGGGATTCGATTCCACGAGAGGAAGCAAAGCATACCAAATCATATACGGTAAATTCTGGTCGGATACGTATCCAAAATCCGTTACTAATTCTTCCGCCAACACCCACTGCTGATCCTCTGAAAAGCGAGGAAGCGTGGAGGCCACGTACAGGCGGACCAACCGAGACACTCCATCCCTCGCTAGATCACTGATCTTTCGAAACTGATCCTTTGTCAAATACCCATCCTCTCCGATAAGCCGTATCGCCCAACTTCGAACATGCTCATCGCTATGATTCAGCAACGCGGTGAGTCGCTTTTCTCCCACTCCACCAGAACTGTGCAGGGCCCACATAAATCGCAGTTGCCGATCAACGGCGTGTTCACCCGAATCGAGCATACGAAACAGTTCCCTTCGGGCATCTTCAATATCTATTTCAGCGTGGAAACGCTCCTGCAAGAGCCGTCGGGCATGACGGACATAATAGTCATTACGATGTAACTGATAGGAGGCTAGCTCCAAATTGGAGCCCATCCCCAGATCGACCGGACCGGAACGATTCGCGTCTCCGTATACAACCTTGTAAATACGGCCGCTAGTGCGATGAACCCCATCATTATCGTGGCATTCTCCGAAATCCGTCCAATCAGACAGATAGGCCCCGCCATCCGGTCCATAGATTTGAGTCACTCCCTTATACCAGGGGTGATTGGCGATCATAAAATCATTGCCGTGAGTTGCCACGTATCCAGAGCCCGACCTTTGTAGAATCTCATTATTGATGCGTCGACCGTGAGTGTTGCTAAGGAAGAGGGTGTCGCGGTATTTCTCCGGCCAGTTATCACCCAGGTAGATCATCGCTCCGCAATGCGAATGACCGCCTCCCAAGAGGTTGGTGAGTCCTTCCGCATTGTCGCGGAACTGCCTGCGATCCGTCCACTCGCCTTCGTGATGCAAATGATCGGCAGTCATAGGAATTCGTTCATAAACGTGTGCCGCCGAACCTTGGCCGTGCATTCGAGGATAGTAAGCACCGGGAATGACGTGCCACAAGTGACCGTTCACGTTGCCCGTCATGAACATCTCACCCATATCATTCCAGTCGAGACCCCAGGGATTGGTGGTTCCACGAGCCACTATTTCCACCTCGTGGGTAACCGGATGGAGACGCCAGATTCCGCAGCTGATATCAATCCGCTTTGTGGCGGGAGTACCCGGTTTCCCGACCAAGGACGCCGCCGTGATACCATGCCTGCCGTAAAGCCAACCATCGAGCCCCCATGTTAAACCATTGAAAAAGTTGTGTTTAGCTGCTGTCGAAAATCCGTCCAACACGATCTCTGGAGGGCCATCCGGCACGTCGTCACCGTCGCGATCCGGGATAAACTCCAGGTTGGGTGAATCACATATCCAGACTCCACCAAAGCCCACCACCATCCCTGACAAATGGGTCGCCTTCTCGTAGAAGATCTTTCGCGAATCGAACTTCCCATCATTGTCGGAATCCTCGAAAACTAGAATTCGATCCTCCCCCTTCATCTCCCACTCCTTGTAAGAATAAGACTCGGCCACCCAGACCCGCCCTCGGTCGTCCAGCTTCATGGCAATCGGTTGCCGGACATCAGGTTCACCCGCAAACAACGTAGCTGAGAATCCTTCCGGCAATTGCATCGCTGCAGCCGCTTCTTCAGGGGCCAGCGGCTCTCGGCCCGGTTCCTGTGTATTGAAAGGGATGTACCGATCTGATGCCTCGAGTGGGACGAACAATGAGTAGATGAGTCCTAGAGCTATCAAAAAGTCTTTCATCGGGTGAAACGTTTACGGGAAGCTGTACAGGTTCAACATTGCACGGCACGGGGTCAAGGTTCACAGGCAAGGAAAACCCTCTACTCGTTAAGTTCGGTAGCATGATTTAAGAATGATTGATATTCTACCCGACGACTCTAGATAATACACACAACCATGACGGAATCAAACCGTAATACTCAAGGTCAAGGGAAAGGCCGAGATGCATGGAACCATCACGGCACGGTTGTTTTTTCACCCCTAGTCGACTGGCCGCCCAATCTGAAGGCATTTGTGCTAACTCTGACTAAACGTTGGTTGACCCTGTCTCGGAACGCCCTTTTTCTCATCGTAGCATGGCTTGTCTACCGATATTTTCTAACGGATTTGTCGACCATGCGATCGTTGTCGATCGAATGGGCTCTGCCCATTTTCACCGAAATCTGCTTCGAATGACCGTGGTCGCCAGTGGCTTGCATTTCTACTTGTTTACCTATCGGACCCAGGGCAAGCGGCTCAAATACGATGCCCCTGAACAATTGGAGAAGAGCGGCAATTTTTCATTTCGAAACCAGGTCTGAGACAACGTGTTTTGGTCGCTAGCTAGCGGAGTAACCGTCTGGTCCGCCTATGAGGTTTTTTATCTTTGGGCATTGGCCAACGGCGTGGTTCCGAGTTTCGATTTTTCGGATCATCTTTTTGTATTTTTAGTATGGTTACTAAAATTGCCCGTTCTGACGTCATCACATTTTTATTTGGTCCATCGTCTGTTGAATTGGCCGCCACTGTATCGACGGGTCCATCGGTTGCACCACCGCAACATTCAAATCGGGCCATGGTCTGGTATATCCATGCATCCGGTACAACACATTATCTACATCTCTTCAGTGCTGGTTCATTTCGTGCTAACATCGCATCCCACAATTCTCCTTGTGCACCTCTACAGCAGGTACATGGGGCCGGCATTTTCCCATGTTGGGTTCGAGAAGCTGCTGGTAAAAAATGATGCTATTGTCGATGCGGCTAATTTCCACCATCGCCTGCATCATCGTTTTTTTGAATGCAACTACGGAACTGTCGACGCCCCCTGGGAGCGGCGGTTCGGCTCGACCCACGACGGATCGGATGCAGATACTGCAAGAGTAAGAGAGCAGAGACGACGGATGTACCGGGGGCATCCTCCCGTCTGAGAGCTTTACCACACAGTGCTCGCGACTATTCCAAATTTCATAAATTTTCTTCTATCCTTAATAACAACGTTTCCTCGTTCATCTACTACCACCAACGAACGCTCGGACAAAAGTCTTCATTCTCCCGCCTGGGTACATTCAATTTGAGCCAAGCATGCTCGGTTATTTTCAAGATTCAAACGCTTTCCTAGCGATGTCTATCCTTTGAAAGGAAGGGACTCACCTAAGTGTAGACCACGATTGAACGAAATCAATAGACCTCGTACCAATAAGCCTCATTGTTTTCGGCATCCTGTTTAAACCGCAGTATCTCCGTCCCTCTTAAATAAAAATTTAGCAAGATATGCTGATCTTCGACGCCCACCTAGACCTTGCCATGAACGCTCTCGAATGGAATCGCGACCTCCGCTGGCCGATTCCAGACATTCGTAGGTCTGAGAGGGGCATGACCGACAAGAACGACCGGGGCAACGGCACCGTATCGCTGCCCGCCATGCGCGAAGGCGGAATTGGCCTTTGTGTAGCAACGCAAATCGCCCGCTATGTCAAACCGGAGAATCCTCTACACGGCTGGAACTCCCCCGAGCAGGCTTGGGCTCAGACGCAAGGGCAACTCGCCTGGTACCGAGCGATGGAGTTCGCCGGAAAAATGGTTCAGATCACAGATCGCAAAGGACTGCTCGCCCATATTGACGCCTGGGAGATTGATCCAGAAAAAACCCCTATTGGCTACATCCTCAGTCTGGAAGGCGCCGACTCTATTCTCAGTTTTGATCACCTGGAGCAGTCCCGGGAGCAAGGTCTTCGTGCGATCGGGCCCGCCCATTACGGCCCGGGAACCTATGCCTATGGAACAGACTCGGACGGACCCCTCGGCGAAAAAGGGCGCCAATTGGTCAAAGAAATCGAACGGCTCGAGCTCATACTCGACGCCACCCATCTTTCCGATACCAGCTTCTGGGAAGCCATGGATATCTTCAGTGGCCGCGTTTGGGCCAGCCATTCGAATTGCCGTACCCTCGTGCCTAACGAACGCCAGTTCACCGACGAACAGATTCGCGAGTTGGTCAGTCGCGGAGCGGTTATTGGTGCGGTGCTAGATGCCTGGATGCTCATTCCCGGCTGGACAAAGCGAGTAACGAGACCGGAGAAACTCAAGCCCACCCTCGAACACATGGCTGACAACATTGACCACATTTGCCAGTTAGCGGGAAACTCCCTCCACGCAGCTATCGGAACCGATCTAGATGGTGGTTTTGGCACCGAGCAAAGTCCCATCGATCTGGATACCATTTCCGACATTCAGAAGCTTTCCGGAATTCTTACCGAACGCGGCTACAAAGAAACCGACATTAACAATGTTTTAAGCAAAAATTGGATACGTTTTTTATTAGAAACATGGAAGTAATTTTAACTAGTCAAAAGAATCATGAAACACATATCCGATCAATCAAAAATCCGCAGTATCATACTCGACAGGGTGCTCCTCTGTACCGCTTCCCTTTTCCTAATACTAATTCTCGGCTGTACTTCCTCCGATAACGAGGCATTTCCGGAATCCCAAGGCTGGGTCTCTCTGTTCAATGGCAAGGATTTGACCGGTTGGGGGTTCAAAATTGAGGGAGCCAAAGACATTTGGAGCGTCAAAGACGGGGTCATCGACTGCGAGCCGAACCTAAAAATGGAAGGTGACAAGAATATTTGGTCAAGCAAAGAGCTCAAGGACTTTACGCTTCACGCGGAGTGGCGACTCAAGCGAACCGAAGGAATATACAACACCCCCACCGTGCTTCCGGACGGTAGTTACCTCTTGGATGCAGTTGGGGAAAAAGTGACAACTCCTTCTCCTGGAGCTGACTCAGGCATTTATCTTCGCGGATCCTCGAAGGCTCAGCTCAACATCTGGACTTGGCCCATCGGATCCGGAGAAGTCTACGGCTATCGCAATAATCAAAAGGACCCCCTGATTCGAGCAGGGGTCACTCCCAAAGTGAACGCCGATAATCCGGTCGGTGAATGGAATACCTTTCACGTCACCCTCAAGGGCGATAGACTAACAGTGGACCTAAATGGGAAACGGGTCCTCGACAACGCTCAACTGCCTGGCATTCCAGAGAGCGGTCCTATCGTGCTACAACACCACGGTGGCTACGATTCGGTTAAGCAGGAGTGGAATGGAGCTTCCAGCCTCGTACAGTTCCGCAATATCTACGTCAAAGAGCTATAGACAACTCAAACCATGTCCAAGGAAAAAACTATCCCAGCGATATTTACTCATCCGGACGACATTGAATTCAGCACGGCAGGACCACTGCTTTTACTTTTTCAGCACGGTTGAGCTACGCATAACTTCAATCTTTAATCCGGCGATCTCCGAGCACCCATCCGATAAATACGATAATGGGAGCCCGAAAATTGCCACTAACCTTGCAAAAGCCCGAATGAGCCATTTACAAAGCTACCGACACTGTTAGGCTACATTCTAATTATATAACCCCAACCAAATTCATGAACCGATCCATACCACGTAGAACTGCTATCAAATCTTTAGCCACAGGGGCCGCCGCAGCAGCAGCAACCCAAGCAATAACCAGCCAGGCCAGTGCCGCCCATCACGGCAGTAAACTCAAGGGAAACATCAATCACTCGGTTTGTAAATGGTGCTACAAAGGCATTGAGCTGGACCCGTTCTGCGAAGCAGTCAAGGGAATGGGTTTGAACGCAGTCGACTTGATTGCCATTGAGGACTTTCCCACTCTTCAAAAACACGGTCTTAGTTGCTCCTTAGTCACCGGAGTTCCCGGGGGTATCAAGAAGGGTTTAAACCGCGAGGAAAACCACGAAACCCTGATTGGTTGGTTTGAAGAAGTGTGCCCACAGATCAGCAATGCGGGATACAAGCAAGTCGTTTGCTTCTCCGGAAACCGGGACGGCCTGAGCGATATCCAAGGTCTCGCCAACTGCGCCAAGGGGCTCAACCAGATTGTCCCCATCGCGGAAAAATACGGCGTCACCGTCGTTATGGAGCTACTCAACTCCAAGGTAAACCATGCGGATTACATGGCGGACCTCAGCAGCTGGGGGGTTGCCTTATGCGACACGGTGGGCTCAGAAGCCTTCAAGCTTCTTTACGATATTTACCACATGCAGATCATGGAAGGAGACGTCATCGCTACGATCCGTAAGAATCACGAGTACTACTCTCACTACCATACAGGCGGCGTTCCAGGACGGGCTGAAATAGATACGACACAAGAGCTCTACTATCCCGCCATCATGGAAGCCATAATGGAAACTGGCTTCGACGGCTACGTCGCCCAAGAGTTTATTCCTGCCGGTCCCAATCCACTCGCGTCACTCGAAGCAGCTGTACATATCTGCGACGTGTAGACCTCAAGTTGCAGTCTGCTATACTGCCACCTCTTGTTCGCTCTTTATAGGAGCGGTTTCACAACGCGACGTCAAATGCCTGATACCATTGTCTGCTGAGGTCAAACATCGAGCATGGAAACAATCTAGTAAGCTTGTCACACTTGCCCACTAAAACAACCCGTCCCTTCAAACGACTGACTTAGAGTTAGTGCTCTGGGGTGGTAGGTTTTGCCAATCTTACTCAATCTTGACTCTGAATAGTTTGACTGCCTCTTCCAAAGTCTCGGATAATACCGACCACCTTGCTCTTGAGCAAAGACTGTAAAAAGCAGGATGCTATGCCCCGATCTAACTTAGCTGCAATAATTTCAATTTTGTGTCCCCTAGCACTCCTTCCCATCGCTGAATCATCCGATTCTTCCAAAAACGCACAAGCCGCAGTAGATCAGATCGAGGATATCGAATTCAACCGGCACATTAGACCCATACTCTCGAATAATTGCTTCTTCTGCCACGGTCCTGATAAAGAGAAGCGCGAGGGTGATCTTCGTCTCGACATACGAGAGGATGCCATCGAAGCATTCGCCTTTGTCCCTGGAAACACAGATGACGGTGAGTTGCTCCATCGGATATTCAGCGATGACCCCAATGAAGTCATGCCGGAACCAAAGTCAAATAAGTTGCTTACGGAAACCGAAAAACTTTTACTGAAACGCTGGATTGCAGAAGGGGCTGTCTACGAAAGCCACTGGTCCTACAATCCAGTCAAACGTCCAACGCAAAACGGTATCGATGAGATCGTGTCCCAGCGACTGAAGGAGAAGCGTTTAAAGCCATCATTGGAAGCCCGTAAAGAAACCCTGATCCGCCGAGTCTCCCTCGACCTAATCGGCCTTCCTCCATCGACCGAAGAGGTAAAGGCCTTTGTGAACGACCAGCGAACTGACGCTTACGAGCGACTCGTTGACCGGCTCCTCGAATCCAAACACTACGGAGAAAAAATGGCTATTCACTGGCTCGACGCGGTTCGATATGCCGACACAGTAGGCTACCACGGCGACCAAGAGCGCGACGCAACTCCCTTTCGCGACTATGTGATCAAATCCTTCAACGAGAATAAGCCTTATGACCAATTCACCCGAGAGCAACTCGCCGGAGACCTTCTTCCCAATCCGACAATTGAACAACTGGTAGCCGCCAGCTACAATCGCCTCAATCAAATTAGCCGGGAGGGAGGCATACAGGACAAGGAGTACATCAAAAAATACCAGTCCGAACGGGTCCGCACTACCGCCACTACTTGGCTCGGCTCAACCATGGCCTGCGCGGAATGCCATGACCACAAGTTCGACCCATTCACCACCAAAGATTTCTACAGCATGGCCGCCTTTTTCGCGGATATATTGGAGAAAGGTGCATACACCGGAGATGGCTCCTACCAAGAAGATGTATCCAAATACCTCGGAGGTCCAACGAAACACGAGGGCTGGTTTGGCCCTGAAGTAAGTGTACCCAACTATGTGTTTCACGAGAATCCAGAAGCGGTAAAGAAGGCGATCGCAGGGAAAGAGCAATTTATGGCCACCGGCTCGCCAGAGGCCATCTCGGAATACGAACAATGGTTGCAACTTCAGCGCTCGCTTGCAGAGGACAACACCCCATTAGATACTAAATTTGCCTATACCAACGCCCATCACAAGACGACAAAAGCCGAATCAATCGATATCCTTTCTTATCCCTACGGATTGGAAAAACTGGCATCCATTGAATTTGATGCCCGAATTGCGCTTTATAGCGGGCCGCTTGGCATTGAGATAAGGTATGAACTTAACGGTCAAATACTTAAGAAAGCCTATCATCTCGGCGATAATTTCGAAGGGAAGCTGGACAACCAGTCAAACACGCCCGTTGTCAAAGCAACCCCTCTGCTCTACAAGGGCGTTTGGCATCCGATTAGTCTAAGGAGGGATACGCTCGATCTGCCCGATACCGCAAAGCTCGTCTCCATTCTCCCCCTCAAGGGGACTGCCGGAGGCTTTCGTAATTTCCGCATCCGAACCCTTCGCCAAGGTTCGCAATTTGGTGTTTTGAGCAAGCCAGGCCAGAAATCCCTAGCCGCGATTCTAGACAACCACGCAGATATCGAAGCCCAAGTCCAGCTGAAGCAGGAGTTTTTTATCCATCATTCGAATACTTTCGCTAAGCAACGTGAAGAAATTGATGGACTCAAGAAAGAGCTTTACGGCAACCGCTACACTCCTCTCACTGTGAGCGCCCAACCGCGAGAGGTTAAAGTTCTCCCTCGGGGTAATTGGATGGATGAAAGCGGAGAAACGGTGTTGCCCGCAAGTCCCTCCTTTTTGCCCAATGCTATTGAATCCAATGATTCTAAAAGACTCAACCGACTCGATCTCGCCCATTGGATTGTGAATCCTCAGAATCCCCTAACCGCTCGAACCTTTGTCAATCGAGTATGGGCGATATACTTTGGCACCCCTCTATCGAACGCCCCTGAGGACCTCGGATTGCAAGGAGAGTATCCGCCCTATCCTGAGTTGCTAGACTGGCTTGCAGCAGAGTTTGTCGACTCCGGTTGGGATATTAAACACTTAGTCCGCGAGATCGTAAGCTCTGCAACCTACCGCCAATCGAGCGACGTTTCCGAAAAACTGTATGAGATCGATCCTTACAACCGTTTCCTTGCACGCCAAAGCCCCATTCGACTGTCCGCAGAGATCATAAGGGATAATTCCCTGAAGATCAGTGGCCTTCTCAACACCAAAATGGGTGGGCCAAGTGTGCGGCCCTACCAGCCTCAAGGTCACTATCGAAACCTGAATTTTCCCATACGACAGTACGCTCATGACACGGACCAAAACCAGTACCGTCGTGGAGTCTACATCCATTGGCAGCGCACATTTCTCCATCCTATGTTGACTGCTTTCGACGCGGGTGGTCGCGATGAATGCATCGTAAAGCGAGATCTGTCCAACACCCCCATTCAAGCGCTAAATCTCCTCAATGACCCCACACAAGTAGAAGCAGCCAAAGCGTTGGCAGAAATTCTTATGAAGGAGAAGAGCGATCAGGCTCGAATCGAGACTGCCTACCAGCACGCACTCGCGCGAAGACCCACGGCCAAAGAGCGAAAAACGCTCAAAGCATTCATCAACCGCGAACGAAAACGTTTCGAGAATAAAGAAAACCAAACTGACGCTTTTCTCAGCATCGGACTAAAAACCCCGGATCCCAATCATCCACCTGTAGAACTCGCCGCTTTAACGAGTATGAGTCGAGCAATTCTAAATCTTCACGAAACCATAACTCGGTATTAACTATCAGCTCTTGGCCATTCGCTATTTTTAATTAGTGCCCCACAAATCAAAATTCAATAATTAATAATGTCGTCGCTTTCTAATTACATAACGGAAATAAATCGCCGATCTTTCCTTAAGAAATCGCTCTCAAGCCTTGGAACTTTGGCCTTGGGTGATCTTCTTTCTGGCGAAAATCCCAACCAAGACGGCCTCCACCATCCTGCCAAAGTCAAGCGCATCATCCATCTGTGTATGGCAGGTGGACCGTCCCACCTCGAAACCTTTGACTACAAGCCAGCATTAGAGTCTCACCATGGTCAGGCGATGCCCGAGTCCTTTACCGCCGGCGAGCAAATCGCACAATTACAAGACAAGGAGCTAAAGGTAAAGGGTCCCACTTTCCCCTTTGCCCGCCACGGGAAAAGTGGTATTGAAATCACTGATCGCTTCCCACACATCGCTTCCCTAGCAGACGAGATCGCAGTGGTCCGATCCATGTTTACAGAACAGATAAATCACGATCCTGCACATACTTTCATGAATACTGGCTCGATTATACCCGGTCGCCCCAGTATGGGAGCTTGGACGCATTACGGACTCGGGAGCCTTTCGAACGACCTTCCCGGATACGTTGTCCTCACATCCCACGGAGGAGGCCAAGGACAACCGATTTCCGCCCGCCAGTGGAACAATGGATTCCTTCCTAGCAAGCATCAAGGAGTTGAATTGCGGTCCGAGGGAGACCCCGTTTACTACGTAGGGAATCCTGACGGAATCAGCCGAAGCTCTCAAGGTGATCTCGTTGAGACTATCAACTCCCTGAATAACCATCTCGCGTCCAATCGGCATGACCCGGAAATCGCGACCCGTATTGCCCAGTATGAACTCGCCTTCCAAATGCAAGCGTCGGTTCCTGACTTAGCCGACTTCTCGAGGGAGCCGAAAAACGTACTGGATCTCTACGGCTGTACACCGGGTGACGGATCTTACGCATCCAATTGTCTCATGGCACGACGCTTAGCTGAGCGGGGAGTAAGATTTATTCAATTGTATCACCGAGGTTGGGACCACCACGGTTCCTTAGAAAAGAATTTCAAAACGACTTCCGGATTAACCGACCAGCCAACAGCCGCACTGATTAAGGATCTTAAAATGCGCGGAATGCTCGACGATACCCTCATCATTTGGGGAGGTGAGTTTGGGCGAACACCCATGAGTCAAGGAGCCGCAGGTGATGGCCGCGACCACCACATCAAAGGCTTCTCAATTTTCCTAGCTGGAGGCGGGATTAAGGGAGGCACGGTCTACGGATCTACAGACGAATTTGGATACGCTGCGGAAGAAAATCCGACCGCAGTTCACGACCTTCATGCCACTATGCTTCATCTCCTAGGCATCGACCACAAACGGCTTACCTACCGTTTTCAAGGACGCGACTTCCGCCTCACCGATGTACACGGTCACATCGTAGACGGAATTCTTGCATAGGTATTGCAATGCAATTACTTATCAGCGGTTTAGACCTCAATCTGGATAGCTCGCCTGAATCATAATAAGCAAAAATCTCAACAGGATCAGTCGAAATCAAGGATTTGAGCTCCCTAGACAGCTTCGCTCCAGGCGGAATCATTCGGCTTTCGATTGTGGCAGGATTTGAACAGATCGCGGAAAACGCATCGGAAGATGAAATGATCGCTAATCTTTCAAAGCATAATCGCAAACTCGTGGCTAACCTGTCCATGGCTCGAGATCTTGTAGGGAAAAACGGAGATAATAAGACCGAAGGCCTAATGACCACACGCATTCAAATTCACGAAAAGCACATTTGGATGTTGGACAGCTTTCTCGCCTCTTAACCCTGAAGTCGAATACCGCAACGCTTGTTCCTCTTTGAAGAAACTCGATCGGATTGAACAGGAATCAATCTGGTCCTCGGAAAAGCAACCATTCTCCAGTACAAATAAATTCGCTGGCCCTGACCTCAGAAACCACAATACTCTTAATTCTTATGGAAACTATTAAAGTTGTGCTTCAACTAGCCTGTGCTTTTGGAATACTGAATGTGTGGCTTATTCGATTCGGAAGACCCACACCTTACCGAGGTGGAAGCTCCCGCAATATGAGGGAAGAGTTCGACACCTACGGACTATCACCCTCCTTAATGTATATCGTTGGAGGACTGAAGATCGTTCTCGCTCTGACACTAATTACAGGGATATGGATCACACCTCTTATCAGGCCAGCTGCATTCGGACTGGCAGCACTAATGATTTTCGCATTCCTAATGCACCTTAAGGTAAGGGACCCAGTGCAGAAATCGCTACCCGCGATTTCCGTTATCTTGATGAGCTCGATTGTGGCACTATCGTAAGACTTTTAGATCCTTTTGGGTGGGTGATCTATCCAATAAGACCTTACGATAATTAAGTCTTCTGCCATTACCCGATCGGTCGGAGGCTCTTAGAGCAGGAATGCTCAATGTGCACTTTTCGACCACTTTATCTTCAGCGGATATCTCAGACCAAGTGGACACCTTACTCCTATCGAGCAACAAAAAAGTCGCAACTGGACAACAGGAGCTTGAAGCCATTTAGCGGTTATTAACGATGCGGAGCGTTTGTTTCAATGATACAGCAGCCCACATCAAATCACCCTTTAGTTGAGCTAGTGGGATTAGTCGGATCTAATAGGATGCAAACATCCATCGAAAACGACCGTATCGTTATATCGGTGAAAAAGTCGGGACAGTAATCTAGCAAAAATTAAAGTTCCGTAGGTGAACCGACTAGCTGTCCTCAGAAATCTTCCACAAATGGTGCCTTGTCCGGAGATAGATCGTGTTATCCACGACAGCTGGTGAGGCCAGTGTCTCTTCACCCATTTCCATTTCAGAAATTATCTCACAGCCATCATCCCGTACTCGAATAACCAAGCAAAGCCCCTCCTCGCTGACAATATACAGAAGATCGCCCACTTGAACCGGCGAAGCGGAAAACTTGCCTCTAAGCGGCTCCATCCACCGCAACTCACCCGTCTCCGCATCGAGACTCTGAAGCCGGCCGTTATCCTCTAGAGTAATCACGTTACCGTTGACAAAATTAGGGGATGGTGTCTTGGGCATGCTTTTGTGATACATCCATTTCACGTGTGTATCGGTTAAGTCGCCCGTTGCTCCATCGACTCGAATGGCATAGAAGCTGGGGCGCGAAAAACCAGTACCCATGTAGAGAACGCCATCGACGTATATGGGACGGGTCGACATCGAAAATCCCATCGGGTAACGTACGAGCCAGGTTTCCTTTCCGTCTTCTGGACGATAGGCACCCACCATACCACTACCTGGGCTTATAATTTCGGTACGACCACCATTCTCAATCACCAATGGCGTGCCATGTGAAAAATTGTTCTTAACCTGATGGCTTCGCACTGTGCGCCACGCGATCTTGCCCGTTTCTTTGTAAAGAGCCGTTACCATCGGTTTCTCAAAGCTGTCTGTTGTAAAGACAAGTAGGTCGTCTACCACTACAGGGCTTCCCCCTGCTCCGTTTTTAGCGGTGTAGGAAATTTTCTGCTTCCACAATGTCTCTCCCGTATCAAAATCGAGAGCTACGGTCCCCATATGGCCAAAATGAGCATATATCACCCCATCCTCTATCGCTGGAGTTGGACTGGCCAAACTGTTTTTAGGATGTCTATCCTGACCCTCTTCTATGGTGGCATACAATACTGTCTTTAACCAAAGGATTTCACCAGTTTTTGCATCTACTTGCAATACCTTTAGATCGTGCAAGTCATTAACCGTTTCCTCCATTCCTGTTGTGAGTATGATTTTACCGTCAATCAACAATGGGGATGACCATCCTCTTCCCGGTATTTCGCTTTTCCATACAATATTTTTCTCATTTGACCACTCGATAGGAACATTCACTGCCTCCGAGACACCTTGCTCAGCCGGTCCCCGGTATTTTGACCAATCGTCTAGCTTTCCGTAAGAGGATTGCGACATGGAAGTAAGACTAATAATCGATAGCAAAGAGAAAAAAAATCGAGTACTCATAATGGGTAATTCAGTTCTCAATTCGGATTGCTTCACTCTTCAAACTATAGCTCGCCATATATCGGCGCTTTCCAGTCGGGGGGCAGCTTTCCTTGCGGACGTACTCCATGAGCGGTCGCTGGGATGGGATGATTCTTCGCAGACTTCAATGGAAGGTTGTCAGGTAAATGCTTAATTTTGAAATCCTTGTATTCGATGGTCATTGCCGGACCCGCATGCAATTGCACGGCGAGTACACCATCAAGCGAACGTCCCTCATCATCAAAGTCTAACAAGTCTGCGGTCTTGTGACCATTGATCCAATGTTGGTGGTGATTGCCAATTACTCGAACTCTGTACTCGTGCCATTCGCTGGGAGGAAATTCCTTCACGGGCATCATTTCCGTAACCCATGGCCGCCCCTTTTCATCAACAATCACTTTCTCGCCCGAGTGCGAAAGGATACGACGCCCCTTCTCTTCATAGAGCATTCCATTAAACTTCGAAACATTTGCAACCACATCACATTGATATCCGGATACAACATCCAAACCTAAATAGGGACGCGACTGACCGCGATACTGAATCCCACTGTTGCCCCCTTTACTGACTCTAACCTTCACCTTCAGGTCGAAATTGCGAACCGTCGATCCCTTCCAGCTAAGAAAACTGTTTGATTTCAGACTCCCATCGGTCGTCCCCTTGAGAATGCCATTATCTAGCAACCAGTGCTCCAGGTTACCTGCCCAATTCCTACCTAGCGAGCCTTCGAGGAGATTTTGGTACCCATCTGCTCCCGGCTTATTCGTAACGGAGGCTGAGGCATAGGGATAGGGTGGCGTCGAATAGGTGAATTTACTAGCCGGGGTAGCGAGAGGGCCACCCAACTCTTCCACTCGCCTATCAGTGCGTTGGCGCATGGTTTTCAAGATATCCGAGTATTCGGGGTGGCTCGCTAGGTTGACGAGCTCATCAGGATCGTTTTTCAGGTCGTGTAGAAATTCGTAATTTCCGTGATCAAAGTACCGCGCGTACTTAAACTGCTCATTGCGGATTCCTTCGAACGCCGGAATCCTCTGCCTTACCGCAAAGTGCTCATGGAACGTTTCCTTACGCCAGTCTTTGGGCGTTCCCTTTGACACGATCGGCTCAAGACTTCTCCCCTGATATCGATCGGGAATCTCTGCTCCGGCCCAATCTAGAAAGGTTGAGGGAAAGTCTAAATTAAGAGCCAGTGAATCCGTCACCTGGCCTTTCTGTTTTTGGGGTACACGAGGATCAAATATGATCAAAGGTACCCGCAGCGACTCTTCGTAATGCGACCATTTACCAGCGAATCCTCTGTTACCCATGTGGTATCCATTGTCAGCGGAATACACAATGATCGTATTGTCCGCCAAACCGGCTTCCTCAAGAGCTTCCATGAAACGCCCCAGTGCCCCGTCGATTCCACTGATCATGCGGTAGTAAGCACGCATGTTAAACTCGTACTTTTCCTTTGTGTTCCATCTCCAGAAATAACGCTCTCGATTAATCGTCGTTTTGAGAAAATCCGGCTGAGCTTCAAATATGGCCGGATCACTTAAACGAGGTGCTTTGAATTCAACATCATCATACGCTCCGTCCATTGCTCGCGGCCAAGGGAACTGCCCAATGCCTGGGCGGCGGTCACTATCTTCCGCATGGGCCGCACTAAACCAGAGGTTCAAAGCGAAAGGCTGGTCCTTTGGCTGGCTCTTGATGAAATCGATACCACGATCGACGATTACCTCCGTTTCATGCCGAAGGCTTCCATCAGGCATCTCTTTATAAAATGGATTTCGGAAAATGATCTCCATTTCGTCGAAATGATCCTCGGGCTTGTAGACTTTCGGCATCTTCGCGTGCCACTTGCCAAAGTACCCTGTTCGATAACCTTCTTCTCGAAGGATATCTGATACCAAAGTTTCAACCGCACTGACTCGGGCTAACTCCGGATTTCCCTTTTCTCCATAACTGCGACCTGTCAATCCCGTTAGAATCGTCGTGCGGCTGACCCAGCAGATCGACTGGCTCACAAAGGCATTCCTAAAAAGGGTGCCCTGCTCCGCAAGCGAATCGATATTCGGGGTTTGAATAATCTCGTTCCCGTAGCAACCCAAGGTATCGGTCGTTTGATCATCCGCAAAAAAGAAGACAATATTCGGCTTATCTGTACCCCACAGGCAGGCCGAAAAAGTAAGCGTTAGGCTAAGATAAAAAACAGCTCGATTCATCACGTTATCGAATTTCTAGACAGACTAAAGTCAGACGGAACTACTAGCGAGACAATCCATTGAGGTCACCTCATTGGCAATCTGTAAAACACGCCTCGTAGAAGTATTTCCCGCATGGTGGTGGAAAAAGGACCCTTGAGATCAAAAATCGAGCTAATACCGTGTGTTCTCTTTCGCTTCTGTGAGAAAGGATTCAATCGTCTCCCGTGCAAACGCCGCCCCCTTGGCAGGATCGTAGGGCTCGCCCCTTTCCAGCTTAGCTGCGTATTCAAAATGGTATTCAAATTGACTGCGGTTCTCGACTTTGCTTTTCAGCGAAAAGTGGTCCCATTTTTCATAAACGGCTTTCCACGCTTCCCGAACATCGTGCCAATAGGGCCCGGTTTTTTCCCAATAGCTATCCGAGCTATCCAGGCTTGGGCTAACGATTCGCTCGTATCGGTCGATTCCTAATTCGTGTCCCCGGTATGCCGTTGCCTCCGAAGCGTCCCCAGCGATCCGCTTCCAGTTGTTTTGCTCATGAATCCAGCCTGTCGGTACAATGACAATACGATGAAAGCCCTCCATCACATCATAGTCATCACGAACCGAATATTCGCGTCGCGGCAGAGGTCGCCATGAGTTTTCACCCGTCCAAATCGATCGATTCCCATCGTGTGTCCATCGTCCGATGGCTTCGTAGCGGGGAGAATCGTCCACCTGCCAAACCGCTTGCGACCATCTGCCAGATACTGATTCCGATTCTTGACGTTCACGGCCCCAAGATGCACTCCCTCTGAATGTGTGGAGATCCGTATCTTCGTATGTCCAGTCTTGTCTCCAATGCTTAATCACCATCGGTTCCATGATGGAGCCATTGTCCATCTCGAAATGCATGACCAGCGTGTGCTGCAGACTAATGAAATCCCTACTATCCTCCAAAATGCGAATTTCTTCTGTAGCCCAAGAATAATAGGGCCGCGTGGGTTCGTACTCATGATAGAGACCCAACGTTTCCATAAAATGGAAACTGGTTTTGTAGTCGCCTGCTAGTGACAAAATGGCTGCCCGATCCTTTTCGAATGAACTCGATGCGGAGGCAATTTCAACCAAGGGCAGTTTTCTAGCGGGTGCGAAGTCTACAGGTGTTCCTTGCGTCGTCCCCCCTCTAGGACTAGCCAGTCCAGCGGGAAGATTTCCCCAGCCAAACACGTAAGCCGACGAGGTGATCAATGAATCCGCAACGGTTTCCTTCCCTGAGGTCGTTGCTCTCGATCCGAAGCTCGCTTCACTCAAATTTTCTGATGTGCTATAGCAGCCGCTTAAGAGCGACGTAACGATTAAGACCAGCGAGACATAGAATACGTTTTTCATCAAAAAGTTGAACGGGTTTCTTGTGAGAGCGGCTTTAAGCCGCGATTACCATTAACATTTGTTCGCAGCGTCGCAACGCACTGTGGCTTGTAATAATAATTTCCAAAAAAACGAAACAATACATAGTTGCCACTGACCGTACTAAGTTCCCGCAAATCACGCCAAAACATCCCTTTTTACATGTCCATGCACATCGATTACGCGACCGTTTGACTTTCAAACACACCATGACAACCTATTGAAGTCGAGCCCCAAAATATGCAGAACTTTTGAATAGCACTCCCAAATCAATTCGGATTCACTTCCGCTCGCCGCCAAGAGTCATCGGTCACCACAAAACCCAAACTCCGAATTAGATAGCTCCCCAGTTCTGTTCTCGCAAACCTTGAGAACAGATAATTTCGCCTTTGCGGCCCCAAAAAAATATCGATTTTCTACGATTATTCCCGAGCCCACGCACTGCACTACGGTATCGTTCTTCGCAAAATCCTCGTCATTCCCATCACGTGATCAGAGCTCTTCTGTAAAAATCCCAGTTGCGAATAAGTTGCCTCCGCAGGTTCATGGGCTCTACAAGATTGAGGATGAACGAACGGACACTCTATATTGATGCCAGTGTGGACACGAAATCGAAAACCGGTTTCGGAGCCCATTTGCTTATCGATCGATCCGCTTCCACTACAGAATACCAAAATGGGATCGAGGTCAAACAGTTCGATTTCACATCCTCAACCAAACTCGAGCTGCAAAATTTACTTTGGGCATTTAGCCAGATTAGAGTCACTGGAGGTAGTTTAGTAGTATATACGGACTCTCAGAACTTAATCCAACTGCCAGTGCGGCGATCGGCTCTTGAACAGAAAAAA
Source organism: Opitutales bacterium UBA5694 (assembly GCA_002420185.1). GTDB lineage: Bacteria > Verrucomicrobiota > Verrucomicrobiia > Opitutales > Opitutaceae > Pelagisphaera. Next base: position 34,617 of record DIHO01000020.1, read on the forward strand.
TTCAAGTCTAAAAAGGGATTACTGCTCCGAAATCACGAACTTTATCGTCAATTCTTCAAAGGGATGGACCGGTTCGATTGCCGGCTAGTGAAGGTTAAGGGTCATAAACGAAATTCAGAGAAAGATACTAACGACAAAATCTTCACATTCGTAGATCGAGCTGCCAGGAAAGCATTGAGGTCACACCTATCAATGTGGACGAAACCCCTCCGAATGAAGGGACACCGATGCCTTCCCTCGCCTTGAAATCAAGCTGCCAAATTATGCTGCCGGTCGAGACTTCGAGACAGGTCAATACATCGAGCATGCTCAGAACGAGAAGGTGGGTGCCATTCGTCGCGAAGAAAGAGTAAGGGGTAACGACTTTCCAAAACACATTCTTTTCTTCAAAATGGAAAAATAGAAGCCTGCCTCTGAAATGTATTAAGGGATTCTTCGGAAAACCCATCCAAGTGTTATCCAAGGTCCGAATCCATCTAACTAAAAGAGGCAAGCAGACGAGAAAGGTAACGGTTTCCTGATCACTAATCCTGTCAGATTAACGTGTGGGGTCTAGTTTGAATCAAGAACGGTTTTATCTTCACCCATGGCACGCTTGAGATTCGCGACTGCAACAATGTGCCGGTAGTTTGCTTCAAGGCGGTTCGTCCTGGATTCGGTTAAGGCAAACTGGGCTTCAAATACATCAAGCTGGTCTATCGCTCCCGCATCGTAGCGACTATCAGCCAGACGAAGTGCTTCCTCGGCTTGCTCGACTGCCTTGGCTACGGCGTTCACCAATTCCTCCGCCTCTTGGAATTCTGATATCGCCTGACGCACCTCAACCTCAATCGCCAAGCGGAGAGAATCCCGCTCGATCCGAGATTGCTCCAGCTGTGATCGGGCTTGACGCACCCGTCCTTTACGAGCTGCTCCGTCGAAGATGTCCCAAGTAGCCACCACGCCCACGGTCCATCCTTCGGGCCTTTCATCGAAAGATTCAGAAAAATTGCTCTTACGTTTTCCGTAGCTTCCAATCAAATCAAGACTGGGACGGTAGTCTGATCGGGCAATTTCCAAACCGGCATCTCTGGCTTCTTCAATCAGGCGAAGTCGTTCCAGTTCGGAGCGATTCGATAAGGCCAAATCTAGGCAATTCGCCAAGTCGTAGGCTACCGGTTCGTATTTTAGCTCTCCCAATAGCTCGGGAACGCTATCCAGATTATTCGAATCACGGCGATAGTTTCCATATCCTATACTTCGGCGTAGTTGATCGATAGCGACACGAAATGCGCTCCGACGACGAATCAAGGCGGGTTTCGCATTTGCTAACAAAACTTCTGCTCGTAGAACTTCGAAATCGGAAACAGCCCCAGCCTTGACTTTATTCTGAGCATCTTCCAGCACTTTCTCTAGCAACTTTATGTTTTGCTCTTGGACTTTAATCTGGTCACGAGCCAGCAATGTGCGGTAGTAGCGAGTCGTGACTTCCAGCATGGCATCCATGATCGTACTTTCAAGAAAGAGCCGAACTGACTCCCTCGTCAGATCCTGAGCTTTCAAAGCCGCCTTAATCCCACCCCCTTGGTAGATGGCCTGGCGTAGATTGAGGCTGATTCCCCATGTGTTGTCGCTTGCTACTCCAAATCCATCTACTACTTCACTTAAACCTTCATCCAATCTCTGATAGTCTAAGTTCAATGTGAGGCTAGGACGCGTCCGTGCTTTCACTTCAACAATAATCCCTTCCTGCTCCTCGATTTGCTCGATCGCTCGACGAATATTAAAGTTGTTATTCAACGCAAAGCTGAGTGCCGTATTCAAATCGAGCGTGTCAGGCACTTCTAAGGGAAGATCGTCTTGCCCGATACTAAGGGTAGACGCAGAAGCGAATATAATCAAACCAAGTACCTTCACTTTTGCTACAAATCTAATCGATTTGTCTATCTCAATGGAATTCATACCGATACCTCCGCACTGTAATTCTGATGATCTTTGGCTAGCAACATGTAAAGCGAGGGAACGATAAATAGCGTGAAAAGCGTCCCGATCGCCATACCCCCTACCAATACGAGGCCAATCGAATTTCGAGCGGCAGCACCCGCACCTGAGACGAACACGAGCATCATATGCCCGAAAATGGTGGCTAATGAGGTCATTAAAATCGGTCTCAGTCGTGTCGCAGCCGCTTCACTGGCCGCCTTCAGCTTACTCCTTCCCCGCTCTTGCAATACATTCGCAAACTCGACGATAAGGATACTATTCTTAGTAACTAGTCCCAACAAAGTAATCATTCCCACCTGCGAGTATATATTCCAAGAGGTCGTCCATCCCCAAGACCAGTGAGGTGTCCAGGGATCGCCAGGAGCTCGCATTGCCGTGAAAAGCAAAGCACCAAACATTCCCAAGGGAACAGAGCCTAGAATGATAATCAACGGATCCCTGAAAGAGTTAAACTGTGCCGCAAGAACTAGAAATACCAATACCAATGCTAACATCAGCATAGGGAAAAAACTGCTCTCTTCTTTCCTCAATTGACGCGACTCCCCCTTATAGTCGATCACGTAACCATTCGGCAAAATCTTCGCAGACTCTTCCTCCAAAACTTTTAACGCCGTATCCAAAGGAGCCATCGCTATACCAGAAATCTTGACGGAATTAAGCTGATTAAATCGATTCAGGCTTCTCGGTTTAACCGAGTTCTCAATCGTTGCGAAACTAGAGAGTGGCACTAAATTTCCATTCGGCCCTTTCACGTACATGTCGACGAGATCTTCCGGTGCTAGTCTCCCCGATCGTTTCACTTGAGGTATCACCTTGTAGCTCCTACCATCTATCGAAAATCGGTTCACATAATTCCCCCCGAGCAAAACGCTCAAATCATTCCCGACATCGGAAAGATTCATTCCCAAAGCCGCGACCTTATCGCGATCAAAAATTATTTTTGACTGCGCCTCGTCAATCTTCACATCAAGCTCTGGCGGAAATGCAAATAGTCCGGTTGCAGCTGCATTATTGACTACTTGACGAGCCAGAGCAGCAATTTGCTCGGTTTCGGCGGTGGATGAAATGATGTATTCTACAGGGAAGCTGCTACCTCCCGGAAGCGCAGGTGGAAGGACGGGCAAAAGTTTGATACCTGGAACGCTTCCTAAATGAGGTATCATACTTTGACGAATATCGATGATGTGTCGCTCTCGATGATCCCATGGCTTAACAATCATTCCTCCAAAGCCCCCTGTTGGAAATGTAACCTGAAAGGAGTAGTCGTATTCTGGAGTCGACGAAAAAACCTCCTGCACTTGTTTTGAAAAGTGACTAGATTGCTCTATGTTAGAATTGGATGACGTGCTCAGTATCCCGAATATAATGCCCTCGTCTTCGGTAGGTGCCAACTCGGTAGACATAGAGGACAGGATGTACAGTGGTATTACCAGAAAAGTCAGAAAACCCCAAAGTGTATATATAGCTAGGCGAGCCTTCAATGTCCCTTCAATCATCTTTCGGTAACGCTCACGCAACCGATCGAAAAATCGGTTAATCACACCTCGAAACCCTTTATCCTCACTGTTCGCCCTGAGAACTTTAGCGGCCATCATAGGGGATAGCGTTAGCGCTACCACACTAGATACAACGACTGCCCCCGCCAATGTAATTGTGAATTCCCTAAACAGAGACCCGGTCAATCCACCCTGAAAGGCGATCGGAGCATAAACAGCAGCTAGGGTGATTGTCGTTGCAATAATGGGCCCCACCAGCTCTCTGGCTCCTTTAAAAGCGGCGTCCTTTGGAGAGTTACCATTTCGCAGGTACCGTTCGACATTCTCTACGACAACGATTGCGTCATCAACAACCAATCCCACTGCTAAAACGATCGCTAGTAGTGTCAAAAGATTGATACTAAAACCAAAAATCTGCATGAGGAAAATCCCCCCAATTAATGAGACCGGTATCGCGACTACCGGAACTAGAACGGAACGGACCGAACCGAGGAAAAGAAAGATCACTAAGACAACAATCAATAGCGTCTCAGAAAGGGTCATAATCACTTCCTGTAGGGCATTGTCAATGTATTCGGTAGCATCATACGCTACACCTCCTTCAAATCCAACCGGAAAACGGTCCTGCATCGCTTCAACCTCGGCCCGAACCCGCTTCATTACATCGAGCGAGTTTGCGGATGGCATCGCCCAAATACCCATAAAAACCGCTTGTTCCCCGCCAAAACGCACATCGCTATCATAGCTCTCCGCTCCCAACTCGACATCGGCTACATCGGCCAAACGAATTACCTGATCGCTTTCCTCTCGCAAGATCAGATCCTGAAACTCCTCCACGGAGGTGAGATTCGCGTTGGAACTGAGGCTGATCTGCTCGTAGCTCCCCTTGGTTTTTCCCACCGCCGCGAGAACATTGTTGGATGCGAGCGCCAAACGAACTTCCGTTGCGCTGATATTGAAAGCCGCTAGCTTTTCCGATCTGAGCCAAACGCGTACAGCGAGCGTACGGGCCCCTAATATGTCCGCTCGCTGTACACCTTTGACCGCTGTCAACGCTGGCTGCACGGCCCGGGTCAAGTAGTCAGTCACTTTGTTTCGCTCAAGATTGGAAGACTTGAAACTCAGGTACATCGAAGCGAATTCCGTATCCGCCGTTTCAATATTTATTATCGGTACCTCGGCTTCGGGCGGCAGATCCCCCCTCACTTGATCCACTTTCGAGGAGATTTCTGCCAGTGCTTTAATGGCATCGACGTTCAGCTTCAACCGGACGGAGATTGTCGAAAGGCTTTGAACACTGCTAGATTCGATATAATCGATTCCGTCCGCTGCAGCGATGGCTCGTTCTAAAGGTGTCGTAACAAATCCCTTCACGAGATTCGCATCCGCTCCAATGTAGAAAGTCTTTACCGTGACGAGTGCATTCTCGCTCTGCGGATATTGGCGCACTGTAAAATCACCCGAACCCGATATCGCATTGTAGATTGCCTGGCCACCCGCGATAACAACGACAAGGTTTACGACAATAGCCAAAACCGGCCGCCGGATAAAAATGTCCGTAATGGATTTGATAGTCTCGCTCATTCCAGTTACTCGCTAATTCAAAGCTAAGCGTCATCAGGGGTTGGATTGAGCGAAACAGGCAGGGGACTAGAGTTATTGACCACTACAGAACGGCCGTTGGAGAGCTTGAATGCTCCTGCCGTGACGATTTCCTCACCGGCAGCGATTCCCTCAACAATGGAGACCAAGTCACCTTTGGTCCGGCCTAACTTAACAAAACGTTGCTCAACAATCATTCCATCATCAGAATCCCTTATCACAAAAACAGTATTACCGAAGGCCTGATAGTACACCGCGGTTCCGGGTACAGCGACAACCGCAGTCGAGTCCGGCTGCAAGACATCCACATTGGCAAACATTCCTGGGACCAGCGTACCGTCTTCGTTGCTTAAAACCCCTCGGACTCGGAACATCCGATTGGTCAAGTTCAGCTCAGAATCGACTACCTTCACCGTACCATCGAAGGTTTTGGTCTTGTAAGTGTCTACGGTCAATCGGAATTCATAGCCGCTTTTAACCTCGCTCAACTGCTGCTGAGGCAATGAGAAATCCACGAATATAGGGTCGACGGACTGGAGTGAGACTACCGGAGCACCGGGGTTAATATACTCACCCAAGTCGATCTGCCTGATACCAAGCCGGCCAGAAAACGGAGCCCGGATCACCTTCTTTTCAAGCTGTGCCTGAATCTGCGACAGCGCCGCTATAGCTTCCTTATAACGTGCTTCAGAAGTATCCAACTCTGACTGAGCCACCGAACGACTAGCCCTTAGCTCCGCCGTCCGCTTCAAATTGACTTCGGCCAGTTCCGCTGACGCCACTGCAGACTCCAATTGGGCTCGTTCCGCCGAGGTATCGAGTTCGAAAAGTAAATCTCCCTTAATCACGCTTTGACCCGATTCAAAGTGGATTTCGGATATGGTACCTGAAACCTCGGCAGAAAGCATAACCCCCTGCGAAGCCCGCAACGTTCCGACAGCGCTCACCGAGTTCTCCCAAACCATCTCCTCAGCGACCCCTGAAGAAACCGACTCAGGAGGCATGACAAAGAGCGGAGGTGGAGCGAACTGCGGTCCTTTAATAAGGAAGATCCCTAAAAGAATCGCAACTATAAGCCCGAAGACGACTAAGAACGTTTTCCACATGATATTTGGAATGTAATTGGATTATTCCCTCTCAAAAATTTCCCCCACACAACCAGATCCCTAATCTATCCCGCTAATTTTACACTGGCCAACAAGCAACATCGACCAATCTCAATCATATGAGTGGAGGTTGAATCGGAGCCAAGTGAAAACACAATAATTTCGTTTAACGGAGTGTTAGGTTCTCCAAAACCAATCCATAACACCCATTCACAGTCTACAGGTCGCATCGACGACCTAACCGCTTTAACAAGCTTCTTGGGACACTCCGACGATGTCACCACGAGTGGGGCGTTGGTCTAAAATCAAAAATCCATCAGCGGGAATTGGAGCATTGAAACGGTGGACAATCTCGCATCATCCTTCTGCCCGAAAACTTCAAAGCCAAAGCGGACCCGACTTGATGATCTCACTCTCTTCCGCGACTCTATCCGATGTCATTCGCAAGCTCCGCGTCGCTTTAGACTTATTTGCCAGTCGAGAAAAACACTTTTCCCCTAGAAATGACGGTTGTGCTCTGACCTGTTTCCAGATGCGTGATCCATCATCCAATATTTTCTTCCCCTGTCACGCTCCAATGCGTTGGTGCCTTATGGATCGTCTCAAAGTCGCCCGTGTGTCCCCCTACTTTGAGTCAATCAGGAGAAACCTAGTAAAACAAAAGTAGAATGGTGAATACAAATAATTGTTTCATAAATTCCGGTGGAGGTGAATCGCCCCGAAAAGCTATCGAATTCTACTTTCTCAACTCGGGGATGGGCTCCGTAAGCAAATAGGGTTCCTTGTGTGGAAGCAACTCGTCCCCTTGGGATTCTGTCCACTCAGTGAGCTCCTTTTTCATTTGGGCCATCACATCTCGATACTCTGAATTGCGGGCCAGGTTGTCATACTCCTTAGGATCCGCCTCTAAGTCGAACAACTCGAACGGGTCCCTCGTGTAGTAATTCCGAATGATCGCAGCGGCCATCGGGTCCAACTTAGCAACCTCGTCCCAAGAGTCCCAGAAGGCACCGGCACCGTCTTTTCGCAAACGGTCTGAATGATTTGTAAAATATCCATCCGGACGCAAATTCTCGATGTATTTGTATTTTCCGATACGAACACTTCGAATCGGAAAGATATTCATAACCCCATCACCCGTATGCGTCGTGAAGATGCGGTCACGATGTACCCTCGCTTCTCCTCTCAATACCCCAGTGAAGGGCTTTCCATCGATGTCGAATGGTATCTCACCACCTGCTAAATCAATCAATGTAGGAACGAGATCGACCCAGCTCACCATGGCATCCGTCCGAACGCCATTGGGAACTTGACCCGGCCAGGAAACAATCAACGGAATCTGAACCCCCGTCTCATACAAATTCCATTTGCCGCGAGGCCATTGCCCACCGTGGTCGCTTGAGAAGAGAAATAGAAAGTTTTCACCAAACTCCTTCTGAGCAATCTTGTGGATACGCCCCATTTCCTTGTCCATCCCCGTAATATCCGTGAGGTAACGAGCCCAGTGATCGCGTGTTTCAGGGGTATCGACCAAATAGTCTGGAAGAGAAATTTGGGAGGGATCGTAAGTCGGCTCTTCCGTCCACGGCACATGTGGACGGCGGTCTCCCACAATCAGGCAAACAGGTTCCTGTAACTCATTCGACGAAAACCATTCACGAACCGCCACCGACATATTTCTGGGAGATTTCGAGTTAAAGTCCAATCCTTCGAATTCACGGGCTCCATGGGCGACTTTCCCAAAGGACGCGATCGTGTAACCCTTAGCTTTCAAAAGTGGGAATAGGAACTCGGTTCCTTCTTTCACCTGACTATGATTCGGGTGCGCTCCATGCCGGGCAGGCATTAGGCCCGTAAGGAATGAGAACCGGTTCGGGCAACAGGAAGGAGACGCCACGTACGCCTCGTCGAAAACCATGCCATTGGCAGCCAGCATATCCATGGTGGGCGTGCGGACCTCCTTGGACCCGTAAACCGAGCTCTCCGACCGGCCCATATCATCGGACAGAAAAACCACAAGGTTAGGAGGAAACTTCTCTCCATTGAGGCAAGGAATCAATCCCAGGAGGGCTACTACCATGTAGGAATATTTCATCTTAACGAAGGGACTAAAAAATCAGTTACCAGACTGAAGGCTAAACCTGCAAATCACAAGTGTTTGCCGAGCCAGAAGTAGGCCGTATGGGCATCCATAAATCGTATTCCCATTCTAGCGAGGCGTTCCATTTGTAGCGTGTAAACTTGGGTCTCATCGGCGTTGCTGGTTAACTTCTAGTCAGTACTCGTATCCCCCATACCCATATCATCAGCAATCATGACGATATTATTGGGTTGGCTTGGAACCTGAGCAGATGCAATAGTTGCAACTGCGCAAACAGCAAACGTTAACAAGGGTTATGAGAAACGCTTTTTTCATTTTGTACGTAGATTAGGTAATCTTGGAAATCTCGTTCTTGGCAACCATATGAGGCTTCAATTTCTCCCAATCGAATTCGACTCCAATTCCTTGGGATTCCGGTGCTACCGCTCGATTGTTATTCACAACTAGGGGCCTAGACGTGTAGTAATCAATGGGGAAACTGTGACGCTCTAGCCAACCGCCGTGAGACTGCGATGAAACGAGGCTCACATGGAGCTCGTGCATGCCATGTGAGCAAATTGGAATGCCGTAATCATAAGACTGATACGCCACCTTAAGCCATCCCGTAATTCCTAAGCAGTTCGACGCATCGGGCTGAATGTAGGAAAGATTTGCTTGCTCAAAGGCGTATCCAAACTCGTGCATCGTATGCAAATTTTCGCCCATCGCCAAAGGTACGCTGGTCGATTCCGCTATTTTCGCATAACCCTGGTAGTCATCAGGTAAGGTGGGCTCTTCAAACCACGAGACATCAAACTCCTTGAATCGATTGGCAGCCTCGATCGCCTCGTCCACGCTCAATGAATAGTTCGCGTCGACCATGAAAAATACATCCGGCCCCACCAATTCTCTTACCGCTCGGGCCCGAGCTATATCCTCACTCAAATCGAGACGCCCTACTTTGATTTTTACCGCTCTGAAGCCTTCCTCGAGATAGCCCTCGATACTCTTGAGCAATTTGGGAAGCGGAAATTCCAAATCGATCCCGCCAGCATACACCTTGCAGCTTTTACCAGCTCCTCCCGCAACCTGCCACAATGGCTTTTTCAGCTTTTTACAACGGGCGTCCCACAAGGCGATATCGATCGCGGAGATCGCAAAAGACGCAATGCCTCCCCTCCCCACATAGTGAATATGTGATTCGCAAAGCTCATTAATCGATTCGACCTTCGAGCCATCTCTTCCCATAAGAAAGGGAACCAAATCATGATCAAGCAATGCCTTTATCGCCCATCCCCCTCTTCCACCGGTGTAGGTGTAGCCAGTTCCTTCATATCCATCTTCCAGATCAATAGTCACCGTTACCAAATCAAAACACGAGTGGTCCCCATGCGTTGCGTCCGTCAGCATTTCAGCAAGGGGCACCTTGAAAAACTTAGTTTCAATTCGATCGATTTTGCTCATTTCCGACTTTTGCCAAATTACCAATATAGAATCCAACGAGACGAGGACTCTTAAATCCAATAGCTATCTGGCTCGCCACCACCCAGGCTTCAACATTCGATCAATTCGTCAACTGGTTTTAATTCAACGAAGAGAACGCTTCCCTTGCCACACAAACCCCTATCGCCCCTTCGATGACGAAAAGAAGTGCGATTGCTTTCTCACTGATTTCGATTATCACGTCTTTTAAAAAACCCGACTATTCTTACCTCAACCCGCAGATGTCCTAGAAAACCGAAAAATGGTATTCCTATGCAAAGGAACGGTAGGGGCGTATTCTCCGTCTCTGGTACCCTAAAAGACAAATTACGAAGATATGCAGCCAAAGCTGGCTTTACTCATATCGGGCACCTTCACGCGAACCGAGTTTCCGGGAATCGAACTTTCCTTCGATGAGCTCCATAAATCCCTAATACCTATGGATAAGCACATTATCTCCGGACTGCCTTGTCCCTTACTCATAAAGACTTTTCTCCGTAAGCGAACCTACTATTCCTACGCTCCCGAAAATTTCAGTTGTAAAGATTTGTAAGTATCCGCACAGACGGCAATTCCAAAAGAATAATTGACTCGGGAACCCAAGCTAGATCCTCATTGAAAATTACTACGCAGCTACGTTCAGGAAAGCGATTTCCGCGATCATTAGCTTTAGACGGTTTTTCCTCATACTAACCCTCAGATACCGTAAAACCTTTTGATCCCAATACTTCCAAAACCCTCTTCCCCTCAGTTTAAAACGACCGTGCTTTTTGCGGCATCTCTGCTAATATTCAGTTCATCTCAAGCAGCAGACGTAGTGGGCTCTCGACCCAATATCGTATTAATCCTGGCAGACGACATGGGCTGGAATGAAGCGGGCTTCAATGGGGGTGACTCTGAGCACACCCCGCACATTGATCGTTTTCGCAACGAAGGGGTCAGTCTAACTCAGTTTTACAGTCATGCCGTCTGTGCTTCTACTCGGGCCGCATTCCTAACCGGACGCTACGCATTTCGAACCTGGAGCGATTGGCGCTCAGAGGACTTTGGCAAACCAAGCTATCTCAAAAAGCTGGGCCTAACCTTGCCAACCAATGAACAAGGTGAAAAGACCCGTCGCATTCACGCGTTGGATACTAATGAGAGGACCGTGGCGGAAGCGCTTAAGAGTGCTGGATACCTCACTGCCCTAATCGGAAAGTGGCACTGTGGGGAATGGCTACCCGAGCACCTTCCCATGGGCCAGGGATTCACGCACCAATACGGACACTACGCCTGGGGTGTAGACTATAACAACTACACCATTCCTCACAATGCTCCTGCCCGCTACGCAGTCTATGACTGGCATCGGGATCAGGAGCCGCTTTACGAGCAAGGCTACACGACTGACCTCATCGCCAATGAGACTGTCCGGCTGATCGCCCAGCACAAAGACAAGTCTTCGGGCAAACGCCAATCCCAACCCTTTTTCTTCTACGTTCCTTTCAATGCCATCCATGGCCCCTTAGAGGAAATTCCACGCTACACAGACAAATATGAAAAGCGCTATGCGGCTCTCAAATGTCTCGACGATGCAGTCGGCCGCATCGTTGGGGCTGTGGATCAATATGGCTATAAGAATAACACTTTGGTAATATTCACCAATGATAATGGAGGACTCAGGGCCGAAATGAACGCTCCCTACCGCGGCCACAAAAACACCAATTACGAGGGAGGAGTTCGCGTACCTTGCATCTTTAGATGGCCGAGAAAGATCGAGCCGGGAACTTCAAACGAGGCCATGATGCACATCGTCGATCTCTATAGCACCTTCATAACTCTCGCAGGCGGTAGCCACAAGCAAAAGCAAACGGTAGACAGTATCGACATGACAGGTACAATTTTCGCTGGTGAGCCCGCTCCACGAGAGGAAATTATCTACGAGGTCTCAGGCAGTGTGCGTTTTCCCGCGATTCGACTGGGCGACTACAAACTCGTGGGTAAGGAGCTATACAATATCGTGGTGGACCCCGGCGAGACGGAAGATATCGCAAACGAGTATCCAGGCATTGTTGAGCGGCTCGCAAAACGGGTAGCAGAGGCGGGAACGCAACGATCGGCCTTGCCCGATATGTCGCAGCTCATGTCCCCCGCCCTTCCTTGGGTTTACGGTCAAAAGGAGAATGCCACCGCACCGAATTGGGTAAAAGAGGTAGTTCGCAAAGTCCGAGCGACCCAACCCAAAGATTGGGCTCCCGGGACCACTCCTTGGCCTCAGGCCCCAGTTGATGGAAAAATAACCTACACCGGCGACGGAAGGTAGTCCCGCCCCCGTCAATTGTAGGGGCACTAGTCAATCCCGCAAACAATCGATCTGCAAAATCCTAAAGACTATCGGACAAACCGATTCCAACGTTTATTTAGGTCGTGGGGGTCCGGTTTTCCATTCTGAACCACTAACCGATATCGCATGATAGATACTTGGCCTGGCGAGATTTTCCAGGCGAACTCCTGAATCGGAACGTAGTTGAAAAATATGGCTCCGTTGTTGGATGTTTCCGGCCAAACGCGCATCCGTTGGGGGAAGTCGTGGTTTTCGCGGTGGCAAAGAATCGTCAATGTATCCGCTTCAGAACCCGTTTTCTTTTCTCCCCACATCGCAATCCATTTCGACCGTGTGGTATGGCCATCGTTACGGTTTTTGCCCTCAGAACTAAGATAGTCGCTATTGGTCCTATCCCAATGATGGGGTGCTCGGTAAGCGATGGGGCCACCATAACGGTAGGCAGGAAGTTTCAAAGAAGAACTCGATACATTCGTCTGGACCGTTTTATAGTCGATCTCATAAGCACCATCAATTAACCGGGCTACCACCGTAAAAACTCCTCTTAGAATCACTCTTTCCTTATCCTGGTTCCCCGGAAAGGCAACGTGCTCTTGCACTACTGTAAATCCCGCCGAGTCACTCCCCCGAGATAGTGAGAGCGTTTTAGCATATCGCACCCTTCCTGTCTTTTCCTTCAAATTCCAAAAGTCGACATTCTCTCCCTCAATCTCGCACTCCACCCACGCATGCCAGAGTCCAAAATGATGATAGTGATCGTCTGGATGAATCCCCGTAACAACCGTCCCGCTAGGCGAATAGACCGGATGGATAAAACCGCTACGAGTGAAAATAGGGTCAGCACCCTCGGGGGGTGGCACGTCCGCTTTGTGGTAGGTTAGAATTGATCGGTCATCGATAGAGACAGTGATGCTTGCATCAGTTTCACGAACGGAAGGTGTGGCTGCGTCAGCAGCAAAAGAAACAAGCGTTAAAAAAAATACACAGGGGGTACAGGTTCGTGATGGTCTGTGCATAAGCCCAAAAAAAATAGGCTTCCGCATGGTTCTTGCAATAATCTATTTCAACTCTTCGGGCAAAGCAAAGGCGACATAACGGCTTCCGGAAACCGTCCCCATTTTCCCTCCTCCACAAGCGATGACAACGTACTGCCGCTCGCCCGCTTCGTAAACAGAAGGCGTAGCATAGCCGCCGGCGGGAAGTTTGTGCTTCCATAGTTCTTCACCCGTTTCCTTGTCAAAGGCCCGAATGTGCTCATCTTTAGTGGCCGCAATAAAAATGAGTCCTCCCGCCGTGGCGACGGGGCCCCCATAGTTTTCCGTACCTGTTTTCTCGACCCCTCTTATAGTGAGAGCTTCAAACTCCCCCAAGGGAACCTTCCACAGGATCTCTCCCTTATTGAGATCAATCGCGTTAAGCGTCCCCCAGGGTGGCTTTACGGCAGGGTAGCCTTCTTGATCCAGGAAACGATTGTATCCAGTATGAGAATATGGCAGTGTAGCCTCATTAGAAGCTAGACCCAGAGCTTGTGGATCCACCTCTTCCTTTGAATTGAGCAGGAAAGCGATTACCGCTTCTAGCCGCCCCTCACCCAGTTGCCTGAAAGAGGGCATAAATCCCTTGCCCTCCATCAATAAGGTCAGGATCTCATCTTTCTTCATTTTTGTTCCCAAAGACTGAATACTTGGGAAGGTGCCCGTTGGATCTCCTTGCCCTTCAGGGCCGTGACAGAACGCACATCTATTTTGGTAAATCTCCTCACCTAAGTGGGCCAGACGGACTGAGCCCCCTGCACGAGCGGTAGCCCGTTTGGTTTCAACCATAGTCATAATCCAGGGCATTTCGTTCCCATTCACATACATGATTCCAGTATCAGGCTCAACCGACGCCCCACCCCATTCGCCACCGCCATCGAATCCGGGAAAGATGACCGTCCCTTCTTTGCTCGGCGGAATGAACTGCCCATCCGATCGAAGGTTAGCCAGGATTCCAGTCACATAACTATGGGCTTCTTCGTTTATGTTGGTCACGTCTTTAAAATCGAAACGCTGCCGGGCAAAAGGCTCTGGCCTAATCGGAAGCGGCTGAGTGGGAGAGGAAACCTCTCCCTGCAAGTCAGATCGGGGAAAAGGCATTTCCTCAACGGGGTGAAGCGGCGCTCCTGTGTCTCGATCTAGAACGAAGACATGTCCCGACTTTGTGATTTGCGCCACCGCATCTCTTTTCACACCATCAATTTCGAGTGTCACGAGGTTGGGCGGAGCGGGTAAATCCCGGTCCCAAATGTCGTGATGAACCGTTTGGAAATGCCACTTGCGCTCTCCTGTCCGTGCATCCAAAGCTATAATACAGTTTGCGAATAGATTATCCCCAACACGATTACCTCCATAAAAGTCGAACGATGCAGAGCCCGTAGGAGCATATACCATCGCGCGATCACGATCAACGCTCATCCCTGCCCAAGAATTCGCTCCACCCGCCCAATCGTAGGCTCCAATAGGCCAAGTCTCCAATCCGTATTCACCTTTCTGAGGAATGGTATGAAATGTCCAAGCAACTTCACCCGTCAGAATATCAAAGGCTCTAATATGACCCGGTGCCGCGTCGATATTTTCGGAGACACGAGTCCCCATGATCAAGAGATCCTCAAAAACGGTTCCCGGAGTCCTCGATTCAACATGTAAATCCTGGGCTCTCTCACCTAGGTCGAGCTTGAGTGAGGTCCGGCCTCCTTCCCCAAAAGACTCTATTGGTAATCCTGTATTTCCCTCTAGGCATAAAAGCCAACCGCCGATTGACATGAGAATGCGCTTTTCTTTCGGGCCCTCCCACAAAGCAACCCCTCGATTTGCACTGATTCCAAAAGACACGCCCTCGCCCTCAAGCCAGGTTTTTGGATCGAATTCCCAAAGCGGACTTCCTGTTGCCGCTTCTAAGGCAAAAACCTTCAACGTGGGGGAGGTGCCATAAAGAATACCGTCTTTAACAATGGGATTACACTGCATTTGCGATCGCTCCCCTAGCTCAACATTATCGCTCGTGTAGGTCCAAGCGACCTCCAAAGTGCCCACATTGTCCTTGGTGATTTGTTCAAGATAGGAAAACTGGTTCCTTGCTTCATCTCCTTGGTAAGTTGGCCACTCACGGCTCCTCGAGTCCTTTGAAAGTCGATCACTCGAGCTACAAGCGGCGAGCAAAATCATTAATACAAAAACTATTTCGACACGAACTTGTTTCATCCTTGCACAAAAATCGGACCGCCATAAACTGGCCCTCGGATTTATCCAGGGCAACACTTTCTTAAATCTACTGGGTTCGATATAGAACGATTTTTACTAGGTAGGACAACGACCTCAGACAAGCCCCGGGGTATTTTAAGGTAGAGGGCGTTAGGAGAACGCCCACTACCAAAGTCAGATACGAAGCCACCGACAAGAGTATTCACCTTTTAGGGCCCGCTAGTCATAAGCTTCGCAGTATTTTTCCAGAAGAAATAAAGCGGAGCTAGTAAAGGTCTAGGCGATGCACTGCCTTCAATCTGTCATGGGCGATGCCCACGCGAGCCATATTGCAGCAGTCCATGCGAAATGTCCCCCACCCGCCCCGGAACCGCATATTGGATCAAAGTATTCATAAAACCCCGACCCTCTAATAATCTCTCTCGTATCGAGTCGAATACGATTGGCTTCACGCTCGAACCCGTACTCAGCTAGCCCACGGGCCACAATGTAGTTGATGATCACCCAAACCGGACCTCGCCAATAACGCTTGGAGTCAAATCGAGAATGCTCGGGATCGAAACTGGGAATACTGTACTTAGAAACCTCTAGTATCCGTCTGAGGGTCGCCTGGAGTCTGGCATCTCGACGCGGAATGGAGATACCCGCGTAATAGGACAGGAATGCGACGCTCGACACACCTGTTGCGGAATCATCCGTACGCAAGTCTCTGGCTGCATAAGCCCCTAACCTCTCCGACCACAAATAGTCGGCTGCCTCCTCCGCGTGGTAAAGCCATGTGGTAATCTCGTGGGCCGAATCCTGGGCCCCCAATACTTTAGCAAGTTCCAGAAGATCCCTATCCGCTCGCATCAATATAAAGGTCACCCCCGGGTCCGCTACCGCGAAGGGACCTTCCCGCGTGATGCGGGCGTGATCCCAGCCGGTTTCACGACCGTACTCGACCAATTTCAGGTATCGATCATACTCCTCATTGGTCGGCCGCATAGACGGGTCCACATGGCCAGTATCCTTCCTGGTGTAGTCCGCTATTCCCGATGGGTCGACGTTGCTTAGAGCCCTGTCCCAATCCGGTGAATTGTCTCGGCCCGACTCCCATGGGTGCGTTACCGCAATCGCAGCCCCTCCACTGATTACCCGCATCATATGGAACCAACGATGCCATGCCATCAGCCTTGGGAAGATTTCCTTGAGTCGGGCTAGCCCAATCTCAGGATCCTTTTCGTACAAATCTCGCACTACGGTTGCAGCCACTGGGGGCTGGGAGCATCCAGAGGTAGAAGGGTTTTGCCCGGATACCCAAATGGATGGTCCCGGAAAGTAGCTGGGGTCGTCACGACGAAAGACAATGTGGGCGGCCATACCGTTTTGCCATTGTCCCTGAAATAGCGTTTCCACCTCAGTCCAAGCCCGTTCCAAATCGAACTCGGAAAATCCGAGAGCTACGAACATGCTATCCCAATTCCACTGAAAGGGATAAAGCCCGCGAGTGGGCAAGGTGTAGCCTCCCCATTCATTTTCCCTGAGAATTGCGATCGCACGTTGATCCAGTTCAACATCCGAGAAGGGTTTTTCGAGACTTTGGGATTTCATTGAGCAATTGTCGGTCAGTCTAAACCTCCTAAGGCTTCGAGGGTTTCCTTCCCATTGGTGGTTTTAACAGAGAGACGATCAGCACGTCTCGTGCCGAGGGCTTTCAGACTAGAAATTCGTTGGCACTCCATATGCTCTATCAGGATAACTGCGCTTAGGCGCTCAAATTAGATCAAAAATCCCTATGAGAATCGAAATTCCACGAGAATGTGAGCGTGTTGGATCCCTCCAGATATACGGATTGCAAAAAGTCTATGAACTCGATGCGGGAGAAGGAATCCACGGCCAAGATACTGTAATCGAGCGAATCCCTTCCGAGGTGCTGTACGACCGAATGCGGGAAATGGCGATTGTGGTTCCTGTCAAGAATGAACGACTCAAGCTCATCGAGGGCGTTCTAGTGGGCATTCCCAGCCCCTGCCAAGTCATCGTGGTCTCCAACAGCCCCCGGGGCCCCGTCGACCGTTTCAACCTCGAAAAAGAGGCTCTGGAAAACTATGGGAAGTTCACCGGGAAGAAAATCATGGTTGTCCACCAGAAGGACCCTGGAATCGCAAGAGCATTCGTGGATGCGGGATACTCTGAGCTCATTGACGAGCGAGGCCTTGTTCGCTCTGGCAAAGCTGAAGGCATGATCGTCGGTACGCTTATGGCAAAATGGCTCGGTAAAAAGTATTTGGGATTTGTTGACAGCGACAACTATTTCCCAGGGGCGGTTCTGGAGTACGTTTACGAATACGCCGCCGGGTTCGCGATGAATGGATCCACCAACACCTTTGTCCGGATCTCATGGCACTCGAAACCGAAGATAATGGAAAGCAGTCTCTTTTTCGCCAAATGGGGTCGCAGTTCCGTCAATTCAAACATGATGCTAAATCGGTTGCTTACTCATTTTAGCGGCTTCGAGACGGAGATTGTTAAAACGGGAAACGCGGGTGAGCACGCACTAACAGTGGATCTAGCATTAAAGCTGGAATACGCCGCTGGCTACGCTGTGGAAACCCATCATTTCATCAATCTTTTGGAAAAATACGGTGGCGTTATCGAGCCCGATGATCCGAAAACCTTGCAGGAAAAAATCACGATTTGCCAGATTGAATCTCGTAATCCACATATGCACGAGTCCAAGGGAGACGATCATGTCGAAGACATGATCGATGCCTCACTATCGGTGATCTACCATTCGTACTTGTGCCCCGAACTTCTCAAGCGCGAGATTATGGAAAATGTGAAACTGCGTCGCGGGGAGGAAAGTCCCGAAGAGATTGCCCCAGTGAGAATGTATCCATCACTGGCAAAACTCGATCTGGATACATTCCTTGAGCGATGCGACAAAGCTTTAAATTTTAAAGCGACCAGCATTCGGGCGTAGTACCGTGCATCAATCAACACCAACGCTTTTCAAAACGATTGTCTTCACGGATCTCGATGGCACTCTAATCGACTTTGAGAGCTACTCGCCCAAAGTAGCTGGACCACTGGCCCGGAAACTAGTCCGCAGAAAATTTCCCTTGGTTTTTTGTTCCTCAAAAACACTTGAGGAGCAATTGTATCTCATGAAGGAAATGGGCTTATCAACCCCTTGCATCGTAGAGAATGGATGTGGAATTTTCGTGCCTGAGATTTTCGATTTGCTTTCCGATCAGCCATCGAAGGCTATCCCAGGGTTTGGCAAACTTGTTAAGCTCGGCGTATCTAATCTAAAGATACAGAAAGTGATCTCTAAACTGTCTCTCGATATGGGAATCGATTTTCGTCCCTACTCAAAGCTAACGCCTCTAAAAATCTCGAAAATAACAGGACTCACCGCAGCAGCAACCCAGCGGGCTCAGAATCGCGAGTTTAGCGAAACGCTAACAGCCTCACTCGACGATGAAGTCTGGAAAGAGGTAAATACCAAGCTAAACGAAGTCGATCTCCAATGCCTCTGCGGCGGTCGCTTCTATACCGTCACATCAAAGGAGTACAATAAAGGGACAGCGATGAAAATGCTTCTGAATGCTTATCAAGCCAGCAGTGGAGGAAATTGGAAATCGATCGCAATCGGAGACAGTGCCAACGATCACGACATGCTTCAATCTGCCGACCAAGGATATTTGGTTCAAAAAACCGATGGATCGTGGGATGAGATGGATATCCCAAGACTAAAGCAAATCACGGGAATTGGTCCTCACGGATGGGTCGAGGCGATCAGAGATGCTATTGGACTGGTCCCGTAAACAATCGGGCAGGATAGGCAAGCTGTGTAAGCGTAACGCTCACTCCACTGCCAAAAGGTGCAAGCGAGTTTGCTCGCTAATCGTTCATTAGAGCCATTCTCTCCTCGCCTATATCCCCCAATTCTTTCGATTCCGTCGAGATAGGCTCAGGCACCTCGACCTACTATTGTATCAATGTGCTAAATCAAGCGGGTCAGAACGTAGCGGTCGTCGATGAGCGTCTGTATGTAGGCCCTTATACATTACGCGGTTGTTACCCAAAAAAATATTTGGCACCAAATACGGGAGCTAGAGCCATCGCCAAACATCTGGACGGCCTCTGGCTCAATAATACACCTCAAACGGATTGGTCCTCGGATAAAGGACGAATCAAACAGAAATCAGAACACTATTCTTGAGCCACCCCTTTCTGGGTCATAGGCGGCCGTTTTGTGATAACCTGTTTATAACCCTCTGGCTTCTTCGGCTTATCCTGAACCGAAGGAAAATAACTAGCTTCATCAAACAACGGCCAGTCATCTGTACGGAAGGGTGAAGCAGGGATTCCTTCCTGATTGTACAGCAAAATTCGCTTGGTGGGATTCATCGCCCAGGCATACCTCACTGCAGCTGGATTCCGTACTTCATCTGCTGAGACAACTACCTGATTCCCTATAATTTTTGCGTCCGCCCATACAAACTCTCTGTCTTCCCCAGCGATCGCGAACGCATCTAACTTCCCTTTGCGACCTGCCTTCATGCCAGAACCGATAGAATCAAATGTAATGATGAACGTGTCACCTTTGATTTCATGGGACCGATATCGAGGTCCGTAATGAACGAAATCTCGTCCATAAGTTTCCTTCAACGCTAAATAGGCTAAACGAAGGCCAATAGGCTTTTTATCAACCGGATGAAGCAATATTGAGTCACCCGTATCCACGGATACCGCTACGCCCGTGTTCTTGACTGAATTCGAAACCAGACGCATCATCTCCCGACTCACGGCCCAAGCAGCGTCTGCTTCCATTGGTTCTGACTGATCCTGAAGCCAACCGGGCAACTGCACAAAGTAGAAGGGGAAATCTCGGGCAACCGCGCCATGGGAAAGCTCGTTCCAGGAGGACCGGTAGTAATCGATCAGCAGAGGGAGTTGGCTCAAGTAATTTGCAGCTTGAGCCAGGTCCTTCGCGTTTCGCTCACCCTGGTACCAGATCGCTCCCCGAATTCCATAGGGTCGCACCGGATGAATCATTCCATTAAAAATATTACCCGGATATTGGTGCCCCCAGTTGCTTGGCGTCCGCAATTTGGGTTCCCCCGCACGCTTTCCTAATTTCCATAGCTCTGTGGCTCGGGCTAGCTGCTGACGCGCTTTTTCTACGTCATAATTATCTGATTTAGTATCCATTTCTTGGATATATTTTAGAGTTCGAGGATCGGACAATTGTATGTCTTTCGGCATCCAGCCTTCAATCGGTGTACCTGCGTAAGGCTGCAAGACAACCCCAACTGGGATTCCCAATTCCTGATGAAGCTTTCGGGCAAAATAGAACGTGACCGCAGAACATAGGGCCGCGGATTCGGGATTGCACACCTTCCATTTCGCCAAAACGTCTTCTTGAGGATGGGGACTATGGGCACGCTCTGAGCGAAAAATGCGAATATTCGGTAAGTCGGCCGTTGCCGAATCATCAAACCCTTCCGAGGTTGCTGATAACCTCCAACCCATATTCGATTGGCCTGCACAAAGCCAGACTTCCCCGATCATCACATTTTCTAGAACGACCCGATTGCGTCCTTGAACTCCAACCGAATAGGGTCCTCCAAAAGCAGGAGTCTCTAAGTTTACCATCCACCTTCCACTGGCATCCGTAACTACCTTGGCTTCTCTACCCCAACTTCCAGATACGACCACGCTTTCTCCCGGACTAGCCCACCCCCAAACGGGTACAGCCATCCGCTGCTGCAGAACCATGTGGTCATCGAAAATCGCAGGTAGTCTTAAATCCCCAAACACTTTAATTCCGAGCCAAAAGGTGAGCACGACGCTCAATAGCGAACGACCTAAACTAATCCGTAAAACTACGAAGTGGGTAAAAGGTGAGGAGAACCTCATTTCAGACGAATTGCTACTATTTTTAATCCAGAGGTTCGGGCTCGTAATCCGAATCATCCACCCAACCCGTTCTCTTTTTCGATTCTTTCCCGGCCATGTAATTCTCGTAGAAGTTCCATGCATGACCCTGCGAAAAACCGTATTTGTCGAACACGTCCCCATTCCCCAGAAATCGAGGATCATTCTGTTCCGCCAGAGTCGCATCCAAGCGGGCTTTCATTTTGTGCTTCACTTCGGTCAATCGCTCATCGCCCGCAAGATTGTTCAAGCACTCGGGATCATTCGCGAGGTCGAAGAATTCCTCGTGGGCCTTGCGTTTACCGAAAGACAACTCCCAGTAGGAGCGGTCTTTCCCGGAGCGAAACAGCTCCAATATCTCCGTTTTCGTAGGTGAACCATCTACATCAAGGTATCCAAGTTCCGGATTACCAGCAGGCCACAGATCGATCTTGTAGTTGTAAAGATAAAGATAGTCATTCCCCACGATACCTCGAATCGGATACCCTTGATTACCGGGCCGACTATAGTCATGCCGCTCCTTTCCAATTACCACGTAGTCACGCTTTGGATTCACTTGACCGATTTTTCTGGATCTAAAGACATCCATCAAGCTTCGGCCGGGTGAAGGTTGCATTCCTGAGTCCTCAAATCGTATCCCAGCCACATCGAGGAAAGTCGGGGCGAAATCGATAAAGCTGACCATGTCGGTTACGGTACGCCCCGGATTTCTTATACCTTTAGGCCACATCATGGCGAGAGGCATATGGTTGGAGTACTCGTACTCCTGCGCCTTTCCCCGAGGGAAAGGCATCCCATTGTCTGAGGTCATGACAATGAGTGTATTCTCCAAAAGGCCTCGCTCCTCCAATGACTCGATCATCATTCCCAAATGACTATCCGCATGTTCGATCTCTAAACCGTAGTCTAGCATGTCGTTACGAATCACTTCACTATCTGGCCAGAAGCCAGGGACCTCCTTTATATCGTCAATACTTTTACCTCCAAGCTTCTGTCCCGATCCGTATTCATATCGCCGATGCGGCTCTTTCGATCCATACCAAAAGAACCACGGTTCTTCTGAATCAATTTCCTCAAGGAAGACTTCAAAATTCCCTGCGTAGTCTTCGATCGACATTCCCGTCGTTGGCTTCTTATCTAGGTTCTCAGAACCATAGTTCTTCGCGATCAAAACGCGGGGCTTTCCATCGATTTCACCCGGAAGCCCTGGCCCCCATCCCTTGCCCGTTTTACCAGTCTGGTATCCATTTGCCCGCAACACTTCCGTGAAAGTCCTGAATTTAGCGGGAAAGTTGACGATGTGATTAGCCGCCTCCTCCAACTGCCACGAGTTTCGCCCCGTCAGAATGCTCGATCGAGAGGGAGCACATTTCGCATTGGGCGTATAAGCGTTTTGAAAAAGGATTCCTTCATTCGCTAATCGATCAAAGGAAGGCGTGTCCGTCCACTCGCAACCATAAGCACTCATGTGCATGTAAGACGCATCGTCCATGATACAGAAAAGAATATTGGGACGACTGTCAGCCGCTGGAACACTCGCCGGGGCCACGATCGATCCAACAAATAAAAGCAACCGAAACACATTTATAAAGGGATGGGACATATCTCAACATTGCGAATTCAGTTGGAGTTTAGCAATAGGGAAATCAATTTTAGCCCGTGCTCAAAATTCCCGCTTTAATGCGATTAGGGATTCGAGATGCCCCAATCGAATCAGAGCCATTAAATTCCAATACCCACACAAAAAAGACAGCTGTCTGAAAAATTAGCAAGAGTGCTCCAAGGCACTCATGGCTCAATTAGATTATAACACCTAAGCGTGTAAGACGCCTGCAGATTGCGGCCCCCGGTGAGTTACTCTTCTCTGGTAACGAAGATACAGTCCGTAGCTCTGAGGTCGACCGAATTGGAAAGGACAATCGAAGCAAGGAGAGTTAGGCTAAAAGACGAGCACATTACGTTAGCGAAGATAAAATTCTCGCTCAAACAAGGCAATTGCCCTTTCGGGGAAAGGCCTCGTACGTGCAACTTCTATTCCAATCTAGACGAGATCGCACGCCTCCCCAGGCATCCAGTGAGCATCCTTGCCATCCCACTTTACATTGCAGCCAATAGGATTAGTCTGCGGAACACTGATGGACTGACCGCTCACTGCTTCTTCAAGTGTCCTTTCCAGATCGTTCACCGTGATAGCTGATCGGTTTCGCGGCTGGTCAACCCCACGTCCCGTATAGATCAGTTTCCGTTCAGCATTGAAAACGTAGAAGTGAGGAGTACGCAACGCCCCGTATGCACGAGCGACATCTTGGGTCTCGTCATGCAAATAAATCCATGGGAACGCATGCTTTTCCATTCGGGCGACCATGTGAGAATAGTCGTCCTCAGGATAGGTATTTTTGCTGTTGGAGTTGATCCCGACAAAGCCAACGCCTCTACCTCTAAATTGTTCAGCAGTCTCCCTCGTGACTTCGTCGGAACCTGTCACGTAAGGACAGTGGTTGCACGTAAAGAAGAGTACTAAAAATCGATGGTTATCGAAATCCTCGAGGCTGTAGTTCTCGCCATCCGTGGCAATAAGTTCGAAATCGGGAGCACGGGTTTTTAGTTCAAGGGTAAATGCCATAATCGGAATAGTGAATCGGGTTTTTCCGTCTTGGCAATCCTAATACGCGACGGATCTAGCCACCCCTCGACCTATTTCGTCTCTTTATTATCATCGGGCTTCCCTTCCGATACGCGAATTTTAAGGGACTTCAGTCGATTCCTTAAGTCCTTTGGCAAGGGTTGCGTCCACTTTACTGACTCACCTAAAATCGGATGGTGGAATCCCAACTCCGCCTCGTGCAGCATCACTCGATAGGCAGGGATAATCGCCTCCTTGGACCTTCGGATGTAGGCTTTGTCCCCGATAATCGGATAGCCCACTTCGCTCAAGTGGATGCGACTATGGTGAATCCTACCGGTTTCAATACGGCAGGCGACTAAAGTCGCTCCATCCAAAGACTCTACGACTTCAACATTAGTCACTGTGGCTCTTCCCAGCTCTTCTCCTGCATCGTTGACACTGCCTTGACACGCCGATCCGGGGAGCCCATCGCCCGCATCCCGGACCAGCCGTGAACAGATCGTCTGCTTTTTTATACGTCCGTGCACGATAGCAAAATTCCGACGTTCAATCGTGTGTTCCCGGAACTTTCGCGAAAGCTCTTGCTGAGCCTCATAGGTACGGGCGAAGACAATCAATCCGCTGGTCTCCTTGTCGATTCCGTGAACGACGCCTCGACTCGAGCGGTTATGTTTGCCACCCCTATCCTGCGCTCTCGGGTAGTCGAGGGTCAGCCGGTCGAGCGTCTCGACCTCTTCGCTGCAATGATGCGGGAACGTCATCAATCCCGCAGGTTGGTTGAAGATCACGATTACTCCGTCGAACATTAGAACTACTTTCGAATTGAGAACCGGCACTGCCTGCGTCTTGGCCGCACTCATCCTCAACCCAAAACGAGCTCTTAGCGACGAAGTAATGACTCAGATCAAGCAGATACTAAAGCAACAGCCCGTGGGTCGGAAATCTCCGCGAGAATACGCTCGTTTTCTCTACCGTATATCCTCCCCCAATTTAGCCGCCACCGAACCACCCTCAATCCCAGGTTCGGCCCCCTGGACCAAGTCCCCTTCCAAACAGTCATGAAAGCAGTAGAAGAGCGGATATCGAGGATATCACTGTCCTGAAGCGACTGCCAGAGATTGACCGTTTGCTTTGTAAATAACTGATAGATCGATACGATTGCCATTGCTGAGGGCCGTTTAGACGCCAAGCTTTAGGGAGTGTCATTCGATTCCCTCAAACTTTTGGCTCCATTGCTCCGCTCTGTCGAAGCACACGGCCACGCCATCCCGACTACCATTCAGGAAACGGCTATTCCGCTTGTCATGCAAGGAAAGGACCTAATCGCCGCGTCTGAAACCGGCTCGGGGAAAACCGCGGCTTTCGTTCTTCCCATATTGCAACGTTTCGCCCACTCATCTCTAGGGGGGAACCAGGAGGGCAGTCTTATTCTCGTTCCTACCCGTGAACTTGCCGATCAAGTTGGAAACGCAATTCGAGATTACAGTCAATCGATGATACCCGTACCTCGGCACCTCACAATCTTCGGAGGGGTGGATATCGATCCCCAGATCGAAGCTGCAAAAGCGAGGCCCGACGTAATAGTCGCCACACCGGGTCGACTACTCGACATTGTCGAACGTCAGGCTATCGATCTCTCGCACGTGACGCTACTCGTCCTGGACGAGACCGATCGTCTGCTCGCGCTCGGGTTCGCTGATCAGATCGATGCAATCCTCAAGCAACTGCCTGCACTTCGTCAGAATCTCCTTTTCTCTGCTACCTTCCCTCCAGAAGTCGTTGAAATTTCAAATGCGATCCTCAACGATCCCGAGAAAATCCAGCTAGAGACTGAATCGACCCCAGGAGAGAATATCCAACAACGGGCGATCGAAGTGGATCGGGGCGAACGTACCGCATTGCTCCGCCACTTACTCAAAACCGAGGGCTGGTCCCGAGTGCTTGTCTTCGTAGCCACAAAACGAAGGGCCGCCAACATCACAGCCAAACTGTCTAAGCACGGAATACGAGCAGCAGTTCTTCATGGCGACCTTAAGCAAGAACGCCGAACTCGTGCATTGGAAAACTTTAAAGCGGGTAATACCCAAGTCCTAATGGCCACTGATTCGGCGGCCCGTGGAATTGATATTGCGAACCTGCCGTGCGTCGTGAACTACGACCCCCCACGCTCGGCCGCAGTCTATGTTAATCGGATAGGTCGAACCGGCCGCGCTGGTCAGTCCGGTATTGCAGTCAGCTTTATTAGCATTGAAGACTATCAGCAATTTCAACTAATCGAGAAACGCCACGAAATAAAAATCGAGCGCGAGCGAATCGAAGGTTTTATTCCAACCCAAGCGGACCCGAACGCCCTCCTACCATCCGCCACGCCCGTTAAAGGGAAACGTAAGAGCAAAAAGGATAAATCCAGCGAAGTGCACGCCCGAAAGTCACGAAACCGAGCAAGCGAAAAACAGGAACTCGATTCGCCTCAGACACCTTTCCCGGAAACGATCGAAGAGGATGCCAAAGAGCAGGTTGTAATGATACAAAAAGAAAGGTTAATCGAAAAATCCATCCCCGCCGAGCCGTCGAAATTGCCTGAGCAAGCAGTAGAACCCGTCGTGCCAACTGCGAGAAAAGAGCCCAATCCTTCCCTCGAAATCCAGCCCGAAAAAAGCGTATCCGATCCTTGGACTCAAGCTTTGAAAAAGATCTTGGAAAAGGACTGAGATCCGTAGGAGCGGTATTGTGCCGCGATTCTGGGAATATTAAGCGCCAGCTTGACAGCCTTAAAAATAAATCGCGGCATAAAGCCGCTCCTAAGGTCAAGCTCAGCTATAGAACGTTGTAAAAGTAAGAGCCATCGCTTCTTTATTGGTAGTGAGCGATCTCCGAGCGCCCACATTTATTTTCGGCCTGGTGGGCACTCGGGGGATCGCCCGCTACTTTCACCCATCAACTCGCTACCGCATCGACGACTTCGAGATGCCTCAAATAATCGGATACGTTTCCAGGAAACAGGGAAAGTCCATCATTACGGATCTCGATTACCTTCTTCGATAAAAGATCTAAAAATACCCGATTATGGGAAACGATCAATGGCAATTCCTATCTCGTCTACAAATTCTTTGTCGATCCCGCAACCACATCGATTGTACCTCAAGCCCAGTTCCGTATTTCTCCCTGGTTCGCAACCGACTTCCCGACTCCCATAATCTACGCTGAAAGCATCTTTGAAGGTCCCATGCGTTCTTCTTTCCGACCTACCACCCGCTTGGAAGAAACCTCCCAGTTCGGGCGACCACAATTATCAGTCAATAAGTAAACCGTTTTCAGCTATCGGACCTCGGCAGTACAGAAGAATGGTGATGCGTGATGGGTGAGGCTTTGTGAACGTTCACTGTGAAGGTAAACCGAGCCTTCACCAGTTCTCCATCCTGAAATTTCCAATCATACAAACCAGCCAAAGCGAAAACACCGTTGGCAAGCTCCAAGACATTCAGAGTACCCTCTTTTAAGGTTACCCTCGAAACACCACGCTTCGACAGACCAAGAAAATATGCCTCAATCCCGACCCTATCATTCAGGATCTTCTCGGAAAAAGTGGGAACGAGTATGCTCCCTTCAGCATAAAGCTCTAACAACCTGTCTGCTTCACCCGCATTTACACCATCGAGCCAGGCAGCGAGTACAACTTGCGGCGAATTAAACATGAAAATGAAAACTAATTAAGGATAATCTCAATCTGAGCCTCTTGAAAGAGCAGACGAATTGAATTTTGCACAACTATCAACCCATTTTTGAAGATCCGCATCTTTTGCAAATCCCTCCGCCTTTACATAAACCATTCCTTTGAGGGCCTTTCCGGTAAAATCAATCGCCCGCTCATACTTTTCAGCCAAACAATTGGCTGCTCAGGTCACACTCGAACCATCGGCGTTTCCCGAACGAAGACACAGCACATATGTTAAGAAATCATGAAGCGGAGACTTACAAACATCTTCTTAATCTCGACATCCTTTTGATCCAAAAAGGTAAAATACAAACGCTTTTCTAGAACTTCGTCATAGACCATAAAACACTAAAACAGTTTCTGAGCGAATATAAATCAATAGCGAATTAACCAACTACTCATAAGAAGTCACAATAAAAATTTAAATGAGGTAACGAGATAATTTACATTATAATTAACATAATATGACCCGCCTTTATGGCATCCACAGTAACAACAGGATCCAACGCCAAGTTTTAGGTAACCTCTTTTTTTCAACAACAAGGGCTATAAAAACCGCAATCTCAAACCGGTCAAATCGTGAATTAAAATTGCGAAGAGACTGGTTTGCGTTCTATCTCCGCCATCAACGCTATGGAACCAGAAGAAAGAAGGCAGAAAATTCGCAAATCAGTCGTAGCGTCCGTCGCTACTTCGTCTGTGCTCGCATTGCTGACGTTTTTCGTAATGCCCGAAATGAAACCTGCCTTTTACGGGCTAATTTGGTTCGGTACCTTTTTTGTATGGTGGATATGGACCATGATGGCGACGCACTATTAGACAACCAACGAAATAATCGAGCCTTTCAGAGCTCGATTGATACCGAGGAAGATGCCTTTCGAGCCTTCTCTCTCGCTTCTTCAATATCCGCTCCAAGTGCGAGGGTTACTCCCATGCGGCGTTTGCCCACAACCTTTGGCTTACCAAAGAGCCGCAATTGCGTATCCGGCGCACTCAGGGCCTCATTGAGATTACCAAAAGAAACTTTGTCAGAGTTTCCCTCAACCAGTACGACCGCCGAGGCACTCGGTCCGAACTGCCTGATAGAAGGTATTGGCAAACCGAGAATCGCTCTTGCATGCAAGGAGAACTGGGGAAGGTCCTGGGATATCATTGTCACCATACCAGTATCATGCGGACGCGGAGACACTTCACTAAAGTACACCAAATCGCCCTTCACGAAAAGCTCGACGCCAAAGAGGCCAAAACCACCGAGACTAGCTGTAACAGCTCCCGCAATTTGTTTTGCGTTCTCAAGCGCGGCATCGCTCATGGGTTGCGGCTGCCAAGATTCACGATAGTCGCCATCGACCTGAATATGCCCAATTGGATCGCAAAAACTCGTCCCATCGACATGCCTCACCGTCAAAAGCGTAATCTCATAGTCAAAGTCCACGAAACCCTCTATAATTACCCTACCCTGTCCCGCACGACCCCCTTCTTGGGCATAATTCCAGGAAGTTTCCCTATCGGCATCCGACTTGACCACACTCTGTCCCTTTCCTGAGGAACTCATGATTGGCTTGATCACGCATGGCATTCCAATTTCAGAAATTGCCTCGCAATAATCTTCGTACGTATCCGCGAAGCGGTACGGCGATGTTGCGAGTCCCAATTCCTCCGCGGCCAACCGGCGAATGCCTTCTCGGTTCATGGTCAACTGAGTCGCGTTCGCAGTCGGGATAATCGTAGCCAATCCTTCCGCTTCCAGCTCCGCAAGGGTATCCGTGGCGATCGCCTCTACCTCCGGAATCACAAGATCCGGCTTCTCCTGTTCGATAATCGCTCGGAGTGCGGCTCCATCGAGCATCGATACCACATGGGACCGATCTGCCACCTGCATCGCGGGGGCATCGGCATAAGCGTCCAAAGCGATGACCTCTACCCCATAGCGCTGCAATTCGATCACGACCTCTTTCCCTAATTCGCCGGAACCACAGAGCAGTGCCTTTTTTGCAGTGGATGTGAATGGGGTACCTATTAATGTCATACGCGCAGTGAAGTCAGCCACCGGTTAAGTATCAATCTAAACTTTTCTGGTCGGCTAAAATTTATTGATGAAATGGGAAACAATCCGCACGTGAATCTCAGATCTGCTTCCTCAAGAAGTTCAAGCTCGCACTTCCACGCCCCTTTCATATACCTGAAAGCAATGATGCGGCCCCTCTCTTATCCTACCCTTTTGACAGTCTTTGCAGCAACCGTTTTCAGCCTCACCGGCTTGAATGCGACCGACAACTCCCATTCAAACTAGCACCAATTTCGAGAACAGTTTCTCCGTTAGCCTACAATGGAAAGGTGTTCTACTTGAACGAGAACAGCGAGACCTTCGTTTACAAAGCAGAAAACTCTCCCGAACTACTCCAATTAAATCAACTTACCGAAGATGATACGGGCATGGCGACCCCGGCTATTACAGGTAATCGTCTATTAATTCGTACTTCTGCCCGGATCTACTGCATTGCAGAGAATTGAATCCGAAGGAGGAAAGATCGAACTCTTGACCATGGTACCGAATTCCGAATACCCGCTGATGTGGGAAGGACTCGAAATCGATCTATAGTTTACGTATCCTTGCATTTCGTATACGGACATCGGACGACCGCATCCCCATCGCCTCGATAATCAATGGTCCGGACTCGCTCGTTGCATCACGAACCTCGTCACTGACAAACCGATTGTTAATCCATAGTTGATGGCGACTATCGTACACCCGGATTCGGTAGCGATTCCATTCGCCCACATGAAAGCTGCTGTACTTCGCTTCATCAGAAGCAAAAATGGGGGAATACACAACGCTGCCCGGCTCATTTCTATAACGAATTTTCATCCGTGTCTTGGGTTCCACTTTCATATCCGCCTCGAACTCGAAATTCTCAAACGAATCCTTTGTCGAAATCGCCCCCGAACCACGACTGATAAGGTTAATTTCTCCCGCTCGAAGCACCACCCTTTTCGCCGACCTCCAGCGCTTCAAGTCGTCTAGCTCCTCCCACCGATCGCCATCACGCAATTCAATCAACTGTTCCTTCAAGCCTGCTTTAATAAAGGCATATTCGGGATTTCCGGCGAGGTTCCGCCACTCAAAGGGATCGTTCTTGTAGTCGTACAACTCTTCCTCGTCATTTGAAGCGAGCGAATAACGCCACCGTTTCCCTCTTACAGAAAAATGCGGATACAGAGTTCCTTCGTAGATCCGATGCTGCATATGGTTTTTTCCTGGAATCGTAGTAATGGCCACATCAGGTCCAGACCATTCTCCATTCTCAGGATCTCGAATCAAAGGCAATAGGCTATGTCCCTCAAGTTCGTATCCATTTGTATCAGTATTTGGGTTACGATTTAATTCGAGTAATTCATTCAAGGTGGGGTAAATATCGATCAATGAAACCGGATGGTCACAAGTAGCCCCCATTACCGATTCTTCGACCCCGGCAACAATGAGCGGGATGCGAGTAGACGGCTCCCAAAGACTGCCCTTGTAAAGGAAGTTTTTCTCGCCCACATGAAATCCATGATCACTTGTGAAGAATATAATAGTATTATTGCGTTCCGGGCTATCCTCGACCGCATCAAGGATCGTTCCCACCTGGTCATCAACAAACGACACACAGGCCATGTAGGCCTGAAGCCACTTGCGAAACAGGTCCTTCCCTTCGTGGCGAACGAGCATTTTGTAGCGACGAAAACCATACAGCGATTCATTCCCCAGAGCAATCGACACATCGTCCAGATCGTTCGGATCGACTACAGGCAATTCAATGGATTCCAACGGAAAGCGGTCAAAGTAGTTTTGGGGCGCGTATAGCGGCGTGTGGGTTCGAATAAGGCCTGTAAAAAGCGCGAAGGGCTTATCATGCTGCCGTTTGATTATCTCGGCTGACCAAGCGGCCCCGAGCTCATCCGCCAATGGATCACGATCATCACTGTTTAAATACCTGTAGGGCTTCCCGAAAAGTCGCCACCCCTTGTATCCAGGAATACCATTGGCCGGATCGGCTGGCCAGTCGGGTATGTCGGAAAGCGGTCCAAACACGTGTTCCCACTTGTAGTCCACGTCCGCATCCTCGCCTTCATACAAGAAGAGCTGCTGCGGATGCGGGAGTCGGAAATTCTCGGACTGGCCATCCCATGGCCATGGGCCTACATCGCCATAGTGGCCAAATTCGTCAAACAAACCATTTTGGTTTCCGTGGTAGACCTTACCCGTGCCATAAACCCCATACCCACACTTGCGGAGATTGTCGTGCAGCGAAACGCTATCTTTGTAGATTCCGTTATCTTGCCAGTTTTCAAACCAATAAAGACTCGTCGTCTGCGGATAGAGACCGAAAAGCATACTCGCCCGCGACGGGGCGCATAGCGGGTCGTTCGTATGGGCATTAGTGAATGTAACGCCTTGAGCTTTGAGCCGATCAATATTTGGCGTCGGCACCAGCGGCTTCCCACTCGGTTGCAGCGGCATGTCGTTGAGGTCATCAACGATGATAAAGACCATATTGGGCCTTGTATCAGAGAAACCGATCGAGCCGAGTGCAGATAAAAGAACTAGAAGAAACAAGGTTCGCATAGGATGAGATAACAAAAACCGTAGTTATAGATAATCACTATCAGGACGCGAGACAAATGAGATCTTAATGAGGCCTATCGGCCCTCTTCAGGTCGCTTGTATGCCGTTCCGTCAAGACCTCTAGCAACCTGTATTCCCTTACTCTCCTGCGAAACAACGGATTTCTCTTTCGAACAGATCTTCTATATTTGCTGTGTACCGACCTTCAATCCTGCACCAACGTATTCTCAACAAATATCTCCGGCGCTACCATGTCCGATATACAACAGGAGATACAAGAATTCTGAAGGGCCCACAAGTACGCTTTCGTATATATCGAGATATATTCTCCAATATCTGTATCAAATTATCAAATACACATTATTCCAACGACTTCTCGATCTTAGAAAGCGTCTGAAAGGTCTCAATTAATCCTCCCTATGGTTCCATTTTCCGCTGATTATTATATTTTAGGTCGTTTCGTCGGGGATCTTAAGCAAATTCTAAGGGCTGAGGCGAAATTCACCCCAATATGTCGAGTCATCCCGACCTCGCCATGGCTGCGACGGTTAGACCGACCCGACCCACAGCCAAAGTCGATTCAGGCAATCAACCCACTAGACTCTATCTTATGCCGTGTTGCATCACGTGCCACAAAACGTCTCGTGAACAACCTCTTCCGGTAGCGGTGGTGATTCGAGATCTTCATACTCAGTCTGCTCATCAAATGGATTTGCCAATGCATCGACAAGCCGATGGAAGAGAGAATAGTCTCCGCGGTAGGCTGCCTGAATCGCTTGCTCAATGCGATGATTTCGCGGGATAAGTATAGGATTGGCCAACCTCATTTCCGAACAGAGGTTACCCGGATCCGATTCCTTCCGCCAATTGCTAAACCACTTCTCAAAGACCTCTTCTTCGGAAAAGAGCACGCTGAGATCTTGGTGTGAATCCCCACCGGCTACTTGCGTGAGACGCCGAAAGAAAAGCGTGAAGTCAATCTCCTCGGACGCAAGAAGATCAAGGCTATCTTGAATGAGTGTTACCGGCGCAGATGAAGGAAGCCCTAATTTTGTCCGGAAACGGCCGATGTACTGGTCCGCGAATCGATCTGAAAATTGAGAGAGAGCGCTCTCAGCCAAGCTCTTCGCCTCCTCTGCATCCTCCGATAGCAGAGGCAACAAGGTCTCCGCAAATCGAGTCAGATTCCATAATCCAATATCAGGCTGGTTTCCCCAAGCGTAACGGGCGTCTCTATCGATCGAACTAAAGACGCATTGCGGATGAAAGGCGTCCATAAAGGCACAGGGACCGTAGTCGATCGTTTCGCCTGAAACCGCAATATTGTCCGTGTTCATTACTCCGTGAATAAAGCCAAGCGACATCCACTGGGCGATCAAATCCGCTTGAGCCTTCGCAACCGAACCTATCAGGGCGCTGTAGGGATTCGACGAATCGGCTGCTTCAGCATAATGCCTGGCGATCACGTAATCAGCCAGCAGTCGGGTCCCCTCAAGGTCATTGCGAGCGTAGTAGTACTGAAACGTACCGACGCGAATATGACTCGCTGCAATCCGAGTAAAAACGCCACCCGGCAAAGAGCCCTCCGCTCGCAAAACATTCTCGCCCGAAGCAACCGCTGCCAAAGCCCGCGTTGTCGGAACACCCAGAGCCGCCATCGCTTCGCTGACGATGTACTCCCGAATCACCGGTCCCAAGGCAGATCTTCCATCTCCTTGGCGGGAAAAAGGCGTACGCCCCGAGCCCTTCAGCTGCAGATCAAAACGATCTCCTTGGGTATCGACGATCTCACCGAGCAATAAGGCTCGGCCGTCACCGAGCTGCGGTACGAAACCGCCGAACTGGTGTCCCGCATAAGCTTGGGCAATCGGTTCTGCCCCTTCAGGAGCTTGATTGCCCGAGAGCATCGCAACTCCTTCCTCGGACTCCAGCCAATCCCTAGAAATGGATAAGCTCTCCGCGAGTCCTCGATTGACTCGAATTAATTTTGGCACGCTAATGCTCGCCGGAGCAAGCCTAGCATAGAATCGCTCTGGTAAACGCGCATAGGTGTTGTCGAAGTTGATTCTCACTTTTACGGCCAGGAAGTTGCATGAAGGAGATACCCAATGACCGCGTCCATATAAAAACACTCATTCGCGAAATCAATCGCCAACGGCTTGTAATGCTAGCACAGCTACAACTCACATCCAAAATTATTACTTCCCAATCCGGACGTTTTCAAGATTACGGAAGGTTATTTGAATCTACCCCAATTGCCTGGTTTAGGTATAGAGATTGACGAAGACACGGTCATCGAGGCCAACAAAGAAAGCTTCATACGAAACGATCGAGACTGGCACCATGGAGATGGATCTGTCGCGGAATGGTAGATAAGGTGGGGCAGGGACCTCACTCCTTCGCGACATCTTCAGCTCTCTTGACCCGGATCGATTGGCCTAGAGGGATCAACCGTCATCCAGCAAATCGCCGTTATCACATACATGACCGCAACCACAATAAACATTGGGAAATAGTTGGTCACGACCTCTGAAACACCATCAACCATCTGCGTAGTGGCAAACCCATCCAACAAAGGCCCCAAGAGCAGTACCGGCACCAGAACCGCGCCAATATTTCCTGACATATTAACAATGCTAAAGACCGTCCCTGAGTGCCGCCCCCCAATATCGGTACACGTACCCCAAACCGTTGGCTGAGACCAATCGCTGAAAAACTTAACAACGAACAAACCAATCGCCAGAGCAAGGACATTGGTCTGTGAAATCGCAAAGAAAAGGCATATCGTTGCGATGATTTTTCCCGAGGAGCCCATTATTCGCCTAGCAGTCTTTCGACTCCCAGTGAGACGAATACAATAATCATTCAGATAGCCTCCCACAAAACCTCCCACGGCTCCGCCAAAGAGCGGAAAACTCGCATAGATTCCCATCTCTGCGATGGAAATTCCCTTCGAAAGGAAATAGCTACCGAGGACCGAAGTATAAATAATGTCCGCTCCCGTATTCGATACTTGGGCGAAGACCATTATCTGTAATGTTCGATGCTTCAATGCCTGCTTAAAACTCAGGACTTTCGATTGAGTTTTTTGGGCTAGGTTCTCCGCTCTAAAAAGCTTTCTCTCAGCTTCGTTCACCCGCTTGTCATCTTCCGGGCTATTCCGGTAAAGAGCAAAAAAGACCAGTGCTAAGAAAATTCCCGCTCCCGCCATTATCATGAGCGCCGCCTTCCAATGAAAACCGAAGTAGCTCATTAGCACGGTCGCCATTATAATCGGAGCGAGAGCCCCACCTGCTCTTCCCGCGAAACTCGCCACAAACCCTTGCATAGTCGTCCGATTGGCAGGTGGAAACCAATTCCGGGATACACTATTCAAACTAGGATACGCTCCTGCTTGCGCGGCCCCAAAAATAAGCCGTGCGATACAAAAGGTCACAAACGAGCCTCCTAAGGCAAATAATACTAAACTCAGCGACCATCCCCCAATAAGTGAACTCAGAAAAAATCTTGCTCCAAAGTAGTCACACACCAAACCACTCGGAATCTGACCCAGCGCATAAGTAATATTGAAAAACGTGAATATCTGTTCTAGCTCTGTATTCGTATATCCATACTCACGAGCGAGTTCGGGTCGGATAACTGCCCATGTGTACCGGTGCAAGTACAGCATCAGCGACGTGACCGACGCCATAACGAAGATCAGCTTGTGAACATTTGTCGGGCTCGGTCGGCCGATAATTTCGTGTTGAGAAGATTTTGACGAGGAGCTCATAGTGAAATAGGGGATCCAAGAGGAGTTCGAATAATCAGGTTTAATCCCGCACTGGGCAACGCCTAAGAAGAAAGACAATCTTTACGCCAACCAAAACGCCCCTTAAAGCTTTTCCCATGATAAGATTCTCGCAGAACCGCTCTCGACAATCCAGGACCTCTTTCGTTTATAGGCAAAGGCTATCATTCCTCGTTCTCTGCCTCCTGCCCCTGCTCATTTCTTGCGAACCCGAGCCAACGGGTCCCCTTAAAACCAGCAAGCTGCAGAAAATAGACCAAGCGATCGAGAAAGCGGTTCGACAGGGCAAAACTCCTGGTGGCGTTTTCTGGTTAGAGCACCAGGGAGGAGTCTATACCAAGGCTTACGGCTACGCCGCTCTCCAACCCCAGATCGCTTTCGCTTCGATCGATACCCTTTATGATTCGGCATCCCTGACTAAGGTGATGGCAACCGCTCCCGCGATCTTAATATTAATGGAACGTGGGGAAATCGAATTGGATGCACAGGTCAAGCAGTACCTTGAGGACTTCGACAACGGCGGGAAAGAATCCATCACCATTCGTCATCTTTTAACACATACATCCGGCCTACGTCCAGGAATTGATCATACCGTCGAAGTAAACGGTATCCACGAGGAGTGGAATGGATACGAAACTGCTATCGCCCTTGCCAAAGAGGAGAAAGTACAACACCCGCCAGGAACCCAGTTTATCTACAGCGATATCAACTACATTATTCTGGGCGAGATCATTGAACAAATTTCAGGCATGCCGCTGGAAGAATTTACGCGCAAGGAAATCTTTAAACCATTGGGAATGAGTGACACGGGATACCTCCCGTCGCCGAAATTGCGGGAGCGAATCGCTCCGACCAAGTGGGTAGATGGTGAGATGCTCCGAGGAATCGCTAATAATCCTATTTGCCGGAAAACCGGTGGCGTTCACGGACATGCAGGGATATTTACGACGGCTCCTGACCTGGCGAAGTTCGCTCGCATGATCCTTAATAAGGGAAACCTGGAGGGCGTTCGCCTTTTGCAGCCAGAAAATGTTCAGTTGATGACTTCCATTCAGTCTCCCGAAAGTGTGCCCTCTCTAAGAGGACTCGGCTGGGATATCGACTCGAGTTACTCGGGTCAGAGGGGGGAGGTTTTCCCTATTGGAGGCTTCGGGCATACGGGGTTTGCCGGACCGAGTATTTGGATTGATCCCTTCTCGCAGACTATCGTGATTTTCATGACCAATCGGATACACCCCGATGGAACTGGTGATGTACGGGAATTGCGTCGCCAGATCGGCACCCTCTCCGCAGAGGCCCTTGTGGATTTCGATTTCGAATCCATTCCGAATATCACAAGGTAGCGAGCGTCTCCCCGTACGAGGCTTGGCCGCCCTAGCTGTTCAGTTAGAGCGGGCCTTGGCTCGTTCGGAGACTTTCCTAAACTCTGGCGTAGCGTTTTGCGGCAGCCAACGCGAAAGCTGTTCAATAGTCTCTTGGTGAGCAGGGTCGCCAGCTAGATTGTCGAATTCGTCTCGATCGTTTCGATGATCGTAGAGTTCCTGGGCTCCATCCTCGTAAACGATCAGCCGCCATTCGCGCGTGCGGATGGAGTGATTACCGAAATAGGATGAAGTAATCGCTGGCTGCTCTCTCGGTGTTTCGGGGTTATCCAGCTGAGGGACAAGCGAGACACCTTCGAGATGGAGATTTTCGGGAAGCTGGCACAGTTCGACGAGGGTTGGGTAAATATCGATCAGACTAGCTGGTTCCTTAGTCGCCAATCCTGAATCGATGCCCGGTCCAGCGAAGAGCAAAGGCACGCGCGTGGACTCCTCCCAAAGCGTGCGCTTGGCCCAGTGTTGTTTCTCTCCAAGGTGAAACCCGTGATCGCTCCATAGGACGACGATAGTGTTATCGGCATACGGACTGGATTCGAGAGCATCCAAAACCACGCCTACGCAATGGTCGACGAAACTGATGGATGCCAGATAGGCCTGCGTCATACTTCGTTGCTTCCGATGCTCGAGCACCTCGACATGCTTTGGGGCCACCGCATAGTCATTGATGCTAAGAAAATTCTTCGGAAGATCGTCGAGGTCCGAAACCGGGTTATCGGGAAGCTCGATCCGTTCGACATCGTAAAGATCGAACCATTTGGGGGGTGTGTAGAGCGGCACGTGCGGGCGAAAGAACCCCACCGACATGAAGAAAGGCTTTTCGAACTTTTCGTGCAGAGCAGCGGCCGCTTTTTCCGCCAATTGAAAATCGCCCATCTCGGAATCGTTTTCCGGATACTCTCCCCAATCCCACGCTTTGCTCCAACCGGCGGGAATATTCATCCTCTCTTTCGGCCTGGCCCCTTTATTTCGGCCGAGCGAGCGATCAACATCGCCCGCCAATCGATTGCGGAAATCGTGGTGTAACACTTTGCCCCCAACCAGAATATAGTAGCCGTTATCTTTAAAGTGTCGTTGAATCGTGGGTACATCGGCCAGGGCCGGCAGCTCCTCGTAGGCGGGTCCGAGCTCATAGCTACCGTGCGTAGTAGCCGCCAATCCCGACATCACGCTGACACGTGAGGAAGAGCATACCGGAATGGCGCAATGGGCGTTGGCGAAGACGCGGCCCTGCTTTGCCAGCTTATCCATATGAGGTGTGTGCGCTTGCGGGTGGCCGTCGAGGAAACCGGTCCAGTCGTTGAGATCGTCAATGCTGATCATTAGGACATTGGGAGGACTCGAATCCTGAGCCTGCGATCCAACCACGAGGATACTTGCGAGAGAAATAACTAATAGAATGCGAATATTCACTGGGGGTCTTATTTCAATGATTTGGGGACGCTCGTTTGAAGAGGCCTATTTCTGAGGAGACTCCTTCGAAGCTCCTTTTAATTCATAGCTATCTCATAGGAACAACCGCATACAGATCTAATCATGTAGACAAGTCCAAACGATTAAGCACCTCGCCACTATATTTCTCGCACTCGATGGTGAGCAACGCACTGTCATTTAAGACTAGGGCCAATTCGTAGATTTCATCAATATTCAATGGAGATCCATCTTCTCCACCCGCCCCTAGGTCCACTTCGTTTTTCGAATTCGACATTCTGCCATCCAATGGGAACGATACTCACCATGCATCGAAACCTCCTCGCAGCACTAGTCGCACTGGGAGTCGGCCTCGCTTTTGCCAAGGCTGCCGAACAGCCCAACATCCTGATTCTCTACGCTGATGACCTCGGCTACGGCGATCTGGGCTGTTACAAGCCGGATTCGAAGATCCATACCCCGAATCTAGACGCACTGGCCGCAACGGGCCTTCGGTTTACGGACGGCCACTCTTCCTCTGGCATCTGCACGCCCAGTCGCTACGCCCTCTTAACCGGTCGCCACCATTGGCGTAAATTCCATGGCATCGTAAATGCGTTCGGGGCATCCGCTTTTGACGCCGAGCGTCTGACTATGCCGGAAATGCTCCGAGAAAAGGGCTACACCACCGCAGCCATCGGCAAGTGGCACCTCGGCTGGGACTGGGCGGCCATTCGCAAACCGGACGCCCAGCAGACCGGTGAGGGACGAAGAAAATTCTGGGGGCCGGAAGCGTTCGATTGGTCTCGATCGATACCAGACGGACCATTGGCGCACGGTTTCGATCACTACTTCGGAGATACCGTTATCAACTTCCCACCCTACTGCTGGATCGAGGACGACCGCGTCACCGCGGCACCGGACAGGAGCATGGACACGGAGCTGTTCAAGCCCATCAAAGAGGGCAACTGGGAGTTTCGCCCAGGCCCTATGATCACCGGTTGGGATCCCTACACGAACGTCCCCACCACCACGCAGCGTGGTGTCGAATACATCCACGCTCAGGCCGAAAC
This sequence comes from Opitutales bacterium UBA5694, assembly GCA_002420185.1. GTDB lineage: Bacteria > Verrucomicrobiota > Verrucomicrobiia > Opitutales > Opitutaceae > Pelagisphaera. The sequence continues at coordinate 74,458 of DIHO01000020.1, forward strand.
GGACGAGCCATTCTTTCTCTACTTCGCCTGGCCATCGCCGCATGCGCCCATCATCCCGAATGACGAATTTGACCGCACATCCGCGGCTGGCCCCTACGGAGACTTCGTAACCGAAACGGACGCGTCCGCCGGCCAGTTGCTCCAGGCCCTGGAAGAATCCGGCCAAGCAGATAACACCATCGTCGTTTTCAGCTCGGACAACGGGCCGGAGAAATACGCCTACGCTCGGGACGCGAATTTCGACCACTGGTCGGCCTACCCGCTTCGCGGCCTCAAGCGAGACATCTACGAAGGGGGTCACCGCGTGCCATTCCTGATCCGCTGGCCAGGCGTCACCGAAGCGGGCACCACCAACGAAAGCCTGGTTTCCCAGATTGATCTTATGGCAACCTTCGCCGATGCCCTGGATTTCGAACTTCCCTCAGACCAGGCTCACGACTCCCACAATCTGCTGCCACTTCTGAAGGGTGAGGTAGACCGAATTCGGGACACCCACATCCACAACACCTACGAGGGCCAATGGGCAATCCGACACGGAGACTGGGTTCTGGTGGACCACAAAGACGGATACCGCAGCGGCCGCGTTGCTGACTGGGAAACGAAACACAAATACCCTGCAGACGACGATCAACCGGCCGAACTCTTCAACTTGGTGGAGGACTTGGAACAGCGCCACGATCTAGCTTCGCGATATCCAGAGAGGGTGGAGAACCTACGCAAACGAATGGCGGAAATCAAGAATCGCGGTCATTCGGCCCCTCGTCTAGCAGGGGATTGAATAGACGCAGCTTTGATAATATCGAATCTTCATTCGCGGCACTTCGCAAGCGGCGGTCCTACGAGGGAATCAGAGGCTCCAACCTGCACCATCTGCTCATTTTTTTGGTAATTGGTATTACTCGGGAAGCGAGACCTTCTTTCCCTGAATCTTCATTTTTCGGACGAGCGTTTGCTGGGCTTCAACTTGACCGGGGGCAGTGGCGTTTCCGCCAGGTATGATTTCTCCATAGGGGCGCCCTGTTAATTGGATCGCTCGGGCGAGCAGCGATCGTAAGTTTTCCAGGGCTTGTCGTGATTCAGGATCGTCGATGAGGTTCCTACGCTCGTTCCTATCTCGATCAATCCGGAAGAGCGCGTCTTCGTAATAGAAATTCGGATTCGTGGATCCGCGCGTCCCTATGCCTGCCCGGTTCAAAGGCGCCATGACTTTGGGCAAGTTCTCTGGCTTCGAATTTCGAATGACACTTAGATGTTCATTGGGATAACGCACGGCGATGTATTTGTACTCTTGGGTACGAATCGCCCGCCCAAAGCCTAGCTCTAGGTACAAATGATTTCTCCAGTTATCGGGAGCCTGTCCCCCGAATAGAGGAGCAAGACTTTTTCCGTCTAGTTCGTAAGCTGCAGGAATATCCGCGTTGCCGAGGTCGAAGGCTGTCGCTACGATATCGATACTCTGAACGAGAGCGTTGCTTTCAATATTTGCCGCGATCTTGCCTGGCCAACGCATAATGAAGGGTACGGAAGCACCGTCTTCATCGAATAGGGATCCTTTTTGTCGGGAGCCATGATCGGCGGTGAAAATGAGCAGCGTGTTACCGTCGATACCGAGCTTCTCGAGTTTCTTCAAGATTGCTCCCAAGCCAGCATCAATCCAGGAGTAGCCAGCATGCCCTTTGTGAGGATCGAGTCCACGCTTGAAAAGTTCGCTCAGGATCGCTTCACGCGTCAGCATACCCTCTGGCTGGATGGGCTCTTGTTCTTGACCGGAGCCAGAAACAAGCGGTTCGGCGATGGATCGGCTCCATGATCTATCTGGCCCATGAACGAGTGTGGTGCAGAGGTGAAGGTAAAACGGCTCACCTTTTCCTGATTGAACGCTATCTTCGATGAACTCCAGCCCGGCATCGATGGTCCACTCCAAGTTGTGCTCGGCGTAGGGCCTTTCCATATTTCCCAAGTAGATATTCTTGGCCCAATCGAATCCGCGCGATGTGAGTAGCTTGCGGTATTGGAGTTCATTGTAGCGAAAGGCTTCGCTCAATTCGGGAGAGCGTTTGGCGTCGCGAGGAATGTATTTCAGGCCCCATTTCTTGTAGTCCGAATCGGTACGCAAACTCTCAATACCGCTGGCATGGTACTTGCCGACAAATCCCGTTCGATAGCCGGCCTTAGACAGAACGCCTGCGACGTTCAGGTTGTCCGCCTCGAGGCCCATATTGAAGGCAGGGAAGGCCTGGAAGCCTTCCGGGTTTTCGTGCCGGAAGGGCTCGGACGTTGATCGGCTCGCATAGCGTCCGGTAAGAAAGGAATAGCGTGAGGGCGTGCAAACAGTGCTGGTGGCAAAGCCGTTATGAAAGAGTATGCCTTCCCGAGCCATGCGATCCAAGTTAGGCGTCCAGACCTGGCCGCCATAGGCACCGATGGACTCCTTGTCCTGGTCGTCCGTGAGAAAGACGATGACGTTAGGACGCTCAGCGAGAAGCGAGATTGAGCCGAGTGCGAGCAGAGCAGCGAAGAGGCTCCATCTGGTGCTGTTTTGGTGCATTGGAACTGTGTTCAATCTGGAGCAAGTGATATATTCGCGACAAGAAGCGGTATTCAATAGGAAACTCTGATTCTCTGATATCTAACAAGCGAAATAGATCACTTAAAGACTGGCTACAGTTCCGTATCTTTATCGCTAACGTCGAATTGGCCTTGGTCGATATTGAACTTTTGGAGTAGCTCCAGGCAGAGATTGCAGATAGGATTGGCTTTTCGATTACGGCATGGGCCCGATGACAATAGCCGCCACCCGCCACCATGTTAGGAAGATTATTGCAGGTTTGATCGAAGGAAAGGCCTTCTATTTGAACGACAAAAGAAACAATTACCCCACTCTGGTCGAAGATACGCCGGGAGAGTGGCTCGCTGTCTGGGACAGTTCCAATAACCCCGACAAACGCCGCACGGCTATCCGATTCGGAAGGTTAAAAATTCTTAAGCATACTTCGGGAATTTCAGCTCGCAGTGGATGAGGGTACTGCAGATCACTTCGTCAAACCCTGAGTCCAAGATTTATCAGCACTTCCTCAGCTGCTAACCATTGGTTAGATCAAGCCCAATCGCGATAGGCTTCCACCAACTCCTCGTATGCCTTTTTATAAAATACAATATCGGCACTATGAACAATCAACTGGGCTCCGAGGTCTTTCATGTGTTTGGCGTGGTCCATATCGAAGGCGAGCGTCCCAAATACTTTTCCTTCGGCGATCGTTTTTTCGGCGATTATTCGAGCCGCTTCTAGCGTCTCGTCTCCTTTGACATCACCAGGTCTTCCTATTAGAGCCGAATAGTCACCAGGACCAAAGAAAACGCAGTCTAATCCTGAGACTGAGGCGATTTCCGAGACGTTAGCCAGTGCCTTGGGCGATTCGATTTGTGCGGTAACCCAGGTTTCTTCGTTCGCTCTATTCGTATAGTCTTCGGCTTGATACTGACCGTAATTATTATCGGGGCTTCCCCCGTCAAATCCGCGTTCGCCCACCGGATAAAATTTCGACCAACGAACAACTTCGCGAGCTTCATCCGCTAACTCACATCGCGGATACAGTATGCCGAGAGCCCCAGCTTCAAGAAGACGACCCATTCGCATGTATTCCCAGCGTCCTGGGCGAGCGAGTATATCTACTTCGCCAACCCGAGATGCCCGGGCGAGGCTAGCGAAGGTTTCAACGCTTTTGTCAGCGTGCTCTAAATCATACCAAAGAAAATCCAGCCCAGATTGGCTCAGTACTTCCGTGTGCACAGGGTCCGTAGACTTGACAAGAGTGCCTATGGCGACTCCTCCCTTCTTCCAAATTTCCTTAACTCGACTCTGTTTCATATGAGTAATCCAAATCAGTATTAGAACGAATTTTTAATCGCACCTTCCCGCGATTAACACTCAATGTTCTAGCCAATTGATGTCAAACGTGATAAAACTTATCGATTCATAGGGACTAGACTCCCCAATTTCGACCAGCAGTCCGACAGTGCCATCGGCGAGACCGACCATATTCGAGTAGGCTCCGGGACCTTCATGTATCATTTTGCTGACTGGCCAGGTTTTTCCCTCGTCGTAACTTAAGCGAGCCGTAATACCCTCGCGCTTGCCACCGGTAGGACTGGAAAAGAGAATGCGACTGCGATTTTTTTCGGGCCAGCTGAACCGAAGGATATTCGCTTGGCAAACGGGTGATTGAAGTCCGTCATCCAAATAAACCGGAGCGAAACTTATCCCGCCGTCCTCGCTTACGGCCACCGCCCGATTCCCTTTCCCGTGATAAGAGCGCATGTTTTGCATCACTGAGCCATCGGCGAGCTCGACCACGGTAGACTCGTTTGT
>DIHO01000020.1:79126-228452 GCA_002420185.1 Opitutales bacterium UBA5694
AGACTCGTTTGTAAGTGGTTCCTGAATCGCACCAAGGCCCCAGCTATTGCCGTGATCGTCAGAGTAAATGATGTGCGATCGATAGGTTTTCGAATCTCTCTCAGCAGTGATCCGATCGGAATGATTTGCGGGAATGACCAGGCGACCTTTGTGGGGACCTCGCGTCAGTTGAATGCCGTTTCCAGGACCAGTTGCATACCAGCGCCAATCTTTCTTACGAAGGTGCGGAAGCTCTTTTGGCTTGGCCCAGGTTTTGCCATCATCATTCGAGTAGGTGATCCATGGTGAACGGGGATGCTCGCTCTTCCCAGTCATGATGGCATCCTCGCTATCGCTTCCTAAATTCCATGTAAGTAATAGCCAGATAGTCCCTGTATCCAAATCTACAACCGGACATGGATTTCCACAGGTGTTATCCTTGTCGTCCCAAATCACTTCGATTCCGCTCCACGTTTTACCGCCATCTAGCGAGCGACGCATTATGAGATCGATATCGCCTTTGTCGCCAGCCTCGCGCCCTTCTGCAAAAGCTAAAAGGGTTCCATCTTTGGTTTTGCAAATAGCGGGAATGCGGATGTTATTGTATCCATCCACTGCCTTGCGAAAGAGGACTTGGGTCTCTATTGTTTTTTCTACTCCCCAAAGTAGCGTTCCGAAAGCTAATTGTGCGAAGAGTATCTTGGAAAAGATAAGAATAAATTTACACACTGATCTCATCTATAGAATAGTTTCCAGAATTCTTCAAAGTTGTATATGAATGTACGTGTATTTAACGGTACCCAGCAGGTAAAAAATCAGTCTAGGAATGCTTTCCTTGTGGGGAATTTATCCAAATTTACTTCCCGGATTTGCAGGAAAACTACCCGTTCCCGGCGATGGGGACAGAAGATATTGATGACGCCATCATCGATAAACGCATCTAAGTAGGACTTGTTGTAGTCTCGCCAAATATTGTCGAAAAAAGGCTCGAGAGCTGTCGCGAACACGAATTGCGGTTCGCTCCAGCTACGACCTCCATCCACAGAGGTCGCGAACCAGATTTCGGAGCGGTCGTAATTTTGAGATCGGTTGCCAGCAAGGTCAGCGGTTTGGATCTTAATCCTATTATGGTGGAACACGATGAGTGTTTTGCCGTCGGACAACATAAAAAGCATAGGCGGTACATCGGGATGCACTAAAGGAGTAGGTTTGGGGTACGTCCACGGTTTGCCATCATCATCACTCCATGAACCCCAAAGATATCCCGTCGCCGTTCGCGTCATGAAAAAGATATTACCGTTACCTAGGTTAATAGGTCGGCATTCATCCATACGATTAAATCCTTTGGCATACCAGCCCCCATGGCGTTGACCTGGCAACAGTTCCCAAGTCTGTCCTTGGTCTTCGCTCCACAACAAATACTTTCGCGTCATTATTGGCTTGTATGACCAGTCGGCCTCGTGAGATCCAAGAAGCCAGGCACCCAAATCTGTTTCCGTCATGCACATAACGGACATACCGCGAAACTCAGGATCATTTTTAGGACGAATGATTCTCACTTCCGACCAGGTATGCCCATCATCGTAGCAGAAGCGATATCCGATGGGAGCGTTTTCCGACAATCCGTGCGTCTAAGGTTCGTACATATCCCAAATCGGCTGTGTACCGAAGGCGTAGATACGGTCGGAACTCTTAGGGATAAACCGAATGAAACCGTGTTAGTTGTAATCGATATCAAAGGCAACCGTTGGGCCCTCCCAGGTTTTTCCTTTGTTGCTAGATCGGCAAGCCAGCATGTCATTGACCTTGCCTTCCCCGCGCTTACCGGCACCACCATAATATCCGCCGTCTGGAAACATCACCAGATAATCTCCTTTTGGCGTACTGGCGCCTCGAATTTCATATAAGCCTCGCTTAGCATCACGAGCTCGGTGGATGATCTCGGCCTCTAAGTAGGGAGCTAAAACGATTCCTAGCTCCCGGTCCAATTTTAACGACCGTGGAAGTGCGTCCGTTTTGAACTCGCGATCTTGAATTACAATGGATTCGGCAATGGTATTCGGGCTTTCCTTCATGTGAGCGGACCCCAAGAAGACCAAAAGGCAGTATATAGTTGTCAACGTTTTATGGTTCATGGCTTTATCCTTTTTGTTGGCCTTGGACTTCTCTGGATACGAAAAGTGTCGCCAATGACCCAGTGCCGAAACAGATACCGATTCCGACAAAGCCAAAAAGCAGCCCATTGAGATCGGTGAAGTACTTTACGAATACAATCGCGATCAGGCTACAGATTACGCCGATCCAGGCGTGGGTGGCATTAGCTTTTTTCGTAAGGACGCCGAGAAGAAATAGTCCGGCTAGCGGACTGGCGATTAGTCCCATGAGTCCAATGAGAAAGTCGAACATGTGACCAATATCCATACTGGCCATAATAATGGCGATCATGGTGCCCAATATTCCGAGGCCGCTAACGATTTTGCGGGCGAGTCGCAGCTGGTTCTCGTCGTCCCAATCGGACTTGAATCTACCTATAAAATCATTGGAAACTGCAGTGCATATGGAATGCATGCTGCTATCTAAGCTAGACATGGCAGCGGCAAATACACCTGCGATAACCAGGCCAGCCAAACCAGCGGGCATTTGATGAGCGACGAACCAAGGAAGGACTTGATCGTTTTTTTGGAGCGGACCCAGAAGATCCGGATTGGATTTGTAGAAAACAAATAGAGCGATGCCCATTAAGGAGAAAATTAATGTCGCTGGAATGGCGAGCAAGGCATTGGTCCAGACGGCCTTCTTAGCCTCTCGTTCGGAGTTCGTAGTGAGGTAGCGTTGAACCACTGCTTGGTCTGACGTGTAGGGCACGAGCGCGTTAGAGAATATACCTCCGAGCATCAGGACCATGAATGAGTCGGTGGCCCAAGACCATTCGATGGGTGGCAGTTCGAATTTTCCGGCTTCTTTCCCGATTAAAACCAAAGTTGATAAGCCGCCATCTAAATTAGACACGACTATTCCAAGAGCGAGGAGAGCACCTCCTATAAGTACTACGACTTGCACAACGTCCGTCCAAATAACCGCTTTAATGCCTCCAAATGCGGTATACACGGTGGATATCATTCCCATCATGAGAATGCAGAGGGTTAGGTGGAATCCGGTGACCGCAGACAAGGCAAGTGCAGGAAGAAAGACTACAATCCCCATGCGTAACAGCTGGAAAATAATAAAGGACGCACTGCCAAAAAGGCGCAGGCCGAGATCGAATCTATTTTCTAGAAATTGATAAGCAGTGACTGCGTTGATTCTTCGAAGTCGAGGAATGTAGATCAAGGCGATAAGCGGTGCGACGATGAGAATACCGAAGTTTAATATTATCGCTGACCAGCTTGTCGCGTAGACACGAGCGGGAAGGGCGAGATAAGTAATCGCGCTCAAAGTCGTACCGAATATACTGATACCCGCCGCCCACCAAGGAATCAATCTTCCTCCCAAATAGAAATCCTCTGCCGTCTGCGTGCTGCGGGCACAGACAAATCCGATTGCGAGTAGGCTTCCAAGATACGCTATCAGTGTCGTCCAATTCAGAGCTCCAAAAGAGGCCGAGATTGGCGTGGCGGTGAGCTTCCAGATTATAGAAGAGCGTACGCGGGGGCGGATTTCCCCTGACGCTAAAATAAAATCGTCGTCCCATTTCGCGATCTGGGTGGTGACATGGTTCTGCGGCATCGTCCCCACCTTTTGCCAGCTATCGGTTAGAGCGTTGTACCCCCAGACCTGTTTTGGAAATCCGGGATGCTCATCCTTGAGTTCGTCCGCTGATTGAAATAGAGATCCATCCGCACCACCTATTATCAAAATGTGATTTTCTCCCACCGGGATCGCTTCGCCCGCCATCATGCATGCGGGCGAGTCCGCGAGCCGTTTCCAAGAAGCGCTAGACGAACTATAGCCGTAGGCGTCCTTTAAAAATTCGAGCTCGCCATTCTTGTCTTCGCGTCGACCGCTAAAAATATAAATCTGGTTCTCGCGTCCATTGTTCTGGGCAGCTAGAATATTAAATGCACGGGAAGGTCCTGGCCAGCTAGGCAATTCCTGCCACCCGAACGAGTCGTTCCCCTTTTTATCTAGGTCCAAGACCCAGAAATTTTTCATAGCCGTTGAAAGCTCATTTGTCTCGCTTCCACCGGCGAGATACACTTTTTGACCCAACGTAGTGGCCGCTCCATACACCAAGGTCGACGGAAGATTCGGTAAGTTTTCGCGTTGAACCGATTTAGTTGCTGAATTCCAAGTCAGTAAAAAGACTTCGTCATAGGTGTTCGAGGCATCGTTTCCCCCCATACAAAGCACCCCCAAATCCGTCGTCACGGAATTTCCGTATCCAATAGGTCGCGGCAGTTTTCCGCCGCTATGCCAGACACCGGTTTTATCAAGCACCCAGATATCGTCATGCCAAATTTTGGCTTCTCCCCAGTAGGGTTTCGGGAAATTCGCTCCACCAGCCACGATGAGACTATCGTTGCTTACACCGACAAAGGGACCCGCAACACCTAAGGATTCAGACTGGTTACCGGAAGGTGGAAGTTCTGCAAATACTTTCCATTCGAGATAGCTTGGATCGCTCGAATCGTAGCCCCAAGATGGCTCTCCAATCGTCACCACTGATCCCATGAAAAAAAGTACTAGTAATTTATAACGTATTCTAAAAATCATAACAAATTTAGAGTTTTGGGTATTTTGAGACAAATCAGAGAAGGTAATAGCGTAATCTTGAAGGAGGGATAATATTCAGCCGGCTCACCTTTTCTTCCAACTGTAATGTGAGGGGTCAAAAACGTAAGCTCCTTTTGTTGGCACTTCTTCCGCGTAGCGTTTAGGTAGCCAAGCTTTGAAGGGACGCACTAGCTTCGGGTGTTTTTCAATTAGGTTTGTCCATTCATGGGGGTCGTTAACCCGGTCATACAGCTCCTCCCCTTTTCTTCCTTCGTCATACTGTATGTAGCTCCAATCCCTGGTACGGATAGCCGTGTTGCCTTTCAAATAGTCGATGATTGCAGGATGTTTCCATTGAATTTTCGGATTCTTCAGCAAAGGCCCAATGTCGACCCCGTCCAAACCGGAGGGTACCGGCAATCTGCACAGCTTTGTAAGCGTCGGGAATAGGCAAGTCAGGTCTACTGGACTTTCCGTTTCCGAGCCAGCTTGCGTGACGCCTGGAACGACCATAATGAAGGGGACATGGGTCGACCGTTCCCAAAGCGTATTTTTCGCATAGTGATCCTTTTCCCCGAATGCATACCCATGGTCGGACCAGAAAACGACGATCGTGTTTTCCCGGTAGGCACTTTTATCGAAGGCATACATCAATTCCCCCACCATTGTATCCGCGTGTGCAATACTTGCTAAATATGACTGAACACAGTGCCGAAGATCATCGTATTCTTCGATCATTCGAAGATCGTTGCGCCGGTATTCAGCCATGATTTGACCCCCTTCGGGTATATCGTCCAAGTCCCCGGGTTTATTGATAGGAAGTTCGACTTTTTCCTTCGGTAACATGTCAAAATATTTCTGCGGAGCGTAGAATGGCAAATGAGGCTGGAAAATTCCAACTGCTAAGAAGAATGGATTCTCGTGATCCCGGGAAAGAAATTCACTGGCCCAACGCACCGTACGAGCATCACCCATTTCATTATCGTCTAATTCCATTGGGCCCCAATCGAGCGAATCGTTCGGGTGACGGGGCATGGTCGTAAGAAAACGACGATCCTCGCCACGACTTTTAAAATAATCCACAATTAGATCCTTATCCTGAACCAGATCGAAATATTCATCCCATTGATCCGGTGGATTGAAACCAACCGTGTGGTGATGGACCTTGCCGCACCCTGCCGACGTATAGCCATGATTTCTAAAATAATGGGGTAACGTCAATAAATTTGGATACGCCGGTCGCCACCAATGACCGTTACTGTACAAACCCGTTGTTGACGCACGTTTCCCTGTAAGGATTGCCGCCCTACTTGGAGCACATTTCGGGCTTGGAGCGTGGGCGTTTTTAAAGAGTAATCCTCTTTCAGCCAAGGCATCAATGTTAGGCGTCGGAACCCTATCTGAACCGAGACAGCCCACCCAATCGTTCATATCGTCAACGGATATGAAGAGAACGTTTGGACGGGGCGTGACCGCGTCTAAGGATTGAAGAGTGAATGCCGAGTGGAGAATGAGGAGTATCTTAAAGAATTTCATTTTTTAGATTAGGGTAAATACCTCCGAACGTGCAACGGTAGTTTTATCTTGTATCGCGGCACGCTCGGAGCGTCGCTACTCTAAATAATATCGTTATTTCAATTTACATATGGCGTAGTTAAATTGTGGTTTCCCTCGATGACCCGATCGTAGGATCCATTTGTCCGTCAACTTTACGAATTGCCTCGAGTTCAATCTGAAGATGTTTTTGGAAGAGACTTATATCGGCACTGTGGATCAGGAGGTTTGCTCCCATATCGAGGAACCTTCTCTGTTGCTCGACGCTGCCCCAAAAGTGGATTCCTGCCCTAATATCTCACCCAAAAAAAGTTCTATGGTTTCTCCAAAATGAGATTTGCGAGATAAATTGCGGTGATAGATTCTCCATCCGAGTTTTTTTCGTGACTGGAATACCAGGATACAAGGCCGCTACCATCGTCGAGCTCGACAAATCCGGGATAGGAATTATCGCCGCCGCTGGGAAGTTCGACGATCGGGGAAAGAGCTTCGTCAGCCAGCCAATAGAGAGCTGTCTTTGTTCCGTTCTCGGTGTTTCGGCGTCCACCGACGACATATCGAGCGCCCCATCGGGCCAGCATAGGTCCACCAAGATAGGTCGGTAGATCCACAATCTTTTTTTCCGTCCAAGGAGGCGCTGCAGTGCCCAGTTGGGCCGTGTCAGACCCACATCGACTGATTGCTAGCAGGCTTCCGTTCTCTTCAAAGAGAAAGGCGGTTTCGTTTCCCCGGTCGGCTTGGAAAAGGGAATGAAATCGCCAGTTCAATCCGTCTTCGCTTTCGAGCATGGCGGATTCGACGATCGAAGCTCCTCCTGCTCCGGTCTCCTGCTCCGAGTAGTTTCGCTTGCGGCGACCACAGAGGTAAGCTTTCTCGCCATGGGTGGCCGCCCTCCAAATGTAGTGGCCATAAGTGCCTTCCAGCTGGGTGGGTTCGCTCCAGCTTTCGCCGCTTTCCGAATAGACAGCATATCCCAGATGCTTGTTGAGGTCGTAATCCTCACGCGGAAGGGTGTCGTCGCCACTCCACCAAGTTCCCGTGTAGGCAAAGAGCTTGTCTTGAAAAACCATGAAGTGAGGATCACGGGTATCGCGCCGCGGAACGGAAAAACGATGGACTTCTTTCCACTCCAGCGTGTCCGAGCTGCAAAGGATTCGAATCGAAGACGTGGGATGTACCATGTGCCCATCAGGACAGCTGCGAAACGTGAGCCAGAATTTCCCCTTCCAACGAATTAGATCGGTGAACGCATTGTGCTCTCCGTTGTGATAAGCCAGACGAATATTCGTCACCTCAACTTGAGGAAGGGCATCAACAGCGTAAAGCTGGGATGTAAATCCGATGAGAAGAAAAATCCAAGTTGGCATCATAATCCGAGTCTTAGAAATCGGGGCGATTTTGCAATCCTTGATTCGCGCGGGCTAACTAATAAGCATCCATTCTCTACCTAGAGAATCTTATAACTAGCCTGTCCCTATTTTTAGGAACCTCTTTAAGGTCAGAACGTATAGTGTATTCGAAAATCAACTAGTAGTCAAAACACATTGAACCCTAACTTTCAAAACGGAATGCGGTTGAAAGGCAATCTCTTAAGTTTGGGAGGACCGTCTCAACCCGCTTTTATGGGTTCACCTCATTGTTTCACAAATTTGAAGTAGTCGATGTCGCCAATGCTGTTTGAATCCCCTACGCTATCCATTAGGACTTTCATTCGGTACCCACCCTTTTCAAGTACAACATTCTTGTGAGTGATTAGCTTCAAGGTCCGCCAACTGCCGGTATCAGGCACATTGATGGGTCCCGTAACATTCTTGCCATTCATTTCGATATGGAACACGCCGCCTTTTCTATTAGAGGCGACCGGCATCTCGATGTGGTAAGTTCCTCTTTCCCTAACCTCTACTGTGTAAACCAGCCATTCGCCCTTTTTGGTCCAACCGATGCCGTGGCCATTGGAGGCATCCGGACGTTTCTCGATATCCACTCCAGTTTTATCCCGGTAATTTTCGCCGTGGTTCTCCCCATCGATATCGTAGTAGGCAATCCCCGATTTCCCTTCGTCCCAGTGTTCGGCTTCAATCAATCCGGGAATGGCATGTACCGTGCCATTGTAAGGTCTCGTTTCGGCGGCGTTTAAATAGGGGGTGATCAGTAAAAAGACTGCCTGTAAGATCAATCGGTATGTCTTCATGGTAGCTGAAGGCTATATCATTTATAAAACAGCAAGAAAGACAAAAAGAGCTTCTGCATTGTTAATGCTCATTCTTCTTGGCGAGCTAGACCATTAGCTTCTCCGTAAATACTAATTTCGAGCTTGGCCAAAGTTGGCAATCTTCCTCCGAGTGGCTAATCCGCTTGCAGACACTCACGCATAGACAAGGATAATCCCTTGAAAATGAAAAAGATCCTATTAGTACTCTGTTTTTGCTCGGGCCTCACTCATTGGTCAATTGCCCAGGAAAATTCGCCAATTGCGGACCACCCGAAGCCAAACGTAATTGTAATCGTGGCGGACGACCTCGGCTATGCGGATGTGGGATTCCATGACGTGGTGGCTGACGGAGTAAGGACACCGCACTTGGATAAACTGGCAAAGTCTGGTGTCATTTTCAAAAACGCCTACGCCTCATCTCCTATTTGCAGTAACTCTCGCTTGGCTATTTCCACAGGACGGTACCAGCAGCGCTGGGGAGCTTACTACTATGGGGATGGCGGCCTGCCGACTTCCGAGAGCACCATTGCTGAAATGATGCAAGAGGCGGGGTACCGTACGATGAAGGTGGGCAAGACCCATCTCAACTTTGGCCCCAAAGAGCACCCTATGACGCACGGATTCGAGGGCTATCTCGGCTTCGAGCAGCACTCCTGGGACTTCAATTTGCTCAGCCAAAAAGATGTGGATGCCTACGAACGCAAATTCAAGGGAAGCATCGCCATCGCCAGTCGAAAGATCGGTATCGGTCCTCTCACCCGAAACATAGATCAGGAACAGTCCTTTGAAAATACCACTACGACTGAAGTTTTTGGTCGCGAGTCTATCCAGTTCATTAAAACGAAAAGCGAGAAGCCCTTTTACCTGCAGCTGGAATTCAATGCCGTCCATACACCGCTCTACCGACTGCCCAAACGTCTCGCCACAAAGTACGAAGTCCCCGAGCGTGCCTTCGATCGAAACGCTGCTATTTGGGAGTACCCTCACTGGGACCCGATAGCCCAGCCTGACCACAATGCCTGGTATAGCGACACCTGCCACCTTGTCGTGCCAGACCCCTATGGCCGCAAAATCTATTTAGGCCATCTTGAATTGATGGATACAGCGATCGGTGAGATCTTGCAAACTTTGAAGGAGGACGGATTAGCTAATAATACGATCGTGATATTCACCGTCGACAATGGAGGCTCCGACCAGTCATACGCCAACAATGGCATTTTGAACGCATACAAATATTGCCTCATGGAAGGCGGGATTAAAGTGCCCATGGTCATGTCATGGCCCGACCAGATACAGGAAGGCCGTCACGTTGACGCTATCGTTACTCATCGTGATATATTCGCCAGCCTTTCAGAAATATCGGGGATCGCCCCAAGCAAACCACTGGATGGTAAAAGTCTAATACCGCTGATTTCTGGATCCGCAGATCAACTACACGATAACGAGACGCTGTTCTGGGACTCTGGTGAGACACAGAAAAACTGGGTTACACGACAAGGAGATTGGAAACTAGTCTATCGAGAAGAAGCGAAGACCTATCAAGCGTATCAGCTTGATGACAATGGGTTGGTGAAAACAGAGTTTCGCAACATCACCATTCCCAATGGACTGCAGCTCTACAACCTTCGAGAGGACCCCGGCGAAACCAACAATATTAGCTACAGTCAACCGGAGAAAGTAGCGTCGCTAAAAGAACAATACGAATCTTGGCGCAGACAAATGTCAGACCGAATCCGAGGGAGAGACTCTCTCTAATTTTTGGCAAACTCTAATCATATAGTTCGATATGAGGCCACCGTTGTTAGGTGATGTCTTTAAATTTTCGAGAGGCTTCGGCAGTAAACACAATGCGATGCGTGTGCAAGGACTGGTGTGCATCTGTCTTGATACCGACGCCGCTATTGACCGCCAAAGCAGAGAGCCAGTCTCGATTGAGGCGATTGTCCCCACCTCCAGTTTTACCGGTTTCCGCTCTCACTTCAATGGTCTTCTTATTTCCTGTGGCGAGTTCGCGAATGACGATTCGAGCCGGACCGCCATCGGTTTTTCCAATAGCATATGATACCCTTTGTCCATGCACGCCACAGCGGGTCCGACATGATCCTGATCCATAGTAGCTATTATCACCGCGTTGCAGAGCCTGTCCGCTGCAACGAATTCCCTCCATCCGGGAAAGCAATTCGCCTCAGCTATCCCATGCTTCTCCTGTATTGCCTTGCCGTGCGCGTCGCACGGTTCGGTAACCGCAAAAACGGTCGCCAAATGAGGATTATCGCCGATAATTTTGGGAAAATCAGTTCTGCACCCACCAGTACCAAAAATAGCAGTTTTAATCATTATGTAACTCTTTCAATTGCCCTGTTAAATTCTTTTTCACCCAATTTATAAGGCCACAGTGTAGGTCGTCTCGTCAAAGATCCCGACTAAGAGGTGATTGAGACTAGAGCCTTCCCGCAAATTCCTATCAGCTGATTGTAGTTTCAGTGAAACTGTGCTTCTATCGGCTCGCATCAGGGCAACTGCCCTCACAAATTTTTTGTGACTTAATATTACAACTACCTTGATTGAGACGAGCCCCCATACTGCGATACTGGATTGCCCATGATAAAAATCGCGCTTAGTATAATCCTGATTATTTTGCTTAGTGCATGTAGCGATGAGTTGAGCCGGCCCCGACCCTATGTCCTCACAACCGCGACTACGGGTGGCACTTACTACCCTGTAGGCGTGGCCATTGCCACTATCGCCCATTCTCAACTCTCGCAAACCAAAGGCATTTCCCTGACCGCGATAAGCTCCGCGGGCTCTCTGGAAAACGTAAAGCTTCTGCGGGATCATCAGGCCCAGTTCGCTATCCTGCAAGGACCGTTTGGCGCTTGGTCCTGGAGTGGCGAAGGACCGGTCAGCAAACCGCAAACCCATTTGCGCAGCGTTGGCGCCCTGTGGGAAAATGTCGAGCATTTCGTCTTGCTAACCCGCTTGGCAAAAACGGGGACTATGATGGACCTTTCAGATCTCGATGGGGAACGCTTTGTAATCGGCGGGCGCAATTCTGGTGCCGAGAAAACCGGACGCTTCATTCTCGAAACACTAGGGATCGATTATGAGGAAAAATTCAAGCTCGCATACCTCGGTTACGGAGCTAGCGCCGGAGCTTTTCAAGACGGCAATATTGTTGGAATGAACATGCCTGCTGGGGCACCGGTGAGTTCCATCACCCAGACCTACGCACGAATGGGGGATCGCATGACCATTCTCAACTGGACCCAAGAATCGCTGGACAAGCTCAACGCACGCTACCCCTTGTGGGATTGGTACGAGTTTCCTCCAAATACTTATCCTAACCAAAAAGAAACGATTCACACCATTGCATCACCCAATGTGCTGGTAACTCGGGTTGATGTTCCAGAGGAAGCGGTTTACGAAATCACGAAAGTCATCTGGGAAAACCTTGCCACCTTGCAGGAAATCCATGGTGCGACCAAGAGCATGCGACTGGAGATTGCGGTGAAGGCTCTTGGAGCTCCCCTGCATGCGGGCGCCTTACGCTACTATCGGGAAATGGGCCTGGAAATACCAGACCGTTTAATCATAAATCAGCTCAGTGACCCAACCGCTAGAGCCGCGAGCCGACCATGAAATCACCATACCTCAGATGGGCCGCTTTCATCTTCGCCCTGTTTCATATCTATTCCAACGTATTTGCGAGTATTTCCGAACTGTGGCTGTCCGCGATACACTTTGGGGGGTTCAGCGCTCTCTGCGCCCTGACTGTAAATGAGTCTAGAGGAGTGCGGCAATTTACAACGCGGTATTGGGTTAATATCGCACTAGCGATAACTGCAGCGATCACATCTGCCTACCTCGTTCTATTTGAGAACGCCCTTTATGCTAGAGAAACTGAATACATTCTCAGCGACTATGTGTTTTCCATTCTCGGACTCGGACTGGCCATTGAATTCACGCGCCGCACCTCAGGCTGGTTCATGCCCATACTGATCCTGATCAGCCTATCCTATATTCTGTTCCTAGGCCGATATATTTCAGGAATATTTTCATTTCCGGGACTTAGTCTTGAGACGGTACTCTATCGCTCCTTTTTCACCAGTGAAGGTATGTTTGGGATGATCGCCAATATCTCTGCTACCTTTGTATTCATGTTTATTGTTTTCGGAGCTTTTCTACTGCGTTCGGGAGCCGGCGATTTCATGGTCCGTCTAGCCCGTTACCTGACCGGACGCGTTGCTGGCGGGGCTGGGCAGATGTCAGTGATCGGCTCCGGGCTGATGGGTTCGGTTACTGGTTCTGCGGTGGCCAACACAGTCTCCATTGGCGTCATCACGATTCCCATGATGAAGAAGTCCGGATTCTCCAGTCGATTTGCTGCTGGTGTGGAGGCCGCTGCATCAACCGGCGGAGCTCTGATGCCACCGGTGATGGGCGCAGGGGCTTTCGTGCTGGCAAGCTACACCCAGATACCCTTTCTCACTGTCATCGCAGCCTCAGCTCTGCCCGCCTTGCTATACTTTTTGACCGTGTCCTTCTTTGTCCGCATTCAGGCCAAACGTCTTGGGCTGAAACCGACAACCGCCGATGATGCGGAAAAATTCTCCGCCATATTGAAAGAGGGCTGGCATTTCATCATTCCATTGGCAACACTTGTGGGTTTCCTAGTGGCCGGTAGCACCCCCACCAGTTCAGCTGCCTTCGCTATAATCAGTGTGATCGCAGGCTCGTGGCTGTCCACAAAGCCTATGAGCCTAAGGGATATATTCGATGCCACTGTAGATGGCGTACAGAACATGGTAGCCACCGCCTTATTGCTCGTGGCCGTAGGTATTGTGGTCAACGTCGTTACCACTACAGGTGTCGGTAACGCCTTTTCATTAATGATCGTGGAATGGGCCCAAGGTAGCCTGCTGATAACTCTGGTACTAGTGGCACTGGCCTCTCTCGTCCTTGGAATGGGACTACCTGTGACTGCCTCCTATATCGTACTGGCCACCTTATGTGCTCCCTTGATTTTCGACTTCATCAGCCAGTCCCAGCTCCTAACCGTGCTGCAGGCTGGCAATCTGCCCAGCAATGTAGCCGCTACGCTGAGCCTGTTCGGGGGTGATCCGGTGCTGGCACTCAAGGAGATGCCCCTGGAAATGAAGCAGCTTTTGCGGCAGGAATTGCTAGAGCCGGAATTGCTGACTGGCATGCTGCTCAGTGCGCACTTGATAATTTTCTGGCTATCCCAGGACAGTAACGTGACCCCACCCGTTTGCCTAGCCTCCTTCGCAGCCGCAGGCATTGCCGGTACGCGTCCGATCCCCACCGGACTCACAAGTTGGAAAATCGCCAAGGGCCTGTACCTTGTTCCGGTCTTGTTTGCCTATTCACCATTGGTTTCAGGCACCTGGCCCGAACGTTTTGAAGTTTTCCTCTGGGCGAGCATGGGACTCTACGCTTTAGCCGGATTGCTGGAGTGGCATCTTGAAACCCGTATCAATTCATTGATCGCAGCATTGCTGCTTCTCAGTGCGAGTTTGCTGATGTGGACCCCTTTGCCGATTTACTATCACGTCTGTGGCGCAGTGATTCTGCTTTCCATCATACTATATCAGAACCGCGAAGCTGATACCCGGGCAAATATCCAGCCGATAAAAACGTAGGTGAATCGTACATGGATCAAGAATTTGCGTCTCGTAACTCGTATAGGTAGAATCGTCCGGGATTCTTAGCAAAGGCGTATTTAAGAGACAGGATCTCGGCCTTTCAAAACGGAGACAACTCTGCTCCATCAAACGATAGGGTAAGGGCTGGACGCCTCTCTTGCTCAGGCCAAAGCTTTCTCATCATGTTGGCGACACCCTCAAGTATCCTTTATATGACCTGAACTAAAATGCTCCCACCCTAAGCTATGAGCTCTTTGACCACGTGCCGATGCACATCGGTCAGTCGGGAGTACCTAACTTGATATTTATAGGTCAGTCGCTTATGTTCGATGCCGAGAAGATGTTCAAAGTGCACGAGAAAGTCATCCCTACCAATCGAGAAATCAAAATGTAGACCGTCTCGTCAAGGTGACAACCCTTCCCAAATCGACATGTCAGCGAACTGTCCTTCAATCAATTTACAGTCCAACTGCCTCACCGAAAAGACTCACAGAAACAACCGTCTAAGCCTCCGACCCGTGCCGAAACTAATTTTTCTTTCCTACATACCGCAAGCGGTAGATCCTATTGCCGGTATCGTCACTGAAGAGGATGGTGCCGTCAGGAGCCTGAATGCAGTCAGTTGGGCGCCCTAGGACTTCTTCACCATCCTTGAGGAAGTTGACCATCTTTTGCTCTCCGTAAGGGTGGCCGTCTTCGAATAGAATGCGCGATAGGCAATAGCCCACCTTCTGGGTAGCGTTCCAGCCTCCCTTTTGGGCAACAAACGCATCCCCATGTCCTTTGGGGATCTTATTACCCCTGTAGAATGTCAATGAGTTGGCCGAGCAGTGAGCCGCCATGGTCCATTCGGGGATGGTCGTCATGCGGGCGTGCTTCATCAAATCGGGGTGGTCGATGAACATTAGATTCGGCATCATCTTCCCTACGATCCAAGGGTGACCGTAAAACTTGCCTTCCTCGTAATGGTTCAACTCAGCCGGCGGATTGTGGTCGGTTATTGGCTGGCCTTCCTCCGAATTCCTTTCGCGTTTTCCTTCCATTTCCCAACCCATCATGTCGACGTCGTGATCCACTCCCCAGATCTCGTCGGTTCCCGGACGGACCACTAGCTTCTCGGTATTACGAATCCCCGAGGCAAAAAGCTTCTTGTCCGATCCATCCACGGCGAAGGACCAAATTTTTTTCCGCTCCGAAGCGGCGATCGGTTCATCGGTAGCATTGCCCTGGTCGCCCACGTGCGTGTAGATCCGCCCTTTGTGTATCAAAAGAGCCCGCCATCGATGCCCGGTTGCCTTGCCAGTAGGGAGATCGCCAGCCCCCAAAATCTCCTGAACCTTGTCTGCCTTGCCATCCCCGTTGGTATCCTTGGCCCGGGAAATCGCGTTCAGCTGGGCAAAATATAGCCAGCCATTGCGAAACTGAACCCCTTGAAGCCTGCTTTTGGGATCCTTGCCCTCAATGAAAGGCGTTACAGACTCATAACTCCCGTCGCCATCCTTGTCTCGGCACGCGAGTATTTTTCCCTCTGCGATCACGCTGACATACAAAACGCCATCCTTATCCAGTGCCATAAAACGCGGTTTCTTGATCGTGTCCTCAACAACCGTCAACTCGTAGCCGTCTCTAACCCAGACACCTTCAGGAACTTCAGCTGCATTCATTTGGATCGAACCAACCATGAGGAAGGTCGACAGAGAAACTATTAGAGTTCGTTCTTTCATAGGGGAACTATCGGGTTGAATTAAAATAAGAAGGAAGGTTGGCTACAAATTCGCAAACAAGCAACGCGAATAAAACTCTAGAAAAACCTAGGTCAATCTAACAAAACCCGTTCCGTCTCAATGATTAAGACGTTCTGGCGGACAGAACCTTACTAAAGGAAATTCAAAAAATCGAACCAGCCCAGATTAGGCAGAGGAATGACAAGTCAACCATTCAGCACTAAATCCACGAAATCCTCAATCGGCTCTGTGGGACGACGGCTAGATGGAACCGATTACTCAATCGGTCGGCTCACCAACGCATCCCGAAAACACTCTATTCCCTAACTGGGGTTCATTTGCTATACTTATCGAGAGAACCGAACCAGTTTGACGAATGCCCACAAATCAATTCGTTCATTTCTGAAATCGTTCAATTCTCAGGTAGTAGAAAAGCTCCGTATGAAAATAACAACCTTACTCGCGGCGGTTTCCGCCACCACCCTATTGATTTGCTCTGTCGCAGCAGAAACGCTCGTCTACGAAGGCACCCGTGGAATCGGTACAGGGAAGCATATCGTTTTCATTGCCAACGACCATGAGTATCGCTCGGAGGAGACCTGTCCTGCTCTCGCGAAGATCCTAGCCAAGCGACACGGATTTCGCTGCACCGTCATATTTGGTCTCGACGAGAATGGTACCATCAAAGGGGGCGGCAGAAACATGCCGGGAATGGAGGCTCTCGAGGATGCAGATTTGCTGTTTTTCTATGCCCGTTTCATGAATCTACCGGATGAGCAAGTGAGATTTCTGGTCGACTACTTCGAGCGAGGCGGTCCTGTGGTGGGAGTCCGCACCTCTACTCATGGATTCAATGGACAAAAAGGAAAGTGGGCGAAGCTCAATTACAATTACACGGGCGATGATTATTTTGGCGGTCTGGGTGAGCAGATCTTTGGCAACACTTGGCACAAAGAGCGGGGGCAGTCGCACTATGGCTCGAACCACGTCATGGGTTGTCGCATAACGCCAGACGCCACTGCGGGAGCTCATCCCATATTGATGGGAGTCGAAAGTATCCACGCCTACTCGGGCGCCTACAAGTCGCAGCCTCCTGCAGACGCTACGTCACTGCTAAACGTGCAGGTGCTCAATACGTTTCATGCTAGTGGCGATCTGAATACAGATAAACCAGTCGTAAACGCAGGCTGGAGCCGGGATTCCTACATCGCGCCCTCTGGTGCAAAAAAGAACGGCCGGGTCGTCTACGCGTCCTATGGGGCATCGGAAGACTTGCTCAGCGAAGACGGCCGCCGGTTTCTCATCAATGCCTGTCTCTGGGCTGGCGGCTGGGAAAACAAGATCAAGCAGAACCTGAATGTTAAGGTCGTCGGGAAATTCACCCCCAGCGCCTACAACAACGGAGTTGGCCTGGCTGGCGTAAAGCCAATCGACCTGGCTGGCTGGAACAGCCAAATTATGCCAGCCAATGCTGAAATCGGAGGCCTTTCTGATCCGGTAAAAGTGAAGAAGCTGGCTCGAGTCATCAAAAACCGCCCTGAACTTCGTGCCCGCATTGCGACCGAGTATCCTGAGTTATTTGCTAAAGGCGGCCTGCTTGAGGGCTTTTAAATGAAGAGGGAGATTCGTGTCGCAAGGAAGGGCTGCTTCTGAAACGATTAGGCCAAAAAGATGAGGCCACTACGACACTTCCCTAAAGGCGGACCGGCGTCTCTAGTGGCTCTCCTGCAAAAAACCGCTCCAGGTTTTTCAACATCAATTCACCCATAGCTGTACGAGTATCCACCGTTGCACTACCAATATGCGGTGTAAGGATGACATTTGGCATTTCCAAGAGAGCTTCCGGCACATGGGGCTCGTGGGCAAATACGTCCGAAGCGAATGCCCCCAGTCTTCCTTCTTGCAAGGCCTCAACGACGGCCTCCTCATCGACAATAGATCCCCTCGCGATATTGATCAAGGTTCCATCTGGTCCCAAGGCGTCAATGACTTCGCTATCTACTAAGTTTCTGGTCTCCGAGGTCGCTGGGCAAATCACAACCATGTATTCTGAATCTCTCGCCATTTCCGTTAAATTCGAATAATAGCGATAGGGAATATTTTTGTTTTCGCACCTATTATGATAGGCCAATTGACATCCAAACACCTCTAGCTTTTTAGCGAAATCCCTGCCAATCCCTCCTAGGCCTAGAATACCCACCCGGCGACCACGAATGCTTTTCTGCAAGCCCATTTTTCCTTTCCTAATCCAATCACCTCTTCGCACATATTTGTCTGCTTCCACAATTTCCCTAGAAATTCCAAGCAAAAGCGCCACAGCCAAATTCGCGACATCGTCATTTAGAACCCCTTGAGTGTTGGATACTTGGACACCCTGACGCTTCGCGTATTCCAGATCAACATTGTCAATACCGGCTCCGAAGCATATCACGGCCTCCAGATTTGGAAATCTGGCCATAAATTCCCCACTCGCACCCAAGACGCCATTCGTAGCGATCGCAGTGATACGATCCTTAACCTCCTCTACGAGGGCATCGGGATCTTCGCTCCGATGCAGTGCGTGAACTGTATAGGTTTGGAAGAGACGATCCGTCTGAGCCTCCATCATGTCTCTGATCCTACCCGTTAACAAAACTTCGTGTTTTCTCATCGGATTTGAGGTTTAATTGAGAAGATCGTTAGAGGTCAATGGTATCAACCACATATGGTCGTGGAAGGATATCACCATGCTCGAACCGCGCGGTTCTCCACCAAAGAAAATCGATCTATCGACACCCACGAAATAGGGATCGGTCACACACCAGTGATAAAACACAGAATCCCAAAATTTCGAGGACTTCTTGGTCGCCGCTCTCCGTAGCAAATTTCCTCAAAATGTCCCGCTGCCCTTTCATCAATCGACGAAACCGGAAATTTTTAGTTGAGAATATTTATCTGCCACACTCACCGAGATAGCTCGCTCTTTTCCAGACTGGGAGCCCAACGAAGCATTTGCGTAACATCCAGTACGACTTCCGCATCATTCGATTGGTCCGGTCCCTCGCGGCTTGTACCTCGAGCAATTACTTTTCTGAGGTTTTGGCTCAAACGCTCAGCAATCTCCGGCTCCGTTTCATACCGATTGTCAGATTCATCAATATCGCTCTGCAAATTGTACAGCTCGACAATACGCGGTTTTCCACGGGACTGATTCCGATCCTTGGTTTCATTTCTGAAAACGACTTTCCAAGGGCCTTCCATGTAGGCGAATTCACCTCCGACTGAGTGGCTCACCACATGATCCCTATGCGGCTGGTAGCTCTCTCCTAAAGCCGTAGTTAGAAAGCTGATACTATCTTCTCCCGCATCAGGAGGCAGTTTAACGCCCAATAGTTCCGAGCAGGTTGCAAAAATATCGTTCAAACTGAGGACATCGTCGCTCACGGCCCCGGCCTTAATTCGTCCAGGCCAGCGGATCATAAAAGGCACTCGATGCCCGCCCTCCCATATATCCGTCTTGCGGCCCCGATAAGGGCCGCTCGGGAAATGCCCCGCATCGACCAGCTCGTTCCATTCTGTTGGGAGATGTCCATTGTCGGAAGTAAATATCACTAAAGTATCCTCCGCGATCCCCGCTTCTTCTAAAGCCTGGATCACCTGCCCTGCTGACCAATCAGTTTCCATGACGAAATCCGCTACGAGTGAAATGCCGCTTTTGCCTTTAAAACGGGTGCTCGGCACGATCGGCGTATGCGGCGACGTCATAGGAAAATACAAAAAGAACGGCTCTTCTCGTGTTGCTTGATCATGAATATAATCGACGGCCTTTCGAGTAATTGCCGGCAGGATCTGGTCGAACTCCCAGTCGGGCGCCATCGGGTTACCATCAAACTGAATCGGCAAAGATCTACCATCGTTAGGAACATGTACAAATTTTGACGTCGGCTGCTCGACCACTCGGTCGTTTTCGATAAAAGTAAACGGAGGCATATTCGGCACATCTGTACCAAAGTAATAATCGAACCCGCGGGTCGTTGGCCCATTGAGAACAGGCTTCGTGTAGTCCCATTGCTTTGTTCGGTGAATATTCGTTCTCTCATCCATAACGCTTGGCTGGGAACCTTGCCAATTCCAACCGAGATGCCATTTGCCGATGCACGCGGTTGCGTAGCCGTTTTTGCTCAGAAATCCTGGAAGCGTAAGGCGACCTGCAGCGATCAATGGTGGTTCGTAGCACCCTAAAACCCATTCCTGCAATCGCGTGCGCCAAGCATATCGCCCGGTAAGCAAACCATATCTCGTGGGGGTACAGACAGCGGAAGCGCTGTGTGCATTCGTAAACCGCATCGACTCGCCTGAAAACCTATCCAAATAAGGCGTAGCAATTTTGTTTTCCGGAAAGTGAGCATGAATGTTCCCCATCCCAAAGTCATCCGCTAGGATAATCACGATATTGGGTCTGCCCTTTGCTGTCAGAAGAGCTTTTGAAACTTTCGCTTCTGGTAAACTGGAATAAGATTCTTTCCTCGCACAACCAGTCGCGATCAAAGCAGCAGCTGAACAAACTAGTATCAGTAATCTAATCACACTAACTAATTTCGATTGACTTGCTGCTTAATGTGGCTGGGCAGCGGCAAGAAATCGCTTTCCCTTACCATCCATTTATCCATCTCCATCCGGAGTTTCGTCTCTACCGCTTTGACCCTAGCCTTACCCGCTAGGTTCTCCAACTGAAAAGGATCCTCCTGTAGATCGTACAGCTCAAACAACGGTCGCGGATTCTGAAAGTAGAGGCGTTCGTGCAAAGCGGACAACGTCCCCTCTTCATGCATTTGCTTAATGGTGAGCCATCCCAGATTCTGACTCATATCAACTGGGGAAAATATCTTTTCCGGAGTTGCGTTGTATAGGTACAAATAGCGACGGGTCGTAATAGAACGGGACAAATCGAAACCATCGCTTCGGCCAATGGGTCCGAAGTGCCAGCCACGTTCAGCAAAAACCATCTCACGCCCTGCGAAGGGCTTGCCTCGCAATTCGTCGAAAAAGCTGACTCCGGTCATGCCTGGAGCAGTTTCCAAGCCTGCCGCTTCCAAAATTGTCGCGGAAAGATCCACCCCACTAACCAGAGAATCGCTGGCTGTTCCCGGTTTCACATAGCCAGGCCAGCGAACCAAAAGCGGGACATGCGTTCCACGCTGAGCTAAAGTTCCTTTACCTCGTAGAAGTGCCTCCCCGTTGTCTCCCATGAAAATAACCAACGTATTTTCCTTTAGTCCCCGTTCTTCCAATACATTCTCTATCAATCCGAATCCAATATCCAGATCCCGCACCTCCGCTAGATACTTCGCGTAATCCAAACGCACTTCGGGCAAGTCCGGCCAGTCTGGCGGTAATACTAATTTCGAAGGATCAATCTTTTCATGGTCATCTCCCCATCTCCGATGGGGCTGGCTAAACCCAAAATAGAGAAAAAAAGGTTGGTCGTCTGGAACACCATCTAAGATGGTACCCACAACTTCGTCTGTATCATGAATCGCCTCGTTTTTAGTAGAGGCTCCCCTCGCAAAGTGATCAAATCGCTGCGTAAACGCTCGATCCCGCACATCTAGCTCCACAAGCGTATCCGTCACGTGGTCCAAGTCTCGATTCTTCCCATCCAAATGCTGATGCCGCCCTGCCAGCCCAACCCAATAGCCACTCTCTCTCAAGACATCTGTAAACAAAGTCGTTTCCGAACGTGCCGGCTGAGCGAAACGGGTCGCAGATAATCCCACTGGAGATCGGCCCGCAAAAATAGCGGTCCTCGATGGAGCGCATTGCGGAGCTGCCGTATACGCACGATCGAAACGCATACCCTCATCGGCTAAGGCATCCAAATGCGGGGTTATATTAAACCGCTGACAATTGACGTCCCGATAGGCTCCTAAGTGAGGTGTGCTATGATCATCTGAGAGGATCAGGAGAACATTGGGACGATCGGCAGCATCAAGAGCAAGAAGCCCAAAAGAATTGAGAAGAATTAGGTTAAAGAGACGTTTGTACATTTTCGAGAAACAACGAGTGAATCCACAACATACATTCAGGCAAATTAATAGCATAATAGAATCCCAGATAATTGGAACCCATAAAGCCCTGAAGCTTATAGCTATCGACATACTATGTCTTATCCCTAACGTTTTTTCTTTTATGGATCGCTCTACGAATCAGCAATATCTCGCAGAAGATATGCAGCGTCTCGATGAGATGCTGTCAAGGGTTACCAAGTCAGACGAAGCTCTGAGCCGCTACCTCGCGAGTGGCGGCGATATGCAGCTGCTGAATTTGGCCTGTGGAGCGTGCAACGAAGCGGGTACCCTAGCGAATTTTTTCGGTCGGTTTAGTGAGGAAACTGCCAACAACAGAAAACTGAAATTCGTTGGTCTTGACATTCGAGCCCGAGAAATCGCGGATGCCGCCGTCCGATTCAGAGGAAATCCGAATGCAGAATTTGAATTCCTTCGAGGCGACGCCACCAAGCTTCACGACCACCAACAACTGCCCAGCGAGTTCGACGTCGTCTTCGTCCGCCACCAGAATTTGTGGAACGGTAAAAGCGATTGGGAAAAGATATACTACAAAGCCTTAGAGAAGCTCTCGCCAAATGGACGGCTTATCATCACGAGTTACTTCGACCGTGAGCATCAACAAGCACTTGAAGTCATCAAGGAACAAGGAGGCGAACTCGTGGTTACCGAGGCCAACGAGATGTCCCGAGAACTGCCAACACCCGGCAAGTTCGTCGATCGCCACGTTGCGATTCTAAAACGGCAAAGCCCGTCTTAATCGCAGCTTGAAGTATTGTCGCAGTTGCAGCAAGATAATGGATAGATCAACCCTTTTATTCTTTTTCGAGGGAAACCCCATGATCAATTGTCTACTTCAATATCTCTTGTTAAAAGAGCAGATCCAAAGTATATGTTTGTTTAGGGGTTATAGTCAAAAACCCTACCATGCTACCCATGAGAACTCAAACTAACCTAACAGGAGTATCAACCATCGGACGCCGCCAGTTTCTAAGAGCTGCAGGGGCTCTCATTGCTTTACCTACCCTCGAATCGATCGCCGCACCAATCGCTCAGGCCGCGACCTCAACTGCAGGCGCTAAAAACCTCGTGTCGATCGGGGCCTACCTCGGTTGGCACCAGAACGCATTCTTTCCAAAAGAAGTGGGTAAAGGCTACCACCTTCCCACTACGCTGGCCCCATTGGCTGACTACCAGAACGATTTCACCGTGTTCTCTGGCCTCGATCACCGGGCGCCCAATGGCCATGGAGCCTGGAGCAACTTCCTTTGCGGCAATACTCCAAACACTTACTCAATGGATCAGATCGTGGCAGACCAAATTGGGCAGAAATCGCGCTTTCCATCTTTGCAACTGACGGCCGGAACCGGGGAAGGCAGTAAGGCCATGAGCTTTACCAAGCAGGGCATGGGTCTTCCCATGATCCAACGGCCAAGCGTTTTTTACAAACAACT
Source organism: Opitutales bacterium UBA5694 (assembly GCA_002420185.1). Taxonomy (GTDB): domain Bacteria; phylum Verrucomicrobiota; class Verrucomicrobiia; order Opitutales; family Opitutaceae; genus Pelagisphaera. Next base: position 102,470 of record DIHO01000020.1, read on the forward strand.
CTTCATGTCCGAATCCGACAGGGCCCGCATGGAATACATGCTTCGTAGCGGCAGAAGCGCAATCGACCTAGTGCTTGACGATGCGACACGCCTTAAAAAATCGGTACCGCAATCAGACGGCGATAAATTGGAAGAGTATTTCGATTCAATGCGCTCCGTTGAAAAACGCATGGAACGACAGATTTCACAGATCAACGATCCCCTGCCAACCACGGATTACAAACTTCCCGATTCCGATCCCATCACACCCAATCTTCTCATGGAGGCGGAAGTGCTGATGTACGATCTCATGGCCCTGGCAATCGAAACAGAATCCAGTCGCGTGCTATCTTTTTTCATCGACGGCTTAGGGCAAGTTTTCTCCTTTGATGGACAGCCCCTCAGGTCTGGCTATCATGGCCTTTCCCACCACGGTAACGATCCGGAGATGATTCGCGATTTGGTATCAATTGAGTCCGCTCACATGGTTTGCCTGAGCGGCTTCCTTGGTCAGCTGAAAGAGAAGAAGCGCCCCAACGGCAAATCGTTGCTCGATGAAACCATTATTCTCGTAGGAACTGGGATGGGGGATGCGAGTCGTCACTCCAACGCTAATTTGCCGACACTAGTAGCAGGGGGCGGATTTAATCACGGAAGCCACATCGCTATCGACCAGAGGAAGCCAGACGCGCCACTACTGGGGGACCTCTACATTTCCCTGATGCAGCGCCTCGGAGTAGAGACGAATGAGTTCTCCAATGCGTCGCACAACATGAACCAGTTTTTTAGCTAATAAAAATGCATTCTCACATTACGAATGCTTTCGTCGTAGGGCTGTCGCTTGCGAAATGCCGCATCGTGCTAACAACCTACGCGGCACTTCGCAAGCGAAAGCCCTACATCCTGTTATGCTACATCGGAGTAACCAGCACGCTTTCCCTCTCCGCGAAAACTGAGCTGCCAATTCCGGACGCAGCCTACGAAGTCCTCTCCAACTATTGCTTAGACTGTCACGACGAAGCTGAGATGAAGGGCGACGTCAACCTGGATCCTATATCGGTTGACTGGGGACAGAAAGACAATCGGGACCTATGGGAAAAAGCTCACTACGTTGCGAAAGAAGGATTCATGCCTCCCGCCAAAAAGAGGCAGCCCAATGAGAAAGAACGTGCCACTCTGGTCCGCTGGCTCGATGGGAAACTTCTTGAAAATACACCAATTGGAGGCACTCCTCCGCGACGACTTAGTGCCGACGAGTACCGTTCCACTATCCGTAGCCTCTTCGACTTGCCAGATTACGAACTGCCACTCGGATTTCCCAAAGACTCAGAATTTCACGGCTTCAATAACGTCGGTGAAGGCCTAGTTCTCTCACCTCCTCTAATGGAGGCCTACACCAAGGTCGCAGAGCTCGTTGCCGACACGGTTTATCCACCCGCACGAAAGGAACCTCGCTCAACAACACGAACCGCCGGCCCCAACGATATGGTGCTCAGTTTCTCCGCCGGGAAAATAGTGGACGATTCGCTCCTCCTCGTTTCACGTGGACATGAAATTTTTCGCAGCTGCTCTTGGCCCAGCCGAATGGAAGTTATGTCTTCCGGGACTTACCGAATCACGGTGAGAGCAGCCAAGCACAAGCCGACATGGGGAGGCCCGATGAAGTTAGAAATCCGTGCTCGCGAGCTCAGTGCCAGTGACCGCTCGCGCGCAGACATTTTCCGCCTGCTCAAAGTCATGGATGTTCCTTCAACGGAACCCACAACTATTACCTTCGAGGCAGAGCTCTATGAAGGTCAGACTTTGCTCTTCCGCTGGATGAATGCGGACATGGCCCACGACTATGCTAAGTTCGCCAAACACATGGAAGAGTGGTTCGAAAAAGATCCGCGCTGGTTAGCTGCCTGGCAGCATACCGTCTTTCCAAATGGCGATTTAAGCAAAATTCGCACGTCCGTAATTCGTGGACGCAGTGGTTGGGAGTTCCTAAACAAGGCGTTCAATGATCCGAACCTCGATATGAGCCGTGCGACGATGGATGACGAGCTTACGGTCAAATTCCTCGAACTGGCCAACTCCAACACCGGTATGTTTAATTTCGCCGACATTCTTTGTCACTACTACTTCACAAACGGTCCAGCTTTAGAATTCCATCAGGTAACCATCGAGGGTCCTTTAAAGACGGTCGATGGCCCGAGAGAGATGCTAGCCAAAAAACTTCAGAAGCGCTTTACCGGCACTCGAATTCCTGGCCAGTCAGACGAGGCCTTCACGCAAGACATTCTTGAGAGATTTCTTCCTCAGGCATTTCGTCGTCCCGTCGATCAGGAGACCATTGAGACCTATCTTAATATCGCTAAAAGACGTTGGGTGCAAGGAGGCGACTTCGATGCTGCGATGCACCTCCTCATCCGAAATATTCTGATCTCACCCCGCTTCATCTACAGACTTCTGAGTCCCGGCGAACTGGATGACTATGATCTAGCGAGCCGCCTATCTTACTTTCTGACTCAAGCACCCCCAGACAAGAAACTGCTCGACTCAGCCAAGAAAGGAAAACTCTCCGATCCTCAAATCCTTCGCAGAGAGGCCCTTCGTTTATTACCGCAAAAGCCAACGGATGCCATGGTTCAGAGTTTTACGAGTCAATGGCTGGATACCAATCTCCTACCGGAAATCATGCCGGATCCCGTCTTCAAGTTTTCCGAGGCGGAAATCACCATCGCGGAGGAGGAAGTAGAGCATTTCTTTACCGAAATACTGACCAAGAATCTTCCCATGACGGATTTTATCGATCCGGATTTCCACTACACCACCCTTGCATTTGCAAAGGACAATTACCAGTACCCACGAGCGGAAAAGGCAGCGATGAAAAGTTCTTCAATGGGCTCTGAATCAGAGCTACGGAAGCTCCCGCTTGATCGAGGGGGTCGCTACGGCGGACTCCTTTCCCAGTCTGCAGTCATGACCGCCACCGCCAATGGAGTGGATACACAACCTGTACTGCGCGGCGTTTGGGTCCTTGAAAATATTCTCGGCATGCCGCCACCACCACCACCAAAAAACGTACCTGCCCTCACGCCGGATACTCGGGGTGCCAACACACCGCGGGAACTACTGGCAGCTCACACTTCAGAAGATTCTTGTGCAACCTGCCACGTCAGAATTGATCCCGTCGGGTTCGTTCTGGAAAACTTCGATCCCGTCGGCAATTGGCGTGAAGAGTGGCCCAAAACGGGCATTCCGATCGATCCCACCGGTACCCTCCCCGATGGTACTTCGATAAAAGACGTAACTGAGCTCAAGTCTTGGCTCGTTGATCATATCGACTTTTTCTCCCTCTGTTTGTCAGAGAAATTAGTGACTTATGCCACTGGTCGAGTGCCCAATTTTGCCGAACGGAAAGAGATCGAGACCATTGTCCACCAGAACCGTGAAAAAGGAAATGGTTTCCAAGATCTTATTCTTGCACTGATCACCAGCGAAACGTTCCGCACGAAATAGGACAAGCAAATCCTACCGAGTCAGGGGCCGTATTTCCCCTATTGAGCGCCTAAACCATGGAAAAAGGACTCCGAGTCTCGATGCTTTAGCAACCAAACCGTTTGTTACCATCTGGAGGAAGCCAAAGGTCCAGTACACAAAATTGAAAACGAGCGAACAGAGGGCGATCGCTCCCAATGCCGCAACTTCTCCCGGCCGGCCAATGACTGTCGCCTACGCAAGCCCAAGCAAAGGCGTTGACGTATTCGCCAAAACAATCGGCCAAGCCCTGCCCGCGATTGCACGGTAGGTGGTTTCATACGATTGGTACAACAGATTCATTTTGGACTAGCGACGACTTAAAGGTTTCGGTGTTTTCAGGCTCGCCGATTGAAGAGTCTTGTCCCAACTTACCTAACCAGTCGACGGGCCATACTGTAAAAGAGTGTCCCATGGCTCCTTACGTATTGCCCACCGCTTGCGATCGCGAAGCCCCGAGCTGCAACCGTAGAATGGCAACCTTTTACCAACCAAGGATGTAAGGGTCATGCCTCAGCAGTTTTGGTTCGTGCTTTAAGGAATTCTCGGATTACGCTATTGCCGCTCGGTAGATATCGTCTATCCACTAAACTTGAAGTCACTCCCCAGCCAAACCTCCATGAAACCTCTATCACCCTTTTCCGTTTTCCGCCAAGCCGGTTTTCTAATGCTCGCCGGCATTCTTTTTACAGAATCCGCAATCTCACAAGACCGTCCCCCTGTGGCGAGCGTGTCGAAACCAAACATTCTTTTCATTTTTGTCGACGACCAGTCGCCACTTACGCTGAGCGCCTACGGGAACCAGGTTTGCCAGACCCCCAATCTAGATCGACTCGCCCGCGAAGGAATGGTTCTAGATAACGCCCATCACATGGGTTCCTGGGTAGGTGGCGTATGCCTGCCTTCCCGCACCATGGTACAGACGTCTATCAATGTGTGGCGGACGCAAGACATCGCCAAGCGCTACCCACGCATGAATCCGAGAACCTACGTGCACCAGCCGAGGAAATTGCTCGCAGATCTTTCTCCCAACGATCCGGACTACTATAGTATGCCTGCTCTCTTCTTTCGGGCCGGTTACGACACCTATCGAACCTGCAAAATTGGCAATACCTACGAGGGGGCCAATCGACTGTACTTGGGACGCAACGACCAAACCAACTACGGACCCGAAGACGAGACTGGAAGTTGGTGGCACGGGGAGCAAGTCATGAACTACCTTAAGGAGCGAGAGAAGGGAATAAAGGAAGACCCCTTTCTCTTATTCTTTGGCTTCACTCATCCGCATGACCCTAGAAATGGAAAGCCTGTCCTGCTTGATAAATACGGGGCTGATAATACAGATATTCCGACTTCTCCTAATCCCCTCGCCCCCCCACTCCAGGCAAACTACCTTCCCGCTCACCCTTTCCATCATGGTCATCCCGGACTTCGCGATGAGGTCGCAGTTCAGGGAGTTCTGCTCAAGAGAGATGAAGCCACCGTTAGAAACGAGCTTGGCCGCGAGTACGCCTGTATCGAGAATATCGATCGGCAGGTAGGCAGAGTGCTCGACAAACTCGAAGCAATGGGCGAGTTAGAAAATACCTACATCTTTTACTCTGCTGATCACGGCATAGCGGTGGGCCGGCACGGATTGATGGGAAAACAGAATCTCTACGAGCACACCTGGCGGGTACCTATGATCATTCGAGGACCAGGAATCAAAGCGGGCAGCCGGGCTCAAGGGAACACCTACCTCATGGACCTACTACCCACTTTCTGTGATCTTGCGAGTATTGAAAAACCAATTACATTCGATGGTATTAGTTTTAAGCCCGTTCTCATGGGGAAAAGAAACACGGTTCGCGATGTTCTCTACGGAGTCTACAATGGAGGCACTAAACCGGGAATGCGATCGGTCAAAAAAGGAGACTGGAAACTGATAAAGTACGATGTACTTGATGGGTACATCCAGGAAACCCAGCTATTCAATCTGAAGGATAATCCCAACGAATTTCTAATTCAGCATCACGATCGTGCCTTGGTGGCGATGACTGGAGTCGAACCGAAGCGTCACCAAGTAAATCTTGCAGAAAACCCAGCCTACGCCACCAAACGAAAAGAAATGGAAGCCATTCTGCTAAGCGAAATGATAAAATGGGGAGACCCCTACCGTCTCTGGGACCAACCTCCCAGAGCCCAAAACAGGCAATAGTACATTGACTTATTTCCTATTGCTAGCGGCACTATCCAACTATTATCCGCAAATACAAATTCAATACACCGGAGCTACCGATGCATATCCGTAGAGGACTTTCCCTTGTTCTTCTTACATTCTTCCCACTGGCCTTTGCAGAGACCTCTGGCACTCCCGTCCGGACCAATTCAGAGGCGGTTGCAAAGGGACGTCCCGATTTCCTCGTCCAAGGCGAGTGCCGAGGCAAGACCCATGGTTTGCGGATCGTCTCGGCACAGGGAAACAAATTTTACCCGTCTCGAAATAGTGGCGTCCTTTCCGGAGCCGGTTGGGATGAATCCCAGATTGAGCACCTATGGGGCGATCTCTCAGATACACAGCGTTGGATAATTGGGTTCACGCCCATTGAGCTTCGTAACCTCGGAAAGACAAAATCTCCTCCGGGTTCGATTATCCTCTTCGATGGTTCCAACACCAATGAATGGAAGGACGGCAAAATGCCAGATGGCGTACTCGCTACCGGCACGGCTAGCAAACGCACCTTCCAAGACTTTACCCTGCACTTTGAGTTTCGCAACCCGTTCAAACCGAATCTCACTCTCGGCCATCGCGACAGAGGTAACAGCGGCATTTACATTTTTGGGTCCCATGAGTTCCAAATCTGGGATACATTGGGATTGAAGTTTGACAAGAACGTCTGGAACGAAGCACCTCTCGAGACCGAACCGGATCCCTGGCGCGGGAGTCTCTACAAGTTCAAAAAACGGATGTTAATATGCGCTTTCCTTCTCTCGCCTGGCAGAGCTAAAATAACCCGTTCCAGGTGCCGCGTCTCGAGAGCGGCGTCAAAGCAGAAAACGCCCGTATATCAGTCATCCCCAACGGCGTCCTCATACACGACGACATCAAGCTTCTTGGAGGAACTGGCAACGGTGGAAGCTGCCTGAAATCCCCAAAGGAACCCCCGATCTTCATGCCCATGGGAATCCCAACCACTTCCGAAATATCTGGATCGTAGAAAAATAGTTTAGATTCTTAATTGAAATGAAAGGTATTCATCCAAGTCATCTGATACTCCTATTGTTAGACCTTCTGCTTGCGGGATGTGCGAGTATGGGGCCACAGGACACCGACCAATATATTTTTCTGGATAAGACCGAGACTCTATTTGTGCAATTCGAGCATAGAGCGAGCCCAATCTATCAGGTTAACATGCCCGATGTAGCGAATTCCATGGAAAAGAATCGCCGCGAAGACTTCAGAGTGGTGCTAGCCAATCTACTCTACGCTTATCAGCTTCCTATCGAAATTCGTATCTTAGAAGAGCGAGAAAATCCGGGGCCGGGCCCATTGCTGGAAATTCATGCCTTTCGATTCGAGCAAGACAATTCCGGTGACTTAGTTGCGGTTATCAGCGCCAAGCTCTCAAAGTACGGACAATTGAATACACTAGGAACTTACAATCACAGAGACACTCCCCCTCCGGGAGGAAATCGACAGATGATGGACAAGGCCTTTCGTGATGTAATCCGTAAGCCTCTCAGAGAGATGTTGGACGACTTGCAGCAGCACTTCCCTACTCCTGAGGAGATGGAGATTATCAACGAGCGTCTGAGGCCACTTGGTCAAGAGTAGCTTTATTAAATTCGGATTCTGAATTCCGACCGCAATTAGATTCTAGAAATCCAAGGACTACGAACCCCAGCAGCATTCAGGTTCGATAGCGGCAATAGTTTCAATGCACCTGGGGCTTGGTAAGATTCCTCACAAAATGCCGTCGGGAAATATTAGTGCTTACACCCGTGTCGCGTGAACTACCTTTCATTTTGCGTGTTCGGCTATTTTATATTATCATCGATTTCGGACTTTGGCGATTTCCCACTATTTCGCATCATCTTAATTTAAAGTATCCAATTTTTATTTACAATTTATAATCATTTTATAATAAAATGAAACTAATTAACCTTAACCACAAAAACACAAGGTTTGCAAGAAATAAGGCAGTTGAACGACAGGACGAACGATTAAACTAATTAGAGGATATCGTAAGCTACTAATTTTGTATTTCTTGTGCTTTTTGTAGTAAAAATCTCCAATAGAATTTGAGATAGTCCAGGTTGAGAAGTCTATAGTCACGTAACCTGAAGATCCGACTAGCGATTTAAAAATATCGGTGAACACCATGCCCACTGATCGTTGCGCTGTCGCACACGCATATAGTAGGAGCTGCCTTCCCTTTCACTATCCTCCCATTCCCCGGACCATTTCCACTGATTCGACGAGGGTGCACGATTGAAACGCCAAGCAGGGGAATCAATATCCTTCATTACTCCCGAGCGAGCTCCATCCATCAATGCGATCAACGGCCACTCAACTCGCTTGCCATTGAGGTTTGCCCAAACGGTTGCGTCTCGTGGCATACTCACTTCTAAACACACCCCTTGTGAAAGATTGGTTGAATTATTCGGATTACCGCTCGTGACGGTAACAAATCGAACGCACTGATCTCCTGTCTCCAGTACCTTACTGATGTAGTAGCTACCCGTGTCCTTCGCTTCCACGGGCGATACCACTTCACGTCCGCGGAAGCGCGGCTCCACCGATTTAATTTCGCCATCCGTCAATCCCAACTCAACCTCCCAATTACAGGTTTTGTGACGGGCACCCCAACCAAGCTCCAAATAGATCTTCGTATGAACAAGATCGTCATTGGTTTCGCCAGTGGGTTCCATTTCATATTGTGAAAAACGCTTCACCAATTCGCCATCGCGCAAGATGTCTACGCAATCGATGGCCCCGCCGGCTTGTAGGGAAAATTCGATACGTCTCTTTTCAGAAGCCGCAATCTCTGATCCCATAGGCAGGCCGTTCACTGCGAACCGCAAATCCATTCGGTCGCCAGTCAAAGCGAACATACGACGCTTCAATAATGCGTCCCAGACATCTTCGCGATTGCCTGACTCCGCCCAAAGCCCAGTCATTCCATGCCCGTAGCTGCCAGGATGAGCGCTGTGATGATCCGTACCGCCTGAAAATCCAAATTCATGCCCTTCCTTCAAACCATAATGAATTGTACTCTGCCAATCGCTTGGCCCCATGGAATGCAGAAACGGTTTAATGTTCTCCGACGATTCAGAACAGCCGTGCATCGAAAGCATTTCAACAAAGGGAGCAAACTCGGGACTGAAGCTGTTCCAATCGATACCACGCGTACCTTTGAGATAGCCAAGATGGTGCGGCTGAGCAATGGCATCCCTACCCTGCTCTCGCAACGAACGCAGTTGATCGTGCAATTCTTCCAGATCTCTTGGATACAATATCTCTCCCTCCAAGTCCTTGTAAAGCATATTGCGATCGCCACAGGTGCCGAAGTGAACTTCAAAGCCTGGAAAGACAACGAAGTTTCCCTCATCGTTAAACTGCTTCAACGTCTCCATCATCTTTGGCCAACCGGCCTTTAGCTTGGCGAAGCCCTCCTCATGGAAATCAATAATGTACTGAATTTCATCGTTCGGCTCCGGCATATCAGGCCAATGTGCGTGGCCGGTAATGCTCACAAAATCGAGCTGCTCACGAGCGTTGCTCAAAGCATCCTCCAAAGATCCATGGGCATAGGAGATGCCGCAATGGTTGTGCATATCTCCAAAGAGAAGACTTAAATCTGAATAGGGATTCATAGCGAAAAAGTTTTTTCAAAAGACCCTGTTGATCACCCGCTTATGGAACGCGATAACAGAACATCTGAATACGAATAAACCTAACCTTTTGATTTTCACAGACTTTTATCCAAACACTGGTATTTTTTCATTTTTATTCGATTACATCTTTGATTTCTACAATGAATCTCGACTCCGACATATCCATAACCAATCGCTCCAGATCATTCCAGAATTGATCCGGAATCTCCACCGAGACCGCCTCTAGATTTTGCAATGCCTTTTCTGGATTGCTGACTCCCGGGATGATGGTTGAAACCATAGGATGGCACGGGAGACACTGTTTGTGGAAGGCTATTTTGCAGTAAATCCCCAGAATCAACCCACCAAAAGGCAATTCCATTCTTTACTTGAACGTTCATTTTACGAAAGCAGCAAGCGATAAAGCAAGTGCACAAAGTCGTTTCCCTAAAGGAGGACCACTGATAGAACAAAAAAGTCACCGGGAAGCCTAAAGAAATGCCTTTCTTTCGCGGGAAAAAGCGAATCCTCAAAATTGAGAATAATGTATCAACTCGATTCGGACTTTGACGAGTCATCCAACCGTTTGAGCGTCTTCTCCCGCATCTCCGGCCAATTCAAAAATGAACCCCTGCTCGCAGAAAGCCAAAGTTACATGGCTCCCTGTTCAATAAGGCACCCTACTACAAGCTGCGGTTTTATAGCCGTTATGAAGATTGATTCGGGAACGATACTTCGATGAAAGGTACACCAATCCTTGAAGACTCAGCTAAAAGCATCAGTCGTTCTCACATTAACGTAACCTAACCGCCAGGCTGGTCGTCCAATTTTTCATGAAAACGGGTAGTACCACGTTGACGACTCAGGATAAACATAAACCAACTTCTATCAAATATGCTAAGAGAGCCTTAATGGGCCTTTTCCTTGTATTGATCGTTTTCTTACCAATCGCCTACTATCTAATCTATGTGCACACGGCAAACAGTGGACTCACATTCTCTAATTCTCTAAGAATTCCCGAGCTGCTTACTTTTAAGGACAAGGGCGGTCAGAAGGTCTTCGAATTGAAAGCGCAATACGGCTACTCAGAATTCCTTAAAGTAGGAAAGACTGAAACGATGGGATACAACGGCAATTTTCTTGGGCCTACTATTCGGGTGGATAAGGGGGATGAGGTAGTCATCAACGTCGCCAATCAACTAGATGAAATGACCACTGTCCATTGGCATGGCATGCACGTGCCGCCCGACATGGATGGCACGCCTCACCAAATGATCCCTGCCGGAGGGACTTGGCAGGCACGGTTTCCCATTTTGAATGAGGCGTCCACGATGTGGTATCACCCTCACCCTCACGGCAAGACTGCCCAACAAGTCTATCGTGGACTTGCGGGGCTCTTCATCATCGATGATGAAAATAGCAAAAGTCTTGAACTACCAAGCCAGTACGGGATCGACGACATTCCCCTCGTAATACAAGAGCGGCTTTTCGACAAAGACGGATCACAGCGATACGAACTGAATCGGGGCGCCTACTATGGCGACACCATCCTCGTAAACGGGACTCACAATCCGCATGTTACGGTTCCCGCACGCAATGTCCGATTTCGACTTCTAAACGGGTCGAATGCACGAGCATACCACTTTGGATTCAATGATGATCGCCCGTTTTATCAAATCGCCACCGACGGGGGGCTTTTGGAATCCCCGCACTTGACGAAACGACTCAGACTCTCACCCGGCGAGCGAGCGGAAATCGTCGTAAATCTTTCCGATGGGAAAGAGACCCTGCTAAAAAGCTTTCCCGAGGATGAAGTAATACTCTTGGCCGAAGCGGTTTTTGCAGATGGCATCGGAAATGGTCATTTCGAGATTCTCAAAATTATTCCCGAACCGACAAATGCAGAGCCGACTGACTTGCCTCATACACTCAACAAAATTGAACGCTGGCGACCCGAGGATGCGGTCCAGACTAGGCGAATGGTATTGGGCGGACCCATTCGGGAAGGGCGTCCTCCTCCAGGGCCCGGACCCAGAATACCGATCAACGGAAAGTTGATGGATATGGGCAGAGTCGATGAGGTAGTAAGGTTAGGCGATATCGAGATCTGGGAAATTGTAAACCGCGGGGGCCAAGCCCACCCGTTTCACATTCATGATGTTCAATTTCTGATTTTGGATCGCGATGGAACACCAACTGACCCTAGCGAATCTGGCTGGAAAGACACTGTTCTGGTTGAAACCAATGAGACCGTGCGATTCATCACTCAATTCAATACCTACGCTAATCCAGATATTCCATACATGTATCATTGCCACATCCTAGAGCACGAAGATGGCGGTATGATGGGCCAATTCCTAGTCATCGATCCAGAGGCAGAGTAGATATCGGTTTCATTAATTCCTTTTCGACCGAGATTGTGCCCAGTATAGCAATTGGTGGTATCACGCATGATATCAGGACCCAGGTACAAGCTGCTGTTTGATGGCGAATGAGGGTTGATTCCGTAAAGAGTCGCAGCAATGTTTGGGTAATGTACCTTTTCAAACGCTTCCCAGTCATCCCATCATCAAGAATTGCCGCGTTTCTGCTGGCCACCACTACGGTGTTCCCTCTCAACGCGGACCCACACATGCATCGCTGGGAGGAAGCCGGAAGGGACCCAGATCGAATTGCCCTCACATGGACCGGTGATCCTGCCACATCAATCGCGATAAGCTGGCGAACCAGCTCCGACATAGGGGAGGCTTTTGCTGAAATCGCCCTCTCCACCTCAGAGCCACGATTCGATTTCCACTCCAGTCGTCAAAAGGCAAAAACGGAATCTTTGGAGCTCAGTTCCATAACGGAAAACCATCAAGACGAAGTAAACTACCACTCGGTAGCATTTGAAGATCTTAAACCAAGCACAAAATACCTCTACCGCGTGGGAGACGGCGGTGACTTTTGGAGCGAATGGGTCGAGTTCCGCACCGCCTCCGACAAATCGGAACCGTTTAGTTTTGTCTACTTTGGAGATGCTCAAAACGACGTTCTTTCGCATTGGTCACGAGTCATTCGGGCCGCTTATGCCAAAGCGCCTACCGCCGGGTTTTTCCTCCATGCCGGTGATCTTATAAACGATGGGCATTTCGACGAACAATGGGGACAGTGGTTCAAGGCGGGAGGTTGGGTTCACTCTTCAATTCCTAGCGTCGTAGTGACGGGGAATCATGAATACCGGCCCTTACCGAATCGTGAAGCTGGCACCCGCTATCTAGCCCTTATGTGGCAACCTCAATTTCAACTTCCTACCTACGATGTCCTGCCTACTGAACTGGCCGAAACTGTTTACTATCACGACTACCAGGGTGCCCGTATCATCGTTCTGAATTCGAATGTGATGCACGAACAGCAGGTCGAATGGCTAGACCAGCGTTTGGAAGAAAACCCAGGGGAATGGTCCATCGTTACCTTTCACCACCCCATGTTTTCCTCGGGCAAAAATAGGGACAACCAAGCGATGCGAGATCTTTGGAAACCAGTCCTGGACAAACACAAAGTGGATCTTGTCCTACAGGGGCACGACCACACCTATGCCCGCGGTCATATTCCCGTTAGCATGCGCACCAACAGCAAGAGCCAGAACGTTCAAACCATGTACATAAATTCGGTGAGTGGCCCCAAAATGTATGAATTCATGGAGACGGGTTGGGATGTCTATGCACCAGAAGGCGTTGTACTCGATCGCAGCGCTGAGAACAGCCAGTTTTTTCAAGTGGTTTCTATTGATGGGTCAAAACTGACCTATAAGGCGTTCACCGCCAACGGGCTACTCTATGACGCTTTTCAATTGATCAAAAAGAGCAATGGGCCCAAACGGATTTCTCGTCTACCCGTGGATGTCGACAAAGAATACCGATACGAAAATACCGGCCCTTACGGCAGGGGGCCAGCGAAAGCAATCACCAAGTAGGGTCTCAATTAATTAGATACCCCAGACAGCTCTCTGATAAATCGCATGAAATAGGTGACATTGGAACAGGCTGGGTCGCAGAACTTCATCTCGATGCACTACGGCAAATTGAAGGGGCGGAAGTGATAGCTACATGATTCCTCCTCCCGTCTTCTCCTACGAATACTGGTCATCCTGCATCCCGAAAACCCGGGCGTACCCTGTTATCAATTACTATATCGTATACGGTTTACGGCGTTTGTAGGTGCGCATGCTATTGGCTTCCGTATCTCCGATGAAGCGTTCCTTCTTCGGATCGAACGTGACCTTGCGTCCCAGCTTCCAACTGATGGCCGCCGCGAAGCAGGCCATGTGTCCGTAGCGAACGGCCGTCGAGTTGCAAATCGGGTCCTCCCGAGTCTTAACGCAATCGAGGAAGTTGCGGGCATGCATTACTGGATCCGTGCCGTTGAGCTGGTCATAGGTTTTGTTTTTTAGCATCTTGGGATTGCTGGTTACGATTGCCTTCGCATCCCCTGCTTCTACCCAGCCTTCATCACCTTCGAAGCGAACAGGGCAAGTACCAAGTCCATCCTGCCAAACGCCTTCCCCTTCAAAACCGGAAAGGCGCATCACCAGTTTGACGCCATTCGAATACTTCGCGACTATCTCACCATCGGATACCGGCTCGTATTCAATAGGAGTCGTTCCATCGGCATCCGCAGCCCACTGGCAGACGTCAATTGTATGGGACCCCCACTCAGGCAATCTCCATGCCGCATACAAACCAGCGTGATTGCGCCAGCGACCTCTGCAATAGGCAGCGTTAAAGTCCATCCACGGCGACGGACCGAGCCACTTGTCCCAATTCACATCCGCTGGATCAGGCTCCGGTTCGGCCGGCAAAGGCTCAAGGTATTGCTGTAACTCCAAAATACCCGCATGGACGGACGTCACCTGTCCGAGTTTGCCGCTGCGGGCCAGATCAACCGCCAGCTTGAAATTCGGAACGCTCCGTCGCTGCGTTCCCGCTTGGAAGACGCGCTTGTGTTTCCTAATTGTGTCATCTAGCTGCTGGCATTCCATGATATTCATGGCACAAGGCTTTTCGCAATAGATGTCCTTACCCGCCCGAGCTGCGGTGATGGAGGCCGTTGTATGCCAACGATCCCCCGTCGCAATGATCACCGAGTCGATGTCATCGCGCTCCAAGACTCCTGACATGTCGCTGTAGGTCATGCAATCCGTATTCCTGTATTCGCGGTCCGCTAAACGTTTGATGATTTCGCGTCGCTCCTTTTGCACATCGGCAATGGCGACGAATTGACAGTCCCTATGAGCGAAGAATCCCGCGAGGACCTTTCGTCCCCGCGGACCTAACCCAATGCCCCCCACTATAATTCGATTGCTGGGAGCCACGGCCCCATTTTTACCGAGAGCGCTGGCTGGTATCAGCGTCGGCATGCCGATAGCGGCAGTAGCAGTTGTTTTTATGAAGTTACGGCGACTTGTTTTTTTATTCATGATTAGGATAACAATTATCGGGTTAAGTCTCGAATTTTTCTGCGGGTTGTGGCCGAACTCCCAACGGCTATTAAATTCGTAATGGCCAACGACGAGGCGACACCTAAATTCCGCTTAGCGTGATCAGTGGCCGCTCGACAATCGACCGCTACCAAATTTAGATACGAGAAATCTTCTAAATGTTTTTTCGAAAAAGATAACATGATGCCTTTGTATTAAAACTGTTTATAAATTTAAGAGACCTCAATAAAATTGCACCCTAATTTGCCCTTCCCGCTCATGGGCGAGCTATATCTCCGATAAGACCGCAATCTGCCGAAAGAAGCCCCTGCTCAAAATAGGGTTCCCGATATCAGCAAACATCAATGTAAATTTGCGTGCGCCCAAAGGCATAACAATGATTCCAGCCATCAGACCCGTGCCTACGGCGGCTGAGCTTTTGAGTAAATTGCGACGATGAAAGCCGCTCTTAGGGCTGTGTGGATCTTTCATCATTAAGGGGCGAGGTGTCATTTGTTTAAAGTTTAACAGAGCGGGGCAACCAATATAATTAGATCATCGGAGACAGCTTACCCCTTGGAGATACTGTACAAATATTCACCGGTTCTGATGAAGAGTTGTTTTCCGGAAACTGCGGGCGTAGATAAAGTAAAACTTCCATCGAGTTCGCTCTTTCCCAACAGTTTAAACTCAGGTCCTGCTTGCACTACCGCTACTTCCGAATCTTCAGCCGTAATGTAGATTTTTCCATCCGCCAGTACCGGGGATGAACTGACGCGTCCTAAACCCGTAGTCTCAGGTCCCCAAATGACATCACCCGTTTTGGCATCAAGACAAGTAACTTGTCCGAAGTCCTCGACCATATAAAAGTATTTCCCATCGCAGATGGGTGTAGGCACATCCGGACTACCGGCCGGCTTTTCGTATTTCCAAACCAGATGGCTTTCGGTGACATCGCCCTTCCCTCCTGCCCGCAAGGCCAGTAGAGGCTTTTTCCGAGTAGGCGCGTAAATCATGCCATCATAAGCTACCGGTGAGGGGACAATACGGAAGTTGCGCGCTTTTTGGGGATTTAGGCCCCCGGCTCTCCAAATCTCACTACCGGTATCAGGATCGTGGCCGCTCACATAGTCTCCGCCCGTTATAATTAATTGAACACCATCCTTGGTCTTAGAAAGTGCAGGCGTTGTATAGGCGTCCGGCGATTCATGGACCGCGTCGGTTTCACGCTCTACATACCAAAGCTCCTTCCCTGTCTTCTTATCCAAGGCCAGGAGGTAGGACGGATCGTCCGTGCGCATGCCGTGCAAAACCTGGATGATGAGCTTATCCTCGTACAGGACCGGCGAAGACGCATAACCTGCCAACAATCCAAACTTCCAATGCGATTTCTGAATGTCGTACTTCCAAAGTAATTTGCCCTTCATATCCACAGCTGTAACGACCCCATTTCCCGTCACGACCCAAATGGTTTCTCCATCCGATACAGGTGATGGCGAACTCATATTCTGCTTGAACGCGATCTTGTTGCCCTCGTCCAATTCGCTTTGCCACTGAATAGAGCCATCCTTCTTGGAAAGGCAGAACAAGACAATCTCCTGGCCGCCCGGCCCCATTCCCGGAGGTGGAGCGGGGCGTCGCCCTCTTCCCGCCGGAGCGGGTTCCACTAGAAGTGCCGCCTCCTGCTCAGATGGCGACACTACAAATACTTTATTCCCGACGACGATCGGAGAAGCCCCACTCCAAGCAGGCAGCTTCACCTTCCAGGAAACGTTAAAATCAACGGTCCATTCGACCGGCAAATCTTCAGCGAAACCAATCCCATTTCCGCTAGGGCCACGCCACGCGGGCCAATCAGCGAACGTGGAGAGAGACAAGCTCGCGAATAAACCGAGTGCGACTATGCTTTTGAGGTAATTCATAATAGACTATCCAAAGAATCGTTTGGAAACTAGCGAACTAAAGCTAAAATGGGAAAAAGCATAATACATGTTCGCTACTCAGAGTCGCGAGATAGGATTAGCAGCTGATGTCGAGCTCACCCTGGTCGGTCGGTGAAGGAGGGGAAGATATCGGGGGTCTGCCGAGCGAGGAAACACAACTGTAAGAGGTATTGCCCCAGTCTTGAGATTTTTCAAGGAGCATTTACTGATTTGGTAATGTCCCAAATGAATGGTTCCGAAGTAGATGCCTATAATGAGCTGGACTCTGTAGTCCCGAAGTTTCGGTGGTCTTAAGAACGTTTTGCACAACTAAGGGAAGCGATGGACGGTGTGATTTCGGCAATCGACGCCTTCTACACTTTTTTTAGGCAAACAGCGAGTGATTTACCATGAGGAGAACAACTAATCCTACGATTGGCGTTATTCAATGTAGGTTTAGTCTTTTAACGAAAGTACAATTCCTCCAGCCTTCTCGCTTTTTTTATCCTATGGGAGCTATTCTGTCTTTTCTTTTCTTCACCGGACTTGTCGGTTTCGTTACCTACCTCCGGACGCACAACGATAACCTTCACACATCCAAAGGCTACTTCCTCGCAGGGAATAGCCTCAATGGTTGGGTTATTGCCGGGTCGCTCATGCTGACGAATCTCAGTGCTGCAAACTTCACCGGGGTGACTGCAAATGTCTACGGGAGCAATCTCTCCCCCATTGCCTGGACCGTAACCGTTGTTCCCCCTCTCATTTATTTTTGTGCTGTTCTCCTGCCCACTTTTCTAAAGGGCGGATTTACAACCATTCCCGAATTTCTAGAAAATCGGTTTCGCAAATCCACGCGACGACTGATCGCGGTTATGTTTCTATTCGTCTATATTCTGAGCTCGATGCCAGCAGCTCTCTATGGTGGGGCCATCGCGATCAACCTGCTATTCGATATTTCCGGATCGCTTGGATTGAATAACGAATTGGTCATTTGGATAGTGGTATGGTCCCTTGGAATTATCGGCAGCATCTATGCATTATTCGGAGGGCTAAAGGGTGTCGCAATATCGGATACACTCAATGGAATTGGCCTATTGATCGGAGGAGCTTTCGTATTCGCAATCGGGATCTATGAAGTTGGCAACAAAGACTTCTTTGCCGGTGTCAGCACCATTCTGACTAAGAACACTCAAATACTCGACGCCGTTGGAGATGCCACCGATAGCGTTCCCTTCTCGATTCTCTTCACGGGCATGATCATCCACAATTTGTTCTTCTGGAGCACCAATCAATTCATCGTGCAGCGCACCCTAGGAGCTCGCAGTTTAAAGGAAGGGCAAAAAGGTGTAATGCTTACCGCCTTTTTCAAGATACTGAATATTTTCTATATAGCATTTCCCGGGATAATCGTATTTCACTTATACGGAGGAAACTATTTTGAAAACAACGATTGGGCCTACCCTACTTTGATTCGAGATATCATGCCGAGCATGTTTGTCGGATTCTTCGCCGCCGTTATTTTCGGAGCCGTTCTCAGTACATTCAACTCCGTCCTCAACAGCGCCGTGACAATATTGGCGCTGGATATTTACAAACCGCTCTTTGGAAAGAATCTCAGCGACCACGAAATTATTCAACGCAGCAAGCGTTTCGGGCTCATCATAGCCATAGCCACGATGATCATTGCTCCATTCATCATGTACTTCCCTGAAGGTCTCTTCACGTTTATGGTGAAAGTCGACAGCTTATTCGGTGGACCCATTTTTATGGTCATGCTCTTGGCTTATTTCTCCAAACGAGTTTCTCCATTCGCAGTGAATCTTTGCC
This sequence comes from Opitutales bacterium UBA5694, assembly GCA_002420185.1. GTDB lineage: Bacteria > Verrucomicrobiota > Verrucomicrobiia > Opitutales > Opitutaceae > Pelagisphaera. The sequence goes on from DIHO01000020.1 coordinate 121,034, forward strand.
TGGCCTTGTTTGTCCTAACGTACGGAGCGGTTATGTTCTGGATTCAGCCGGAGCTACACTTTATGCACTGCATGGCTATTCTCTTCGTCTGCTTCACCCTGCTAGCGTTAACCCTAGGCCACTTCTTCCCTTACGAAAAACCTGACCTTCCAACAACTGGACCTGATGGCGTCGACACAACGCCCTGGAAGCACTTCAAATGGATCAGCATTCTGGCTACGGTCATTATGATAGGCACGTATATCTTCTTTTCCCCTCTCGGCGTCGCCAGCACCAACAGTCCCAAAACCATCGAGTACGGACTGATCATCGCCGGCATCATCTTTGCCTTTGTCTTCTTCCTAGGACCACTCTTTTGGAAACAACGTAGGACATAGTAGACGCGTCGCTCGCACGATGTAGAATGTAACAGCAGATCAAGCTACTGCATTTCGCTCTCGGACCAAGTCCTTCTCGGAATCGGTATTCGAGTATTTCCTTTCCAATTCGAGACGGATATTTGTGTATTCTTTATTATAATACAGATTTCTAGCCTGACCCGGGTCAGTTTGTAAATCGTATAACTCGCCGTACTCGCGCGTATCGTAAAGTACGAGTTTGAATTGCGACTCAATAAACGTCCTTTGCTTGTAGGGGCCCTGGGCTGGCCGAAATTCCGCTAGACAATGATCTCGAACTTCAGCGGTAGGATCCATCCACGCTTGAGTCTGTAGCACCGCTTGACTCCGTTCCAAAGAATCGAGGCCCGCAATATCCAAAAAAGTCGATCCCAAATCCACAAGCGATTGAAGCGCCTGGCTTTTCTGCCCCTGAATCGCAACATCCGGATGAGCAACGATGAAGGGTACCCGCTGAGCGCTTTCGTACGCTGGTAACCCCTTGCCCCACAGGCCGTGATCTCCCAGGTAGTCACCGTGATCGGACGTAAATACGATCAATGTCTCATCAATCGTACCATCTACTTCCAATCGATCCAGAATGCGTCCGATGTGATGGTCCATTAAACTGACCATCCCATAATAGACGGCCCTCAACGAACGGACATCCGAAGGGCTAAGTTCCGGACGGATCTTTACGTCTCCCCACGCTTTTCTCTGAAGCTGAGGGTCATCACCATAATAATCACCGCAAGCCAAGCTTCGGTAGAAATCCGGTAACGAATCGAGTTCGGGGTTTCCAATCGGTTCCGACAGAGTTGAAGGATCATACATCGATGCCCAAGGCTCCGGAGTGACGTAAGGATTATGAGGATCTTGAAAGCTAGACCAAAGAAAAAATGGCTTATCATTTTCTTTGGCTCGATCAATAGCCGCTATCGATCGGTCGGCCACCCAATACGATCCATGATGTTCTTCCGAAAGCGACCAAGGGCCAAAGTGATCGTAATCGTGAATGTCGAAATAGCATTTCGTATCGACACCCTCATTACGCATCCAAGCCCCGTAGTGCATTCCCGAAGCGTGAGGTTCGGAAGTATGACCGATTACCAATTCTGCATGTTCAAACCCGAAGTACGGGCCAAACCAATTGTCAAAATGATCAAGATCATGAACCTTGGGAGCAGACTCGAAGCTAGCAGGATCCTTGCAAGCCTGGAAGTGTGCCTTGCCGATTAAGCTGGTTGCATAACCGGCATCCGAAAAGCGATCCGCTACCGTTGGTCTATAATCCTCCGGCAGCGAAGTCCCGACATGAAAACAACCATGCCTCGAAGGATATTCACTTGTTAATATCGAACACCTTGTTGGCGTGCATACAGGATTAACGGTATAGGCTCGTTCAAAGAGAATTCCACGGTCAGCGAGACGATCGAGATTGGGCGTACGAATTTCCTGATTCTGCCGACCCAAGCAATCCCATCGCTGCTGATCACTGGTAATAAGCAGAATGTTCATTATTAAAAATATTAGCTTAGTTTGATTCAATCGGCAAGATGCAAAACAGTCACCTCACCCTGTATATCATTTCCTACAAGATCAATGCCGCTCAAAAAGGCGTCCGTCAAAGCCAAGTCGAAAACGAAGGAAAGCCAATTATTGAATTGGAGGTAGTTCTTCATATCGATTTCCTTCCGCTCGCTTGGCCGAGAGGCTCCCGCGTTGCCAACATCTCCCACGTGAAGGAGTATGGAGTCTACATCCAAACTCCAAAGAGGTACAGAGGTATTCAATTTGTCATTCAAATCGAAGATTACACCTACTTCGTTTCCTACTGATCCAGCCATTGGATCAACCGATATAGTCGATCCACGAGCGTCATTAATATGAATTTAGTAACCAGTTTTCTTATACTTTCGGTCTGTTCTTTAAAGGAATAAATAGTATTGAATTTTGGGTATAAGAGAAAGTCGTCAGCAGATCCCGAATTACCGTCAAGTCCACTATCGACTTCAAAATCTAAGAAGCCCCACTGATTCCACTACTCATTCCAAACGCTCCCGTCTATGCAATCTGGGCGTCTTGGAAAAACCCGATAGCGAATTCCTCAGCCTCATCCGACCTCGTGGCCAAAAGGCACTGTCTTTCGTTCGTATTATAAAGCCCTACACTGGAGATATTGTCGTAACGGACTTGCACCCCGGGGCATGTGTCGCATCGATAAGTCACCCTCTACCTATCGAACTCCAAGGAGGGGAAACAGGGTCAACGATCAAGGGTGTAATTGAGGTTTCGATTCAATAACGGCAAATTCATTTCAACTGGCCGCTGAGAACGGGACAATTGGATTTTCGAACGACTACCTTAAGCTCCCCTAAAGTTCGAACTTAACGCCCGTGTTAAGCGTCCATGGTCGAATACGGTAGTAGCGGGAACGAGAAGGGTCTCCCTCATAGTAATCAAACACCGGTTCGTTGGTTATATTTCGCCATTCCATGTAAAGTCGCGTTTTCGGCTGCAATTTGTAGCTCAATAATGCATCGAAGCCCCCATTGGGCCCGACATAGCGGTCTTTCTCGGGACTGTTTGAGACTCGATAGATACTCTCTGTTTCATAGTCCCATTTTAATTGGGCGAACAGCTTTTTATTTTCATATTTCAACGCAACCTTCAAATCGGAATCAGGACTACGCATAAGCGGTAGCGATTCTCCAGGGCGGGAGGGGTAATCTATCTCCGTGTCAAGAGCTTCGTAGTTGACATTAACCGACAAGCCATCAGGGAGAATTGCAACCGAAATCGGTTGATTCCAGGTAAGAGCCAATCCTCTAGCGCTACCATCCGAACCGTTTTCCTGCCGCTGCAACTCGAATCCGTCGTACACTCCACCTAAAACGAACGATTCTCGACTGAAAATATAGTCTTCGATCGACCGATCGAAAAGCTCGACAGAAACCAGTCCTGAGTCGCCCACTCTAACATCCATCGAAATGTCGAGATTTTCGTAGAGCGTAGGGCTCAATTCCGGGTTGCCTTCCTCGACCTCCCGGTCTTCTAGTCGCACATGGCGGTAGGGAACGACCTCCGCGTACTGAGGACGATCAATCGTTTTCGTATAGGAAACTATAAAGGTCGTTCGCTCATTCCACCTGTATCGAAAATGCGAATTCGAAAACAAATGGTCATACTGAGTCGCTCCTTCCGTCGGTGTCGTACCTAGGTAAACCGTTTCCTCAAAATTCCCATCCGAGTCTTTGTCTAAAGTATCCGGACCCAAACGCACTTCGTTGCTGCGGAACGAAATCAAGGTCTCCTCTTGGCGCAAGCCGAGAATACCCCGCCATTTACCCACGTCGAAATCCAACATGCCATACATTGCGTCTACCCGCTCATCCACTTGGTACGTACTCAGATCAGATCGCTCGCGCGAACGGCGCTCATCGTATCGGAAAGAGTCGATATTATCCCGCAAAAACGCATTAACTTTCTGCCCATCGATAACTGTATCCAATATATATTTACCACCTAAAAACGAGACTCCAGTATCCTGGGATCGGACGCTTTCGAGCGTAAATACATCAGGACCGGAATACGTATCGTAGTACTTAGAATTATAATCAACTGAGCTATCCCGCTCCCGACTCTTCGCCCCCATACGGATACTCAGGTTCTCATTCCCAAGAATGTTCTTTCTTTTCAAATTTGTCGAGATAATCGCATCTGACTCGTTTGTCGACCGCTCTCGAAAGGAAGCATCTTCGAATTCGTAGTGCTCGAGATCCTCAAAAACCCGTTCGTTTTCAATCTCAACGCGGGGGAACCTGGATTTCTCCAAGTCGTATCGAAGGTCCACATCTGACATCACGAAATCGAAATTCGAGTGCCCAAACGGGGTTACGCTTTCGTCTTGATATGTGTATTTGAAATCCCATTCCCAGTTGCCCTTTATCCACTCGCCTCCGAGCGAAGTTTCGAGCAACTCGATATCGGAGCCGTAGGCATGATACCCGCGTTCGATCTCAGCACCCTCGACATTGCCCCCCTCGCTGTAAATTGACACATAGTTTCCCTGATTGAAGCGATACTTGAAATGCGGCCGATTTTCAAGGTCTTCCAGATTTTGATAGCTTCCCCGCCAAAAAAAAACCAACGACTCACTCACCTTCAAGTCCAATGCCGCACTCACTTCCTTTTCATCAATCCACTCGTTAAGATCGTAAAGCCGCATCTCCTTTAAAACAATTTGAGATTCGCCATCCACTTTGCGTCGAAACCAGTCCTTGAGACTGTACTGTGCATCATCGTAATCTTTATCGATCCTAAACGACAAACGCCCTCCTAAGGTTCTTTTTTTGTTGATAGGCCCACCAATAGACAATTCCGCTTCGCGACCCCAATATCCGTCCATTGAGCCGTATTTGCCCTCCAGGCCAATCTTTGTCGAAATCGATTTTTGCTCGTACGCTGGACGTGTCTTTAGACTGATCGAACCACCACGCGAGTCGGCATCCTGGTCTGGTGTCACGGCTTTCATCACCTCGACTGACGTCACCGAGTCAGCCGATATACTATCAAGCGAACGACGCGAATCTTCCCCATCAATGGTAATGTTGGCGAATGACAAATCCGGACGTCGACTGAGTGCCTCCCGAACGCTCGAATCATCGACCAGATCCACCGCGTTTTTCTCACTCACAATTGCGTCACTGCGTTCCTCGTCTTCATTTCCCTTTCCACTCAAGGGAATCGTTGATATCGCCGCAACCAATACCAATCCGCTTAATCGAGATAGGTGACGATAGAAAATGAGTCTGGGAAAAATCAAAGGTAGTTACAGGTTCAAAACGAATTGGATAAACCAAGTTCTACTAAAATACCCTTCGGATCAAGGTGATTGGACAGAGACGCGATAAACGCTCCGGTCGCTAAATTCCTTACACAACTGGACTTCCTACCAATTAGTTGGCTTGTAAGGGCGGACGGTATTTGGCAAACAATTCATTTGGCTTTTTGAAACAAGTTCCCTATTCTCCGTTATGTTTTTTAGCTAATCATGATCGCACCTTACATCCCACCGAAAAGAAAGACTAAAGTGGTTTTCGTGCAACTCGGTTCTCCCGAGGCTCCGACGGCTAAGGCCTTACGAAAGTACCTCCGAAATTTCCTCGGAGATCCCAGGGTCATTGATATCAACCCATGGGTCTGGAAAATCATTCTTAATGGTTTCGTTCTTCCGTTTCGGCCCGCCAAGTCCGCGAAGCTTTACGAGCGGATTTGGGATGGCAAAAGTTTTCCTCTGATCACCAATACAGAAAACTTCACCGAAAAAGTGCGTTCTGAGCTGAAAATCATTGATCCTGAGGGCTATGTGGAGGTGAACCATGCCTTTTTGCTTTCTCCCCCTTATGTGAATGAAGTCTACGACAGTTGGGAAGAGGATTTGAAGAACAATGTGGGGGCAACCAAGCTAATGGTCATTCCGATGTTTCCTCAGTACTCGGAAAGTACCATAGCCTCCGGGGTGGATGCTTTGGCAAAAGAACTGTCTAAAAGGGTAAAGATTCCAACTTTCGAAGTGATCACCAATTTTCACCGCACCCATGCTTTCATCGATAATTCGGTCACGCAACTGGATGCGAAGGTTGAGGAACTTAAGGAAAAGGGAATCGAGATTGATAAACTTGTTATCTCCTTTCACGGGATGCAGAAAAGGCGGGTCGTATTTAAGGGGGATGACTACTACCGTCACTGCTACGAGACCTTTCGTCTGATTGTCGACCGTCTCAAGCACCTTAAGCCGGAACAGGCCATCATGACCTTCCAAAGTCGCTTCGGGTCCGAGGAGTGGATTACTCCCTACACCGAGGCCACAGTGGAAAAGTTAATCGAGGAAGGGAACAGGGAACTGATGGTGTATTCGCCAAGCTTTGTGGCTGATTGCCTGGAAACCACCGATGAGCTTGGTCATGAGCTGGCCGAGGATGCAAAGGAATGGGGTGGAAACGTTTATCCGGTCGAGTGTCTCAACGTCAAAGATCAGTGGTGCAAGGATTTTGCCAAGTATGTTATGACCCAGGCAGAGGGCTCAGCGCAGGACAAGGAAGACATTGAGTACCAACTCCGTCCTGAGGATTTTGAAGCGATGCCGGAATTGGCGATGAAAAGCGCTGAGGCCTAAACCATCGCAAGGGACCCTTTCCTGTGCACAAAGATGTCCGCGGTCGCACCCATTCTGTTTTAAATAGTCACAAATGAGTTGGAGAGTAATGTGTCATTTTCAAATTTAAGGTACGGCCCGTGCTGAAAGCCCATGCTCCTCCCGCCGGTGAGCACCAAGGGATAATTGGTGGCGGTGTGGGTCCTGCTGTTTCTGCTTCCGTAAAGCAGGAAGGTGCTGTCCAAAGCCGATCTACCTCCTACCTTCATTTCTGAAAGAAGGTTTAGCGTATAAGCGAAGTATTGGGTCTTATAAAAGTCCAATTAACCTCTGTTCTCGGCTCCCAGTCCCTTGCCAGCGCCATGAGTCAGTCCGTGAGCATCCTTTGGGAAACCCAAGAGGGAGTGGAACTTGTTGGCGATGGAGATAGCACCATGCATGCTTGCGAGTTGGTAAGTAAAAATCCAAGAAACGCAGTCCAACCCACCGTTTTGCCACTTGCCAGTGCCAAATGACGTCACCATCCTCCCACTAAAATTAGTCACTCAAAATTGATTTCCCTATCGATAATCTGGATCTCTACTGCACGCTTCTCCGCACGGTTTCACCACATTCTGAGCCATGGATTTGATGACACTGCACACCAAATGCCTGTTCGCACCAAATGGATCAGAACCGTTCTCTGGACTATACGGTCGTTTCTCGGGCTCTTCCCCCTCTTTTCCATCAGCAGATTCTAGAAACCTTCGCTCCTATGCCCTCTCGCCCTCGCCGCAGATCTCTCCTTGTTTTTCCTCATCAGCTCTTCGCAGAGCATCCCGGACTCGTGGAGGGACCGACCCAGATCTACCTGATCGAGGACAGTCTTTTCTTCGGCGACACCGAGCATCCAGCCCGCTTTCACAAGCAAAAGCTCTGGCTGCATCGGTCCTCCATGAAGCACTTTGAGACCAAGCTAAGGAGGGCCGGGCACACGGTTACATATATCGAGCATGTTCCCGGAACCCCTACCCTTAAGCTCCTCTTCGAAGAGATAATACAGCATACCAATGAAGATCTCCTCGTGGCCGAGGTTCACGACTTTCTTCTCCAAAAGAGATTGGATCGCTTTTGCTCCCTGTATTCCAAAAACATCGAATCTCTCAAAACGCCCATGTTTATCAATGACGGGGCGACCAACCAGGGATTCAAGGACGGCAAGAAACGCTGGTTTATGGCGGACTTTTACAAGTTTCAAAGACGTAGACTAGGTATCTTGATGGACGGGAATAAGCCCACCGGGGGCGAGTGGAGCTACGACGAACAGAATAGGAAGAAAGTCCCCAAGCTCATGCTCAGTGAGGTCCCCAATATACCTTTCCCAGAGCGGGACGTTCTCGACCTGGAGGCACGCAACCACATCCTCTCCAACTATCCTGACAACCCAGGTAGCCTCGACTCTCTCTATTACCCAACCTGTCACGAGGGCAGCGAAGAATGGCTCCAGCAATTCCTCACCTCACGTTTCACCCTATTCGGGGATTATGAGGATGCCATTTTGGAGGGGAAGAACTGGCTCTGGCACAGCGTACTGACCCCCATGTTGAATATCGGGCTCCTAACTCCAGAACAGATCATTAGCTCCGCCCTCGCCCATTCAAAGAGCCACGAAATCCCACTCAATTCTCTGGAAGGATTTATACGGCAGATTATTGGCTGGAGGGAATTTATGAGGGCCACCTATGTCGATCTCGGCGTATCAATGCGGACATCCAATCGCTGGAAACACTCCCGGAAGATCCCGATCTCTTTTTATGAAGGCACTACCGGAATTGTGCCCATCGATGACGTCATTGCACGGGTCAAAAAAACCGGCTACTGCCACCATATTGAACGGCTAATGACCCTCGGGGGATTCATGTTCCTTTGCGAATTTGATCCAGATGAAATCTACCGATGGTTCATGGAGATGTTTGTCGATAGCTATGACTGGGTCATGGTTCCCAATGTCTACGGCATGAGCCAGCATGCCGACGGCGGAGGAGTTGCGACAAAACCCTATTTTTCCGGTTCCGCTTACATACGCAAGATGAGCAACTACCCTCCCGGCGACTGGACTTCGGTATGGGACGGGCTCTACTGGCGCTGGATTCTCATCCACGCCGACTCTCTCGCGAAAAACCCACGGTGGGCGATGATGTGCGCCACCGCGAGGCGCATGGCCCCGGGAAAAAAGGCCTCCCATCTGGAAGCGGCCAACGGCTTCCTCGCTCAGCTATAAGGAGCCTTTAATGCGTCCTCACGCACCCAGCACCGTTACGCATCGGGAGGTGACTCGATCTTTGCCCTTACACGGCGAGCTGATTCTAGACCAGAACTAATCGCCAATGGCACTCGGCCGCTTCCACAGAGTCCATCTCCAGCAAAGAAGAGACTCTCTTTTTCACCAGTCCGTAAGGACTCGAGATCCACGGCACTCCTCGGGCTTGCCAGCATCCAGCGCTGGCTGTCCCACCAATCCGGCATCTGCTCTACCTCCGGTAGCAAGGCTCTGACGTTCTCAAGAATTTCGGGAAGAATGTCCTCCGGAGGATACTCTACCCTCCGGCTGGTCCACGACGGTGACATCTGGACTACCAGCACGCTTGAACCTAACGGAACGTGCCCGGGCTTATCCTCCTCGAAGCTCAACCAGGAAACGGCATGACCTCCGTCTGAATTCACCAGAGCATGAAATCCCCTCGAGGGACTCAAAGAATCGTCATACCCAAGGATAAACGAAAACTGGGCGTGGTAACGAGAGACCCGGAGTGCATCCAGAAGAGTAGTCTGAAGAGGCTCAGTAATTTCGCTGGCTCGCAATATTTGCATAGCCTGTGGTGCAGGTGCAGTGGTGATGACCACGTCAAAAAGACCTTGGCTGGATCCGCCTGAATCCCGGAGTAACCAATGTTCCTCTTCCCGCTCAAGACCAGCGATGAGCACCTCCCTGCGAACTTCCACCCCGGACGCGGCCTGGAGAAGCTTGCCAAGAGTGTTGATTCCCCTGCGGTACGAATACTTCGGCTCCTTATTCTGAACCGGATCACCCGGCAGAATCGCACCAGAACGATCAAAGGTCCAAACCTCTCCATTGACCTCCACGAGCTCGTCGGTCGGAAGAACCTCGTGAATGAGATGTGCGATTTCGGGATCCGTGGTGCGAAAAAAATTAGCCCCATGGTCGACGCATACTGCCCCATGGCGCCGAGTCCCTGCCCTCCCAGAGAGGCCGCTGCTCTTTTCCAGCACCACTACCCGGTGTCCGGAGCGAGTGAGTTCATAGGCGGCAGTTAGGCCAGAAACACCCGCGCCAATGATCGCAATGTCAATCATCGCATTGGTAAACTCCAGTCAGAAGATATTTCATCAAATTTTAATTTATTATCAATAATTACCTCATCACTAGTGGCATCTATAACTTTGCTAAAAACTATCCCAAGCGGGAGCTTGCAAAAGATAATCCGGTACAAATTTACGGTCTTTCCAATTATGATGAAATACTTCCGTGGCAGAACTAGACATTGGAGGAACTAACCAGCTCCAATTTCCAGAAACCAAACGGCCCTGCTGTTGCTCCATCGACACAAAACGCATAAACTCTGAAGAAGCACGGTGATGGTCCACGATACGAACACCATCGACAGAAAATGAATGAAGGACCGCTTCGTTGAGTTCCACGAGCGCACGATCCTTCCATAAACGATCTTTCTTAGGGCTTAAGAGACCCATTCGCTCAGCCAATTCAGGTAGTATATTGTAGCGGCCCGTATCTCCTAAATCGCGAGAACCAATCTCGGTCCCCATATACCAACCGTTAAATGGCGCAGCAGGAAAGTCCATGCCTCCTATGCGTAATTTCATATCTGATAAAATAGGAACACTATACCACCGAAGCCCCAACAGAGAGAACCACTCCAATCTTGGGTGCCTTAGTGGAACTTCTAGGCAATCGGCTACTGGAGAGTCAAACAAGCATGGCTGTTCACCACGCTTTTGAATAATCCACGGTAGTAGATCAAAATTCGTGCGAGCTGGTTGCCATCCGAGTTCTAGAGCTTTTGTAGTAAAAATCTCATTTTTAGGATCTCCTAAATAGCTGCCATCTGCTTGCTTTCCGTATCCTGCATATCCAAATAGCTGATGGTTCCATATTCTTAGGCGTGGACCTTTTGTATCTGCTGGAGCGTATACAGTTAATAGAGGCTGGATTTTACCTTCGTTCGTCGCAAGACGAATATGCTCGATCAAATCCGCAGCCACAAGTTCCGGTTTATCCAAATCTCTACGATCGCGCACTTTAAGCGAAGACCAAAAGAGCCGACCAATACAGCGAGCATTATTACGCCAAGCAACCCGAGCACCGTGCTCTAGTTCTTCAAGGCTAAGCGGACACATTCCAAATTTTTGAAATGATGCTTCTATCTCTTTCCGTCTTTCATCCCAATCTGTCGTTGATTTTTGTGCAAGTTCTTCGGCACAAAGATCGGCAAACTCCATCGCTTCGGTTAACGAATTCGTTTTATCCTGATTGGTATTTTGCAACATAGCTAAACTGTACTGTAGGTCTCAAACAATAATATGTGAATGGTCCGACAAATCGCAGCAAACAGTAACAACGCAGGAACCCACCGTAATAACCAAGCCCTGAGAGAATTGTCGCCCTTACGGTTCATCTTCATGTCTGGCCTCATTGTAGAAATAAACACGTACAAACTTTAGGCAAGGCCTGCACGGTAAAACTTTTCGATTATCCGCCCTCAAAAAAAGATTTAGCAAAGAAAAAAACAGGTCGGTGAAAGATTTTAGTTGAGTTCAAATTTACTCACGAACCCTACGAATCAAATCGGAACAATCGAATTTCCTATCAACAATCCAACGTTAGCATGACCTGCACACTCGCTCTCATTTCACTCTTCGTGATCACTACCATCTTCGCTTCGAACGCCCAGGTTCTTTCCGTCGACCTCAATTCTGCTAGTAAGGTGAGCTTAAATCTCAATTCGGAAACAGGTAAAAGCTATGAGATTCAAAGCCGCTCAGACTTTTCCTCCGGTGCCTGAGACGAGCAATCTCATTTCAAGAAGAATATCGCGGCATTCCATCCTTCGCAAACACTAACGAGGGCTTACGGAAGCCGCTCCTGCAATGAATTGCAATCACCGCTAGTCGCCTCGTTTCCAATGTTTTGCATTCGATCGTTACAAAAACCTTCAGCACTCACCAATTGGTAATGGAGCCATCCCCTCTCTCGAAAACAGGGTGGTCGTAGTCCGATCCCTTCGTGATCACATTTACCAATTCGATCTTCTCAGCTTTGAACTCTATCCCTAAGCCTGGCTTTTCATTTGGATACAGCTTCCCATTCTTAAAGGACAGATAGTCGTCATTGAGATAGGAGATTTCCGGAGGACCGTCTTTGGTTAACTCGGTCATGACAAAGCCCGAAGACGATGCCAGCACATGCACCAAGGCCGCTGTAGAAATTGGTCCCGTAAAGTGTGGAATCATTCCGACATAATGCGTTTCGCAAAGCGCCGCGATCTTCTTCATCTCCGTAATGCCCCCCACGTTTGGCAGCGTCACTCGGGAGTGGTCGATCAGGTTCTCCTCAATCAGTTCGTTAATGTCCCATCGATCGCCAAAATGCTCGCCTACCGCGATGGGGACATTGATCCGATCTCTAAGCGCTCGGTAGACTCCTGGGTTTTCGGAACGAATCAAATCCTCTACAAACAGCGGTTTCAACGGCTCGATCATACGAGCCATAGTGACCGCCTCTGCCGTGTCGAAACGGGTATGAAAATCCGTACACCATTGACCCTTCTCACCGACACCTTCTCTCACTTGCTCGTAGAAACGGTAGTTCTGGTCGAGAAACTTGTGCGAATCGAATACTTTTCCATCGGAAACGGTACCTACCCGATAGGCATAAAATCCGGCGTCTATACAGGCCCGCGCGGTTTCCTTGACCGAGCCTTGATCTGGAAATCCGGTCGAGTAACAGGGTAGGTAGTTTCGAGTAAGACCGCCCAGCAACTCGTATATAGGAGTTTTAAAGTACTTCCCCTTGATATCCCACAAAGCCATGTCTAGCCCTCCCATCGCATGAAGCCGTTCTCTGCCGGACGGATAAAAGTACTGCCGATACACCTTCTGCCATAAATGCTCTATCCGAAAAGGGTCCTCCCCGATTAGCATCTCGGCACAATTCTGGATCATCTCCTTCGAGCCGCCTTCCCCAATCCCTGTTATTCCCGCATTTGTCTCGACGACCACGATGTCTCTTGCCTGAGCAAACGTCGGCTTCAGGTATTCGGGATCCCGATAGTGGCTTATCTTGGTGATCTTAATATCAGAGTGAATACTTCCAAATATCGTTTCCTGGCCTAAGATGAGAGCCCCTGCTCCAAGCAAGCTGCTTGTGATGAAATTTCTGCGTGGATTGATCATTGATAAACTGGCTTTGGTCTTCACTTTTTGTAACATTCGGAAAGTGGCATCGATCGATTCCCATTACTGTGTAAATCGCGTTTCATGTCACTGTCTTAAAATCATAGGTACCGGGCAATCTCTAACAGCCTAAACATAGAGATAGAGTGTGGTGCTCGGAGATCAACCAATAACAAATTATTTAATGACGCGGAATCCGGGACTTTAAAAGCCTGAATCCCGGCTTATTCTACAATTACACTTACGCACATCATTCGAAATAAGACCCCACATATTTCCGCATACGCTCGTAATCCTCCTGCAACTTATCGGTGGCTGCCCCATACTTTTTTAAATCCTTCGTAGAAGTCTTACCATAGTTCGAGAAGTATTCGGTAATGGCCGGTCTCTCTTCTCTCGATTCAATCTAGTCGGCTAGACTTTGTTGGAGCTCTCGATAATTCCTTGGTACATCTCGTTTCCGAATGTGTCGACCATTTGAAACGAATCGTTCTCAATATCATATAGCTCCTCATTAGCCATAAACGTTAGATTCCGCGCCTGAACGGTAGTGAGTAGACGCTTTTCTCTCATGACCTCCACCAAATTGTACATTGGATGAACCGCTCTTCCGTGGGCCGTAGTCGCTAATTACTCTGCTGTCCAAATGAATACTATCCTTACAAGGATCGTGGTGCATTCGATGCTGAAAAGGCTATTTTGATAGTTAAAGTGATGGATCTAAGGGTGTTAGGCCGCTAACCATTAGCCTCGTTCTCTCTATCTGCCTTCTTTAGGAAAACAAAGAGCACACCCGCGATTGCAAATAGCACTAAGGCCAAAGCAATCAGCACACCGGCTTCCTTGCGATCAACAAAAGTCAGACCCGTCATTAGAATCCCGATCGCGACTAGGGCAATCGCGACCATTTTACCGGGAAGCGTGTACGCTTGCAGAACGGGCCTCTCGTGAAAGTCTCTCCTGAGCTTAATTATCCGCGCCCAGCCGGGATTTTCTTGCCTTCCTACCAATTCCAACACCGCCAGTATCAGGAATGGCGTGGCAATTCCTCCCAACATATCAGCGGTTCTTGAGTTCTCCGCAATCCAGCTGAAAATTGGCTCCAGCAATGCGACCTCCGTCAGGAATCCACCGTTGGCCAGGGCAAACTTCACTAGATAGGCAGTCACAAAACCCGCGATCGTGGTCACCCAAACCGCGGTTAGACCAATTTTTTTGGAAAACAATCCCCAAACAGAAGGGAGAAACAAGGGTACGTAGAGTAGAGTATTGATATCCACGACAAACTTCGTGTATCCATATCTCGGTATCAGTAGAGCTCCCCCTACCACAACTAGTCCAAGCACAAGCGTTATTGCACGACCTGTTGTGACAAGTTGCTTGTCGGATAACGACTTGGAAGTAAGGTTTTGATAGGCTTCCGTGAAGGCACCCGCGAATACGTTCAATCTAGTCGTCGCCATACTAGCAGTAGCCGATGCCATTGCCGCAACCATGAGACCCATCATCCCAGCTGGTAGCACGTATTGGCAGGCAAGAATGTATGCCTGTTCAGTATCCGCATCCTTGTTTATCACACGATAGAGCAGTGGCGGAAGCATCCAGAATATGGGGCTTACCAGATAGAGTCCGCCAATTAGGTAAGCTGCTTTTTTGGCATCTTTCGCGGTAGGCACGCAGACCCAGCGCTGCACAAACGACCAGTCCGCGGCAAAGACGAAGAAGTTCACAATCATCCACCCAATTAGAAACCAGACCGAAAGGTCCGCAGCAACCGGTTTTAGAAAACCTTCAGGAGCAGCCGCCACGAAAGAGCCCCAGCCCCCTACTTCGATCAGTATGAGGGGGACAACAAACACCACCGAGACGGTGAGTATTACAAATTGCAATACATCGGTCACGAGGACTGCCCAGAGACCTCCCGCGATGGCGATCACAATCACAATGGTACATAAAGTTATCGACGTAAAAGGCACCGAAAGATGTCCCGTAGCTGGATCAGCCAGGAAGTGACCGGCCGGCATTGGCATCAGAGCGGTCGCGATCTTAGACAAGGCGTAAACAGCCCCTCCCGTGCTGAATAGCGTCAAAGATCCTTTAAACCAGGTATAGAACTGTACGATTGAGCCCCCGTAGCGCAGCCGGAGAAACTCCGCTGCTGAGTCAACGCCTGCCCGCCTCCAAACGCCAGCCAAAAGCCAACCAACGAGAAGGGCGGAGACGCCGTAGCACAAGTTGATAGCAATCGCTACAGCACCATACTGGTAGGCAATGCCACCCCAAACCACAAACGTGCCCGCAGAAAACATGGTCATGAATGCTGAAAGCCCTGAAACCCACCAAGGAGACTGCCCTCCGGCCACAAACATATCCTTGGAGTTTTTCATCTTTCCGGAAAAGACCATGCCCGCTCCGATAATGCCGAGGGCATAAATAATGATTACGATGTAATCGATTCCTTTCATAATACCTTTCTATCGCAGGGTTATGCGTGCTGTCTCTCCAGACGGGAAATCATCTCTTCGGTGGGTTCAATGCCCAGACCACCCGTATCGCTCAGGAAGTAGAGTCCATCGGAACACCCAATTCCTTTTGTAATTAAATTATGGTTACGCTCTACAATCGAATGTTGGTACTCATGCCCAATAATACCCTCTAGGGCAAAACTAGCCTGCAAGCTGGCGGCGAGAAAAATTCCCGAACCGATAGTAGCATGCGGTAATATTTGAATACCACGTTCGTGGGCCACTTTAGAGATACGCACAAATTCCGTTATCCCAGTATGGCCCATTTCTGGCTGTACGATATGAACGGCATTCGCATCGTAGCGCAACCGAGCCTCGTAGAGGGTTCGCCATTCTTCTCCTGCTCCAATTGGAGTATCCACCAAATGAGCAACTTTTCCTAAACCTTTGACGTCCTCGGTAGCAATCGGCGCCTCTGCAAACCACAATCCGTATGGCTCCATTTCCTTAATTGCCGCAATCGCACTATCAGGCGTGTGCGCCCAATGCATGTCGCAGGAAATACTGGCTTCGCTCCCTAAAACCTCTCTCAATTCTTCTATTTCGCGCACAATACCCTCGTCTGCTACCGGAGCGGCAAACTTAAATTTGTCAAACCCCCGATCTTGCCATTCCTTCGCAAAGGCAGCCCGTTCTTCAAGGGTACGCTTCGGTAGGCCGGATACATATCCGGGGACTTTCTCCTGTTTTCGGCCACCGAGCAATTCGTATATCGGCTTTCCTACAGTCCGTCCCGAGGCATCCCAAAGAGCGATGTCGACTGCCCCCAAAGCGTCCAGGTAAAACCCGCCCCCATAGCCGCGTACACGCATCAGGTTGTAAAGATCATCATGAATTTCGCTGGCATCGAAGGGGTCACGGCCAATCACAAACTCCGCCAAAAGATCTTCAACAATGGCCGTAGTCGCCTTCGGAGCTACGATTCCATAAGTCTCACCCCAGCCCACAACACCATCCTCAGTTTCAACCCGAACCAAAACCGATCGATCAACCGTAGGGTAGACAGTCTTGTTTCCCTTCCGCACAAAGTATCCACGCCTGTTCGGCTCCTCTCCTGTACGCAAAGCGCCAAGGTAGGGCTCGTCCCTTGGAACGGTTAAAATATAGGACTCTACCTTGGCGATTCGACTCATGCGGCGGCGGTTTTGGAGGGGGCCAGTTTCATTACGCCCGCGAGGCTTTCCAACTGGGTGGAAAGTTCCGCCTCATCGTAGGAGTCAAACCTTGCCAACGGTGCCCGAACCTTCGAGTTCTTGCAAACACCGCGCTTTTTCAAAATATATTTAGTCAAGCGCATTCGGTAAATTGTCTGAATCACCAATAAGGGCAACACTCTCATGTAGAGGTCACGAGCCTTGGCCACATTACCGGACTGATAGGCATTCCACATATCGACGTGGATGTCCGTTATCTCCGCCGCAGGCATGGCCGCGATCGCTCCTCGATTCATCTCGTCTATCAGGTAACGGGCTCCACCTCCACCAATAACGCCAATTAAGTGACCGGGTGCGGATTCCTTCAAACCGCTGATACGCGGACCCGATGGCAAAGCCTCTTCTTTTACATACCGTATCGCCAGCGAGGCTTTAACGATACGGGCCAATATATCTGAATCCAATCCTGCCCCGATGGGAACGGGTGCATTTTGCAGGATGATATCCACTCCCGGTGCATTTTCGATTACCGACCTCATGAATTGCGAAGCGCCTTCTTCATCGTTCTGAAATTGATTCGGTATCAGGACCATCGCTACAATGGCACCCATCGCCTTTGCCTTTGAGATGTTACTGCCAATCTCTTCCGGCGTTCCCTTACCGCCTCCGCTTACAACCGGAACCTTGCCGTGGGCCACCCGGCAAACGACCTCTAGAAGTGAAAGTCGCTCCTCGGCGGACAGGTGGTCAAACTCACTCGCCACTCCCGGAAAAACCAAAGCGCTAGCACCCGCGTCGATACAGAATTGAGCGATTTGATCCATAGTTTCTAAATCTACTTCACCATGTTGACCAAAGGGAGTTGGGAGCACGGGAAGAATTCCTGATAATTTTGATGCCATAAAAACTCTGATTCCAGTTTGTTATTATTTTCTACTGATCGCACAGACAAAAGCTAGCCATCAATCACTTTCTTTAATTGCTTTTCATCAAACTCAATGCCCAATCCTAGGCCCTCGGGCACGAAGGCATTTTCAGGATTAAACTCAATTGGTTTCTTCAAAAA
The DNA here is from genome assembly GCA_002420185.1 of Opitutales bacterium UBA5694. Classification (GTDB taxonomy): domain Bacteria; phylum Verrucomicrobiota; class Verrucomicrobiia; order Opitutales; family Opitutaceae; genus Pelagisphaera. The sequence goes on from DIHO01000020.1 coordinate 138,784, forward strand.
CACATTGTTTCGAGACAGAGGTACATTGGTCGCATCATGAATATTACCACCTTCGATGATAACCGCATTCGGAATGGATACCAACAAATGCAGGGACGCGGTCAAGTAAGTTGGCGAGCGATCGAGAGATCCGATGTATTACCCCAACATTGTGATTTTTGCTTTGCCGCAGAAGCGCAAATCGAATCAGCTACCTTCGCTCCATGAAGAATAGGACTGAACGACGTGCTTTTATCAAAAACTGCGAAACAGCCAGATTCGTCTTATCAGCTAATCCCACCAATGGAAACAATTCCTTTCCGGGAGACCAGCGAGCGACTCTTACAACCAATCAACAATATTTCGAGACCAAGCCGACCGCCCAGTGCGTGGTGATCGTCGCCAAAGAGCTAGTCCAGTTGAAACTAGAAGTTCCTACCGCCTTGGCTAAGGCACTGGCCTACATCATTATTTCCGATACCATGAACCTGTCTCGAGCCAATCGGCCCGATATCATCCAAACATATCTCAAATTGATCCCCAATTCGACATGAAAGCCCTGGCTCATAATCGAAACCCATTCAGGTCACGACGGTTTTTTACAGCGCTTCGATCAGGACTTCAAAAAGCGATTGCCAACAAAGGTCTTGTCTCCACTCATCTCGCCGAAGTGAAAAATCCTGATCTTGTCTATCAGGTCGCTGACTTTCTCCTAACCTGCCGCCGCAGGCGGAGGTCGCTCTACAAGCGAAGATTCAGGGGTAGGCTTAATGTTCCGCTCAGACTGGACCAAACCAAAACAAATGCGGGAAATATTCTGTGCGATATTTTCGACAATCGTGGCAATACAGGAGAAAACAGAGTCACAGCAGGAGGCAGTTTTGAAGTGGGAGAAAACGCTTCACCCGAAGAATGGGAATATGCCGAGGAAACCATTACAAAGCGGCTCTACAAACGACTAAGCTTTCCAGAGAGGGAAGCCAACTGCTACCTATTTAAACAGGTAGTATCCAAAACTTAAATTTCCATGCTACAAAGTCTTCTACTTCCATTTAAAGAAATCGGGTTTTCCGGTTTTCTCGATATCATTTTCATGACGCTGCTGATTTACACCCTGTTGGTATGGTCCAAGCGCACACGAGCCGCATTCGTCCTGACAGGTATACTAATCGTGGCAGGCGTCTATCTTTTAGCCCGCCAGTTTAGTCTCAATCTGACGGCAGCTATATTTGAGCAATTCTTTGCGGTTATCCTAATCGCCCTCGTCGTTATTTTCCAAGGGGAACTACGATACTTCTTCGAGCGCATTGCGGTTTGGAGTCTAAATCGAAGAATCCTCAGAAAAGAGATGGTTCGCCTCGCACGGGAGGAAGTCGAAATACTCGTTCGCACTTTGACCGATCTAGCCAGAGACCGTACCGGCGCTTTGGTCGTAATTCGTGGCAACGACATGATGGTTCGTCACCTTGAAGGCGGACAAGAGTGCGGTGGCAGATTGAGCGAGGCTCTCTTAAAAAGCCTATTTGACTCCCATTCTATCGGGCACGATGGGGCTGTGGTTGTGAAAGAAAATCTAATCTCAAAATTCTCGGTGCAACTACCCCTTTCCAAGAATATGAAAAAGCTTGGCAACCGAGGCACACGCCACGCAGCGGCACTGGGACTGACTGAACTATGCGATGCCTTGTGTGTCGTGGTATCAGAAGAAAGAGGCACTATTTCCATAACTCGGAACGGAGAACTATCCGAGATTCACAAACCCGAGCAGCTGGCACATATTTTGGAGGAATTCTATCGGGACATCAACCCTAACAACGATCCGAAAGAATGGGAGCACCCCTTTCAGAAGAATTGGCGTGATAAGCTAATCGCTCTTTCCCTTTCAGTCGCCCTTTGGTTCGTTCTCGTCAATGGTTCAAAAACCGCCTATCGAACCTTGTCAATACCAATTGAATACAGTGATCTACCGGCTGAGCTCAAAGTTGACGCAGTGCTCCCTCAGAACGTCGACGTTACCTTTCGCGGCGTACGCCGATCATTCTACTTCATCCGACAGAACCAGATCGAAATCAGTGTACCTTTGAAACCCGAAAAAGGCCCCCAAAGAGTGCGGCTGGGACTGGGCCAGATGTCTTTTCCCAAAAATCTAGAACTGGAAAGCATCGAGCCCAACTTAGTCGAGATCGTCGTTGGCAAAGCGGAAAAGCAAACTCCCGAACCCGATAACTAGTGCATTTTTCCATTGGCAAGTCGATTATCTATACAGAAGTGGGTGCGAAAGATCTGCTCCCAGCAGGTTCCATCAGCCCGCTTGTTTAGACTCTCTGGTAGGTTGCAGGGCTCACCGGACCATCGAAACGCTAAGGCCGAGGTCAGTGTTGGGATGATCACGCAGATAGGACTCAAATATTGGCCCGTCGAGCCCTGCCATTGCGAAAAGCCAAAGCACGAATACTCTAGTTTCTAGATCATATCGTAATCGGCGTCCTCGAACTGAGCTGCTCGAGCTTACACCGCGTATCGCAGGCTAAAATACAGTCTGAGAATTTTTAAAGCAGTGCTCCGCAAGAAGAAACGGGAGGCATGGAATCGAAAGGGCCAGGTAACCCAATAGCATAATCCACTTTGAGACCATCAGCACCGTACGTTGGCAAGCAATACGCAAGCCCCATAATAAAGAACTAATAACACTCTCTTCATCGTCCGGATTTAGTGAGGTACCTCCAGACTCACTCATCTGTTCGCCCATGTTAAAGTACAAGAAAGCGAAGGTGGCCGCTAAGGCAACGAAGGATAAGCTAAGAAAATATTTTTTCATGCAATCTTTTTTCGAAAACTTCTAATATTTCTAACAAGACCGTTCATTGAAATTTCGTATGCTTTTTTATTAATACAAAATATTAGTCGTCCGCGTTTTAACGGACCCCTTACGAGTCCTAATCTTCTGCACTACCCCACCACCGAGCATTGCCTGCCGGCTCCCATTCAGGATCGAGAAACTCAGCATGCTGCTGTTCGAGCGCCTCCATCTTTGCTGTTCGGGTATTCTCGATCTTCCGGTCGAACCGCTCCTTACTGTAACGAGGATCACGGGCGGGAAATCTCGCTCCCGTATCCGCCAACCAGTGATTTAGTCGTTTTTGCATTTCGCTGACTTTTTCTGGATACGCGGCAGCAACATTATTGACCTCACCCATATCATTTATGAGATTATACAGCTCAACCCGGCCATCTTCATGGTAGTAGATTAGCTTCCACTCTTGCGAACGAATGATCGATGACGGCTCCCCTCCCTGGTTTCCGTAATGCGGATAATGCCAATAGAGAGCCCGCTCGGGAATGTTCTTTCCGCTCAGCACAGGAACCAAGCTTACCCCATCAACGTGTTGCTCGGGCCTGAGCGGCAAACCGGCTAACTCCAACATGGTGGGATAGAAGTCCATCCCAATAGCAAGTACATCCGAGGAGGCGCCTGGCTTTGTCAGACCCGGAACATGAATAATATAAGGTTCGCGAATACCTCCTTCCCATTGCCTTCCTTTGCCCCCGCGAAAGGGCAAAAGGCTCGTTGAATAGGCGTCACCCGTTGTTACTCCCCCATTATCGGAGGTAAAAATGACGACCGTATTCTTATCAAGCCCCGTCTCCTTCAACTTCGCCATTACAATACCCACCGCCGTATCAAGCGATTCCATCATTCCCGCATAAATTGGGTTGTCCTGCACCTGACGCACGGGAAGCCGACGATCGAACTTAAAGCGAGTATCGTTTCCGGTAAGGCCCATTTTTTTTGCCTTTTCGACGTACTTATTGCGGAGCGCTTCCGTGGTTTGGATGGGTCCGTGAACCGTATAGAAAGAGAGATAGGCTAAAAACGGCTCGTCCCGACTCGACTCAATAAATGACGCTGTTTCATTGGCCAAACGCAGCGTAAGGAGCTCTCCATCAGGCCCGCTTTCCAATCTCGGATTGTCCCATGGAGCGAAATAGCCACCCATTGGGGAGCCCTTGTCCCAACCTCCTTTATTGATCATGAAGCCGTGATCCTCAGGCCACGATCCCTTGGTACCGATATGCCACTTCCCGGCGTAAAACGTCGTGTAACCCCCATCCCGGAGGGCCTCAGCAACGGTAATGTCTTCATGAGGAAGGTTCCAGACATACTCCGCTGGCAGTACGAGGTCATCCCTTTGCCAATCCATCCCCGTCTTCGCTCCAATCCAATCAGTAATGCCATGTCGGGGCGGTGCCTTGCCTGTCATAATACTGGCTCGGGAGGGACTGCATACCTGGCAGGCCGCATATCCATTATCAAATCGCATCCCGGAAGCAGCTAAGGCGTCAATGTGCGGCGTTTCATAAAACTCACTGCCATTGTACCCCAAGTCTCCGAAACCAAGATCATCCACGAGGAAAAACACAAAGTTGCGCTGTTCCGCCTTCGCGTTTACCGCCAGTAGGCAGATCAACACTAAAATAGCATACTTTACCATTCCAACCGCTTATCTCATTGACTAGGCCATTTCAAAACAAAATGTCGATACAGCGGTGAGAAATCTCTTGTCGAGTTCACACGACCTTGACTGGGCTTCGTTTTGCGAAGCCTCATGTCCATACTGCATCCAAATGGAAGCTCCCAACAAGTTGTTTGGATATTCGCCTAAATTAGCCTATCTCCGAGGCGGTAATTTGAAATGGAAGTCACTGCTTTTGTGAGAATCTGATTACAAATCGGAACGAGCCGAATCTAGCTCCCGGTTGATAGCTGCTTTCAAACGAGAAGTAATTTCTGGATACTGATAGGAAAGCTCGATTCGCTCTTCGTTGTCGTCATGGATATTGTAGAGCTGGAAATGGTTTTTCTTTCGATCGATCTCTATGAGCTTCCACCCGTCCTGGACTATCAAAGCACTACTCTCCTTCCGTTCGAACAGGTTGTTGAAGACAAAATAGTCGTTTTCAGCCCTTGCCAGAGAAAAAAACAAAGGATGATCCAGGAAACCTTTAACACGTGTCATCTTAATGAGTTCGATGAAATTTCTTCTTGTCGGAAACCCAGTTTTGCAAACCGATCGGTCTTTATACCTTTTACCCCAGTAAATTGCTTAGAAGACAAATTGAATCGCTTTAACGTAGAGAGTAAGTTTTGGGAAGACAAGAACGGGGCTAACGCTATACTAAGGACAAGGCTTATGACGGGATAGCTTTTCATGTACCCACTCGTCTACTTAATCGCAAAACGGCGTAATCCGAATTCCGATCATCAAGATGTACATCACCAAACGCTCCGTGACAATCATCACCCGACCCGTTCTCAGCACTTATCACTGGTTCGGGAAACACTCGCAACCCCAAACGACAATCGGGCGACCAACATCTATAAAGCGAGCCCAAACGAATCCTAATGGCGAAAAACGATTCCACTTTTGGAAAAGCAGCTCGGCCTTTGAAGCTGTCCAATATTTCAAAGACTCTCGGAGAAACTTATCGAATCCCCGAAACTTTCGGACGCTCGGGAGGCAATAGAACTTTCGCTATGGGTACGAAGTCGTCCGCTAAGATACGATTTCCTGAAAGTGTGTATCCATCAGGTGCTTTTTCAATTTCCTCGAATTTCACCCGATCAACCCGGGCGACAAGCTCTTCTCGAAATTGCCTCACTATTTTCACGTACTTCGGATCGTAGGCAAGATTCGTGTATTCCCCTTTATCATTTCTATGGTCATATAATTCCTCGAGGCTATTCCACTCATAATAAATATAACGGTACCGCTCCCCTCGGAGGGCATGACCCGTTACATTTCGAGGAAACGTGAAACTGGTCAAGGCACTGTGCTTTCTTTTTGAAAGGGGGTTCCTCAACAAGGGGACTACGCTGACCCCATCACAATGCTCGGGGATATCATAACCCGCCAGATCGACTAAACTAGGATACACATCCAACAAACTGACGGGTTGGGTAACCACTGATCCCGGCTTGCTCACTCCCGGTGCTCGAACAAAGAGGGGCACACGAGTAGATTCCTCCCAAAGGGTGAACTTCTCCCAGTTTTCCTTTTCGCCAATGTGCATTCCGTGATCCGACCATAGAACGACGATCGTCTCATCAGCTTTCCCCGACTCATCAAGGGCTTTCAGCAGCCTCCCTATCTGGGCATCCGCGAAACTTATCGAAGCCAGGTATGCTTGAACCACGTGTTTCCACTGCTGGTTTTCCAGAACGAACTTGTGCCAGCCACGACGCGTGTGAACAAGGGCATCTTGTAAGTCGTTTTCCTCAATCTCCAAATCCGGTATATCCTCGATTGGATACAGGTCGAAATACTTTTGCGGCACTTCCCATGGCATGTGAGGACGAAAAATCCCACAAGCCAGATAAAGTGGCTTGTCTCGTTTCCGCATCAGCTCATAGCGGACCCAACTCACAGTTTGGTGGTCGGACATTTTCTCGTCTCGGACCTGAATGGGACCCCACGTAAACCACTTGTGTCGTCCCCCCTTCCATAAGTCTGGGTTAATCGCCTTTTCCGGGGCGCTCATCTGGTAGGGCATCGGCACAGCAAGACTGGGATAGTAAAAGTCCCATCCATCAGGGTCAGCTTGATTCGACGTTAGCCACGGTGGAGCCAACGAATGGTATATCTTTCCGCCAGCCAAATTTTCATATCCGCGGTTCTTGAAAAACTGCTCTACGGTCTCGATGTCCTTCAGCATCGGTATTTCGCGCCATTCAGGCCCATCATACCAAACATTTTGCATTACTCCTGTCTTCGAGGGTTGCACTCCTGACATGATGGCCAGCCGAGAAGCCGCACATGCAGGCGATGCACAGTGAGCGTTAGTAAATGTGGCGGACTCCGCGGCCAATCGGTCCAGATTTGGCGTTTTAGCGATATCCATTCCTCCCAACGGGCCAATCCAGTCATTCATGTCATCAATCGCGATAAACAGCACGTTGGGCTGCTTGGCTACCAATATTGAAAGGCTTAGTACGGGAGAAAGCCCCTGCACTATGATTAAGGTGACAATTCTAAATTTCCTCATATCTCTCGCTTCACTGATTATCTTTTCTACAAAACCCATCGTTTCTGGCAAGCCAACTTACGTGGCGTAGAGGGCAACCCGGCGAACCGGATCTTCCTCTAAGAGAGTGCCCAAAGCCCTTAGATCGCACATTCCGACTTGTCCCAAATATTGAATGCTCTATGCCGCTACTATGTTCGCTATCCCAAAAATATTTCCTGAACACGAGCTTCCCAATGAGGAGCAACTTCAATCTGGAATTGAAGTAGTCGACGAATGCTTTCGCGAACTCGTTTCCGAAGTGCCCGAAGTTCGTCGACATTGGAAAGGAGCCGAGTGGTCGGAGGGAGCTGTCTATCTTCCCCAACAAAACATTATCGTATGGTCGGACATCCCTAACAATCGCATGCTCCAATTCGATCCAGAATCCAGCGAGACGACGGTCTTTCGGGAACCATCGAACTTCACTAACGGAAACACAATCGATCGAGAGGGTCGCCTTATCACCGCCACCCATCTTACCCATTGCGTATCCAGAACCGAACACGATGGATCTATCACAATCCTAGTCGACCGCTACAAAGGGAAGCGGCTCAACTCGCCTAACGACGTCGTCGTTAAGTCCGACGGAACTATCTGGTTCACGGACCCGCCTTATGGAATTTTGTCTAATCGGGAGGGCGAAAAACGGGATCCCGAACTGGAGGGCAATTTTGTTTATCGGCTCGATCCAGAGTCGAGCGATCTAAGCATCGTCGCCAACTCGATGGACCGCCCAAACGGGCTCGCCTTCTCTCCAGATGAATCGAGACTTTACGTATCGGATACTGGATTACCTGGGAATATTTCTCTATTCGATTTGAAAGACTGCGGCACTCGTATCCAAAATCAAAGAGAATTTATAAAACTTTCACCCGGTTTATCCGACGGATTCCGCTGCGATGTTCAAGGCAACATCTGGACTAGTGCGGGCGATGGAATCCAGTGTTTCTCGCCAGATGCGGCACTCCTCGGCAAGATTCTGATCCCCGAACTCAGGTGCGCCAACTGCTGTTTTGGCGGACCCGACAGAAAAACCCTATACGTCGCAGGAGACACCTCGCTCTATTCGGTTGAACTCGCAGTCGCTGGCACATCGATTGATTAAGCGGCAAGGAGTTAAACAATGAATAAGAATCTGACAGACCGACTTAACTTTTCTTTCGGTGGTTCGTGCTGTTCGCAGCCGTCATACTCGTTATGGGATTTAGCGAGTACCAATAGGTTAATTCAAAATGTTATAACCTGTGATACCCGTGTCATCCCTGTTTAAACACCTTATCTACTCCACTTGACGTTTCAATCGACCGAGATACTCATAACTATCGAACGCATCACCCCCACCGAGCACTCGTGGGTCTTCTGATTTCTTGAGCTCTTTGAAAAGCTGTGATTTCAAACGCTTCATCGTATCCGCGTATTCAGGACGACCTGCTACATTGTGGATTTGATAAGGATCGAGACGAATATCGTATAGTTCGTCGGCCGGCCGCAAACCACACGATAGTTGATAGTAAATCTCCATATCAGGATCATCCTTGTTGTCTATGATGTAGGACTTGGTCGGGCTCGTATCAATGTCCATAAATATGGGGCCGTTGTAGCTGCCATCGGGGTGGCCCGCGGGCCACCGCTCGGGTTTGAAATTATGGATGTATAAAAAATCATCCGTGCGGATCGCTCGCATGGGCGTACCACCCGGGTGGTCCATCTGAGCTAGTGTATGCCGCTCTTTTCCCGTTAAAACAAAATCCCGATCTGTCTCAACGCGACCCTGTTTGCCAGACTTCAACATTGAAAGCAGAGATCGACCCGTTGTTCCTTTCAACGCCCTTAATCCAGCCGCTTCCAAAAAGGTTGGTGCTAGATCCGTGGTGCTAACAAAGTCGCTCACAACTCGGTTTTCAGGAATAGACTTATGCCACTTCACAGCTAGAGGAACCCGGGCCCCATAGTCATACAAATTCGATTTTCCGCGTGGAAAGGGCCAGCCATGATCACCGGTCATCACCACAATCGTATTTTCCAATTCCCCTTTTTCCTCTAGCAAGGACAGGGCTTCTCCGACCTGACGGTCAAAACGCTGCACCTCATAATAATAGTCTAGAATGTCAGTGCGGATCGTTTCCGAGTCAGGATAGAACGGCGGCACCTCTACGTCTTCCAATTTCATGCCCGAGCGCAACCCAGATTGCCATTTGTAAGACCGATGGGGATCTGAGGTTCCAAACCAGAAACAGAAGGGCTGGTCCTTGGGACGTTCTTTAAGAAACTGGTCCAAGCCCTGGAACTTCTTGCCAGCCACTTCTTTTCCATGATCGGATCCAGGGCCGAACGCCTTTCGATATGACCCGACAAAGTAGCCCGCCTCTTTCAGAGCTTGAGCGTAAGTGGGAAAACCTTCCGGATAATTACTCCAAAGATTGCCCCCCTCTTTTAAACGCCAATGATACTGGCCCGTGAGAATCGCATTCCGTGAGGGAGTGCACGAGGGTGAGGAAACAAAGGCGTTGGTAAATAAAACGCCATTCGTTGCTATACTATCGAAAGTGGGCGTTTTGACAACACTGTCCCCGTATGCACTCGTATGCGGCCAGCCCCAATCATCCGCAATGGCGAAGAGGATATTGGGCCGATCGGACTGAGCTCTTGAGAGGGAAGCAAGGAACCCAAGGATAAGAAATACTGTTAACGAAATGGTGAGGGAACGAAACCTTAACATAACCTAAACCTAAGGTTTCCAACCGTCGAATCAATCCTCAAAGGACATCAACCTTACCTCTAAATGACACACCTAGATCATTTTTCCATTGGGAATTCCTAAAGGCATGGCTTCGAAGGCCCGTCGAACCGAAGAGGTCGAGCTAAGGTTTGGGGATGGTGTGGGATGTGGGACCCGAGCTACGACTCGCCGGACTGGCGAACCCTGAACCCGACGCCAAAACTCTTAAAAACCAGAAATAAAACCTGCTCTGCAATCACGGTACCGACTGGCCTTTAGCTGCCTCCCAGATCGCGTACCAGTCCTCGCGCTCTAATTGGATCGCGCCTCCTTTGGTGCCGCTGGTAATCCGGTCGATTTTGTTCGTTCCAAGGATAACAGTTGGGTTAGCGGGAACCGCTAAGACCCACGCATAGACCAACGCGTCCAGAGGAGCCTCTCCATATTTTGGCGATAGGCTGGTCAATTTATCCCTTAATCGCTTCTCGGCTCCACCTTTTCCGCTAAAAAGGGCCCCTCCCCCTAGAGGTGACCATGCCATGGGGCGCACCTTTTTTTGCAGACACTGGTCAAAAGACCCATCATAGAGAGGATCCATACATAGCGGGCTAAACTCAACCTGATTAGTTGCGAGCTTTCCATCCATCAGCTGGTCCAAAGTTTCAAATTGATATATCGTATAATTGGATACACCGACATTTCTAACTTTTCCTTCATCGATAAGTTGCTGCAACCCACGAGCAGTATCCTCAGGATGGGTCAACCAATCAGGCCGGTGCACCAGAAAAAGATCGATCGTGTCGATCCCCAACAATCGGAGAGATTTTTCCGCACAATGAACAAGGTTTTTGCTCGACGAGTCGTACTGTGGAATCGACGCATGGGACTTTTCTCTCGAAGGAACATTTATCCCCGCTTTCGTAACAATCTTGAACCGGTTGAGTAGCTCTGGGTCAGACTTCAAAGTATTACCCACAGCTTCCTCGACATGGTAGTCTCCATAAATTTCTGCCGTATCTATAGTATTGATATTATTTTCCAAACACTTGTGAAACCGCCGAACCAACGCCTCACAAGAAAGAGGTTGCTCGCCATCGAGGATGCGCCAGGTACCATAGGCGAAGTCGCCAAGGTCATAACGTAAGTGGTCACTATTTTCCTTCATTTCTTGTAATCTAAACTTCTTATAAAATTCCTCATGGAAGGAGCTTTTCACATCGAGAACACAACACGCATAACCCCCAATGCGAACAAAAAAGGCACAATAATTCTCTTATGTAGCATCCCCGAAGCAACTCAAGGTAGCTGGCAAACGTCGAGTGCTGGTTGGGGTCGCATCCAATTTGATGCAATTGTGTACCTCAGCCGTTCGGCTATAGCCCTTCGATCGGAACACAAACAAATCCTTAACTAAGATAATCGCTCGAAAGCAACATCATTTGATTCAAGGCGACCTCATTTTGGAAGTCGATCGTGGTTACCATACCAATCATTTAATCACCTTGGCTGGAAACCAGGCACAAATCGGGAATGTGGCGTAAGAGAAAACACCCGTCCGCTTCAGTCTAATTCCATGACTTCGCCAGCTTACACGAGTCTCAACGAAGCCAGCGATCCAAATTTTGGGCAACAAAGGAATCATCATTGAGTTCCGGATACGCTTTGTAGACGCGATCGATCTCGGCCACTTGCTTCGGAGACAGAACCTCATTCTCGTCCAGGGTCCAGACTCCTTCCAGCAACCCTTGCCTCCTCAACACTTCGTGCAGACCAACAATGCAGCCTGCGAACTGATTCGCCGCATCAAAAAAGGCTGCGTTACAATCCGTAATTTGGTGGGCCAACGTGAGTGACTTTCGCGTATTTTTTGCAAAAACACCCTTTTGAACGTCCTCTAGCAATTTTACTGCGCTTCTGGTCCAAACTGCCCAATGTCCGAGCAACCCGCCAACGATACGTTTCTTAGCCGGCTCAACCTCTCGAATGAACTCGTATTCACTTAGAAGATCGAGTAGAATATTGTCATCGTTTCCCGTATATAGAGCGATCTCGTCCGATCTACCAGATTCAACCAAACCCCGAACTACATCGATGGTTTGGTAACGACTAAACGGGGCAACTTTTACCGCCACTACATTCTCTATCTGGGCGAACGCTCTCCAGAAATCGACATCAAGATTCCGTCCACCCACCGCAGGTTGGATGTAGAATCCGAACAAGGGCATCACCTTTGACACTTCACGACAATGGTCGACCAGCTTTTCATTCGTGGCGTCAGGAAAAGCGGAAAGGCTGAGCAACACCGCATCGTATCCAAATTCATATGCAATCTCCGCTTCCTGCACTGCTTGGCTCGTTTGACCGATCACCCCAGCTATCCGGGCAACCGGACGACCAGACCGGGAAACATAGCCATCAATTTCCTCCTGAGCTAAATTCAGCACAGTCTTGTACAAACCAATTTTCGGACGTCGAATCTCAAACTGCGTAGTGTGGACTCCCACCGCTAGACCGCCCGCCCCGGCATCCAGATAATATCTCGAAAGCACTCTTTGCCGTCGCTCATCAAGTTGCCGTTTAACATTTAACGCAAGTGGATGCGCCGGTATTGCCACTCCTTGTCTCAGGAGTTTTCGTATTTCTGGGCTTAGATTGCTACCCATGAAGTATGATTAGAAATAAGTACAAAATCAACATTCCTGTAGAGTCGTCAAGGCAGCGGACGATCTCCGAGTGCCCATTATTAGTCCCTTCAGAGCGGGGCTCGGAGATCGACCCCCACCTATCTCTATGCCATAGGCATCCAGTTTAATCGAGAATGAACACATTATTCAAAATTTCCCATCGCTCACCTCAAAATGTGTTGGTATCCCCAGCAACGGGTTACCCGCCTCGATCCACTTTGCAGTCCAATTTACGATTTGATCCAGTTGAACATGCGGTTTCCCCAGTTCCCGATGCACCCAAGATGCATTCGAAAGAAGCGTTTGGGATTTCTCCTCGCCTTCGACAATCGGCTCACGGCCAAACAACTCCCCAAAGCGAAGGGCCATTTCTCTCACGGAAATCGTTTCCGATCCGGTAAGATTGATGATCCTCGGAGGACTTGAACATAAGCTAAAGGAACGGAGAACCAACGCATTCGCATCTCCCTGCCATATAACATTCAAATAGCCCATGGACACATCTACCGGCTGGCTCTTGTATACCTTCGATGCAATGTCGACCAACACACCATATCGCATCTCCACTGCATAGTTCAAACGAACGAGCGTAACCTGTGTTTCGTTAGTCAAACTTCCGTATTCAAAAAGCCGCTCCCGGCCGAGGCAGGACTGAGCATATTCGCCGATCGGAAACGGAGTATCCGTCTCTTTCGAGCCTCCCGAATCGACATCCACGAGGGAATATACACAGCCAGTGGACAAAGCGATAATCCGGGAATCTCTGTAGCGTTCCGCGATCATTCCTGGAAGGTAGGCGTTCATCGCCCAGGCGTAGGCCTCATTTCCAGACGTTCCAAACTTGGTCCCCGCCAAATAGATGACATTCTTTGCGTCAGGCAATCCTTGGACGAATTCCGGATTCAGCAGGTCGCCGGCAATAGTCTCAATGTCGCGATCCTCCAAGTATTTCCTATTTTCTAGGGAACTAAATCGGGACACTCCGATAACCCGCTTTTTGGCTCCCGCTTCCTCGCAAGCCCGCTTGGCCATACAAGCCATCGAAACCCCCATCTTTCCCGACACGCCTAAAAACAAGAAATCGCCAACAAGGATTTTTGCCATCTGAACAAGCTCAGGAGTGGGCCGAGACAGCACCTCTTCCAACTTTAACTCCGATTCAAATCGCTCTGGGTAATTACTCATAGCTTCGTATTCATCTAGCCTTTACTCATTAGTAAATCGTGACATTGCAGATTCAAAATCTCCATGCCATAGTTTTCCCAGGTTTTGACTCCAATCGCTCCACTTTCGAAATCCTGCTTGAGCAATTCGCTAGTCCTTTTGTTCCATCTTGGCTCGAACAGCCCTTTCGAATCAAAGGCCGTCACCCAGGAGAAGTGCCTCTGGTATTTCTGATACAGGTCCCTCGTATTCTCATGCTGGCTCTGGGTCATTTCCACACTCATGCTATCCACGCAGACATTGGGGTACTTGAGGTCTTCTTGATCGAGCAGTTCGCACAAGAACGCGGCGTCCATCCAGTCGTGCACATGCATATCAATTTTCTTTATAATGTTTAGATAGGCGACGTGATTTTCCACCTGCAATAATGAAGAGCCTTCTAAACAAGCCAGAAAGAATAGAAAAAAGGGAAACAAACGCGATTTCATGCAAACAAGAGATATGAAGACATCCGCTCGGTTCGCAAACTCGAAAACAGGTAGGGGGCAGCGACACCACTGCTTGTGACAATTTAGCCCCAACTACGCCAAAATTTCCTTCACCACATGTCCATGCACGTTTGTCAATCGACGCTCGAGGCCATTGTGATAATAGGTTAGGCGTTCATGGTCGAGGCCCATGAGATGCAGAATGGTCGCGTTGAAGTCATACACACTTACCGGATCCACAGCAGCTTTAAAACCGAACTCGTCACTCTCGCCATAACTGAAGCCTTTCTTAACTCCAGCACCGGCCAAGAAACAAGTGAACGCATCCGGATTGTGGTCGCGACCGGTTCCATTGGCCTGCAAGAATGGCATACGACCAAACTCAGTCGCCCAAACAATGAGGGTTTGATCGAGAAGTCCGCGACGCTTCATGTCATTGATTAGAGCCGCAGTCGGCTGGTCCATGATCTCCGCCTGCATAGCGTGGGTCTTGTGTATGTCACTGTGCGAGTCCCAGTTTGTAATTCCATTTCCACCCGAGGGATCGCTGCCATTGAAGAGCTGAACCACACGGACTCCCTTTTCAACAAGTCTGCGAGCGAGGATGCAATTCTTAGCATACTCGCGTTTCAAATCCGTACCCGAATCAGTTCCATACTCTTTGTGGATACTCTCAGGCTCTTCTGCGATATCCATAACATTCGGAACAGAAACCTGCATTTTACCCGCCAATTCATAGCTAGCAATGCGGGCCGCTAAATCGGCATCATTAGGAAACTGCTCAAGGTGTTTTGCGTTCAGTCTTTTTAAAAGATCAACCGTCGCCTTGTCATCCTTTTCTGTGTATTTGTCTGGGCGGGCAAGATTCGAGGGAGGATTTTTCGCATTAAAACCCGTTCCTTGGTAGGCTGCCGGTAGAAAACCGTTTCCGAAATTGTTCTTACCCGACCGAGCTAATCCACGCGGATCGTTAATCGCTACGAAGGCGGGTAACTCCTGGTTCTCCGTGCCCAAAGCATAGGTAACCCAACCCCCGAATGAAGGAAACCCTTCCATCGTAAAACCTGTATTGAAAAAATTCTCACCTTGCGGATGCGCACTTGTTTGTGTGTGGAGCGAGTGAAAGAAACTAAATTCGTCAACCAGCCCTCCCAGGTTAGGCAACAAATCCGAAACCATCTTGCCGCTTTTCCCGCGAGGCTTAAAGTCCCAGAACGGCTTGGCAATGTTTCCAGATGGTCCTTCAAACGTAACCGCAGGCATTCCAGGCGGTTTTTGCCCATGAAATTTGATCAGCTTGGGTTTGTAATCGAACGTGTCCACGTGGCTCACCGCTCCAGGGCAGTATATAACCAAAACCTGTTTCGCCTCAGAAACGAAGTGAGGAGAACGGGGGAGATACGGGTTGTCCGGATCGATGTACGGACGAATCGGCGCTTTCCCGCTAAAGGTCTGGGCGTCTGAGGCCAGTAGCCCGTCTTGGGCGAGTAACTGGGTTAAGGCGATTCCACCTAAGGTCATTCCGCTTTGACGCAGAAAGTCCCGCCGGTTTAATAGTGACTGACCATGCGAAGAAATATATTCAGCTCGATTGTCCATTGTCTAAAAATTCGCTTAAGGAAGGAAGGCGAATTCGTTTGAGTTGATCAGTGTGCGACATACCAGTGCAAGACTTGTTTCTTTGGCAACTTCCTTGCAGGCCGCGAGTTCCTCTCTATCAGGTTCGCGATTAAGCAGTATTTGAAAGCTTCTACGAATTTGCTCTTCTGTATCGTCGCCGGATGCTTCTTTTTTCACTCGGCTCGCAAGCTGTTCCGCCTGTTCCCGAACAAAGGGACTGTTTAGCAAGTTGAGTGCCTGTAATGGTGTTGTAGATACAGGACGACTCGCCCGAACTTGTCCACAATCCGGAAAGTCGAACGCCGTAAACATTTGGTCATCCACCCGTCGCATCCGTTCCTGATAGAGCATGCGACGCCAAGTATCAGGTCCGTAATTGTTCACCACTTCCCATTGAGCATAGGTTTTCTTTACGTTGTGAATCCGAAAACTTGGTCCACCAACGGATGTATCCAAATTCCCAGACGCAAGAAGCACCCCATCGCGAATGACTTCTGCTTCAACGCGACGCGGGGGGAAACGCCACAGCAGACTGGCCCCCGCATCTACTGCAAGACTCTCCTCACTTGGAGCACTGGACCGTCGAAACGCATCAGACATCACAATCAGTCGAATCAACGACTTCATTGACCAAGGCTTTCCAGCTTGAACCGTGGGCTCTTCGAACTCCGATGCGAGCCAATCTAAAAGTTCAGGGTGGCTCGGGGTCATTCCCGCTTTACCAAAGTCGCTCGTCGTTGGAACGATCCCCATCCCAAAAATGTGGTGCCATATCCTATTTACCATGACACGTGACGTGAGTGGATTGTCCGGGCTGGCAACCCATTCCGCAAAACGAGCGCGGCGCTCGCTTCCCGTAAAGCTCGAATCTAGGCCTAAGTCACCACCTAGAAAAAGCGGAGCGGCTGGCGGTACTTCATTGCGTGGATTCTCCGGACTGCCTCTACTAAGAACGCGAGTAGTAGCTGGATCAATAAACCGGCCCACGAAGCTAACCTTTGGACCCACATCTTCGAGCTGGGTAATCGCTTCTGAGATTGCCGCTAGTGCTTGCTGGCGCTTGGGATTCTCCCTGTCCGCTTGCTTTATCTTAGGAATCGCGGCCAACTCAATCCATTCACCTGAGGAGCTCAAGGCTTCCAGTCGATAATCATCGAAACCAATGGATGCGTTTATGCTCAAGTAGTCGACATCATAATAGTATTCCCGATTCGAGCTCATCCTTAGACGATTGATCTCGACCGGCTCTGGCAAGCTTATTTGAATCCAGGGTTGCTCATTGCTGTCCTCCTTTTTCGCCGCTGTCCACACCATGGTTCCATACTCCCCATCATTGACGTAGGATTCGGCATGCCGGACATCACCTCTCAAATGGACGGGGCCATCTGCTTTACTCCCGTATTTCGACAAGGCAAAGTTCTTCGTTGGCTCTTTCGGGCCAAAAACCTCCAACTCGTCGATCCTAGTCCGTTTCGATAAGAAGGTCACTCGTATCCTATCTGTAACTACAGATTCAAAATGCAATTCTCGATAGGCACCCCAGTCCTCCTCCCAATTACCGGTTGGCACTAGTATCGCCCTACTTTCGGTAATTGTCTGCCAGAGAGGATTGGCCGCAAGTCGCCTCGGGTGGGATTTAGGCAACTCTGGAGTTCGTCCGCCAAATTCGATATCCTGAAAAACTCCGGTCATGGAATAGTAATCTGTGATACTTATCGGATCAAACTTGTGATTGTGACACCGCGCGCACCCGAGCGTCATCCCCATCATCGATGCACCCACGGTCTGCATAATTTCGTCCATTCGGTCCGCCCTCGCTTGCCGAATAGCCGATTCTTCTCTGCCGACCGTTGCCGCAGGAACATGAGGACCCGCCACCAAAAACCCTGTTGCTTCACCCGCATCTAAAGAATCCCCTGCAATCTGCTCTCGAATGAACTGATCATAAGGCTTGTCCTCGTTGAACGCATTCGTGACGTAGTCGCGGTAAACCCATGCGTTCTTCCGATAAAGATTGGCCTCGGAGCCATTCGTCTCCGCCCAACGAATGACATCCAGCCAATGCTGTGCCCACCGTTCTCCAAAATGGGGAGAAGCCATCAGTTCGTCTACGAGTGCCTCGTAAGCCCCATCCGGATTTGCCACAAACGCTTGTTGGAATAGAGTTACTTTCTCTGGAACGGGAGGTAGCCCCGTTAGGATGATGGATGCCCGCCGTATGAGTGAACGTGCGTCTGCTTCCGAGTTTGGCGTTAGACCGCTCTCGTCTAACTTCGCCAAAAGAAATGCATCAATCGCTCCCGATGCCGCCTCCATGATGGGAACCTTTGGACGTTCGACGGGTTGAAAAGACCAATGGTCCGACTCCTCGACCTCCGCGATCACCTCGTCCATTTGACCCGGCCAGTTTGCACCTTCATCGATCCATTTCTCAATCAACGCAATCTGCGAGCTCGATAGGGGATCCTCTTCAAAGGGCATCCGAAATTCCGGATCCGGATCCTCGAAAAGCTCGATCAGGTAGCTTTCCGCTGAGTCCCCAGGTATCACACTCGGGATGCCGCTATCTCCGCCTCGCAACAGCTGTGCTCGGCGATCCAACCGGATCTCGCCCTTCTGCTTTTTAGGTCCGTGGCAGGAAAAGCAATGCTCCTCGAAAATCGGGAGGATATCTTTCTCAAAGTCGACCGCGGCTGTTGCGGGTACCGCAGCGAATGCAAAAAAGAGGTAAGAGCGAAGCGACATAAAACTAATTGCAATAATTAATCGAATCTACCGATAACTTTCAGACAATCTTGCGACTTCATTGTTCCTAAACTGGAGGTTTACTACAATCGTTCAGCGTTAGCTTCGCCTTGACGCTCGTGTAGCCTTCTCCTAAGCGAAGCCATTAGTTCGGCATATTCAGGATTGTGAGCCAAATTGGTAAGCTCTTCGGGATCCCGCTCATAGTCGTAAAGCTCCACCCCAAAAGAGCCTTCGTCCCATTCCGTGTAACGGTAGCGGTCGGTTCGAATCGAGCGCCCAAGAAACGTAGAATTGTCCCAGCGCCTGACTGTGCGGCAGACGGTCACACTGTAGGCTTCATCGCGTATGGACTGATCCGGGTTTTGCAGAACAGGAACGACACTTCGACCGGCCACATGGGGCGGGGCTTCGATCCCACACAATTCACTCAAGGTTGGGTAGAGATCCACCAGCTCGGTCAAAGACTTTGTGGTTTCACCACTCGCCGCGTCTTCGAAGGGCGAGGCGATTATGAGGGGCACGCGAGTAGAACCCTCAAACAAGTCACTCTTCTGCCACAATCCATGGGCTCCCAGATGGTAGCCGTGATCCGATACGAAAACCACAACCGTATTTTCAGCTAGCTTTAAGTCGTCCAACGCGTCCAGAAGTCGGCCCACTTGAGCATCCACCAGCGAGATAGAAGCATAGTAAGCTTGGATGATCTCCTTTCGCTCATCGACCGTCAGATCGAGCTGATTCGGGCGGTCGGGCAACGCTGCTTCGGGAATGTCATCTCGGTCGTTTGGATGAAGCATGACCGGATCGATCGATTCTTTTGGATACCATTCGAAATAGTGCTCAGGAGCGACGTAGGGCGTGTGCGGGCGATAGAAACCCATCGCCAAAAAGAAGGGGCGTCCTGTTTTGTCGGGATGGTTATTCTCGAGCATTTCGATCGCGTAGCTGGCGCCAATGCCGTCCGTATGTTCCTCGTCTTTGCTGGGGACCTTCAACCAACTCAAGGTGCCTCCAGGAGGTTTGCCGGGAACGATAATGTTCAGATTCGGTTCAACGACCTTGTCGACACCGATTGGATTGCGAACTTCCTCCCAAGAAGGCGCATCGTCGTTACCATTTTCGCCAATATTATCCGGTACCCCATAATGATAGATTTTTCCAATCCGAGCTACATAGTATCCGTTGTTCCGAAAATGCTGGGCCATCGTAACAACTTCTGGAATAAATTCCCGAAAGTGCCCGGCGTTGGTGTTGATATTCGTCTGTTCCGGATAAAGACCCGTCATGAACGAGGTCCGGCTAGGATTGCATACCGGGTTTTGTGAGTAGGTGCGTTCAAACCTCACACCACGAGCCGCCAGCCGATCAATATTAGGGGATTTGACTATTAGGTGCCCGTAGCTTCCTAAATCGCAATTCATGTCATCCGTTGCGATAAAAAGCACATTAGGGCGATCCGCTGCAGTCGTCAAAGCGGCCGCTAATATCAACGCCAAATTCACAAGAAAATTAGGCAAAAGGTTAATGGGTTTTGGAGACATGATTTCTGTTATTAGAAGACCACTCTCTCAGATCACTCAATCACAAAGCGTTTATTGAGGGCAAACTAGCTAAGGCGATGGCATCCCGCCCACCGGAATCAGCAAAGCCAAAAGTTCTTTGTCCAAGTGGAAACAACGTGGATTAGGGGTGATTAAGTGAATGGCAAACCTAAACCACGCCGCCTTGCGACGTAGCTAAAACCAGACCTAGTTGTGGATTCTGCGACAATTTCCAAGAATAGAGTTAGGTTGAAGCCGATATGCCAATCCGCATCAGCCAGATCTCTTTACTATTACGGTCGCAGCGACACATTGACCGTATCGCCCTAACCCAATTCACGTATCACGTCAAACTGTGAGTGAGGAGCCAGCGAATCGCACAATTTCCAATACTCTACCTCCTAGAGGCTTTACTCCCAACCAAATTCCACCTTCTCTGTTTGGACAATTCCTCATTTCCGATTTCATCGCTCATTTGAGAAAGCTCTACCCATCTAGCCGGCTGTACGAGGACGAAGCTAGACTGACACCCTACATTTCGGAACATTCGCATCCTCGGGGAATCTTCTCCCCAATCTTTGGAGGCTCAGCAGAGCAGGGTTATTCGGCGAAACCTTCATGATTTTGCCTACACAAGGGTACCCACCAAAACCGTCCCCTACAGCTATATTTTTCCGAACAAGTCGTAAGAATGCCATCTTCGGGCGATCGCGATACTTCAAGAGGCGGCTCTACCCCACCCAAACGCGAGCGTTTCTGAAGAAACGCATCCACGGACTGTCCTCCTGCCAATCTGGTGGACTCCAGCTCATCTGCGACGAGCGGAACACGCGTTCGGGGTGGGGCATGAGGATTGTTGCACGTCCATCTTCGCTGGTCAGGCTAGTAATGCCGAACGGAGATCCGTTCGGGTTCAGTGGATACGCGTCCGTCACATTATGAAGATTATCCACAAAGCGGGCCGATACGAGGCCAGATTTATCGCACGCTCTCGCCGCTTCTTGGCTTTTGAACTCGGCTCTTCCTTCACCATGGGCGACTGCGATAGGAAGAACGCTTCCTTCCATATCTTTAAAAAGCACACTTGGGGTATTCTCAATTCTGACGGAAACTAGCCGGCCTTCATAACGTTCACTTCTATTTTGAACAAAATGCGGCCAATGGCTTGCACCCGGTATGATTTCCCTCAATTTACTAAGCATCTGGCATCCATTGCATACTCCTAGGGAGAAGGTTTCTTCTCGATTAAAGAACGCCCTGAATTCCTCTCTTGCCCTCTCGTTGAACAAAATACTTTTGGCCCAGCCTTCACCCGCTCCCAAGACGTCACCATAGCTGAATCCGCCACAAGCGGCGAGTCCATTGAAATCGCCAAGAGAAATACTACCGCTCAAAATATCCGTCATATGAACGTCGATACAAGAAAATCCAGCTCGATCGAAGGCAGCTGCCATTTCAACCTCTCCGTTGACCCCTTGTTCGCGGAGGATGGCGATTCGCGGCTTCGTCGCAGTATTCCCAAATCCAAATTTTAAATCGTCAATTTCAAACGTAACCTTAGGGCTGATTCCTGGATTCTCTCGATTCTGCCGGATCGCATGCTCAGAAGCTGCAGACTCGGGATTGTCACGCAGGTTCTGCATGCGGAAAGTAACATCCGACCAAATGGCCCGGAGAGCGGACAGATCTTCTTCATACAAGACCTCACCTGCTTCCATTATTTTGAGTTGGTATCGCGTATTCAATCGCCCTACTATGTGCGAGCAATCTTCCAGACCATGCCACTTCAATATCTCGAATACATCCGCTAGATCGCTTCCGCTTACTTGAATAAGAGCCCCCAATTCCTCTGAAAATAGAGGGGCGTACGGGTCGCCTTCGCTCAAAACTTCAAGATTAACTCCCACATTACCGGCAAACGCCATTTCCACAGCCGCGGTAAATAGACCGCCATCGGAACGATCGTGATAAGCAAGAATCTTGTCCTCCTTTCCGAGTTGCTGGATCGCACTCCAGAAATTTTTGAGATCTTCAACACTGTCCACATCAGGGGTAGCATCCCCCATTTGAGACAGCGTCTGAGCCAAAATGGAACCGCCTAGGCGATTTTTGCCCCGACCCAGATCAATAAGTATCAAACTCGAATTTAGATTTGGATCCAACTGTGGCGTGAGAGATTGACGAATGTCTTCGCACCGGGCAAACCCAGTGATAATCAGGGAAATAGGAGCAGTCACACGTTTCTCCCCGAAATCGTCCTGCCAAACCGTGCTCATACTCATGGAGTCCTTTCCAACCGGGATCGTAACTCCCAGCGCCGGACACAACTCCATACCTACTGCTTTGACTGCTTCATAAAGGTCAACCGCATCCCCAGGTGCTGATGGTGCCGCCATCCAGTTGGCGGACAGATTAACACCCGTCAAAGGTCCTATCTGAGCACCCGCGAGATTCGTTAAGGCTTCTCCGACTGCGAGACGAGCCGACGCCGCAGCACTGTTAACCGCAGTGGGTGTTCGTTCCCCAATCGACATTGCCTCTCCTGTGTATCCATCGAAAGAAGTCGCAGTCACAGCACAGTCCGCTACCGGCACTTGCCAGGGGCCTACCATTTGGTCACGGTGAATGAGTCCCGTGACCGTGCGGTCGCCAATCGTGATCAAGAACGTCTTGTCCGCTACCGCCGGATGAGACAAGACATGTCTCGCAGCTTCTTCTAATGTGACGGTCCCAAGGTGTAAAGGCACAAGATCCCTTTGCATTGAGGTCTCATCGCGATGCATTCGAGGCGGTTTCCCTAAGAGGACATCTAGTGGAAGGTCGATGGGACGGTTTCCAAAGTGAGGATCATCAAGAACCAGTTGGCGGTTGTCAGTCGCATCTCCAATTATGGCATAAGGGCAACGCTCCCGATCACAGATGGACACAAACGTTTCAATGCGGTCCGCGGGAACTGCCATTACGTAGCGCTCCTGAGATTCATTGCACCAGATCTCTAGGGGGCTCAATCCGGGCTCATCATTGTTGATCTTGCGTAAATCAAATCGCCCGCCCTTACCTGCATCGTTGACGAGTTCGGGCATGGCATTCGAAAGCCCACCCGCACCTACGTCGTGTATAAAAGCAATAGGGTTTTCTTCGCCCAGTGCCCAGCAGCGGTCGATCACTTCCTGGCAACGACGCTCCATTTCCGGATTGTCCCGTTGCACACTGGCAAAATCTAGACTCTCTTCCCCGGATCCACTGTCCAGGGAGCTTGCCGCGCCTCCACCAAGACCAATCAACATCGCCGGTCCACCGAGAACAACTAGCTTGTCCCCTTCATGCACTTCCCCTTTCTCAATATGCTCTCTACGAATATTCCCAAGACCGCCCGCAAGCATTATCGGCTTATGGTATCCGCGAATCTCTGATACGGGATCTGGTGTGCGAGATGATGCCTCATCATCTGATGAAATCGTTGCATCACTTTTCTCGAAATCGGTTTCAATCTCTTCCCTTTTAGCCACTTTTCCTGGCACTTCCTGTTCGAAGGTTCGGAAATACCCTAAAATATTGGGCCGGCCAAATTCATTATTGAAAGCGGCTCCTCCTAAGGGCCCCTCAATCATGATATCTAGTGCCGAAACTATTCGGCTTGGCTTACCAAAGTCTTTTTCCCACGGACGAACAGCTCCGGGGAGTTTTAAATTGGATACAGTGAAACCCACAAGGCCGGCTTTTGGTTTGGATCCAACCCCCGTGGCTCCTTCATCTCGAATCTCTCCACCTGAACCGGTCGCCGCTCCCGGAAAAGGCGAAATCGCTGTAGGATGATTATGGGTTTCAACCTTGCACAAAATAGCGATGTCTTCCAAACTAGAAACATACTCATTGCTTTTCGGATCGGCAAAATACCGGTTTCCTCGACTCCCTTCGAATACCGCCGCATTGTCTTTGTAGGCCGACAAGATTCCTGCGCTTCTAATTTCGAACGTATTCTTGATCATTTTGAAGAGCGACTTTTCCTGTGCCTCGCCGTCGATATCCCAACTGGCATTGAAGATCTTATGACGACAATGCTCTGAGTTCGCTTGGGCGAACATCATGAGCTCTATATCGTGGGGATCACGACCCAACTTTTGAAAATTGAGAGCGAGGTAGTCGATCTCATCATCGGCCAATGCAAGACCTAGTGACTGGTTGGCTTCCACCAATGCATCCCGGCCCCCGGCACTCATAGGAATGGTCGCAAAAGGCCTGGGCTGCTCGCGGCTAAACAATAAATCCATCGCTTCGTGACTATCGAAAACGACCTGTGTCATTCGATCGTGCAACGGGCCATCTAACAGTCTCTGCTGTTCTGGCGTGAGTGACGCACCACTCAAATCAATCCAAAAGGCAATAGCTCGCTCGACCCGCTCCAACTTCGACAAACCGCAAATGCGGGCGATATCCGTCGCCTTCGACGACCAAGGAGATAGCGTTCCCGGACGCGGTGCTACCAAGCGGAGTAAGCCACTCGGCTCGTGCACCTGCATCTTGGGACCGTATGTCAGAAGTATTTCGAGGATCGACTGCTCGTCGCTGGTCAGCGGCTCATTGGTCTCCGCTACATGGACGTATTCCGCATACACTTCCTTAGCCGGTAGGCCGATCGCTGTTAGTTCAGCAAGTAGCTTTCTGAGACGAAATTCTGAGTGAGACGGTGCTCCGCGAAGGATGATCATGACGCAATGCAAGTTGAGAACTTAGTTCCTGACCGGCAAGCGCGGAATGGGTAAAATCGAAAAGCATCTATAATCCGCATTCAAATAGTCGGGGCGGCTTTAGGCTGCGATTCGAGAACTGGGTTCATCGGTCCTAAGATTTACCAATCGCTTTTTCCTTTTTACACATCTTTGGATTAATAAGTGAGACTCCCTTTCAAGATATTGGAGGGTCAACACTATCTACAATCGAGCAAGTGGGAATGGTTCAACCGCCTTGTGGGAAGGAACACCCTTCTTTCTTCGGACACACCGAGGACAGTAGCAATGCGTATTTAGCATTAATGCGATCATTCAATTAAAGGTTTTTATCAAAAATCTCCATAATCTACAGAGGGGAAAAGGTATGCTCGCTGTGCCCCCGCTCCAACGCAGATGTAGCAATATCCTTGCAGCTCGGCCTTTAGAAAGAGCTAGCCCTACGGCCGCATGTATTATAACGGAACCAGTCTTCGGCTTACAGACTACGCCCGACACGTGCTCTAAACCTGAATCCCTCTAGCGAGCGGCAACTTGATTTGGGTGCCGTTCTGGGCAGAACGGATTCCCGCCTCCACAATTTCCTGAGCATCCCGAGCCAAGTCGGCTCGGCAAAGAACGGTCGAGTCAGCCCCTCTTCGTACAACCTCCACGAAATGCCTGGCGGAGTTTTTCAGCCACGAGTCCAGTTCTGGAACGTCTACTTCCGTTCCATTGGGATTGTCTTTCGTGGCCCAAAACAATTTCCCATCCGAGCCAGGATACACAAGCAGCGTCCCTTTAGAGCCATAGATCGTTGTCTCGTAGCTGGTCAAATTTCCAATTTGAGTCCAGGAAGCGGTCGCGGTCGCGATCCCTCGAGGGTATTTCATCACAACCACACCACTATCCTCTACAGATATAAAATCTTTAGCCTTACCGCCCTCCGTTCCTGTAACCGAGTCGGGCATACCCATTAGCGTTGCCGCCAGGACTGCTCCATAGCAGCAATAGTCCATCATAGCTCCACCTCCATTACGCTCCGCATCGAACAGCCAATCGCAAAAATACTCTGAGCAACCAAGTTCTTCGGGTCCACAATGAGCAGCCCGGTAGTTGACGCCTCGAATGTCGCCGAGCTCACCATGGAAGGCCATCTGCAAGGCCTTTTGAATTTGAGGCCACCAGGCGATTGGCCAATTGACCACCAACTTAACGTCTCGCCTTTCCGCTAAGCTCAACATACGATTGGCATCCTCCAAATTGGCCGCAAGCGGTTTTTCGATTAGCACGTGCAATCCGTACTCCATCGCTTGAATCGCGAAGTCAGCTCCTTGCAAGTTACTTCCAAATACATAAGCCGCATCGATGGTCTCGTTTTCTAGCAAGGCCTCTGCAGAACCGTAAACCGGACATCCGTAGGTTTCCGCAAACCGACCTGTCAGTGCGTCGATCGGATCTGCTGCTGCAACCAATTCCATTTCATCACAAGCACCAACAGCCTCCACCTCGCCCCAAATATGATCATGACTCAACCCCAATACCCCAATTTTCAGCTTCTCGCTCATAACACCTAAATGTTAATCAACGAGATTTCCCACAACCAGAAAGTGATAGATGAGCTAATAAAGTGCGACGGATCAAGCATCCGAGCGACAAGGTCCTTGAATATGTGTTCTCCGCCGACCAATCCGATATTCCTAAGGCCAAAATCTTTGACTCTGCCTTCGCCCAGACTTTCAACGCACACGAACCCAAAGACTCCAGAGGAAAGTCACTCTATCAATTGAGGACAAACCGCCGTATGTTCCGCTACCCTTTCGATTACATCGTTTGCACCGAAACATTCAAAAATTTGCCGCAAGACGTGCTTGACTAAACTTGGGCCAAAATCGAAGGCATTTTGGATCCAATCATCCGACACAAGGGATATAGCCAACCGACTTGAAGCGACAAAACCTTTGTCTTGGAGATTCTATTGTCAAACCATCCCTCGGCTACAGAATATTGGAAGATACGGATCTCAGGTAAGGCGACCGCTTAAACAACCCAGTCGAGATGGGCCCTTATCGTCAATTTACGAGATTTGAAGACATTTCTGCTTAAAATTTACAAGGGATTGCCCAATCGTTACAATATAAGTTGCCCGAAATGGATTATCCTTCTTGGCTGTCAGAATACCTTATGAATTATCCCAAACTCCATAACGCCATGTGGCCAGGACTCGTCGGCAAAGGCGGCGACGAAGAGGGTGCCGAACCACCAATCAGTCTTGATCGCATGCTAGAACTAACAGCGGGTGCCGAAGTTAACGGACAGAAATTCGAGGGCATCGACTGCTTCCTGTTCCACCCGCACACTGATCCTGACGCCAACGACGACGAACTAAAAGCAATCGCGGACAAGATCGCCGGTCACGGATTCACGGTGGGATCGCTAGTAGCCCCCGTCTGGCCTGGAACAGTTGGTGACACCGCCATGGGCGATGTCGAACAGCAACAAAAATTTCTGACGGCGGTCGAAAAAGCCTGCCGCATAGCCAAAATCTTCAATGACCACGGCGTGCGCAAGTATGGCGTCATCCGTATCGACTCCGCAGAGGGCGGTATCGAGAAATGGCGCGAAGATCCCAAGGCCAACACAGCTCGCATAGCCGATACCTTTAGGAAAGCCGCCAAAATCGCCGCCGACCATGGCGAGCGCTTGGCCGCCGAAGGCGAGATCTGCTGGGCGGGAATGCACTCCTGGAAGGACATGCTCAATCTTCTCGAAGAAGTGGACATGCCAGAAACACTCGGATTTCAATGCGATCTGGCTCATACCTATCTCTATCTCCTAGGCTACAATTCGCCCGAACATGCCCTTTTGCAGGAAGGCTATAGCGACGAGTTATTCTACGATGCCTATAAGACAATGACCGACGCTCTGCGTCCCTGGACGATCGACTTTCACGTTGCCCAGAATGATGGGAGTGTCCACGGCACAGGCTCGCACGACAAAACCGGCAAGCACTGCCCGGCAGACGACCCAAATGGGAAGTTAGATATCGTCAAGTGCTCTCGCTACTGGCTCGAAGGAGCCAAGGAACGCGGCATCGAGCATATTTGCTGGGACGGCTGCATGTTCCCGAATGCAAGGCTGGAAACCCCCGCTACCTGGAACACAATTCTTAGCTCGATGGTTGACGTTCGCAACGCACATGGCTGGAACGCGTAAAAACCCGTATCCAACACCTCTTCCTAAATCTTACACCCCAACTAAACCACAAATAACATGGCTAACATATCATTAGGAGCAGAAGTATACACCTGGTTCATGCGTGAATCCGGGGCCGCCTACGAGAACCAGCTAGGACACATGATCGAGATGGTTGAAAAGGCGGGATTTGAAGGCATCGAGCCGATGCATTTCTGGATGGGTGACCTCACCGACCCCATCAAACTCGCCGACAAACTCGCCCAGCATAATGTAAAACTTGCCGGTATTGCTCTTGTTTGCGACTGGAACAACCCCGAAGAAACCAACGATGAGAAACGGCAAGCCGATGACGCGATCGAAATCCTGAAAAAATTCCCTGGCTCCCCGCTTTGTACGGTTCAGATGCCAACCGGACGTCACAACCTGGAGCAGCGTCGTCTTAATCTAGTTGCCAATGTGAACGCGGTTTCCCGCAGGGCACACGATGCCGGACTTCGCTGTTCCTTCCACCCGAATTCACCAGATACCTCCATCAACCGCACCGAAGAAGACTACGCTGTCATCCTGAATGGACTCGATTCGAGCGTGACGGGATGGACTCCTGACGTGGGACACATCGCCAATGGTGGTATGGATCCTCTCGCGAAAATGAAAGAGTTCAGCTCCCTCATCAACCACGTCCACTACAAAGATTGGGACGGAAATCCCGAGTGGACTTTGATGGGTGAAGGAAAAATCGACTTTCTTGGAATAACCCAGTGGCTCGTCGACCAAGACCTGGATGGTTGGATTATCTGCGAAGACGAAGCGGATAAAGCCATCGGAGATCCAGACGGAGTCACTCTCCACGACGGCAAGTACTGCCAAGAGCAGCTGATTCCGATCATCAACGGATAAAATTCCTTGGGGATTTCGAATTCCAAGCCCCGCAGCCCTAAAGCTGCGGGGCTTTTTGAATTTCCACGTGAGCCGTAGATGCAATCTCAACTCCAGATCATTCGCCTTGCGATTCTTGGATGATGCTGGTTTTTCTTTCTCCCAATAATCTCGCTCAACTGCCTATGGCAAATTTAAGTGAAGATTGAATAGGATGAAGAAACTATCCCACGGCAACGACTCTCTTTCCCAGTTCATCGTGGGCAACGGGATCGTGAATGCCGGGCAATTGCTATTCGACTGCATTCCCGGGCTCCTATTTTTTGTCAAAGACGCCAATCGACACTTTGTCTACGTAAACCAAGAGCTGGCTGATTTTATGGGGCTGAAGAACAAAAGCGAAATCGTGGGAAGACCCGATTCCGATTTCTTCGCGGACGATATCGAGAAAAGCTACGCTGCGGATGACAAACGGGTGATCGAAGAGGGGTACATCCTCAAAAACAAGGTGGAACTCATCACAACTTCACAACGCCTCATCCAATGGCACATCACCAACAAAGTGCCTCTGATCAATGGTCAGGGAAAGGTCTGCGGATTAGCGGGCGTAACCCGGAAATTTGAAGGCAACACCAACGCACTTCACCGATCTGCCCTCGATCGATCCATACACTACATTTCATCGAACTATGCTCAGGAAATCAAGCTCAAGGATCTCGCTAAAGAGTGTGGCCTCTCCCTCAGCGCCTTTGAGCGGCACTTCAAGAAGAGCTTTCACCTTACTCCCATCCAATACCTGAATCGCTACCGTATACAGCAGTCTTGCGCAGCCCTAAGCCAAACCGACGCACCGATTTCGGCAATCGCCATGGACTGTGGCTTTTACGATCAAAGCCACTTTACCCGGTCTTTCCTTCGCGTTTTGCACACGACCCCAGCGGCTTATCGTAAACGGTATACCTGAGTCCTTCGCGGCAAACCTCCATTCCCTAGCTATCCAAGCCCCTCAATGCCGTTTCCGTACATATCATTGCGGAAAAAGTCCTAGCGTACATTGACCTTTTCTCCAATAATCTAGCCTAAAAATCACCCTTACGCCCTCAAACCCCAAGAAACCGTAAACGTTTAGAATATGCAAAGCCAGTGGAACAACGAGGATGCCGCGAAAATTGAAAACGATCTTCTTTCGCTCCGAGCCTACGCCACCGCTACCTTTTACAAATCGGTTACCGGGGTGCATCTTTTTGGAACGGTCAAGACGACGTCGCGTGATGTTTTTGGAGAAGACCGTACCCATCTCTTTATACCACGAGCTGGGAAATACATCAGCCTCGACAACGAACGGCTCGTGAAACTGGGACAGCTGGATTGCTTGCCCAGCCAAGATTTGCCACTTCAACTCTCTCTTTGCGGAGAACTCCAGCCAAGCCAAGCCCCCACCGCCGACACGCTTCTCCATGCCGCAATCCCTTCTCGTTTCGTCGATCAAACCTGCTCTTCCGCCACTTTGGCTTTAGCAAATCATACAAACGTAAAATCTCTAACAACGGAGATTTTCGGCAATCGAGTCGCCGTCTCCCCTACCAAGAAAAGTCGATCGGAACAGGTAAAAGCGATTCTGGCGCTTCTCGACAGCTCCGAGCTAGTAGGGATTCTTGTGCCAAGTCTGGGACTTCTAACGTTCAGCGACGAAGCGAACGAATGCCACGACCGAACAGTGTTTTTAAATGCCGCTACCAAGGCTTATTTCGAAACCACGAGCACTACGACTGAACCTAAAGAGGCCACTGCGACCCAGACAATGGAAATCGCTATGTTGCGCCAATTCATATCCAAAAAAAAAGGACAAGCGCTAGTTGTGGTTCACGACGACTCTGCTTCCTCTCGATCGCTTGCGGGTAGTAAAACCGCACAATCGCTCGGAGCAGTGACCGACGGCAATCATGAGGAGTCTATTTCCTCGGACGCACCTGTCTGCACCATCCTCTGGCCCAACAGAGGCGTATTTGGTTTCGGACAAGACAAGCACGAAGCCAGGAAAGTCGCTCAATTTGCGACTCAAGTCGGCGAAGCAAAAATTCTTGCTAACGCAACTGGCGGTTGGGTGGAAACTACAATTACTGGTCCAGAAGCTTACTCTTCACACGAAGGGCTCCTCCAAGGGAAAATTGCCCTTGTATCCGGTTCAGCAGCGGGGATCGGCTTGGCGACTGCAACCACGCTAGCAGAGGCGGGAGCCTGCGTTATTGGGGTAGATATCATTCCAGAGATCAATTCGATCATGGAGGGAATTGGGGCACTTGGCATCACGGTCGACCTCACACAGGAAGACCAGATTGGATCTCTCATTGAACGAATCATCCGCGAGTTTGGGGGACTCGACATTGTAGTATCCAACGCAGGGATTTTCACTGCAGGAGCCTACCTAGAAGATATGGAACAGAGGAAGTGGGAGCGAAGCATAGCGGTCAACCTCACTAGTCACCAAATGCTACTCAAACATGCCATACCATTCGTCAAAAAAGGTATCAACCCAACCATCATCTTCATTGGTTCCCGAAACGTCAACGCTCCTGGAGCCGGTGCCGCCAGCTACTCCTGTGCAAAAGCGGCCTTGACCCAGCTCTGCCGCGTGGCCGCGCTGGAACTAGCTTCTGAAGGAGTGAGGGTAAACATCATTCATCCAGATGCCGTTTTCGATACCAAGCTCTGGACCAAGGAAGCCCTCGAACGTTCTGCCGAACGCTACGGAATTACGGTGGAACAGTACAAAAAGCGCAACCTCATGAAAACGGAAATCACCTCACGAAGCGTTGGCAACACCGTAGTCGCCCTCGCCTCAGACGCCTTCGCTAAAACCACGGGAGCTCAAATCCCAGTCGACGGTGGTAACGACCGGATCATTTAATCCCTTTCATGAATTATCCCTAATCGTCTTACAATTTCCATTCTCTCTAAACTTTATTAATTTTAAAACTACTGATTCCCGTTGATTCCATTCGTGAATATTCGTGATATCTGAGGGCACTAAAATTTATTCCTAAATGAAAAAATTACTCAACGATCCCAATCAAGCCGCAGCGGAACTCATCGATGGCCTCGTCGATTACTACAACGGTAGCGTAACCAAAGCAGGTCCTGGTGCGATTGCCCTTACCGAAATCGCAGCTGACAAAGTCGCCCTCCTTGTCGGAGGCGGCACCGGACACGAACCCATCTACCACGGCCTTATCGGACCTGGTATGGCTGATGGAGCCGCATGTGGGGACATCTTTGCCGCTCCTCCTCCTAATGTCATCCTTGACGCCACAAGAGCTGTAAACAAAGGCCAAGGGGTACTTTTCCTTTACGGCAACTACGCGGGTGATGTCATGAACTTCAAGATCGCCGCTCAGCTCGCTGCCGCGGAAGGAATTCGGGTTGAAACTGTTTTGATTTGGGACGATGTCGCGTCTGCTCCTCCCAGCGACAAAGAAAGCCGGCGCGGTATCGCCGGACTCATTCCGATCGTAAAGCTCGCGGGAGCTGCGGCCGAAAAAGCAACGGATCTCGAGGAACTGGTCAGTCTTGTAACACTAGCCCGCGACAACACGCGCTCCGTCGGTGTCGCCCTTTCGCCTGGCTCAATTCCCGCAACGGGAATGCCCACATTTGAACTCGATGAAGATTCTATCGGCATCGGTATGGGCATCCACGGCGAGCAAGGAGTCGGAGTGGATAAGATGATGACCGCGGACGCCTTGGCAGACAAGCTAGTCGATCTCATCTTGGCCGACGATCTTCCTATCGGCTCGGGAGACGAAGTACTCGTTCTCATTAACAGTCTAGGCTCCACAACTATGATGGAATGCCTCATTGTTCTGAAACGGGTCAAAGCCATCCTAACCGAAAAAGATATTAAGATTTACGACGTCCTTCTGGGTCCACTAGTGACTTGCCAGGAAATGGCCGGACTCTCAATCAGTTTCACCAAGCTCGACGAAACGCTAAAACCTCTTTGGGATACGCCGTGCTCATCCCTCGGATACACAAAGCTCTAGTCGGCTCAACCTACCTCAGCCTTGAATCACACAGCACTCAATTCAAAGGCAGGTCTGCTTATCCCTAAACAACCGTATTTTAGCTGCTAAAAGATAAGCAACCTCACCCTAGCTACTACACACCAAACTATGCTCGACCGTACCTTAAGCCCCAACGAAGTTAAAGAAATGATCCTTTCGATTTGCGATAAAATCATCGCAAGTGAGGCCAAGCTCTCCGAAGCCGACCGCAAGCTAGGTGACGGTGACCATGGCCTGGGAATGCAACGTGGATTCACAGCCGCCAAGGCACAGGTAGAAGCACTTGATCCGAAATCAATAGGCGAAGTGTTCTCCGCCACCGGTATGGCCCTGATGGCTTCTATGGGTGGGGCCTCGGGAGCTGTTATGGGGATGCTCTACCAAAGTGGTGGCACGGCTCTCAACGAATGCGAGGCCCTTGACGCTCCGGCTCTCTCTAGGTTTCTCGATGCGGCCCGAGATGGAGTCTGCAATCTTGGAGGAGCCAAGCCAGGCGACAAGACTATGGTCGATGCACTTGTGGGAGCTCAGGAAGCGGGTCAGGCTAGCGTAGACAAATCACTTTCTGAAGCATTCGCCGCGATCGCAGCCGGAGCCTCCGACGGCATGGAGAAAACCAAGGCCATGATCGCTACAATGGGACGCGCCAAAACGCTTGGTGAAAAATCAATCGGACATCCCGATCCCGGTGCCTTATCCGTATCCATAATGTTCAACACAATGAACGAATACGTAAATTGTTAGCTCAGCGCTTAAGCCTTCTTAGTTTAGCAAATTTAGCCAATCCGCAGCTGCTCAGGCTGTAGAAACTGAGCTACTAAGAATCCAAAAAATACAAACTGAAAACCAGCTCCCTTCGGACACGACAACACCATTTCCTGAACAACTGAACTCTAAACATAATAACCTTCTATAAAAATGGCAGATCTAGACGACATCAGAGACGGCGACAATTTCGGGCTTAATACACCCGCTGATACCAACTCCTTTTACCTAAAAGGAATGAACAGTGTTGACTGGGGTATCAAAAATCGCATGTCACGCATTTTCAATCGTAAATCAGGACGTACTGTTATGCTCGCGTTTGACCACGGCTTCCTCATGGGGCCCACTTCAGGGCTCGAGCGCATCGACCTCAATATCGCGCCCCTCGCAGAGCACGCAGACTGTCTCATGGGAACGCGTGGGATGATCCGCTCTTGTATCCCAGCTGAAAATACGAAACCAATTTGTCTTCGGACCGACACCGGAACGACTATCCTTACCGAAATGAACCATAATGTCCTGCTCGATGAGGCCGAAGCCATCAGCATGAATGCAACGGCCATGGCGGCGATGATCGCCGTTGGTGATGCCGCTACAGAAGCCTTAACGATCGCCAACATCAGCCGATTGGTTGATGTAGGCCAAAAGTACAGTATCCCAGTGATGGGTGTGACCGCAGTCGGTAAAGACATGGCCCGTGACTCTCGCTACTTCGGCCTTGCTGCCCGTGTTTGTGCGGAAAATGGTGCCAGCATTGTTAAGACCTACTACACGGAAGGCTTTGAAAATGTGGTCGCCGCTACTCCAGTTCCTGTCGTGATCGCTGGTGGAAAGAAGCTTCCGGAAATCGAAGCTCTTGAACTCGCCTACAACGCAATCCAATGCGGGGCCGCTGGCGTCGACATGGGTCGCAACGTCTTCCAGTCCGAAGCCCCTCTGGCCATGATCAAAGCCGTTGCGGGAGTGGTTCACGACGGACTAAAACCTGCGGAGGGGTTGGAGCTCTTCAACGACCTTAAGAACGCATAGGGAAATCCGTCGCAACTTTAATTTCTGAAGGCTGAACTTGAAGGTTCAGCCTTTTTTGTTCTTCTCTTCCTTCCCTTGCTCATTCACGTCTGTAGCAATGCTGAGTCTACTGTTCGGTTAGAACTGAGACTTTCTAGAATTTTGATACTGACACAAAAAAAAGTTTGCCTGGTCAACGATATTTTAATGCACTTTCAGATCCTAAAGCTCGCGACAATTACTAACTAACGGCTCCTACCGTTGCTCATGATTTCGAGCGCTTTTAGTTCTAAGGTTTGGGCAATTTCTGGATTTTCCCGATAGAGGTCAGTCCGCTCCATCAAGTCCTCCTTCAGGTTGTAGAGTTGCCAGGGCCTATCAAATCGTTTTCCAGAGGGCTTTTCTCGTCCTCCGGAACCGTTTCCTAGAATCAGCTTCCAATCGCCGAGGCGGATTGCAAACATGCCCCCACCGGAATGGTGAAGAACCGGGGCTCGCCTCCAACCATTGTCTTTACCCAGAAACAATGGAGAAAAATCAAAGCTATCTTGAGCAGCCACTTTTGCATCCGGAATACGTCCTCCGGAAACCGATAAAGCAGTTGCGAAAAAGTCAGTATGCGTAATCGTCCTTCCTGAGGTGCTACCCGGTTTCACTTTACGAGGCCAGCGTACGAGAAAAGGAACACGATGCCCCGCTTCCCAAATGTCAGCCTTTGTTCCGCGAAGTACTCCATTTGCCGTATGATGCCCTTCAAAATAACCTTGCACCGATTCATCGCTCAAGTGGTCCGGCTTCTTACCATCTTGATAGCGGTACATGTAAGATCCGTTATCGCTGGTGTAGATCACTAGGGTGTCGTCCGATATCCCTAATTCGTCTATCGTACCCAAAACCTTCCCCACAGTCTCATCCACTTGCATGATAAAATCACCATAAGGCCCCAAACCGCTTTTACCTACGAATCGAGGGTGTGGCAGTGCTGGCTTGTGAGGGGCCGTTAAAGGAAAATACAAAAAGAAGGGCTCGTCTTCTTTCGAACATTCAACTATCCAATCGGATGCTTTGATAGCCAGATGATCTAAGCAGTCGATAATCGAAAAATCCGAGCCCAGCTCTCCTTTTCTCAAAAAGGCAGGAAACTTCCTGGTGGGTTGCTCTCTATTCGGCTGACCTGTTATCTCATGCCCTTCAATATAAACGTAGGGTGGAAAATCTAGCGACGCAGGAATCACATACGAGTAGTCAAATCCTACGTCTATCGGCGAATAATCCAATTTCTTGGACCAGTCCCATTCGCCATTCGTCTTTTGGAATCCCAAACCAAGGTGCCATTTCCCCACCACACCCGTAGTGTAGCCTTCCTTACGGAGAGCAGCTGCAACCGTTTCACGATTGGTTTCAATAAGCGGAGCTCCATAACCGTTTAGAACCCCTCGTTTCAGTTCGCTTCTCCAACAGTAGCGACCGGTCATGACTCCGTATCGGGTTGGAGTACAAACCGACGATGGGGAGTGCGCATCCGTAAAAGTCATGCCCTCACGGGCCAATTGATTCAAGTGAGGGGTCGGAATTTTAGACTCTGGATTTAATTCCTGAATATCACCATAGCCCATATCATCGGCCATAATGAAGACTATGTTCGGCTGAGCCTGAGACTTCTGAGCTTGCTGCCCCCCGGATCTAGCGAAGAAGAGAACAACGGTGAGAACAATGAGCACGGATCTATAATTCATTTATTTACCAAGCTAGCTGTTTATCGTTAGGTCCCAATTTTCCTACCGATCGGATCCCCTTTCCTTTCGTCTTAGTCAGCTTGTCACCCAATTCCTTTCGGAATATTTTTGCGGCTTTTAAAAGCTCAGCATATACTTCTGGATGCTGATCGATTACGTTAATCTCTTCGCCAGGATCATTCGCCCGGTCATACAATGCTAGCTCTGCTATATTCGAATCGTATTTCACCGGTAACCCACCCTTTCCACCCGGGCGACCATTCAAGGATCGATAACTATGCGGGAACACCAATTTCCATCGATCATTTCGTATCGCTTGAAGCTCTCCGTGATGGTAATGTGGGAAAAATTCATGGGGAGAACGAGCGCCTTTCTCCCCGAACAAGAGCGCTCTGATGTCTTTACCATCGATCTTGTGCTGCGGCAAATCCGCACCGATGAGCTTTGCCACTGTCGGGAATACGTCGATAGTGGACGCTAATTCGTCGCAATTCGTATTCGCTGGTATCTTACCGGGCCACCAAAAGAGAGTTGGAACACGAACTCCTCCATCATAGGAAGTCTGCTTCGATTCACGGTAGGGTCCCGCTGATCCAGCATGATCTCCATAACCCACCCACGGACCATTGTCGCTCGTGAAAATCACTAGTGTGTTATCCTCTAGATCATTCTCTCTAAGGGCGGCGAACACGGTTCCGATTCCATGATCCAATTCCATAACGACATCACCAAACAATCCCGCACCACTTTTTCCTAAAAACGCGTCACTGGCAAAAAGGGGCACATGCACCATCGAGTACGGAAGATAGAGGAAGAATGGCTGATTGCGTTTGCGTTCGATAAAATCGACGGCTCTCTCCGACGCCCACCGGGTGAGATACTTCTGATCATCTCCAGTTACGTTGGCGTCAACAACACGATCGTTTTCCACCAATGGCAAATCCGGATACACTTCACGGCGCTTGGGATCGTCAGTTGCGAGGCCCTCATATCGCGGATGCCAGGGCCACATGTCATTCGAATACGGTATCCCATGGTACTCATCGAAACCCTGGCTCGTGGGTAGGAACTTTGGATGATGTCCCAAATGCCATTTCCCGTAGATAGCAGTCGCATATCCCTTCTGCTTACACAGTTCCGCAATCGTCACTTCTCTCGGATTCAATCCATCTTTTGCTTTCGGGCTATATGCGCCGTGAACCCCTAGACGAATATGGAACGTTCCCGTCATCAACGCTGCCCGAGACGCAGAACAAACGGGTGCACTGACCATGAAATCCGTAAAACGTCGACCTTCGGTAGCCATTCGATCCAGATTTGGCGTGGGGTAGTCACGGGCACCGAACGGTCCAATATCCGAATAGCCCATATCATCAATAAAGATAAGCACAATATTGGGGGGCCTCTCGATCTGGGCAATCAGAGTATTAAAATTGCAAACACACACAATACTAATGAAAGCGATGATAAATCTTCTAAATAATCTCATATTTTAAATTCGGGATCAATATTGGTCCTCAAGAATCTACTCGATGGAACATCAGGAGCCGCAATTCCATCACTTGATTACCTGGAATGCCTAGCGCCTTAAGCTCCAATCGGCTGCGACCTTTCTTTAATTGGATGACGCCCATGTCCATCGCTTTAAATTCCTTCACGTAGGACTCACCCTTTCGTACGACTCGATCTTCAGCAGCTCCTCTCATGGAACTGTCGAATGCCTCGGTAACTTCGCCTTTTAATCGAGAAGTTCCAAACGCCAACTCAAACGTAGACCCCACATCATCCTCAGGGCAAGCGTAGTAAACTACGACCTTGTAATCACCCGCTTTCAAAACTTCCGCATCCCAGAAAATGCGATCCTCCAACTGGGTCCAGTTGGTGAAGAAAGAACAGTTTGGGGCCCTGCCTGATCGCTCTACCCCTCCCGTATACTGACCATCTCTCGCCGGAATCTGAGTGAAGTCCAAGTCGGGATGCCCAATTGTAAAGGGCCGATCATCTGGTTCCGCAACCAGAGAAGCCACATCCCTGTCAAAATTCGTTTGCACCGCCACCATCCGTTTTAAAACGTCAGGAAACTGACGGCTAACATCTCTTCTCTGACCGGGATCGCTATCCATATCGTAGAGCTTTCCATTCTGGTCCAAACGAAATCGCTGGTTCCGAATACTGGTTTTGCCTTTGAAATGGTTCACGTAAAGCCGATCAGGCCAACTTACACCATTACTCAACATCAGCGGGCTCAAGCTAACCCCATCCAATGGAAGCGTACGGTAACTTTCGATACCTGCTAAATCGGTT
The DNA here is from genome assembly GCA_002420185.1 of Opitutales bacterium UBA5694. Lineage (GTDB taxonomy): Bacteria > Verrucomicrobiota > Verrucomicrobiia > Opitutales > Opitutaceae > Pelagisphaera. The sequence goes on from DIHO01000020.1 coordinate 177,446, forward strand.
AGCGTGGGAAGCAAGTCAATCGTTCCGGCAATCCGGTCAATCGTTCGTCCTCCCACTAAGCCTTCGGGCCAGCGGATAAAAAACGGAGACCGCACCCCACCCTCATCAACGCTCCCCTTTTTTCCTTTCATATTCGCATTCCAGCGATACCCATTGGGGCCATTGTCACTGAAATAGATTACGATCGTATTCTCCGATAACTCTAGATCCTCAAGTTTGCGAGTCAATCGACCAACATTCCAATCAATGTTCTCACACATGGCGAGAGCCGCTCTCGAATGTTGCAGGTTCTCCTTGTCCTCGGGCCTAGCTCGGAGGCCGAGATCGTTGTCTTCGAATTTCTTCCAGAACCGACCCGGGACCTGCATGGGTGAATGGGGCGTGTTGTAGGGGAGATAGACAAAAAACGGCTCATCCTTGTTTGTTTCAATGAAGTCCATCGCTCGATTCGTAAAGTCGTCGATGACAAAGCCATCTCCTTTTACGATCTCGCCGTTGTGTTCCAGCATCGGGCTGTAGTAGTTGCCCCAATGCCCGGAGCAGAATCCGTAATACTCATCGAATCCCCGAGCGTTTGGATGGTAAGGCGGTTGCATTCCGTTGTGCCACTTTCCGAAGGCCGCTGTCTTGTAACCGTTATCTCGGAATATCTCGGCGATGGTGACTTCATCGAGGTCCAGCCTTTCTTCCCCCCGACTGGCAGATCGAACACCTCCGCGAGGATTGTAGCGTCCTGTTAGAAACTCGGCTCTCGTTGGCGAGCAAATAGGGCACACATAGAAATTCGACAATTCGATCCCTTCATTGGCAAGGCTATCAATATTAGGCGTATCCAGATTTGTATTCCCGTGGATACTAAGGTCTCCCCAACCTTGGTCGTCAGTGAGGATAATGACTACATTGGGCTTGGTGGCACCATTCACGGACAGAACTAATAAAAGGAAAGGGAGTGATAAGGACCAAGGCTTCATTTTGTAAAAATAATTTCTGTGCAGTTAGTTCCGTGTTTCTTCGTGAGCAGCAACTATTTCACCCGGGTTAGCATTAATAGCCGGAATTCCATGACTTGGGAGCCTGGCATGTCGAGAGCGGCTAAAGTGAGCGTGCCTTTGCCTTTCTTCAGTTCTATAACACCTAGATTCATGGTCTTAAAATCCTTTACGTAAGACTCCATTCTTGGATGGCGGTCATTCTCGCCACCACGCACCGGCGGATCATGGGCTTCGGTAATTTTCCCCGTTAATTTGGCTTCATTAAAACTGAGCTGAAAGGTGGAACCCACATCCGCCTTGGGGCAGGCATACTCGATCTCCACTTGATACTTTCCACTTTCTCCGACTTCCGCGTCCCAAGTAATCGTATCCTTAGGTTCCACCCAATTCAGAAAATACGAGCAATTGGGGAAACGATTGGATCGCTGAATCGCCCCATGAGCGGTTCCGTCACGCGCTGGAATTTGCGTGTATTTGTAATCTGGATGAGCTATGATAAAAGGACGATTATCTTCACCGTAGCCTTTCATGCTGTTCGTCTTAAAACGATCTATCGCCGCTTGTAGTCGCTTGGCAATGTCCAGCTTATCCGCAGAAAGATCGTTCCGTTGACCGGGATCTCGCTTGATGTCGTAGAGGCCTCCGTCGCTTCCCAATCGGTAGCGCTGGTTACGGGCACTGATCTTGTCCTTCCAGTTGTTGATGATAATGCGGCCTTTCCAATCGGGATCATCTTCGAGGAGCAGCGGCTTCAGGCTGCGTCCATCGAGACGCTTCTTGTTCACGGTTTCTATTCCCGCCAAATCCGCCAGAGTCGGATGCAAATCAATCGCCGCACCAATGGGCTCGATTACCTTTCCCGTTTTGAACTGAGCGGGCCAACGCAGGTGCATCGCGGTACGAACGCCGCCTTCATCTGTAGAGCCTTTACGCCCTTTCATGTCCCCGTTCCAGCGGACCCCGTTGGGTCCGTTATCATGAAAGTAGACTACGATCGTGTTATCGGCAATCCCAAGGACATCAAGCTTGTCCAACACACGGCCTACATTCCAATCGATATTTTCGCACATAGCTAGAGCCGACCGAAGATGGGTCATTACTTCTTTTTCTGGATCCCGGTTTCGCATCACAATCTCTTTGTCCTTAAACCGATCCCAATACTCTCCTGGCACCTGCATAGGAGAGTGTGGTGTGTTGTAAGGCAAGTAGGCAAAGAAAGGCTGGTCCTTGTTTTCCTCTATGAAGGCCATCGCTTTGTTGGTCAGGTCATCGATGATGAATCCTTCTCCTTGGACAATCTCTCCGTTGTGCTCGAGCGGAGGCGAAAAATAGTCCCCCCAATGCCCTGAGGCGAAACCGTAAAACTCGTCGAACCCTCGTCCATTCGGATGATAGGGATATTGCATTCCGTTGTGCCACTTGCCAAACGCACCAGTGGCGTAACCTGCGGCCTTGAATGAATCGGCAATTGTAACCTCGTCGAGATCCATCCGTTCACCACCCGCGGAAGTACTATAAACCCCACTACGAACATGGTAGCGTCCTGTCAAAAACTCCGCTCGAGTCGGTGAACACACCGCACAAACATAGAATCGAGCGAAGCTGATACCTTCTTTCGCCAGCGAGTCAATATGCGGCGTATCTAGATTCGTATTCCCATTGATACTTAGATCACCCCAACCTTGGTCATCCGTTAGAATGACTACGACATTAGGCCGATCTTGGGCACCCGTCGAAAGGAGACTTCCTAGAACTAATAAAATCAAAACTGAGGAATATTTTTTCATGATAATAATAATGCTTTGGAATCGATATCGGCATTCAAGCAGGATGTGCTCGTACCCGGCTTGCAGGATCCCGCTTCGCGTGATCATGACTAAATCCACTACTTCTCATCCTGCCGGCGAAGCGGCATGCCCTCGGCACAATATAATAAACGTCAAAACAACAACGAAACGAGAGCTCATAAAAGGGATAGTTATTCAAGGTCGCTACTAAATTGGTGGTGGTATCCTTCGAAAATAACGTAGAGTAAAAACACTTTCGAAAGACGCAACATGTTGCATACTAGTTTCAGCCAAATCAAGTAGTTTGGACAGGATTCCTCCCAAGGATCGTTCTCTTTCAACGCCCTCATCATTCTTTCAAACCTGATCTCCCTCTCCTGTTTCCTCTATTGCCAAGCCGGAATAGGCCGTTCAACTTTCCCTATGTACCTTACTGCAACCACAGAATCACCATCAATAGCGTCTCCCAATTATGAGCCTTGCTGAAAAAGTACTCGAGGTTAACAACGACCTTCCGATCCGCACCGACGAGCCCGTTCACAGCGGTAAAGTACGCTCGGTGTACTGGTTAACGAAGGAAGACAGCGCTCGACTTATTGCTGAACGCAACTACCCAATCGCGCCCGACGCTCCGCTAGCGATCATGGTTATCAGCGATCGCATTTCCGCGTTTGAGTGCATCTGGCAGGGAGAAGGCGGCATGCGTGGCGTTCCCGGGAAAGGCGCCTCCCTGAACGCCATCTCAAATCATTGGTTTAGGTTATTCCGCGAGAAGGGTCTCGCCGATAGCCACATCCTAGAGATTCCACATCCTCTGGTATGGATTGTACAAAAGGCCCGCCCCGTCATGATCGAAGCAATCGCCCGCCAGTACATTACCGGATCCATGTGGCGCGCCTATGAGAAGAGAGAACGTAATTTCTGTGGTATCTCCGTCGCCGATGGACTGCGAAAGGATCAGAAGCTGCACAAATTGCTAATCACCCCTTCGACTAAAGGAATCCTCACAGGCATCCCAGGCGTGCCCGAACAGGACGATGTCAACATCACTCGCCAGGACATCGTCGACAATTTCGAGGCGTTCCGATTTCGAAGTAAGGCCGATGTCGATATTTACGAGAAACTGTTATACGAAGGGTTTAATCTCATAAGCAAGTCCCTCGCATCACTGGATCAGGTACTCGTTGATACCAAATTCGAGTTCGGCTACGTCACCGACAAGGACGGCAACGAGAAACTAATTTATATGGATGAGGTGGGCACGCCGGATTCTTCGCGTATTTGGGACAAACCCAGCTACCAGGCGGGCAATATTGTGGAAAACTCTAAAGAGGGTTTCCGCCAGGCACTCCTAAACTACTTTCCCGAACCTGATATCCTGTTAAACAAATCTCGCATGGAGGAACGCAATGCTCTGGCGATAAGCAACGAACTGCCGCTTGAAATTATTATGTCCGTATCCGCAACCTACACACGCATGGCCGAAAGAATCACCAGTGAGAAAATCATCCTACCAGACAATCCTAAAGCGGAGATCACAGAAATTCTTCGGAACGAATTCGGTCTTATCGGAGAATAAATAATTAGGTTTAGTAAATTTCGATGGTTCGTATGTCTTTAGAACTAAAAGTAAATGTATAATAAGTGGAAAAGAATACCGCTTCGATCTTGTATCAGACTCAAAACAGTCCGGACAACGCTGCTATAGATAGAAGGTTGTGAGATTTTCGTCTCCGTTGCCCCGAGCACAGCCCCATTTGAGTTAAAAGAAGGAGCTCGAGTTGCGTTTCTCGGTGAAACTTTCTTCGAGCAGGCGATTCGTTATAGACACATTGGTATGGCCCTCACTCCGCGCTGGCCAGAGCGAAATATCATTTTTCGAAATATCGGCTGGGCGGGTGACAGCCGTGAGGTACGAGCTCGGCTGTTCTTCGGGCTGGGGATCCATTCGTTGAACGAGAAAAGGGTCGCTACTCGCTTCTTGCGGAAAAGGTGTTGGCGGCGATCACGTTAGCCGTAAGGGAAGACTTGCAGGAAAAGTCAGAGCTCAGTACACAAATTGTGGAAATAGAAGGATCTACGGCACAGGAACAAATAGTTAATGGTAAGTAGGGAAGTGCAAATTAACATCCTGCTATAAATAGATTGAACCATTCCCAGATATCGCGACGATGGGTCAGTCAATTATGGAATTAGCGAAATTACCCCTCAATTTTATTCGCGGGAGTCTAGTTTTCCTGACTTCTGGATTCGTCTATGCGGGAGAAAGGGATATCTCTTTTTCCACAAAGCTTCTTGCCATTGATGCCAATGAGGGCTGTGCCATCATCGATGTGAACAATGACGGGCAACTAGATGTTCTGGCCGGAAGAAACTGGTACGCGGGACCGGACTTTGTGCCTCGCGCGTTGCGTCCCATCGAAGACAGAAACGGATACATTCATTCAAATGGCGATTTTCCCTATGATGTCGATGCGGATGGCTGGGTTGACATAATAGCCCAGTCTTTTTTCCAAACCGAGATTAATTGGTTCCGCAACCCAGGTCCGGAGGCGTTAAAACTAGGGCTTCTGTGGGAAAAGTGTTTGCTGGTTGATACCCAGGTGGACCGGAACGAAGCGGGACTCATGCACGACCTCGATGGGGATGGGGTCAAGGAATTTGTAGTTAATTCCTGGAACAAGGAAACCTCGCTGCTCGCGTGGAAGTTTAAAACGGAAGTACGGGAAGTCGAAGTCGAGCGCGGCAATCGAACCATCAAGGAGATGCAAGAGATTCCTACTATGGAAAAGATCACGATTGGGTCGAGCCGGAATGGGCACGGGCTGGGGATGGGCGATTTGAATGGGGACGGTTTAGAGGACGTTCTTTTCCAAGAGGGCTGGTACGAGCGGCCAAAATCGGGTGCGATGGATAAGCCTTGGAAGTGGCACAGGGACTGGTACCTGCACGCGTCGATACCTATGGTGGTCAGAGACTTGAATGGAGATGGCCGAAACGATTTTATCTATGGGATGGGACATGATTACGGTCTATTTTGGCGCGAGCAGCTGAAACCGGCGTCAGACGGTATGCTACATTGGAAGGAGCACGTAATCGACAAGAGCTTTTCCCAGCCGCATGTCCTCCATTTGGCGGATATCGATGGGGATGGCGAGGATGAGTTGATAACGGGCAAACGCGTCTTTGCCCACAATGGGAAGGATCCCGGCGGCAAAGAAGATCCCGTCTTGTATTACTATAATTGGGACAAGAAACAGATGCGATTCGATAGAAAAACGATTGTCGAAGGCTCAGCGGGTACTGGACTCCAAATTGCAACCGGAGATTTGAATGGCGATGGTCGTCTGGATATTGCCGTAGCGGGGAAGAGTGGCACCTATGTCATTTTTAATGAGGGCTGAGTGTTGCTCACTAATCCCACGAATCTTAGCATATGAATTCTACGGTTAGCACTGGTCCTATCGAATTCTGTGTGGTTCGTGAGAGGAATGATTAATTTATGGGTGAATTGAATTTTAAACAGGAGTTGGTCGGCTGCTATGGATATCCCGTGGCAGAAAACCCGACTCAGGCGATGATTGAGCCAGCTTTCAAGGCGATGGGCTTGGACTGGCGTTACCTGACTCTCGAAGTCCGGCCAGAGGGCTTGAAGGCTGCGGTGGAGGCAGCACGTGTATTCGGGTTTCAAGGATTCAATTGTACGATTCCTCATAAGGTTGAGGTGATTCAGTATCTTGATAGGCTAGGAGAATCAGCAGAGCTGATGGGAGCGGTGAATTGCGTCGTCAATCGTGAGGGAAAACTGGTCGGTGAAAACACTGATGGGAAAGGCTTCGTTGCTTCCCTCAAGGAAATCGACGATCCAGCAGGAAAATCTGTCGTAATCTTTGGTGCAGGAGGTGCAGCTCGAGCGATTAGCGTGGAAATGGCCTTAGCGGGAGCGAATCGTATTTTAATTGTCAATCGAAGTGAAGATCGCGGTCGCGGATTGACTGTCTTGCTGAATGACAAAGTAAAAGATCGGTGCCCAAATTTAGAATCAAATTTCGTTTCATGGAGCGATAGATTTCAAATTCCAAGCGATACCGATATCGTGATAAATGCAACATCCATTGGATTGTACCCAGATATTGATGCCAAAATAGCCTTGGATTCAAACACGCTGACCTCAAATATGATTGTGGCCGACGTGATTCCCAACCCTCCCAAGACTCAACTCGCAAAGTTGGCTGCAAGCAAAGGCTGTCGTGTGATTGACGGACTAAAAATGCTGGTTGGCCAAGGCATAATTGGAATCGAATACTGGACTGGGAGAACACCAGATGCCTCAGTGATGCGAGCGGGTCTTGAAGCGGTGTTTGAATAGATTGAAGTGTATTTTTTAGGACTCTAGCTTTTTAAAAAGGGAAAGGTCTCAGTCACTATTTGAGTGATCTCCCTATTCAGTTCTTGGAGCTTTTCTCGGCTGATAGTTTGATTGGTGATAGCCCGACGAAAGTTGATTGTATCGACCGCGATTCCCTGTTGGGTGCTGATGTTAGCTGAGGTAATGTCGTATCCTTTTCGATGCAGCTGATAGGAGATTTGATAGAGCAATCCAGGGGTGTCGGGCGCTTGAGTTTCAATAATCGCGGTTTTGCGGGAAAGAGCCTGATAGATTTCCACTTTCGGGTGAAAAGAGAAAGCGATGGGATTATGGGTTACTTTCAAATAACTATCTTTGTGACGAAGAAACTTATCCAAGATTTTTGGATATAAGTCCTCATTGGAGATAAGCGCATTGTCGAGGGCCTCTGCGAATACCGTTTCAGAATCTATCGAGTGACCGTATGCCTTCTCCCGTACGTAGAAAGTGTCGATTGCTATGTTGTCTCTCCGTGAAATTGCCTTTGCCTCCAGGATATTGTACCCTGCTATATTGAGTGCGCCGGAGAGTTTGTGGAAGAGACCGGCTCGATCCCAGGTGACTACGTTGACTTCGGAAAGGCCATTTTCGATGTCTGGAGTCCATTCGATAATCGGTTTAAGTGAGCCAACCGAATCCGCGTGATTGATCTCGTAGAGCAGACGGTTGATCATCCGGACATGCCGCGCAATTTCCTCCTCGGCCGTGTTTACAAAGTAGCTGTCGGGAAGGAGATGAAAGTGGGCGTCAATTTCCTCCTCTCCTACTTCCGCGATTTCGAGCAGCTTGTTGCGTGTCATTTTCTAAAAATTTTCCGGTTGAGGTGATTCGATATACTCCCCGCTGTTTCAGGGGGCACGGAAACCTTACGCGAGAATCGTGCCAATCTAGGCAATTGCTCAAAATTTCTCCTACGAAAATTGGGGACGGCTGGGCCGTCGGTTGTGTAGAAGAGATGCGTAATCTCGCCCGTTCTTTAGAGAAGCCTCAACTTGTCGATGCTCTTTTGCCTCTCAGCAGCCTCGATCTCAATTTCGTGAACGCTATCTGTCTTTACGACTTCTCCTCGCTCGTAGCCGATATATTCGAGCCATCCTTCGGATCGCATTTGGCGTCGATGGTCGATCTCCACGAACAGTGGATCAGCGGTGGCTTGCTCCAGAATTTCGATTATGTCTCCTTCAATTTCAAAACCGCATGCCTGGAGAATCGTTTTGGCCATTAACAAATGTCCAAGCTCATTTGGGTGAATGCCATCGTTAGAAAGATGAAATTGGGGATCTATTTTCTGTCGCTGCCGGCTGTACTCCAGCATTGGCGTATTGAGATCGATCTTGCGAGCGGTCGACAGCTTGGCAATCATGATCCACTTTCCGTAGGTTCTAAGCACGTCGTTGTATTGCGCAAAGGGAGCCTGGTAGCTGAAGTCAGTGGCATTGGGCGGAGCGAGGGACTTTTTAGCGTCGGCGGCGAACGGCGGGGGAGTCAGCAAAACGACTTCTGCGTTGCTGGCGTGGACTTTAGCAACGAGTGATTCTATGCCGGATTGGTAGGCTTGGAAACGATCCATTCCAAAGGGATGATAGATGCCATCGTTCATCCCGTAGCAAGCGAAGACAATATCGGGTTTTGTCTGCTCGAGAGCATGGTCCAGTCGCGAATGGATACAGGGTCTGGGAAAGGGGTGATCTGCTTCGCTTGTCCCTGCAGCGGTTTCACTTCCCAAGCCGAGGCTTATGATGTCATAGTCTAAGTCTGGATTCCATTTCTGGAGGAAGTAGGAGATAAAACTTACATAAGTTCCCCTTTGGGTAATGGAGTCACCAAGTATGAGAACTCGCTTGTTGTGGAGATCGAGCTTGTTCTGGGCGGATATCCCACAAAGGAAAGAGCTGCCTATAAGAAGGAGGATCAGGATAGGATATCGACGCTTGCTTTGGGCCATTCTCGAAGGGGATAAATCCTCATAGATGAAATTCTATCCATGGGATGATAGCTAGAATATTTTGACCTCGCCATTGGGAAAAGTTATCCTTCTCAGCTGTCCATTTCTATCGGATACCCTTTTGTTGGAACGGCCCCATGAAAGACCTTGAAACGATCTCTGGCTTGTCGGCGCCGAACAGCTTGAAAGGATGCTTGATTGGCTGATTCGGCTCTCCGTGAAATTAGTCGAAATTATATGGTCAAGCCGCTATGCGATCTGTATGGCTTGTTGCGAAATTTGTTTTATGCGAGATATTTACCGATTTGCCATTCCGATTATCCTACCACTGCTTTTCGTTGGCTGCACTTCGAAGAAATGGTACAAGGGCAATACCCACGTGCACACTATATTGTGCGGCCATGCAGATACTTCGCCGGAAGCGGTGACCGCTTGGTATCACGAGCGTGGCTATAATTTCCTTTGTTTGTCGGAGCATAATCAGTTCATAGATCCGGCGACGGTGAAGATGCCCGCCGACCTGCGAGACGACTTTATTCTAATTCCCTCCGAGGAGGTTACCGGTGGGGATCAAGCTCATTCGACGGCCTTGAATATCGATGGAGTGGTCGACCCTCGACTCGTGCAGCCCAGCGGGGCGAGCAAAACTCAAGTAATACAAGCCCATGTTCACGGCGCCGAGCAGCAGCATGGCCATTCCATCCTGAATCATCCAAATTTCCACTACCGCAATTCAGCAGAGGATATTCGGCCCGTTGAAGGACTGCATATGTTCGAGCTGTATAACGGGCATCCAGCAGTCAACAATTTCGGAGACCATGAACATGATTCGGTAGAGGAAATGTGGGATGATCTTTTGACCGATGGTATGCTGATCTATGGGGTGTCTTCGGATGACGCGCACAAGTTTCAGGAAATCGGACTGGAGCATTCCAATCCCGGTCGTGGCTGGGTCATGGTCCAGGCGGACTTGCTAACACCAGATTCAATTTCGGAGGCGATGTACCGTGGAAACTTTTATGCGACCAGTGGTGTGATGCTGAGCGAGGCGAGCGTAGAAGATCGCCAGATTTCGGTGACAGTTGATGAGGCCGGAACAGAGCGAGAACTGTCTAGCCCATTTGTAATGGGACATACAATAGCTGACGGGAAAAATGGATACACGATCCAGTTTATTGGCCCGGAAGGGCGAGTGTTGGAAGCCGTAAATGGCACGAAAGCAACCTTTTCAGTATCCAGCGATTACGACTACGTTCGTGCCAAAATAACCTACACGCGAAAAGCCGGTCAGGAATTCGAAAATTTCTATGCCTGGATGCAGCCGGTTTTCACCGATGGACGAGTGCATTTCGTGATACAAGAGTAGAACAGGCATCCTGCCTGTTTACAGAAAGGAAGCACAAAACCATAACGCGTACACTTTTTGTTAAAAGAACCTATCCCGAATCCTGTTTTCGCGCTGCTGAGAACGGTTTTAGGACGACAAGGAACGCCTCGTTATTGGGCTGAATCATCGCTCGCAATCAATCGAAATATTTATTTCCGTTACTTGTGCTACAAGATCAGTTCCCGAACGGTTCTCGAAAACGCCGCGGCGAAACCCCATTTCTATTGCAAAACGCTCTCGATACTCCGCGTTAAGTTAGCTAGGTTCCATCAAATCAAACAACTAACCTACTCGTTGGCTAGCTCTCGGATTTTCAAAGATTCGGTCGACAAATTGGAGAGCGAGGTCATGGTTAAAGTTTACCCAATATCCGACCGACTATACCAACAATTTTCCCACCATACCGTGTTTTACAAACAATAATGAATCGTTCTCTACCACCCGCTAAACCCAAGATTGCCCTCGCCTCCGTTAGCTTGGGAATTTTAGGCCTAGCACCTCTTTCAGCGAGCGACGCGGAACGCCTCTCATTCAATCTCGATGTCCGCCCAATACTAGCGGAGAACTGCTTTCACTGTCACGGGCAGGATGCCAACAAGAGAAAAGCGGAACTTCGGCTCGACACTCCAAGCGGTGCATTCGGGGACCTAGGAGGCTACGCAGCCATAGTTGCAGGCGATCCGAGCGAGAGCGAACTCTACTTGAGAGTGACCGCTTCAGATCCGGAAGAGGTCATGCCTCCTCCAGACTCGAATCGCTCGCTAACTGACGCCCAACGCGAAACGCTCCGCCAATGGATCGATCAAGGAGGAGAGTATGATACCCACTGGGCCTTTCTTCCCCCGGTGAAAGAGGATCCGCCAGAGCTGTCAGAAAAGCCAATTGACGCCTTTGTGGCGAAAAGGCTCACCGAGAAAAGTCTCGTTTTTTCCCATGAGGCCATACCAGAGATCTGGCTCCGCCGGGTTTCCTTCGACCTGATTGGGCTTCCACCTAAGCTCGCGGAACTAGATCTATTTTTGAGTGATCTGAAGTCTTCTGGAGAAGCCGCCTACGCACGCCAAGTCGACCGCCTCCTCTCCTCTCCCCACTTCGGTGAACGTCTGGCAGCGGACTGGATGGACGCTTCTCGCTATGCAGACACCCATGGATTCAACAATGACAGTACCCGAAGCATGTGGCGGTGGCGCGACTGGGTAATTGACGCTTTCAACCAGAACATGCCCTACGACCAGTTCATTATCGAGCAGCTCGCGGGCGACCTATTGCCCAATCCGACACTCGAGCAGCGAATCGCCACTGGGTTTAGCCGCAATCACGGTATTAATTCCGAAGGGGGTATCATCGACGAGGAATACCGTGTGGAGTACGTAGCGGACCGCGTTCGTACCGTAGGAATGGTCTGGATGGGACTGACCACCGAATGTGCCCGTTGCCATGATCACAAATACGATCCATTCACTCAGGAGGACTACTATCGACTCTTCGCATTTTTCAACAATATAAACGAATTGGGAGAGGATGGTCGCGTGGCGAACGCCGTTCCTATGATCGTTTCTCCGACTTGGGAACAACAGCAGCAGTTAGACCAACTGGAAGATGCTTTCGCCGAAGCTAATCGAGCCAAAGAGAGCTACCTACTGAATCAAACATTATCTGAAAACGCCCTCAAGCTGGCCCAGGAACGGAGAACTTCGCTTCAATCCCTTCTACCCTCTCCTCATTGGCATATCAGCGATAACTCCGTCACGGAGGAAGGCCCTTTCGAACGAGGCGAAAACTCGGAAGAGGAAGCTGAAGGAACAAGCTCCATCCTTACTGCCAGCGCAACCAAGAGAATCGGCCAAATCCGTGCAGGAAAGAACGCCTACGAAGACAAGAGTGACGCTTTTTCTATCACTTTCTGGATACGTCCTGACTCGACCAATCCTAAAAACGCGCCCTTGATATCGAACGCCGCCTTCGACGAGGCTCCGAGCAGTTCCAGCTACGGCAAGGGATGGGACATAAGACTGGTCAGCGGTGAGATCGAGTTCGCCTTCGCCAAACGCTACCCCGCCTACGCAGCGATTGCTCGCACCTCCGGTGCGAATATCAAGCCAAACCAATGGACCCACGTTTCGATAGTGTTTACAGGGAGGCTACCCGAGGACAACGCCTACACTCCCATATCGCGTTTTCGGGTTTTTGTAGATGGGGTCGAGATGAGCCGCAAAACTCTCCATGACGGAATTCAGGATTCGCCTAAAGAGAAGAAGCGAACCACAACCCTTGGATTCGACTTGCATCCCAACGGATCGCGATTCATCGGCGAAATGGACGATATCCTGCAATTTGGCAGTGCATTGGATGACGCTGAGATCGGCGTTTTATTTGAATACCAGGCTCTCGCCATAGCCATTACGCAGTTCGATGGAAACTCAGCCCAAGACAAGCACCGCAAGCAGCTCTTAAGCTCGGTTCTTAGCCAAATTTCCGATACCAAATGGAAACAATTAAGTCGGAACCTGAGCAAAACTCGAAACAATCTTCTCGCTCTCGAGCGGTCTCTTCCGACAACCATGGTTATGGATGAGCGAAGCCAGATGCGAGCGACCTATGTTCTCAATCGAGGCCTCTACGATTCCCCTGGAAAACGGGTGGAAGCCGGTGTTCCGGAAAGCTGGATCGCGCCCTGGCCTAAAGACGCTCCCAAAAACCGATTGGGTCTCGCCCATTGGCTCACACAACCTGAGAATCCCCTCACCTCCAGAGTGGTCGTAAATCGGTTCTGGCAACAATTATTTGGAGTCGGCCTCGTCAAAACCTCCGAAGATTTCGGTGTTCAGTCAGAGTACCCCAGCCATCCGGAATTGCTCGACTGGCTGGCGGTAGACTTTATCGAATCTGGTTGGGATGTGAAGCGCTTCCTGAGACAAATCGTTCTTTCCCAAACCTACCGCCAGCAATCTCGCATTTCTCATCAACTCAATACCCTCGACCCAGAAAACCGGCTTCTGGCCCGCGGGCCCCGTCTCCGCCTTCCAGCCGAAGCCATCCGAGATCAAGCCCTGGCACTATCGGGACTCCTCAGCACGGAAATCGGGGGTCCCAGCGTACACCCGTATCAACCCGAGAACCTGTACAAGGCAACCGTAGTGGGTGCCAACTATCCGAGCACCAAATGGATTCAAAGCGAGGGTTCCGACCTGTACCGTCGCAGTCTCTACACTTTTTGGAAACGCACCGTACCGCATCCGTTGATGACGACTTTTGACGCGCCGGACCGTGAAGTTTGCACGGTCCGTCGTTCCCGCACCAATACACCGCTTCAAGCCCTCGCCCTCATGAATGATCCGACTTTCGTGGAAGCATCGCGGGCTCTAGCGGAAAAAATCCTTACTGAATCCGACACGGGACCAGAAAATCGATTGCAGCGCGCTTTTCAAATGGCTACCGGTCGTCTACCTAACTCCGAAGAGTTGAGCGTTCTTGTTACAGCACTCGAGGAAATGGAAACGTCCTACCGCTCAAATCCGTCAGAGGCGGAGGCCTTTCTGGGCGTAGGTGAATCCGATGTCCACAGCGATCGCACCCCCATTAAAATCGCTGCGTTAACCGCTGTAATGAGCCTAATCCTAAATCTCGACGAAACCCTAACGAAAGGATGACAAGCTGATGCATTATCCTACGAAATTGAATATCCAAAAGTTAGGCCTGATTGTCCTCAAGCAGCCGATTAAGAACCGCCATGCACGATTGCTCTAATTACCATAGCCCTTGCACACGACGGGATTTCCTGACCAAAATGGCGTACGGAGTCGGCACCGCTGCACTCAGTACTATCTTTTCTCAAAACGGATACGCCGCCAGCAAGCTTTCGAACGCATCGAAATATACCGCCAAAGCGAAACGGGTCATCTTCCTCTTTCAGTCTGGCGGACCCTCTCACCTTGACCTCTTCGACCCCAAACCTCAAATTACCAGCCGATTTGGTCAAGATGTTCCTGAATCCGTTTTCCAAGGACAACGAGTGACAGGCATGGTATCCAATCAAAGCCGTTTTGTCGTAGTTCCCAGCAAATTCAAATTTGGACCGGCCGGCCAGAGTGGCATGGAGATGAGCGACTTATTGCCCTGGACGAAAAAGATTGCCGACGAGATTTGCCTCATCCGAACCGTTCACAGCGAGGCGATCAATCATGATCCGGCGATTACGTTCTTCCAAACCGGTAGCCAATTACCTGGACGTCCTAGTATGGGCGCGTGGATCGACTATGGGCTCGGAACGGCAAACAACAACCTCCCATCCTTCGTTGTCATGAATTCTGTAGCTAGCGAGGGATCCGCCGGCCAGGGACTCCTTTCTCGTTTGTGGGGGTCCGGATTCCTGCCAAGCAAGCACCAAGGGGTCCAGTTCAGGGGTGGAGACGACCCCGTCCTTTACTTGAACAATCCCCCCGGCATGAACTCCGAGCGACGACGAACATTCCTCGACCACCTGGGGAGCCTCAACCATATGCAACATCAGCGAGTAGGCGACCCTGAAATCGAAGCCCGTATCGCCCAATACGAAATGGCTTACCGAATGCAGACTAGTGTTCCCCATCTCGCCGACTTGAGTGACGAGCCGGAATCTACGTATCAGCTTTACGGCGACGACTCCAAAACGCCGGGTACCTTCGCAGCCAATTGCATTATGGCGCGGCGCCTCACTGAACGAGGGGTTCGATTCATTCAGCTCTACCACCGCGGGTGGGATCATCATGGAAGTGTAGAAAAACGGCTTCCTGTCTCAACTCGTGACACGGACCAACCTAGCGCGGCGCTTGTTATGGACCTGAAACAGCGGGGATTGCTTGACGATACCTTGATTATTTGGGGAGGTGAATTCGGAAGAACGGTCTACGGACAGGGAGATCCCAAGCCTGATGCCTACGGACGCGATCACCATGGGAAGACCTTTTCTATGTGGATGGCTGGAGCTGGAATCAAGAAAGGGCACGTTCACGGGATTTCGGACGACTTCGGATTCAACATAGCAGAAAACCCGGTCCACGTTCATGATATCCAAGCAACTATCCTTCACCAGCTCGGCATCGAACATGAAGCCCTTACCTACCGCTTCCAGGGCCGCCAATATCGCCTCACAGACGTTCACGGCCAGGTTGTCAAAGAGATTCTCGCTTAGTATTATTCGACGGGATGTGCTCGACGACTTCGATTGAGCGATCGGTCCGATCAGCAGATTCAAATAGGACGAGACCTTCAACAGTCCGCCGCAGAGCCCGCGAAAAGAAACAAATCCTTGTTCCGCATCGGAGGATCCGCGTGGCAAGAAGCGTCATTTCGCATCAGCGACGGTTGTAAGTTAGGACTTCTCAAACACCGCGTTCCCTGCTTTTTAAATTGCCAATTCTTACGAAATTACGTTCATCCCGGTATTCCTCTCGAAATGCTCAGCACCCAAAAACACTTACTTTCCGAATCCGAATGTAAATCGCTCGACTCATTGGGCTACGTTTCTCTGGGTCGACTGTTAGATGACGTGCAATTGGAGGCGATTCGTGAACGCGTTCGCCAATTAGTCGAAGAGGAAGGTGATCAAGGAGGACATGAACTCTTTAGCTCAGATCGAATTCGCCACCCAAAAGAGGAAGGAGCCGACCGGCTTGCCAATCTCGTCAACAAGGGGTCGGTATTCGACTCACTCTACACCCATCCTAAATTGCTCGCAGCAATCAGCCACGTTCTAGGACCTGAAATCAAGTTGTCATCGCTCAACTATCGGGCCGCCAAGCCAGGAAAAGGCCTGCAAAAGCTGCACGTCGACTGGAAATCTGTAGTCACGCCCGGCAAGTTCATAGTCTGTAATTCGATATGGCTATTGGATGATTTTACCAAAGCCAATGGAGCCACTCGGTTGGTACCCAAGTCGCACCTATTCGGCAAGATGCCCGAGGAGGTGATGAAAGATCCCTTGCAATCGCACCCAGATGAAATCCTTCTTGAGGCTCCAGCCGGAACGGTGATGGTATTCAACTCTCACTTATGGCATGGTGGGACGAGCAACCACACGAACCAACCACGCCGTGCCATTCATAGTTACTTTTGCATCCGAGAACAAGTTCAACAAACGCCTCAACAAAAATTTATCCAACAAGAAACGCTCAGCCGGATCTCAAGGGAAGCGAACTGGCTTTTGGATGTGTAGTCTAATATGACAGTTTGGTGGTAATATTTAGGTAGCGGGCGATCTCCGATCACCCACGGCATGGTTACGGGAATGGCTGCTCGGAGATCGCCCGCGACCTTAATTTCCCATCCGATTCTCCAAAACGAGAATAGGCGGACCCTCACTCACCAGTTTTTCAAATTTGTCCATATTTTTCTCCCGCATTCCGACCGGAACATAGGCGGCTCCTAAGACGATGTCTTGGTCCCCGTCACCATCAGCGTCCCCGGAATCGATCGACAGCCATCGACCCTTTTGCGTCGCGGGATGGGTAAACGGAGTAAACTCTAGCGAATCGACCTGCTCAAGATAGACAAAGTTCTCCGGGCGTTCCAAATCAAAATCGGGGTGGTAGGAAATCGCCGCTATATCCAGATCTCCATCGTGGTCGAAGTCTGCCACCTCCGCACCGTAAACGCCATACATCGGATAGAAATACGACTCTTCAAATTGAAGATTCCCCTTGTTCAGATAAAGGCGGATGCCATGATCACGCTTCAACGTATTATAGGTATCTGAATCGCCATTGTCACCATTGAGGGTAAGCAGGTCCATCTGTCCGTCTCCGTTGAAGTCTTTCAGTTCGAATCCAATGTATCCGAAAGACGGATGTTTCTCCCAGAGTACATTCTGAGTGAATGTCCCGTTTTTATCGTTGAGAAACACACTCACATTTTCTCGAGCCGCACTCATCATGACAACGATGTCTAAATACCCATCTTCATTAAAGTCGTGGACATCGCCCTTAACGATTCCCGGCTGGTCACTTAGAATCAGCGGACCTGCCGCATAAGCACCGTTTTCCGAGTCTCGCCCATAAATCGAGAAATTGCCTGTATAATCACCAAAGTTACTTACAAGCAATTCATCCAGACCATCATTGTCCAGGTCCGCGAAAGCGAAGTCTGCGGGGCGGTGTAGATCCTTCACCAAAATATTGAGCCCCATGAATACTCCCCCGAAAACCCGTGTTTGCTGAAACTCTCCCAACTTGGCTCCGATATTTGACGCAAAAAGGTCACCAATGGACAAAAGATAGAGATCTTCGCCAACGGCTTGAGCCTCAACTAGAGACACTCCTGGCGAAGGATGGCTATCATGGAAATTTAGATTACGATCCAGAACGGTCAATTGCTCTGATCTACCATCGTGGATGTAAAGTAGTCCATTTTCTTCATCGATGTGCACCATGGATGTAATGGCAGATTCCATACGGTATTGGGTAGGTTTAACACGGAACTTTTCAGTGTCCTCAATGATCACAGGCTTCGTGATCTGGGGAATCGCCTTCTTTGGAGCCTCAGCAATATAATAAGCTCTAAGTTTGGTCCAATCCTCGTTCGACATCAACGGAGCATCTGGCAACAGGTTCGCGTCCCGTACGAATTCCTCACGCAAATGAATGCTTCCCAGTGCGGATTCCGGCGACCCTTCCATGTATTGGTAGTCCACAATTCCCAAAAAGAAGCCCATATAAGTTAGAGCGTATTCCCAACTTTCCTTGGGAAGTAGATCCGGGGCAGGAAGTTGATGGCAAGCAATACAATGCTGGGTCGCGAGCAAACGCCCGGCTTCGACGCTATTCGCAACAGATGGACCCCCGTCTTCAGATTGAGAGCAGGCAACCAACAAAACGGACAACAAAAGCCATCCCAAAAACTGAACTCGATGAATAGAACTTACCATCGAAGAAACGTTCTAGCAATCAGCGCTTAACGAGCGACCAAAAAAGCTCTAAAAGGTTGTCCGAGACTGCTCCAGAAGAGGACGCATTGTATCCCGCTTCCATTACTCAAAGACCCATTACTTTTTAGAAGTGGTCAAATTTCCAAGGTAGCTCGCAAAGACCAACTGTTGGCGAGCGTCGGCCTGTGCCGCACTCCAGCCAGGCGAGGCGAGTGCTTCGATATCCGCCAAACCAAACGCCTCAAGCGGACTGAGAGGTCCCTTCGCTGCTCGCACGATCGTGCCTTCGAACCACTTTCGCTGCTTCTCCAAGCGAGTCGCATCATCTGGGAGCAAATGGTACTGTGCCTGCCAATCGATGATCTCTCCGAGTATATCGGTACCCAGTCGTCCTCCCCAAATCCAGTACCCTCCGCTCATGGCCCATTCCTTCAACTCTCTCCATTGCGAGGCTAAGAGTGACTTCAAAGGATCGATCGATCTTGCCCGCTTTCCAATGCTCTCCGCATCCTCCTTAGTTTCCAGTCCGGGTCTCAACCACGACAACGAAAGCGTCGCCACCAAGGCATTGTAACGATCGCTTCCACGAGTCACCTCATGAGCCAATGTTGGCTGGTCCAAGGGAATCTTATCGGGTGTTCCCATTTTATCCATCAGCGCCAGTATCCGAGCCTGCATATCCAGCACGTTGGTCGCAAAAGCCCTTGAAAGGACGTCCTCTTTATACCCCGAACCAATGGGCCAACGCGACTCAACCGTCGTAACCCAGTCTTCAAGGTTTTCCAGATAATGATCCGGATCACCCGTGTAAATTCGGATCAAATCCAATAGTTTCGATCTCCGCGTTTTCGGATCGAGATTGGACAGCCCCAAACTCAATAGCGGAATGGAAACGTCCCGATCCTTCTTTTTGAATGAGGCAAGCATGAACCGATCGGGTGCCGTAGCATAGCCCCGAGCAATCGCTGAAAGCTCTTCGATGCATTCACCGCAGCTGAGACTGTACACAGCGATCTCGGTGGGAACTGCAGTTGCCTCCCCATTCGCCGCGAACCAGTCAAGCGAATAGCCGAGGATGGCATCCGTTGGGAGCACCATCGCATTCTGAGCTTTTCCATTTGGGGAGGCGGCTAAAATTAACGCTAAGCCAGATACCCCTAAACCTATTTTTAATCCACTCATAATTCAAACAATCAAATATCAACCCCAGGAGAGCCTCCGATTCGAAATCTCGCAATGACTAATGCTAGAAGCCAAAAGATTTGATAATTAGGTGACCCGCCTCGGAGGTTATGCGGATTTTTTCGCCGTTATTACCCTTGATCTCTGACACTTTGTCATCCAGGTCGCAAGTCGTCGCGAAAATCTATTACGACCAGTCGTACTTATCCGACCTACCTCTTACTTTTTCGATTGGATACTTCTCAGCATTGATCGCCATTTTGCGCTTAATCGATCCGGATAGATCAATCTCCGCACGATTGGCAAGCTGAAGGGAATAGATAAGTACATCCGCGAGCTCATCTTCAATCGCCAGCCTGGCTGCTGCATCTCCAACGAGCGCATTCGAAGCCGCATTATCCACCCATTGGAAACGCTCCATTAACTCTCCCGCCTCGATCGAAATCGACATGGCTAGGTTCTTGAGCGAGTGGTACTGAATCCAGTCTCTTTCCTCTGCGAAGGCGGCGACGGATTGCTTCAATTCTTCCAAGGTTGCAGTTTGGTCGGACATGGCGAATTAGTATGGGAATAGCCACCGGCGGGCAAATGAATTAAACAAAAACCACTCACAAGCCTTGGGTTCATTGACAATTCCCCGATCTTTCTCAGAAATTCTGTTCGTCCATTATGAAATTCACAATTTGCTCACTTTCTCTGTTGCATAAAACCGCCGGGACGACTCTTGCACACACCTCTGGATTGGCTCATACTCATTCACACCCAAAGAGTATTAGTGCATTCGCGATTCTTTCAGCGGGATTAACCACTGGGGCATTCGTCTGGATTGCTTTCAAAAAAATCAATGAGGGATCCAGAGCGAATCAGTCCCGCTAGTACGATCTCGACCCTTACCGGCTTACCTTCGCAACCGGATTCGAAGATCCGAGGAACTACCCACTCAACCTCGGGCTCAAGGAACCTACAATGAACGCGACCCTACTCAAACGTCTGGAAGCCTGGTTTGAACCCGTCGAAGGTAGTCTAACAGCTTTTTCTGGGGGCATCGACTCTGCCCTCGTTCTCTACCTATCCAAGCGATTCCTCGATCAAAAAGGCATCGGAATCATCGCTGATTCGCCCAGTTTGAAACGAGCCGACCTGGAAATCGCCAAACAATTCTGCCAGCAGTTCGAAATTTCCCTTCGGATTATTCAAACCGACGAGCTCGACAAAGTGGAATACAAGAGCAACCCTTTTAACCGTTGCTACTACTGCAAAGATACGCTGTACAGTATGATGCGTGAGATCCATCAGGCAGACTACGCCAACTTTGTGCTTTTGAACGGTGCTAACGTGGACGATCTTGGAGATTTTCGCCCCGGACACCAGGCGGCGAACGAACAAAATATCCTAACTCCCCTCGCCGACTGTGGACTCGGCAAAGCCGATATTAGAGCACTTGCGAGGTACTTCGAGCTTCCTATCTGGGACAAACCCGCAAGCCCCTGTCTCAGCTCTAGAATTCCCTACGGTCAAGAAGTAACCAAAGAAAAGCTGACTCAAATTGAATCGGCCGAGATTGTGCTGAACAACCTCGGTTTTCCAACAGTCCGAGTACGCCATTTCGGGGATCTTGCGAAGATCGAATCCCCTGTATCAGAGATCGAACGACTCCAATCACTTTTTCTGCTGATCGAGTCCTCGCTAAAGAGAATCGGCTTTAAAAAAGTTGAAATCGACAAGGAGGGTCTGGTTTCCGGAAAACTCAACCGAGCAATCTCTTCGAATGGATGACTATAATTTAGATACCAATAGGGAAGAACGCTTAGGCTTCCCCGAAGTAGTCTACGGAAGCTCAAAATCCGTAGACCTGTTAAGAAGAATTCTGAACCAGTATAAAACTCAGTCTAAGAACGCGCTGGCCACGAGGGTGCAGCCGGAAAAGGGCCAAGCCCTGCTAGAGTATTTTCCTGATGCTCACTACGACCCAGCATCCCAGTGCTTTTTGTTACAAGCCAATGATCTCGACGAAGAGAATGCTCGCATTGGAATATTAAGTGCAGGTAGTTCGGATCTTCCTGTAGTCAATGAAGCGTACTACACGCTCAATCTGCTAAACGTCCCTGCAAAACGGATTAACGACGTAGGAGTAGCCGGAATACACAGGCTTTTTGAGCGTCTGGATGACATAAAGACCTGCCGCACGCTCATCGTAGTCGCCGGTTTTGAGGGAGCTTTGCCGAGTGTCGTAGGAGGGCTTCTCTCCCAGCCAATCATCGCCGTGCCATCGAGCGTTGGTTACGGGGTCGCTACAGGCGGAATGGCGGCCTTGAAGGCCATGCTGTCAAGCTGTGCAAATGGCATTTCGGTCACAAATATAGACAATGGATACGGAGCCGCAATGGCAGCCTACCGGATTTTGAAACAGATAGACGCCAAATGAATACCCTTTATATCGAGCCATTTTCCGGTCTTTCAGGAGACATGTTCCTCGGAGCTCTTTGCGGACTGCTGGAGTCATACGATGACCTCGAGGGCCTTCCTCAAAAACTGAATCTTCCCGATGGGCACGTAGAGATCTCTCGCGTGGAAAAAAACGGCATTGTATGCCGTCACGTGAATGTGGTCGATCTCAATGAACCAACCAACGGGCATCACGATCACGGCCATACACACGAACACGGACATCCACACCATAAGCACGACAAGGGGCACAGCCATCCCCATAGCCACGATCATCCTCATAGTCATGTGCATGGCTCCCATAAACATCGCCACCTAAGCGAAATTATTGAGCTGATCGACAACGCAGATATCACCGATTCTGCTCGAAAAATTTCTAAGGAAATTTTCCAGCTTATCGGAAAGGCAGAATCAGAAGTACACAATATTCCCATTGAGAAGATCCACTTCCACGAAATCAGTGCCGTTGACTCGATCGTTGATATTGTCGGCTGTGCTGTGCTTATCGATCGGCTCGGCAGTCTCACAACCTATTCAGAACCCGTTTGTGTAGGTCATGGAATGGTCGATACACAGCACGGACTTCTTCCTATTCCCGCTCCCGCAACTGCGAAACTGCTACAAGGGATTCCCTGCTACAAGGGAGACGAAAAGGGGGAACGTGTTACTCCCACGGGTGCTGCCATTCTCAAATACCTCAATCCCATCTTTGAGTCACCAACCTTGAAGATAGATCGTTCCGCCTACGGTCCAGGAAAGAAAGATTTTATTGGGCCGAATGTACTACGACTCTCTCTCGGAACGATCAGCCAAGCTTCCGCAGCGATCTATTCGATCGAGACCAATCTGGACGATTCATCATCTGAACTTCTAGGTTCTGATTTCCAGGCTCGACTTCTCGAACAAGGGGCAATCGACTTTACGCTCACGCAAGCCCTTATGAAAAAAGGCCGGCCCGGCCACCTGCTCAGTGCTTTAGCTAGCCATGAAGACCTCGAGTCGGTCTGCGACTTCATACTCGAAAATACCACAGCAATTGGTATTCGATATTATCCCATAAGCCGTAAAATCCTCGACCGGACTGAGGAAGCCCTTTCCACGGAATTCGGAACCATCAGAGTCAAAACAGTAATCACCCCATCTGGCAAAGAACGGCGAAAAGCGGAATATGAAGACTTATCCAGAGTAGCGAAGAAACAAGGGGTTTCCATAATGGAGCTGAAGCAGTCAATCGAAGGTAGCTAGTCAAAGACAGATTTTAAAAGCCGAACAAAGTGCATTCAAAAATCGTACGCTAGAATGAATGAAAGTGAATCGTCTCCTAACAATATTTTCCATCCTCAGCATCACTCTCTACACATTCGCGGCTCATGCCGATAAAACTAAAGTCCTCTTTGTGGCAGGTAAAAAGAGTCACGGGTACTTTGCTCATGAGCATAATGCCGGATCTCTGCTATTAGCTAAATCACTCAACTCCAGCGGATTAGAATTTGACGCATCGGTCTACCACAATCCAGAGAATTCCGGCTGGCCCCAAGACAAATCTCTCCTCGAAGGGATCAAAGCCGTAGTCATTTACTGCGATGGAGGAGAAAAGCACGTCGCCAATAATCACGTGGGTACCATCGACGCTCTCCAAGCCAAGGGGGTTGGAGTCGGTTGTCTGCACTATGGAGTCGAAACGGTCGACGGAGCGCCGGGTGATGCGTTCCTACGGTGGATAGGCGCATACTACCAGCTCTACAAATCGGTCAACCCGCACTGGACACCTGAATTCGAAAAGCTTCCTGATCATCCCGTCGCTAATGGGGTTGAGCCGTTTTCAATCAATGACGAATGGTACTTCAACATGCGATTCCGAAAAGGCATGGAAGGAGTCACTCCTATTCTTTCCGCGGTTCCCCCAATCGATCTGCTACCAGAAAAGGACCACCACCACAATTCGACTCCAGATGGCCGAGCTGCGGTTGCGAGAAGAGACCTGCAACACGTCATGTGGGTGTCGGAAAACGAGAATGGAAGCCGAGGCTTTGGGTTTACTGGCGGTCATTGGCATGACAACTGGTTGGACGACAATCTACGCAAAGTCGTGTTGAATGCTATTGGATGGATCGCTAAAAAGGAGATTCCTCAAGACGGTATTCCTTCAATCACCCCTACCTTGGAAGAGCTTAAGCGGAACCAGGACTACCCTCCCAATCCCTCTAAGATTAGGGAGGACCGCTACGCGGATATCAGGAGAAAAAAATGATCGTACCCATTTTCTCCGTTAAGCCTTGAATTTAAAATGGAAACCAGACGCAACCCTCTCCAAGTGTCGTATCGTCCGTCATAGTTGTCTACGAACTGATCTTATAAAGTCGAATCCGGCAGCAAAAACTCCTTTCAACGAAGAGTCAAATTGCAAGGCAATACCCTACTTTGGAAGCTCTTGTAATATCTGCTATCGCAGAGGGCACATACTGCTCAAGTTGTGCAGTCTTACTTGGAGGAGATATCAGCTGAAATCCCTTTCGGAACTATGGTTCTTCAAGCGGCAAACACCACCCAGAGAACTTTAAAAACTAGGACCGCATAGATCAAAGCCTAGGGATAGTCAGTCCCCCATCCACCATAAACACTTGTCCCGTTGAATACGGAAAATCGCCTCGAGCTAGCGACGCTACTGTCTTTGCCACATCTTCAGGATAACCCCAGCGCTTGGTGACGCAAAGACCTTCTCCGATCAGCTTGTCATACTTCTCGGTCACCGCGGGTGAAGCGGTCATATCAGTTTTAGTTACTCCGGGACGAATTTCGTACACTGGGATATCAAATTCACCCATACGGGCTGCGAAAAGCTGGGTGACCATACTCAGGCCTGCTTTAGCAATGCAGTACTCACCACGATTTACCGACACGACCGTTGCTGAGATCGAGGAAATATTCACGATTGCTCCCGAAAAGCTTTCGTCCTGCCTCTTTGCCTCCACCATGTCGTTAGCAACGAGCTGGGTTAGAAAGAAAGCACCTTTCAAGTTTGTATCGACGACGAAGTTGTAGTTCTCCTCCGTCGTCTCCAGAATATCCAGACGCTGCTTGGGAGCCACGCCGGCATTGTTGACGAGCAGATTTAATGTCCCGCCTGGAGCAGACCGTACTATCTTGATGATCGATTCACGACCCTCAGTCGAACCAATGTCGCCTTGTGCGTAGGCAACGTCAACCCCCTTTGATCGGATTAAATCGAGCTCATCTCGAACAGTATTCTCAGATCTTATACCATTCAGTATAAGATTCCAACCTTCATCCGCTAGGGATTGAGCAATTCCGAAACCTATTCCTCTTGTACCGCCCGTTACTAGAGCAGTTTTACTATTCACTTTTGCCTTCATAACTTTCTTCAGTTATTGTTTTTAACAATATACAAAACAACGGGCTTGGAAAGGACCCAAGCCCGCAACCAGTTTTCTACAAATCTGGAACATCGAGCCACTTGCGCTCTTCCCAGCTTTGCATACCAAGTTCAGCTAGTTGTACTCCTTTTGCTCCTTCAAGTAGTGTAAAACGGAAGGGCGTATCCAGCACCACGTGCTTTAAATACATTTCCCACTGAACCTTGAAAGCGTTGTCGTAAACTTCCTGATTGGGTACCTCGGACCAGTCCTTGTAAAAATCGATAGGCTGATCGATATCAGGATTCCAAATCGGCTTCGGCGTATTCGCATAATGCTGTATATGACATTCCCGCAAACCTGCAACCGCGGAACCTAGCTCGCCATCTACATGTAGCGTTAGCAAATCGTCTCTGCGGACGCGAGTGCACCAAGAAGAGTTGAAGTTAACGACAATTTCGCCATGGGGCCCGTCGATCTCAAACATTGAATAGGCCGCGTCATCCGCCGTACATGCATAGCGGTTTCCACTTTCGTCGATGCGATGACTGATGTGTGTCGCTCCACGGCAACTAACGGCCTTCACGGGTCCAAAGAGGTTGTCGAGAACGTATCTCCAATGACATAGCATGTCGATCATGATTCCACCACCGTCTTCCTTGCGGTAGTTCCAGGAAGGTCGCTGGGCTGGAATCGTGTCTCCTTCAAATACCCAGTATCCAAAATCTCCAGTGACTGAAAATATGCGTCCTAAGTAGCCTTTTTCGATCGCTCGCTTCAATTTAACCAATCCAGGAAGCCAGAGCTTGTCCTGAACCACCCCACTCTTAACACCCTTGTCGACGCAAAAGTTGTGTAAGTCAATCGCGGTCTGCGTATCCACTGCAGTTGGTTTTTCGCAGTAGACGTGTTTTCCTGCTTTCGCTGCCGCTTTTACGGCATCCGCCCGCCTCAAAGTGGTTTGAGCATCGAAATAGATGGAAAACTCTGGATCTGCCATAACCCTTTCCAAATCGGTAGTCCATCGATCGATACCAGATCGGGCTGACAATTCCTTGAGTTTAGTTTCGTTCCTTCCAACTAGAATGGGGATGGGCATAATCGTCTCTTCAGGGTTCACCAAAACGCCCCCCTGTTTGATAATTTCGACGATCGATCGCATGAGATGCTGATTCGTGCCCATGCGGCCAGTAACGCCGTTCATTATTATACCTACTTTGTGAGTTTTCATAATATTTAATCGTTAAGTTTCTCTCTCTAGGAAAGCGATTTGTAAGCGTCTATTATTTGATACAGATAATCGTCTTGATCCATAGCCCAGTAATTGTTGGAAAAGATCTCTACTTCTTCGTATCCGGAAAACCCTGTCTCATTCACCCATCGACGTATTCCAGAAATATCGATAACACCCTCTCCCATAAGCCCCCGATCATTAAGCATGTCTTGAGGCAAATCTTTCCAATCGCAGATGTGAAAGGAGAAAAGACGGTTTTTCTCACCCGCGATCTTAATTTCTTCCTCTAGTCGATCGTCCCACCAAATGTGGAAGACGTCCGCGGTAATCCCCAAATGGGAATGCCCCACTTCATCACAGATCGCATTAGCTTGGGACATGGTGTTCACCGCACTGCGACTGTCAGCGTACATGGGATGGAGAGGCTCTATTCCTAGTTTTACTCCCGCATCCGATGCATGTTGAATCGTCGCTGCGATTCCCTCGGTTATTTGCTTCCTCGATTCGAAAAGCGATTGTCCTGGAGTGGCACCACAAACGAGAACGACGAGGGGGGCTCCCATTGCAGCGGCTTCATCAATGATCCGCTTGTTGTCGTCGACCGCCTTCAGTCGTCCCGCACCTTCCAGTGCGGTGTAAAATCCTCCTCGAACGTAGCTGACAACATCGATCCCTTCACTGCGAAACATTTCTCCCGCAGCACGGTGTCCGTCTTCAAAAGACGCCGCAGCATCCTGCCAAACCGAAATTCCAGCTACGCCAGCCGCTGCGTACTTAGCCGCAGCTTCCCTTAAGCTCCATGGCTTGGTCGTTATACTATGTATACACAATTTAGATAAATCTGACATAATATCGTTTCAGAAATTATTGGTTCAGACACCCAAAAAAGGTGTAATAGGAATCATTCCGAATCTCTCGCTGCAGCAAGAGGGCGGCCTCCCGGATGTGGTAGTCACCCCATTGGCTCGATTCGCCACAGGCAATCTTCTCCTCCTCAGGCACGTTGTCCCAACCATTGGGCTCATGATAGATGGAGTGCAAAAGTAGCCCTTGATGCCCGCTATTTTCGCTCAAGTATGGAGCAGCTA
The DNA here is from genome assembly GCA_002420185.1 of Opitutales bacterium UBA5694. GTDB lineage: Bacteria > Verrucomicrobiota > Verrucomicrobiia > Opitutales > Opitutaceae > Pelagisphaera. The sequence continues at coordinate 205,188 of DIHO01000020.1, forward strand.
AAAGCGAACGCATACTGGTAAGTCCAGCACTCCAGTACTTCGATCCTTCCTTTGTATCCAGCCCCAGATAACGGCCTAGACGCAGCAATCCTTGGGCGCCTATGGCAGCCGCAGTACTATCGATGGGTTCCCACTCATTGTAAGGATCAGATACTCGATCTCTCCACTCACCCAATCGGTGCAATTGAGGAGCCCCACTATCCCAGTAGGGAATCCCGTCGATCGGCGTATTCTCGATAAACCAGTCGCAGGTTGCTTTAGCTCCTTTCAAGCAGGTTTCCTTAAAAACTGCTTTGCCTCCAAAAGTTTCAAACTGCTCATCTGGGAGTGTGTCTATGAACTCGAGTTCCTCCGCGAAACCAACCATCGCCCAGGACAAACCGCGTGTCCATGTCGTGAACCCGCTAAATCCCTGCTGGGCATTTGGACAGCGATAGCGTCCATCATTGGTGTTAAAAACACTTTCGTGAGCGGTCCGTCCCCACTCGTCGTATTTATCTCGGCCCTCCCCATAATACACACTGTACTTGGCGGTAGCGTTGATGTGGTCGATTGCTCTGCCAAGCAGGCTAATCGGAGAGTCATTCTCGCTCATGAGAACATGCCCCAAAGCGTGGGCCACCATCACAATGCGGCAACTGCGAATGGTATCTACGAACAAACTATGCGGCCCATTGAAAGAATAGATATAGCCACCTCCTTCATGAATTGTCGACCAACGGCTTGCTTGCACCGCTCCCGAAACCTTCAGTGCCAACTCGCAAAAATCGCGTTCGGCCTGTGGCCCCTGGGCCTTCCCTTCGTTAAGCAAGCGCAACCAGTTGCCATAGCAGCTCAAGTTATTGAAACCATGGTCATGTACACCCACGTGGCTCACGTGAGTTGCCATGCGCTCTACCGTAAGTGTTTTCCCCAGCTCAAAGAATCGCTCGTCGCCAGTAGCATCGAACTGTAGGAACGATGACCCATAAACGAAGCCCTCCGTCCACTCAGTCCATCCGCGAGTGGTGTATTTGCCATTTACCGTGGTGACCGGTGAGCCGTTCGACATGTCGTACTCATTTTCAATGAGATCAATCTTATGTCCTGACAACTCCCAGAACTGATCCAGTTGCCCTTTCAATGATTCGGGTGTAATCGTAGTGTCAATTTTCATACCAAATTCTAATAGCGTTTATCTTTTCTAATGTGCACGATCATGAACTGGCAGTCTTCGAGCACCTCATAGCCGTGCTCTTGAATCGCATCGAACTGGATACTCTGCCCTTTCGACAAGACTTGGGTTTCCTGGGGAAGCGTGACGCAAAGTGCCCCTTTCAAAACCCAGCAAATTTCATGGTCGTCGTGGTGAATCTCAGGCTTGGAAATGCTCGCTCCACTCTTCGCTTCTCCAAGCAGGCAGTTTGCATTCGCATACCGCACTGCCTCAAACGTGAATCCCTCAGACGAGTAGATTTCAGACTCTTTTCGATTGGAAAGAGGCGCTTCGGCCAAGGTCATCAAGTCGGTGGCCCGCATTCCAAACACTCGTCCTATTTTGTAAAGCGTCTCCACCTCCGCTTGAGACTGGTTTCTTTCGAGCTTAGAGATAACTGCGATTGACACCCCGCTAGCTTGGGAGAGGTCATTCAATGTCATCTCCGCCCGCTTGCGGATCTCTCTCAAAACAGAGAAATCAAACATCGGCAATGCACTGGGCTCTTCCAAAAGGACGATAGACATAGGAGATCGTTTGCTCTCAATATTTTTCTCTAGCAAGTACAAACTATAATTATTTTAGCTGCTGAGAAAACTTTTTAACGCAAACGACTACTCAAAAAACTCCTCAACAACCCCGTTTATCCCATCAAACCGTGGCTAAACTTTTACGCACACGCCTACATTGGTAAAAATTAATGACCTAGGTTCACGGACTCAAAAACTTTTTCCCTAACTCCCCCCCAGGCAAGTACGAACGAAATAAAAAGACCCGTCTCACGCAGAAGACGGAACAGTCCAAGAAACCGTTCCTTTCATAGCCTGTATATCGAATTTAGATGAAATCATTCAAAATTTGCTCGTAGCGCTCTTGTTTGCCACTTTTTTGCTGTGGCTCACCGCCCGTGCTTCCGATCGCGTAGACGTCTTCAAGAGAAAGTTCACCCTTTTCAAAGCGAGCCCCATCTCCGCCATCGAAGCTACCATAGCGCTCTTGCTTCAAGGCTGGCAACTTTGACTTGTTGAGAATCTTGTCAGCAACCAAAGCCGCTCGAGCAAAAGCATCCATACCCGCAATGTGGGCTATGAAGATATCTTCCAGATCCGTCGAGTTACGGCGAGTCTTAGCGTCGAAATTCACGCCGCCACCTTTAAAACCGCCCGCATTGAGCACAACCAGCATCGCCTCAGTCAGCTCGCTCAAATTCATGGGGAACTGGTCGGTATCCCAACCATTTTGATAATCTCCACGGTTCGCATCCATACTGCCAAGCAGCCCAGCATCGGCAGCCATACGCAACTCATGATCGAAAGTATGCCCTGCTAACGTGGCGTGATTTACTTCTACATTGAGAGAAAAATCCTGCAAAAGGTCGTGCTCACGCAAGAAGCCGATCACAGTTTCAACGTCGAAATCATACTGATGCTTCGAGGGCTCCGCTGGTTTCGGCTCAATAAAGAACTGACCCTTGAATCCCTGCCCACGAGCATAGTCCCGAGCCATTGTAAGCATACGAGCCAGATGAGCTTTTTCACGCTTGGTGTCCGTATTCAGCAGGGACATGTAACCTTCGCGACCACCCCAGAAAACATAGTTCTCTCCTCCCAAGGCAATGGTCGCGTCTATCGCGTTCTTCAACTGTGCACCGGCATATGCGACCGTGCTAAAATCTGGATTAGTAGCCGCCCCATTCATGTAACGCGGGTTGCTGAAAAGATTAGCCGTTCCCCAAAGCAGCTTTACGCCTGAAGCAGCTTGCTTCTCTTTGGCGTAGTCTACAATCGCGCTCAGATTTGCTTCAGACTCTTTGAAACTCTCCCCCTCTTCAACTAAGTCGAAGTCGTGGAAGCAGTAATAAGACACCCCCATTTTTGTTATGAATTCGAATGCGGCATCCATCTTGTGCTTAGCTCGCGACACGGCATCTGCTCCGTCTGCCCAAGGGAATAATTTCGTACCCGGGCCAAAGGGGTCGCCTCCCGTTCCGCAGAAGGTATGCCAATAGGCGATCGCGAAACGGAACAATTCTTTCATGGATTTTCCCCCAATTTCCTTACCGGGGTTGTACCATTTAAACGCTAGCGGGTTGTCGCTATCGCGACCTTCGTAGGCAATTTTTCCTATTCCTTGAAAGTACTCTCTGTCTCCTTTGATAATGCTCATTTGATTTCAGTAATCGTGGTTTAATAGAAATGGACAGCCATCAAAACAGACCGACCGCTTCGAGGAAGCGAAAATAATTTCGCAATCTTCTCTGTGATTTAATTATGGCAGGGTTCGATTCCATATAACCTTAACCATTTTCTCAAATTATAGCATAATATGCCCATTGTTGTTTGACGATGCATGTACTTTGTTTTGGATACTCAAGACAACTTAAAGCATAGCGTACATTTTCCATTCCACAAAAACTAGCACGATCGTATTTCAAAGGAACATCGAATGACCGGAATCCTAGCCGAGGGAAGGAACTACTTTGAAGACGCGGCTTACCCCATTACGGCCAGGCACGTCATCACTTCCTCCTCGAAAGAACCCTCACACGAGCACGATCTGACTGAGGTTAAGCACGCCCACGACTTTTGCGAGCTCGTCCTCATTGTGGGCGGAACCGCTCAGCACTGGCTCAATGGTGATGAGTTTCCTGTCGTCGCGGGCGATGTCTTTTTACTCCAGGGAATGCAAGACCACTACTTCCACAATCGGGATCGACTCGAAATGATCAATGTCATGTACGATCCCGAGCAGATCGAGCTGCCAGAGAACCGCCTCCTGAAAATTCCGGGATACTGCGCCCTTTTTCTCCTAGAGCCAGTATTCAGGAAGCAACACCGTTTCTCAAGCCGACTGCACCTTGAGCGACTATCCCTTTCTCGGGCTGAGCGAATCGCCCTAGAAATGGTCGGGGAAGTTGAACACCGAAGAGACGGATATGAATCCGCCTTGCTCGGTAAACTCATAGATCTAGTAGTCTTTCTCTCTCGATCCTACCAGGAAACCCAATCGGAGTCCAATCGCTCGGCCGCCCTCCTTCGAGTAGGTTCCGTCATTAGCAGTATGGAGCAGGATTACGCCCGGGACTGGAAGTTGGATGATTTCATTGAAATGTCTCGTTTGTCCCGTAGCCATTTCATGCGCACTTTTACCAAAGCAACTGGCTTGCCGCCCTTCGAATACCTGATCCAGCTCAGGCTACAAAATGCTATGCGCCTTCTTTGCAACTCTAGGCTGACCGTATCTCAAATAGCGTTCGAGGTAGGTTTCAATGACAGCAACTATTTCACCCGTCAGTTCTCCAAAAGGAAAGGTGCGTCTCCTATGGCCTATCGAAAGTCGTTTGGCTCGGATTTATGAAACTGTGTTCGTGGTTTTACGGATGCCACCTGAAATCACACTACGCAATCATCGTCGCTTCAGCCAGAACTACTAAGCTATCTACGAAATTAACCTAATTCACATTGAATTCTATTAAGCCATTTCAGTTTCTCCGATTCACCTACTGAATGAGCCACACCACCCTTGAAGCACCTCCAATTTTCCCTTTTTCAACGCAATTGCCTGTGGGCTCAGCTTGGCTTTGAATTTCGCCAGCGAGGAGTCTCTAACCACTAAGGTCAGCGATAAGGCCTTTCTCCAATCTGTCCAATCGAGCGAGCAAAGACCTCCGATCGGAGCTTTTTTTGCGACTATCATCAAATCCCAAGAGCAAATCGAATTTCTCGCGGGACACAAAGGGTACGTGGATCTCTTCAAAGAAATGGAAGGCTTTCGCAACACCCTTAAACAGACCTCGACCGTTCTCCCAGCACACGAAAGGCAGCGAGCAGCTCGTTTCATAGCGGCTTCGCTATCCCTCGGGGAACTTTCCAAAGCGGTTCGCTCGTCCATGTAAAACGAACAGGACGAACAGCTTTTCAACGCTCCGGACAAGCTGAAACAACTACTCGTACAAGTCGAAACTCTCATTAGTCCATAGGAGCTCGCCCAGGCTTAGGCCTTTCGGGAATCGGCTACAGGGCTGTGGCTAGAAGCCTTTCAACCTGAGCTAGGCCTTCGTCCGAATATCGGAAAGACGGCCAAGTGACCGCAATCATCGGAGACAGCGGGGATGGATCTTCCAACCAGGTACCCCAAGCAATGATACCCTCTTCCGACTCACTTCGATTCCAGCAAAATCCATCGTTTCCCGCCTGGGCGATTTCCCTGCGAAGTTCGTTGGAACTCCCTTCCGGAATAAGGTCCAGACGCTGGCTCAAGGCTAGTTTGCCCATCGCCATCTTCTCAATGGCAAAAGCCCTTCCCACCGGTGGCACTACGCGAATGCGGCAATCGGGCTCCTCGTAATGAAGATGGAAGATCCTCCTTCCCTGTAGCCGGCCCAAGACCGCCATTTCACCCACCTCGTCAGCGATCTTCCTTAGTAAGGGCCGGTATTTGGATACGAGCTTTTCGTCCCGGTCATCCGACCGCCAATCTCGAAACTTCGAAGTCACACGATACCGCCGCTCCAAATTACGCTCGACTAGCCCATAGTGTATTAGGCTATCTAAAATGCGAATCAGGCTACTACGCGGAAGACCCATTTCCGAGACGACTTCCCTAATCAGAGCACCGTCCGAAAAGTTACTCAGTAAATTGAGCGTATCGAGCGCTTTGAAAAGTGATGTCGCCAAACCTTTGGTTTCCATTGACATATCGACAGTTATAGCCAAACAGTCGACATTACTGTCTTAGTTGTCAACTATACTGACAATTAAACCCCAACCTTATTAAGCTTTAAGTCAGAGGGCGACCTTTCAGTATCGAATCAGCGATCCGATAAATCAATAGCCTCTTCAAACATGTTTCCAACGGAACTAAATTATAAGATAAAGAAGTCTGCCATCATCGCGGTGCTCGTAATTGACGATGCGGCCAATGCCGTGCCCCTCGCACGAGCTTTGCTAAGGGGTGGCATTGACGCCATGGAGTTGACGCTGCGTACCAATGCGGCTCTAGGTGCTCTCAGAGCGATTCGCGAAGACGTCCCAGAGATGCTCGCTGGAATCGGCACCGTACTTACCACGGGGCAGGTCGACGAAGTCGTCGCCGCAGGAGCCGCCTTTGGGGTTGCTCCCGGCCTCAATCGTAACGTCGTCGAGTACGCTCAGAGTAAGGGGCTGCCCTTTGGACCAGGAATCGCAACACCTAGTGACATCGAGCAAGGCATCGAGCTCGGCTGCCGAACTCTCAAGTTTTTTCCCGCAGAAACCGCCGGCGGCTTAAACCATCTTAGAAACATGGCCGCCCCCTACCAACACCTCAAAATTGATTTCATTCCCCTCGGTGGCCTCAATGCGACAAACATGAGAGACTATCTCGCTTCCCCACTTATCTCAGCGATCGGTGGTTCCTGGATTGCTAAGCGTGAACTCATTGCAGCTAAAGACTGGAACCAAATCGAAGCCAACGCCCGTGAAGCTCGTCAAAATGCTGACAGTGTTCGTGGATAATTTTTCTCCCACGAAGAACGCCTCCTCCAAACAACAGGATCTATGACCAAACAATCACGATGAAGTATTCAAAAATCAGTTTCAAAGAATCGCTTTGAATCCTGCGTCCTTCACGGGCACAATACCTCAATCCAATCAATCATATGAAAACGATCGTAACCTTCGGTGAAATCATGGGCCGTTTCTCCCCTCCCAGCTTTAAACGTTTCCGTCAGTCACTTCCCGGTGACATCAACCTCACTTTCGCCGGAGCAGAAGCCAATGTCGCGGCCTCTATTTCGATGCTAGGTGGAGACGCTCGATTCGTAACTGCAATTCCCAATAACGATGTCACCCAAGCTCTAATATCCAACCTACGCGGCCTCGAAGTAGATACTTCGGAAATCGTATTGAGTAAATCGGGACGACTCGGTCTTTACTTCGTAGAGGCGGGGGCCAATCAACGCCCGAGCCGCGTGATTTACGACCGTGATTACTCCTCTTTCAGTATGACCCCCGCGTCGGCCTACGACTGGGATTCGATCTTTGACGGAGCTGGATGGTTTCACACTACCGGAATCACTCCCTCGTTGTCCGAGGAATCAGCCAAAGCGACAATCCATTCCGTCAAAAAAGCAAAAGCGGCCGGGCTCACGGTTTCCTGCGATCTCAATTTTCGCAAAAAACTCTGGAAGTGGAACCCTAATCTTTCGTCAACCGAACTTGCCTGCGAAACCATGTCTCGCTTGCTTCCCTACGTTGACGTCGTAATTGGAAATGAAGAGGATGCCTCCGACATTCTTGGTATCCACGCGGAAAACACAGATGTGCACTCAGGTAAGATCGACGCCAGCAACTACACCAGCGTTGCACGTGAGATCTTCAGTCAATTCCCAAACCTATCTACAGTTGCCATCACATTGCGCGAAAGTTTCTCTGCTTCCCACAACAACTGGGGAGCGATGCTCTACGACACCAGTTCCGACTATTCCTACTTTGCCCCTCTTGAGGAAAGCCACTATCAGCCTTATGAGATCCGTAACATCGTGGATCGTGTCGGCGGGGGTGACGCCTTCGGAGCCGGACTAATTTTCGCTTTAAACGAGCCAAAGCTTCGCGAACCGCAAACGGCCATCGCCTTTGCCGTGGCCTCCTCTTGTTTAGCACACTCGATCTACGGCGACTACAATTTATCTACCCGTGCCGAAGTGGAGGCCTTGTTGAATAGCGGTGGCTCGGGAAGAGTAGTGAGATAAGGGGAAATCTGGCCTAAGGCCAATCTCGTGCCCACACACGAACCTGCCCCATCCGTACAAAGATCGGAATTGCCGTACTGGCTCAGGAGCCGCCTCGCCTACTGCCAAGGCAGCCAATTGAGAACCCTAAGATAGAATAACCCACTTATGTTAATGCAAATACACATTAGACTTTTAATCAATTGCTCTTTCGGGAGTGCTTGGTCTATCTTTTGGACCAATCACGAGCGATTCCCTTATGAAAGTTGCCCTTACTGGCTTAAGCAGATTCGATTTTTTTGGTGTTTTAATCTTACGCATTGGAGTTGGCGGTCTAATCGCCTACCACGGCTTCCCGCTTTGGGCCGAAGGTCCAGACAGCTGGGTTAGAATTGGAAGCGCCGTTTCTTTGATTGGGATAACGTACTTCCACCTCATTTTTGGGATCGCATCCGTGGTCATTCAGTCAGTCGGTGGATTGTTCCTCGTTCTTGGAATATTTACCCGGGGAATCGGGCTGCTTCTTTCCGCCATCGTCGGCTTTGCTCTGGCTAATTTAATTATCCACAGCCCCGAATTCGACAACGTTATAATCGTGTACGCTCAGGTCAACCTTACTCTACTTTCAATTGTATTCATCGGTCCTGGACGAATCAGCCTAGATCGACGTGGCATCTAACCCAACATGAATTGGGTCGTTGAGAAAAGGAACGGAATTCTCCTGTCCGCAATCAACTGGCGTCTGGATGCACGGAAGCCCGCCTCAAACGTTTTCATTTCCCACGCCCACTTCGACCATTTTGGCAATCACCCTTCTGTGCTCTGCTCAGAAGGAACCGTCCGCTTAATGAACTGGTACTCTTCAAACAAGGAAATGCAATCGAAGAGTCCGTCATAAAGGAGTGCTTGGCCAAGCGGTTCGAAGCACCCATCGAAGCGGTTAGGCGAGCCAATCTACGCTGTGCAGACCTCAATCGCATTGCGAACGCGACGATCGACCGCATGCTCAACCACATTCTTTTGCAACTATTCTTTCCTCTGAAACTGGAAAAGCCAACAAAGGGGGATATGGACTTCGCGTTTCTATCTCAGTTTCAGTCGTCGATTTGGGTCGAGAAGCTTCATGATGGGCTAAAGTTCCAGATCCATAAAGTGGACGATCGAGTCGAGCTATTCGACACCGAGGGAAAGCACATCACCCACCGGTTTCCTGAGATTGCCGAATCAGCCCTATTGATCGCACAGGACTATATTGCAGACGGCAAACTGGTTGCGTAAAAAAAGAGCACCCGCTTCCTCATAGCGAATTGGAAATGTGCCCGAAGCGTCCGGTCGAGGATCTTTTCATCGGGGAGCATGTGGATACACTTCTCTGGTTGTTCGATCTATTTTGGTGCAATGAGGACACCCTTCTCGACATTCCTCTAAAAAGTCGAAGGCAGGTGCTAGTCACGTTTTCCGTGAATCTCCGGCTCCGAATCTCTCCTGTCCAGAAAGTCGATCCTACCGATAAGCCGCCATCACTGCTCCGAGACTTCCAAAATCGGGGAAATGGCGGTTTGATCATTAAGGATGCAACTAAAAGGTACGATCCGTTGTCTTTCCAAACTTCTTGGTACTCGCTGAAATTAGCGATATCGTTATTTCCAGCATTGATCAGAAACTTCATTCACTGCAAACCTAGTCGATCCAATAAGTCTCGATGCTCGAAAGAAGATTCCAAATTTCGCTCCCTAAATTTCATGCGAATGCAAAATACGTGTTCATTGCGCATCTCCTTCTATCGGTTTTCTCCACCAGTTCGATCGCAATCAACCCGAACGAGATCAAGGAAGACACAGAGACCAAACTGCCAAGGGAAATTGTTTGGCCCGAACGCGAGTTTCCTGACCCAAGAAAAACTGCCGACGGATTCAACATAGGGGAGCGCTTCCAGTTTCGAGGACAATGGGGAATTTTTCGAAAGGTCGCGGAAATCGTAATTTCTACCGAAGACCCTAACCATTCAAACCCTTCTTTATTGGAGGTAAAAACGGAAGCCCGCACAACAGGTCTCATAAAGGCCGTCTTTCCCCTCATGCTTAAGGGATATACCCTTCTCGATTCGGCGGAGGGACGAATTCTCGAAAACAGAGTCACCGACGAGGGCCAATCCAATGAAAAGGAAACCATCACCCGTTTCAACTTCGAGACCGGGAAAATAAATCACGTAGATAAACTAAGACCGGAAAAGAACCAAATCAAAGATCTACCCTACGCGGCACCCCTTGACTACGCCTCTGCCATTCTCCAAATTCGTGGATGGAAACTGGATAAGGGGAGTATTTATCCACTTTTCATCAGCTCGAACGGCCGCTTCTACCTGATTGAAATGGAAGCTAAAGGAACCGAAACCATCACCACCCAATTTGGGAACATCAAGGCCTTTCGCGTGGAGCCGATATCCGCCTATCCTCGGAGCAAGATCTTCAGAGAGGGTGGTAAAATGGCTATTTGGGTATCTGCCGACGATCGCCGCGTTCCCCTACGACTCGACATTAAAACATCCATCGGAACCGCATCTATGCGGCTCGAGGAGTTCACATTAAACGATATCCCGATCTTGGCTCAGTCCAGCTCGAACTAATGTTCAATAACAAATCGATAGGGCCGATTCGCCCAATCCTCTCCCGCGTAGCCAACGCCAATTCGGGGAGTAGACCGCACGCTGGCATCTTCAATTGGAAGTCCTCGGTCTACGAGCCACATTCCGGTTTCAGTGTTCGCCGGCATCGTGTTGAAACGACGACCCACTCCCAATAGCTTGGTCAGCCTGCCAGGGCCTGAAACCGAGTCCAGTCCTCGGATCAAGATCGCCGCCGGATAGTCAACCGGACCTGTGACTAAGTTGAGCATCTCATGCATCCCATAGCAGAGGTAGACATACCAGCACCCTGGAGACCCAAAAAGAGGCTCGGTGCGAAGGGTTCTACCTTTGCTTGCGTGGCAGGCCAAGTCATTCGGTCCGTCATAGGCTTCGACCTCCGTGATCATATGAGAAAGCTCTCGGTCCTCCGAGCGAATAACGAGATGTTTTCCCAATAGTCCACGGGCCAACATCAAGGTATCACGTGAATTGAAATCTGCTTCGACAAGCCTTCTCATTTTGGCCACCATTCTAATTCTTTTCCTTTTCTCAATTATATTTTGCTACAATGAGCCTTTCACATTCAAAAATGCCGATCGTAACGCTCACAGCCAACATCGTAGCGGAGACAACCTATTACGTGGGCGATTGGGGACCGGGCAAAACAAGCAGAGCTACCAAGGAACGTTTTCAAGTGGGAGGAAAAGGAATCAACGTCTCCAAAATGCTTTTACGCCTCGATGCCGATACGACGACCGTTTGCTTTCCCGGCGGATCATTCGGGCCGTCGTGCACAAAATCGCTTGCAGCGGAAAACATTCCATTCCAGGCGTTCACAACTGACTGCGTGACGCGATCCGGTTCGATCATTCGATCACCTGGGCACAAAGAAATTTCCATCCTCGGGTTAGACTGCCGGGTTTCCAAACGAGCCGTGCACGATTGCGTTGAATACCTTTCTACACTAGACAAGCCCTATCTATTAGCGGTTTGCGGCGTCTTTCCATGTTGGGACTCTGAGACTTGGGTCCCTCTCAGAGATTGGCTCAGCCAAAGAGAAGATTTCGTCCAATTGGCAGTAGACACCTATGGCTTAGGACTCAAAGGATTCGTCCAGCAATCCCCTGCTTTAGTGAAGATCAATCGGGATGAACTGGAAATGTTTTTTGACCATCATGCAATCGATTCGCCCACAGATTCACTGTTGGATCAACTCGGGGCCACGTCTGACTGTCCCCTGTGGATCATTACCGATGGAGAGAACCCGATTTGGATCAAAATCAAAAATGAATCCTGCGTCAGTGTTCAGCCTAGACCCACCAAATGTGTCTCTCCCATAGGCTGCGGCGACGTATTCTTTGCAACCTTGCTAAACGGAATTGTCAACCATCCCGAAATGGGCATAGTGGACACCGTTCGACTGGCAGCGGAATATGCAACCCGAAACGCGGAATCACACGGAATCGCCGATTTCGAAATCGAGTAGAAAGGCCAGAATACCATCAGAAGAACAAAAACTCGGTAGTGGTTGTCTACCTATCAAAATGGAAAATCTAATCGATCCTAAGTGCTGGATACGTTTCGAGATAAATTTCCCTGATCTAAAGCGAGTTGAGAATTCGGGATACCTCTCTCTAAACGTACTTGTTGCGAATAACTAATCTTGAGGTCGACCCGTCTACCGCGATCTCTTTGACTGAGATCGAGATTCGATTATCCTCGTCCAGAGCATCCCAATACCGATCCAAGGTATCCTCTGGAGTTGCCCCGATAGGAAACAAAAGCGGATCTCCGACAAACGTTGGTAGCGGATTTCCATCACCCATGTATGTGGTCAGTCCATAACCGATCCCAGGGGACGGAGGACTGGGGTAAAAGTAATGCCGATCTGTGTATTCCGAATTCGTCTTATTTGCTTTCAGGATGCTCAATCCGATTTCAGGCGATCCATTTGAGAAATCGAGCATACCCGTAATTCTCGGGGTGTAGTTGGGTGCGTCAGGTTCGCGCTCTCTCTGGCTCAGGGCCTCTTTCATCGACTTTCCATTGGACCAGCCATCATGCAGCGTTCGCGTTTGCTCACCATTACTTACCATAAACGCTTTCCGACACTCCAGCATGGCCTCATAAATAATGAGCGATGGGTCCTCCAACTTCGACTCATCAAACGGACGGGTCTCTAGAACACTCGCTTCTGCAGCGAAACGCCGATTGCGACTGTTTGGGCTTCTCCCCATGATAAAATAAACCTGCTGCCAGTGGGAATCTTCTAGCGATTTCCCAATGATCAAACCCCGCCCTGGATAGGGGTTGCCTGCGATGTGTCTCTCGAGTGTTTTGGTAGCGATTTCTAAGGGCGTCATGCTCCACCAACACTTGGTTTCCCAATTCAAGGGTTCAATGAAAAACGAGACACAATTCGCGGGAACTCATTCTCTGGTACACTCAACCCGCTCAATCCCTTAAATTGAGGACATTACTAAAAATGCGATTGGCGGCGGCGCAACGACTCGCTCCCCTCAGTACAGGCTGGAAATTCCCAAGACTGGCTCTCGACTAACCACGTTTTGAATCTCACTTATCGACAGAATATTTAATCGATCCACAAACCTCAGTTCCGACCAAAGAAAATTCGGGTGCGAAACAACTACCTTATCTTTAAAGGCTTTCTAAAACCAAAGGAAATTCGGGCCTATCTCGACGAACTCGACTCGCTGTGTAAAACTGGAAATATGATGACAACTACTTAGTAATCGATTCCCGGGAAGTGGAGCCGACCGGTCACCGGATGTGATTCAAAGACGCTCCAAATGGATCTAGTCGACTCATCAGTAAGCTGAACGATATACACTTTGTCTCAAAGATTTGCCGCAACCTGATACTTGATGAAGCTTTCGTCAGCGTTTCGGCCGACCTAATCGATGGCGATCCGCTCCTAAATGAAGCGCTCACCTTCGAAGAGGAGAGCAAACAAAAGGACCATTTAGACCCTTACTACATGCCCGCTCCACCTGCGGGAGAGATGGTTGTCAGCTCCTTTTGCCTGGAAAAGGTCGCGATCTGTTCGTGTCTGTCCCCAAAGTCACCTTGTACTGCCTACCAGTTTTCCGATGGCAATATCAAGGTTTTGGACAAAGACAGCGAAGTATCCTTGGCCAAAGAGTACATTTATTGCTGTCGATCCAGGTGTAAGTCTCCTGGCGATTGAGCTCTGTTTCTAGTCTCGATTCAACGAAGCAGTCCTCATCGCGAAAAAGGCGGGAAACTTTGTTGATACAGTTGTGCGGCGTTACCACAGTATACCAAGCAAAGTGGATATACTAATCTTAGCCAATCCCCATTTTGAGCCGGAAACCATAGCATACACGCAAATTAACTTATAAAGCGTTGTCACCATCAGTCGACCCTTTTCCGACCAATTGCAGTGGGGTAAATCTCTATCCCAAATATGGAAAATCGTCGTTACTTAAATCTTGGTCCCGTCCTAATTTCCATATCTTATAATCGATTATTTAGATAATACTTATTATAATAATCTGATTTACTAATTTAATACCCTTGCTAGACCTGTCGATATGTTTAGCCCTGACACCAGCTTAATTGTAATCGCAACGGAGCCACCGTTGTTGTCATTATTTCCCCGCCTAAATGATCTCCATGAGTGATTCACACTTTGATCCGCCAATACCTTCGGAATTAACTGTAAGGTTGTCGACTTTGACGCAGGAGCAGCAAGCCTTTCTTGCTGGTTACCTTTGGGCAGAGAGCCAGCGAAGATCAAACGCTGCTACTTCGCTGAACGGCGTCTCGCGGATGGCAGCACAAAAGCGGCAAATCACAGTCATCTCAGCCTCTGCTTCCGGCAATGCGGCAGGAGTTGCTAAGAAACTGGTCGGAAGGCTCGAAGCCGAGTCACTCGAAGTAAATCTAGTTAGTGCAGGCAGCTACAAGGCTCGCCAGCTACCCAAGGAAGACATCGTGATCATCGCCACCTCAACCCAAGGCGACGGGGAGCCTCCCGAAGAAGGGGTGCCTTTACACAGCTATTTGTTCGGCAAAAAAGCTCCAAAGCTTGATAGGCTCAGCTTTGCAGTCGTTGCATTAGGAGATAGCTCTTATCCACAGTTTTGCCAATGCGGCATCGACTTTGATACAAAGTTAGGCGAGCTCGGTGGCACACGACTGCTCGATAGAGTCGATGCCGATGTCGATTACCAAGCGGTCACAGATGAATGGATCGAGAAAACCGTCGCCAAGCTGAAGGAGGTCGCAGGGGGCAGTTCTATTGCACTTGCCGAACAAGACGAGGAAGTTGCTTCTTCAAGTGCGTTTGACAAGGAAAACCCCTTCACCGCCACTTTGCTGGACAGTCTTCCTCTTGTGACTGACGATACGGGCCGCGTAGTAAATCACGTCGAAATCGATCTTGAAGGCTCGGGCCTAAGGTACCAAGTGGGAGACTCACTGGGCGTGGTTACTAGCAATGCCGCTGAGGTTGTCGATGAGGTATTGGAGCTGAGCGGCCTCTCAGGAGATGAGAAAATCGAAGCACGCCAGGGAGCTATCAGCATCCGTCATGCCCTCACATTTCAATGCGACCTCAACCAACTTACTCCTAAGTTCATTTTCGATTATGCAAGCACCGCGAACAGTGCCGCCCTAAGTGCTTTAGTAGCTAAAAAAGAGACGCTCGCAACCTATCAAGCCCGGACCCCAGTTGTCGGTTTGATGCGCGACCATACCCAAGAATTGGATGCACAGCGATTGTTTAATGGCCTCAAGCCACTCACTCCCCGCTTATATTCAATCGCTTCTTCACAGGAAGAAGTAGGCGAGGAAGTTCACCTTTGCGTTGCTCGTGTGGACATCGAACACGATAAAAAAAAGTACAGCGGCAGCGCGTCGGGACTCCTCTGCAGTCGACTCGAAGAGGGCGATGAAATTGAGGTATTCGTAGAGCCCAATCCCCGCTTCCGACTGCCGCAAAATAATGATACTCCCATAATAATGATTGGCCCGGGTACTGGTATTGCACCTTTCAGAGCCTTCATGCAGCAACGTCGGGCTGAAAACGCACAAGGCAAAAACTGGTTATTCTTCGGTAACCGCCATTTCCGTGGCGACTTCCTTTACCACACCGATTGGATAGAATACCGAGATCAAGGTTTGTTGCACGAATTTTCTTTGGCATGGTCGCGCGACGGAGAGGAGAAAGTTTACGTTCAAGATAAGATCCGAGAAAACGCACGGCAGTTTTGGGAATGGCTCCAAAAAGGGGCTCACATCTATGTATGCGGTGATGCCTCAAGGATGGCCAAAGATGTCGAAAAGGCAATCCTTGATGTTATCAAAAGGCAGGGCAAAAAAGATGAGGATGATGCCGTCGAATACCTAAATGGGCTGCGCGAAGCAAATCGCTATCAACGTGACGTCTATTAACAAGTTACGACCGAGAAACAATGAAGAAGGCTGAAAAGGAAGAAAATCCAGAGTTCCAGGTTAAAGGGAAACTCGCGGATAACGAACGCCTCAAGAGCGACAGCAATTTTCTACGTGGAACGATCGCCGATGATCTGCAGGACAAACTTAGCGGTGGCTTTCGTGGAGATAACTTTCAACTCATCCGGTTTCACGGTATGTATGCACAAGACGATCGCGACATCCGTCCCGATCTCGTCGCTCGCAAGCTGGAACCACGTAAAAACGTGATGCTTCGTTGCCGTTTGCCTGGCGGAATCATAAAGCCGGCACAATGGTTGGGTATCGATGAGTTCGCTACAGAAAATTCGGATTACCAAAGTATCCGAATTACAAATCGCCAGACTTTCCAATTTCACGGCGTATTGAAGGAGAACATCAAGCCGATGCACAAATGGTTGAATCATTTGGGGCTGGATTCCATTGCGACCGCTGGCGACGTTAACCGCAATGTTTTATGTTCTTCTAATCCGGTTGAGTCCCAACTTCATCGCGAAGCCTACGAATGGGCAGCCAAACTGTCAGAACATTTGTTACCCAGAACCCGTGCTTATGCAGAAATCTGGCTGGACGGCGAAAAACAACATTCAACAGAAGATGACTATCAGGATGAGGAACCAATTTTAGGAAGTAGCTACCTCCCTCGAAAGTTCAAAACGACCGTAATAATCCCGCCGCACAACGATGTCGATATACACGCCAACGACATGAACTTCGTCGCGGTCGCAAATAAAACAGGAAAAGCCCTAGCGGGTTTCAATGTAGTCCTCGGCGGTGGCCTTTCATTCGTTCACGGTACCCCTTCTACCTACCCAACAACTGCAAATGACTTCGGATATATTCCCGTAGAAAAGCTGCTGGATTGTGCGGTAGCGGTTGTCACCCTTCAGCGCGACTGGGGAAATCGCGTCGACAGAAAAAACGCGAAGACAAGATACACAATAGAACGCGTAGGCCTCGAAGTCTTCAAGGCCGAGGTCGAGAGCCGCATGGGTCATAAATTCGAGCCCACTCGGCCCTATGAGTTGACTGAACGCGGCGATCGCATCGGTTGGATACAAGGTGAGGAAGGCCTACATCACTTAACGCTTTTTATTGAAAACGGGCGATTGATCGGAAAAAAGAAAAAAGGTGTAGCCGAGATCGCTCGCGTCCACAAAGGCGATTTCAGGCTGACCGCCAACCAAAATCTGATCATCGCCGGGGTGGCCAAGGAAGATAAGAGAGGCATTGAAAAAATCGCACGCGATTACGGGTTGATTTCAGATACGACTCAGCAGCGCCAACGTGCCATGGCCTGCGTATCAATGCCAACCTGCCCTTTAGCGATGGCTGAAGCCGAACGATACCTTCCAGAGTTTATCGATCACATCGAAACAATGTTGGAAAAGCACGGTATCGGAGACAACTATTTGATCACTCGCATAGCCGGTTGCCCAAACGGTTGCGGACGTGCCATGCTGGCCGAACTCGGTCTAGTCGGAAAAGCCTTAGGCCGTTATAATATGTATATCGGGGGAAATCGCGCGGGGACCAGGGTTCCCAAACAGCTCTTGGAAAACGCAACCACAGCTGAAATCCTCGAGAAGACCGACGAGCTCATCGGGCGCTGGTCGAAGGAGGGTAATCCCTACGAAGAATTCGGTGATTTCGTGATCCGTGCTGGGATTGTTAAAGAAGTGAAGCAAAGTGCCACCGATTTCTGGGACTCGGAATAACATACAGTAACAAATTAGATCGCCCGCCATAAGTGCGATGTGCCATAAATTTTTCACGGCTAGGTCATTACACTTCTAGAGCAAAAATTATGCAGTTCACTTTACGCCAATTAGAGGTCTTTCTCGCTATCGCCAGAACGGGCAACATGACCCGGGCGGCTCAACAACTCCAAATGTCGCAGAGTGCAGCCAGTAGTGCCTTGAAGGATCTGGAGACCCATTTTAACACTTTGCTATTCGACCGCATTGGAAAGCGGCTTCATTTGAACGAGCAGGGAAACCAGCTTAGGCCCAAAGCCGAGAGACTAATGGCCGAGGCGGGCGAATTGGAGCAAAGCCTACTTCATTCGGACGAGACAAGTCCCGTTAAAATAGGAGCGACATTAACGATTGCCAACTTCCTCGCTCTGCAAATGGTATCTGAATACTTGGGACAGTATCCTAACGCACCGATCTCATTAGAGATAAACAATACCGAGCATATCGTCGAACAAGTACTAAACTATGAGCTAGATATGGGTTTAATAGAGGGCGAGTCTCATCAAACCAAGCTATGCGTTACTCCGTGGCGGGACGATCGACTAAACTTGTTCTGCAGCACGGAACACCCTCTGGCATCCAAAAAAGCTGTCAACGACCAAGACTTGCTGGACGCGAAGTGGATACTTCGTGAGCTTGGATCAGGCACACGCCAAAACTTCAATAGAGCGATGCACGGCCTAGTACCAGAAATGAATATTATACTCGAGCTGCGCGAGACAGAGGCTATCAAGCGGGCAGTAAAACATAACATTGGAGTTGGTTGTCTCTCAGAGCTATCTCTCGAGGAAGAACTCAAGCGTGGCGAGCTCGTTCGGATCAACTGCCCCGAGCGGGACTTTAGCCGTAAGCTCTACCTTATTGTCCACGAGCAAAAGCACATAAGCCATAGTCTCAAAAAGTGGCTCGATCTGTGCGATAAGTGGAAAATAATAGAGCCGCAGGTACCTTAGCTCGTGCAAAGGTTGAGCAAGCCTCTTTTCAAAGAATTTTCGCTGAATTTGAACTCGCTAAACACCAACTAATACCGATAGTGACTGGGCTTGTAGGGGCCTGCTACATCCACTCCAATGTAGTCAGCCTGCTCCTTTGTGAGCTTGGTTAATTTAACACCGATCTTCTCCAAATGCAGACGGGCAACCTCTTCATCGAGGGCCTTGGAGAGCAGGTAGACCCCTGGCTTGTAGGTTTCCTTGTTTCTCCACAGATCGATTTGAGCCAATGTCTGGTTTGCAAACGAATTAGACATAACGAAAGATGGATGACCCGTTGCACAGCCCAAATTCACGAGGCGACCCTTAGCGAGCATGTAGATGCTCTCACCATTCGGAAAAGTGTATTTGTCTACCGCTCCTTGCGATTCATCCTTGATCACATCGATACTGATTCCTTCGTAAGCGTTTAGCTTGTCGATTTCAATCTCGTTATCAAAGTGACCTATGTTACAGACAATCGCCTGATCCTTCATTTTCTCCATGTGCTCAACTCGGATGATGTCTTTGTTACCAGTAGTCGTTACATAGATATCCGCTCGTCCCAAGGTATCCTCGACTGGACAGACTTCAAAGCCCTCCATCGCGGCTTGCAGGGCACATATTGGATCTATTTCAGTAACGATAACGCGAGCTCCCATACCTACAAGGGCTTGAGCGCAACCTTTCCCAACATCACCGTAACCACAAACCACAGCCACCTTGCCGCCGGTCATCACATCGGTCGCCCGCTTGATGCCATCGATGAGCGATTCGCGGCAACCGTAAAGGTTGTCGAATTTCGACTTGGTAACCGAGTCGTTCACGTTGATCGCAGGAACAAGCAATTTTCCCTCCTCCATCATCTGATAAAGACGGTGAACGCCGGTGGTCGTTTCCTCTGAAACACCCTTCCACTCTTCCACTACCTTTGCCCAACGACCAGGATTCTCGGCATGTATCTTCTTGAGTAGCTCCTTGATAACATGCTCTTCTTCAGTGCCTGAATCTGTATTCACCCAATCGCTACCATTCTCGAGCTCCACTCCCTTGTGGATGAGTAGAGTTGCGTCGCCTCCATCGTCAACAATCAATTGAGGACCCAGCCCTCCCGGAAACGCCAATGCTTGATCAGTGCACCACCAGTATTCTTCCAGAGTTTCACCTTTCCAGGCAAAAACAGGGACACCAGCCTTAGCAATCGCTGCTGCCGCGTGATCCTGCGTCGAATAGATGTTGCAGCTGACCCAGCGTACTTCCGCTCCTAGCCCTACAAGCGTCTCTATCAATACAGCGGTTTGAATCGTCATGTGGAGTGACCCCATGATTCGTACACCTTGCAACGGTTTTTCAGCCGCGTACTTATCGCGAATCGCTACCAAGCCGGGCATTTCATGCTCGGCAATTTCGATTTCCTTACGGCCGAAATCCGCAAGCGAAATATCCGCAACCTTATAATCAAGTGTTTGTGTATCGCTCATATATATATTTTATTTTGAAAGTTTCTTAACTGCTCTTGCGAGGGCGGTCGTTTTGTTCGTTTGCTCCCAAGAAAGGTGGCCTTTCCCGAAGTGACCGTAGTTGGTCGTGGAACGGTAAATCGGCTGCTTAAGTTTTAGCTGCCTGACGATTCCAGCCGGCTTGAAATCGAATATTTCACTTACCGCTGCTTCGATGACTTCCTCGTCTACCTTGCCCGTTCCAAATGTATCCACTGAGATCGATACCGGCTCCGGATAACCAATCGCATACGCCACTTGGAGTTCGGCCCTGTCTGCTAGCTTGGCCGCTACGATGTTCTTCGCTACCCAACGGCACATGTAGGCCGCTGAACGATCAACCTTAGAAGGGTCTTTGCCTGAGAATGCTCCCCCTCCGTGGCGGCCAGAGCCTCCGTAGGTATCAACGATAATCTTACGACCCGTTAGACCGGCATCTCCTTGAGGGCCGCCAATCACAAACCGCCCGGTTGGATTGATCAAATAATGGGTGTTCTTGGTGAGCATTTTCTTTGGGAGGCAATTTTTAATAACCTTCTCGATCATGAATTTCTCGATGTCTTTACGACGCACATCCTCAGTGTGCTGGGTTGAAATCACCACAGCCGTTATCTCAATGGCCTTGTCGCCCTCGTAGCGTATCGAAACTTGCGACTTACAATCGGGGCGAAGCCACTTGGCTTGACGACCCGCATGACGAATCTTCGCGATCTTACGACCAATACGATGCGCATACATTAATGCGGCCGGCATCAGTTCTCTAGTTTCGTTTGATGCATAGCCAAACATGATTCCCTGGTCACCGGCACCTTGCTCTGCGGTGTCCTTGTCCTTTGCCCTCTTAGCGTCTACACCTTGAGCAATATCCTGTGACTGGCTGGTCAGGTTGTTCGTTATGAAAACCTTGTCAGCGTGAAAGATGTCATCGTCATTAACATATCCAATCTCACGAATTGCCTGACGAACGATTTCTTCATAATTAAGTTTCGCTTTAGTAGAGATTTCTCCCGCTAACACAACTTGGTTACTCTTGACCAAGGTCTCGCAGGCCACCCGACTACTGGGGTCTTGGGCGAGGCAAGCGTCCAAAACGCTGTCTGAGATATAGTCAGAAACTTTGTCCGGATGCCCCTCGGCAACCGATTCAGATGAGAATACGTATTTTTTGGCCATAAATATACCTTAATCCTATGAACTCATTCGAGCACTAACCCAAACATCAACATATTATGATTTATTGATATGTTCTTCAGAAATTCAAGCCAATACTGCTTCTCCCCTCTCAAATTATCCCAAAACCAAGCCATCTTAGGTATCAGAGTCTAATGGGTTAACATGGGCTAACTACTGATAGGGCACTCTTTGATAAATCAAATCGACCCTCGACCAAGAAGAAGAGTTCTCAATTCCCCTTGGCCCTCGCCATGCTAGCTTCTCTCGCTTTGCGAAATTTTTCCCGCTGCTGCATGCCGCTTAAAAGCAGGTCACTGACAAACATACGGGCTTCCTCCTCTTTCTGGAGGGTCTCGTCATCCTTAACTCGAACGGGCTTTTTAGGGGGTGCAGGAGTACGTCTATTAGCGGTGACAACCGGTTCGGTCCGTTTCAAGGTGACGATTTTATTCTCGTTTATAGCGATCTCTCGCGTTCTGCCCTGAAGACTAACCGAAATCGTCCCGTTGTCCTCATCAAATCCAGAAACGGAAATCCCATCTTGAGCTCCGTCAAGAGGTATCCAGAGACTTTGCTTAGTCTTGGTATCATAAAGACTGATGGTAACTTGGCCTCCAAACACGAGAAGCCCAGTGAACTCCATTTTATCCAGGCGAGAAGGAGCTGCTTTCGCTGGAGCGTTCACAACGACCAGTTTACTAACCCGTTCGAAGGGAGATCTCGGCTCTTCACCCCATAATAAGGAAGTTGCTGCGATCAGGAAAAGAATGACTATCGCCTTAAACAAGCGTGCTCCTCGCATTCCCTCTTCAAAAACTTTCATTGCTCTAACTGTACCCAAGGACACCACTGCTAGGATTCGTTACAAAACAAACAACCCATTTCCAAGACAAGCGACAAAAAACGACAAAATCAGCCCCTCAAAGAGAGGCTGGTCCCCGTAATCACAAAGCCTTGCGACTTTGAAAATATTTTAGCCTAGTCAATAGCGTCACTGATGGCCGGTGCTTTTTGCCGTTGGGTCAGTAGACCTATATCAGAATCCTCCAGTACTTCTGCCTTAACTAAGAAGGAATCCAGTTCAATAACATCTGACGTGTCATTGAAAAGTGGAACATCCATTTTCTTAATCTCGCCTACTTCAATATCAAGCGATTCCACCTGGGAAGACTTGTAGTGAGGAGCTGAAACGATGAGTGTGTAGGTGCCTTCTGGTACTCCACTCAAAAAGTATCGTCCATCAACGTTCGTCTTTGCAGACATCTGATTCTCCAAAATCGTGACCTTAGCGTTCAGTACGGAACCGCCGTAGTCAGCATCTTGTACTGAACCGGAAAGGATACCGGACTTTGGTTCTTGTGCAAATAGAACGTTGAGATTGTAGGCAATAACGAACATTAAGGACCCTTTTAACGCTAGGCCGAACGTTTGCCGATTACGGAAATCAAAACTGTTACGATTCATATTTTAGAAAACCTAACCACGAAACGAAAAATGGCCCTCTTCAACGCGAAACAACTAAACTCAGCTCAATGTTGCACCTCTGTAACAATCGACACCTGTTAGTAACATTGCTGTAACGAAATCGACACTACAAGGCCAAGATCGGCGCGCTATTGGCGCTATCGAGCCCTAAAAACGACGTTTCCAACGACTTGGATTAGAAAACCACCCAATAGCGTCCCAGCGAGTGCCCGTTTTGTCAGCGCCCCGACCCTTCAGCTTTCTCCCATCGAGTCTCGCTACGATCCGTCTCCCCTAATGACGAGAAAGGCCGTCCATTGGAAAGGACGGCCTTTGAAAAGTGGCGGGATAGACGAGACTTGAACTCGCGGCCTCCTGCGTGACAGGCAGGCG
>DIHO01000011.1 GCA_002420185.1 Opitutales bacterium UBA5694
TGATCAATCTTTTCCAAAGGTTCTCCAATCTTTGCTGAGTGAGCAGAACTTGAAATGGAAGGTCATACCTTCCGGTGTAAGCGGAGAAACGACCGCGGGGGGCCTTAGACGAATTGACTGGATATTGAGAACCCCGATAGACGTGTTCGTCTTGGCGCTGGGAGCAAATGACGGACTCAGAGGAATCGATCTTTCCTCCACACGCGACAATTTGATCGCTATCGCCATCCGCGTGAGGGAACGGTATCCGGACGTCCACATTGTGATCGCCGGCATGAAAATGCCTCCGAACTTAGGGGCGAGCTATACCGATGAGTTTGAAAAGCTATACCCTTCCGTCGCTGAAACATTGGGGGCAACCCTAATACCATTTCTGCTAGAAGGAGTCGGTGGGGATCCGCAACTAAATCAAAGAGACGGTATACATCCAAATCGAGAGGGACATAGATGGATAGCCAAACACTTATTCGATAGTCTTAAACCCGTACTTCTAGACCAGAATTCGTAGTCCAGTACCCGTAATAACAAATATTGGAAGCCTTTTCCCCAATCGCGGAAAAACCAGTTCTCCCATGCCTACTTTATTTAAGGGCCCGATCGGAATGTTTTGTAACCGCCAATTGAGAATCCTCCTATGTCCCTAAGGTCTTGCACGAGTTCAAAATTTCCTTGTTAAATTCAAACAATCGTTTAAAACGTTTGTTCGAAAGTTTTCCCAATGAATGATACGCAGGTAAAAATCATCGAAGCGGCTGAAATTGAATTTGCTGAGCGGGGTTACGGAGGGGCTTCGATTCGAGAGATTACCAAACGTGCCGGTGTCAATAT
This sequence comes from Opitutales bacterium UBA5694, assembly GCA_002420185.1. Lineage (GTDB taxonomy): Bacteria > Verrucomicrobiota > Verrucomicrobiia > Opitutales > Opitutaceae > Pelagisphaera. The sequence continues at coordinate 829 of DIHO01000011.1, forward strand.
CGCCGCGATCAACTATCATTTTGGTACCAAAGAGGTTCTTTTCAAAGAAATGGTACGTTATCGCATCGAGCCGATAAATCATCTGCGAATCGATATGCTCGAAAAGGCAACTATTGAGAATGATTCAAAACCGCTCCCGATCCAGAAAGTTGTCGACTTCATGGTTCGTCCCCTACTTTCCCAGTTGATAGGCGAGCCCGGGACAGATTTCCGCTTCATGCGAGCTATGGGAAAAGCGATGTCGGAAGAACGTGCTTTCATGAAAGAGCTGCATCAGGATATATTAAAGGAAATCGTTGCGAAGTTTTCGAAAGCTATTTCCGCTTCGCTGGGCCACCCAGGCTTTGAGAAGATTTCCTATGGCATGCACTTTCTTTCCTGCTGCATGCTAGGGGTCATGATGCAGCATTCGCGTCTCCAATTTATTTCCCGTGGTAAAATCGATCTGCACGATACGGATGGCTTAGCTGACCATCTCGTAGCTTTTATTAGCTCGGGGCTCGAGGCGGTTTCAAAGCTGAGTCCAAAGACTTGATAAAATGACCAGAAATACAAATTGGCTATATTTCACCTTCTTTACGCTTTTCCTTTCCGGATGTGCAACTGCACCTATGGAACCACAATCGGTAGCCAGCCCTAGAGACGGTGACGAGTTTTTCGCGTCAAAACCTCTCGATTCAAGCGAGTCTATAAAATGGGCCGATCGATTCGGAGACGAAACCTTGAACCAACTTATAGCTGAAGCGCTGGACGTCAATTTTGGTCTCGATGCCGCAGAAGCCCAAGCAAGAGCCGCGGAAGCTGCAGAAAGAATTGCTGGCTCACTCAGAATCCCAAGTCTTTCATTGGGGTTCAATTCCTCCAGGCAGAAAAGTCGATTTTCGTTTCTCAATTTTCAAAAAATCGAAACCGAATCACACGCCCTTAACCTGAAAAGTCAATGGGAGGTCGATGTCTGGGGTCGCTTAAGGGATACCCACGCTTCGGGATTGGCTAATTTCGAGGCAGCGGAAGCAGATGTGAAGGCTCTCAAGTTATCAATTGCCGCCCAGGTGGCTCGCTCTTGGTTCAATATGCTAGAAGCCCAGCAGCAATGGCAGCTCGCGATTGACTCATCAAGATCGCTTGAACAAAAGCTAACGTCGCTTGATCGAAGATACGATCGCGGGTTAGTGACGAGTTTAGATCTCAGGCTGACGCGGGCCCAAGCCGCCTCCAGTCGTGCGCTGATACAGCAACGAAAAACACAACTGAACAACACCAAGCGATCCCTGGAAGTACTTCTCGGCCGATATCCTTCTGCAACCCAGAACAGCAGCCACTCGCTACCTTCACTAAACAACGATATCCCTGAAGGCCTGCAGGCTGAATTAGTAGCAAGGCGTCCTGACCTGTACGCGGCGGAGCGACGCCTGGCGGCAATGATCGCCCAGCAGAATGAAGTATCCAATAATTGGCTACCTAGACTCGCACTAACGGGGAATTCTGGTACCACAAGCAATGAATTAACTGATTTGCTAGATTCTGATTTCTCGGTTTGGTCGATCGCTGGAGATCTTGCGGCCAACCTGTTCGCTGCAGGTCGTCTAAAGTCCGAGCGTGTCCAATCTCAAGCACAAGCGGAGTCTCAGCTAGCCCAATACCGCTCCACTGTTTTGACAGCCTTCCAGGAGGTCGAGAATGCGCTTTCTAGCGAAATTGACCTCTCGCTATTGAGAGAGGAATCCGCGATTTCCGCTGATGAAAATCAAAAAGCTGAGGATCTTGCTTGGGAGCAGTATGACAAAGGCCTCGTAGACATCACCACGCTTTTGGATGCCCAACGGAGGGCCGACGAAAGCGCCAGCAAACTCATTTCCATACAAAATCAACGCCTTCAAAATCGCATTAATCTGCATCTTGCACTGGGAGGCGATTTTGAATAAACAGATTCATACGTTAATCCCCACCGTTAACTTAACAGATTTCAGTCATGTCGGATAAAAAAGAATCGCTACTTTTAAGATTGGTAAAATACGTGCTGCCGATCTTCTTCATTTTTGCCTCGTTTGGGATAATTCTAGCCGCATTTGTCTTTAAACCGGTACCCGAGAAGAAGGAGACCATTCAAGTGCTTCCTGTGGTAGAAATAATTGAGGCAAGATCCGAACCGATAACACTTGAGGCCCGCAGCCAGGGTATTGTGAAGTCTCGGACGGAAACCTTACTCGTTGCAGAAGTCACTGGGCGCATTCAGTCAATTTCCAACTCCTTTTTCGCTGGAGGATATTTCAAGAAAGGTGATCCCCTTATTGAGATTGACCCCGTAGATTATCGAGCCAATTTGGCCTCATCCAAAAGCCGGCTAGCTGAGGCGAGATTGAGCTATGAGCAGGAAAAGGCACTCGCCGATCAAGCACGAGAAGACTGGGAAAGTTTCGGACGTGGGGAAGGCTCTGATCTAACCCTCCGCAAGCCGCAACTAGAGCGTGCGAAGGCGGTCTACGAGTCAGCTTTAGCAGGTGTGGAAATGGCGGAGCGTGATCTTGAACGAACGACGGTAAAAGCGCCCTACGATGGTCGCATTCATGAAAAATTCGCAGACATCGGCCAAATGGTCTCGGCAAGGCAAAGTCAGTTGGCACGTATATACTCTACGGATACTGCAGAAATTCGACTACCCATCTCCTTAAAGGACATCGAATACCTTGATCTTCCTGGATCCTACAGCAATCGCTCAACCAACGACACAAAACCAAGGGTTATCGTGAGAGGATCCTATGGAGGGGAACAATATGAGTGGGAAGGCGTGATAGATCGGACAGAGGGAGCCATTGATCCCAGAACCCGCCTCTCCTATGTTGTAGCCAAAATAGAGGAGCCGTATAAAAAAGGTGAAAATAGCGATCGCCCCCCACTTAAAGTCGGACTTTTCGTCGAAGCATCGATTCAGGGAAAACGTATTGATAATGCATTTCAAATCCCCAGAAAGGCTCTGCGGGAGAATAATACAGTATACACTGTCGATCAGGAGAGTCGAATCGTTTTCAAAGACGTGGAAGTTTACCAAACGGATACGGAATGGGCGATTATTACCTCGGGACTCGAAGACGGAGACCGCATTTGCATTACTCCATTGGAGTACGCTGTAATGGGAATGCGGGTGGAGCGGGAATCCAAGGAATCTATCAAAGTCCTGAAAGCTGAAATCAACTAAAAGTTTTAAGGATGATAGCCTGGTTTACAAGGAACGGAGTTGCAGCGAATTTGGTGATGTTGATCCTCGTCATCGGCGGGATCGCTTCCTATCTCACCGTAAAGAAGGAGCTATTTCCGCAATTCTCGCTGGATATAGTCACAGTACGGGTTCCGTATCTCGGGGCATCGCCTGAAGAGGTCGAAGAATCTGTAATCATACGCATTGAAGAAGCGATTCAGTCGATTGATGGAATCAAGGAACTTAGCTCGGTCGCCCAGGAGGGCTATGGTTCAGTTACCGCGACAGTGGAAAAAGGATACGAGTTAGAAAAGGTCAAAGACGAGATCAAAACACGTATTGATGCGATCACGACGTTTCCAGTCGACACCGAGCGCCCTATCGTTGACGAACCCATTATTCCCAAGGAAGTCATCCGTATTTCCGTCTTCGGAGACGCGAGTGAAAGGGAGATCAAAAAGATCGCCGATCGGATTAGAAACGAGTTGGTAGAGTTCGATGGGATCAGCCAAGCAGAGGTTCAAGGAGTTCGAGACTACGAAATTTCAATCGAGGTATCCGAAAACACACTGCGAAATTACAACCTTACCTTCGATCAAGTCGTTCAGGCAGTCAGAGGGAGTTCCGTCGACTTGCCGGGTGGACTCATCAAGACGGAAGGCGGAGAAATTTCGCTTCGCACCAATGAACAAGCCTACATTGGGACCGATTTTAGTGAAATCATTTTGTTAACCAATCCCGATGGCGGGAAAATAAGGCTTGGAGACATCGCCACGGTTAGGGACGGGTTTGCTGAGCAGGACATAATCACCAAGTTCAACGGCAAACTCGCAGCCATCATTCTCGTTAAAGAGGTAGGAAGCGAAAATCCATTGGAAATATCGGAAATCGTTAATAACTACGTGGAAAACGTCTCGGAGACCTGGATCCCAGAAGGGGTTGAACTAGAGGCGTGGAGCGACTCATCATTTTATCTTCAAGGCCGTATCGATATGTTAGTGGAAAACGGTTTTATCGGCTTTTTGCTAGTCTTGGTCACACTGGCCATTTTCCTGCGACCTTCCCTCGCCCTTTTCGTAGCGATCGGTATACCAGTAAGCTTTCTAGCGACAATCGCCATCGCACCTGCACTTGGGATAACGATTAATCTTCTTTCTCTCTTCGCGTTCATTTTAGTATTAGGGATCGTCGTTGATGATGCGATTGTCATTGGAGAAAGTGTATTCACGGAATTCCAAACAAATGGTCACGGAGTTGAAAGTGCGGTAAGAGGTGCAGAGAGGGTTTCAATGCCAGTGACGTTCGCTATCATCACTACAGCCGTTGCCTTCATACCAGTGTTTCTTCTACCGGGTATGGTGGGTAAGTTTATGTACGCGATCCCCATTGTAGTGTTCCCCACCCTACTTTTCTCATTGGTGCAGAGCAAACTCGTTCTTCCTTATCATTTGACCCTTTGTCATGTGGGCGACAGAGGAGGCCGGGAAAACCTCAACCCTATTTCAAAATTGCAGCGGCGCTTCTCAGATGGAATGGAAAGCTTCATCCAAAACGTCTACATGCCTATTCTCGATAAAGCGCTTTCGTTTCGCTGGTTAACACTTTCTCTTTTCCTGTTCGCCTTAGCCACCTCTATAGCCCTTGTGGCATTCGGAGCGATTCGATTCGTCTTCTTTCCGAACGTTCCTTCCGACTACATTTTCCTTGAACTTAAGATGGCCGAGGGAACTCCATTACCCGAAACGCAAAAGGCAATGGAACGAATTGACAGGGCCATCGATGAGATATCGACGGAGCAAATAGATCAAGGGTCCATTGATCCGGTTAGAAACAAATCAGAATTCATTGGATACAGCGTGGTTTCTGGAGGAATAGGGCCCGCATCAATTAGCTCTGGCTCTAACGTGGGCTCGATTATCATTGAGCTTTCTAAAGCGGAGTTTCGGGATTCCAATGCTGACGAAATCGCTCAAATTTGGCGCGAAAAAGTCGGAGAGATTCCCGGTGCCCGAAAACTGAATTTCATTTCAAGTGCTTCCGGGCCCGTTGGCCTCCCGGTTGACATTCGCCTAACTGGAAGAAACTTCAGTGATTTGAAGGCTGCTTCAATGGAGATACAAGAGGAACTCAAACAGTTCGAAGGTTTGCTGGATATACGCGACACCTATTCAGAAGGGAAACGAGAGCTCAAGGTCACATTGAAAGACGATGCTCGACCTTTGGGACTTTCCGCCGGCGATTTGGGGCGACAGATCCGCTACGCATTCTATGGAGCCGAAGCCCAAAGGGTCCAGCGTGACAAGGAAGACGTCCGAGTCATGATACGCTATCCCAAAGACGAGCGCGAATCGCTTGGGAATTTGGAATCGATGCGGATCGTCGCTCCCAATGGATCAAGAATCCCGATGTCAGAGATTGCAGATATTGAATACGCCAATGGCTACCCATCGATTTCCCGCCTTAATCGAAAGCGAATTATCAATGTTCAGGCGGACGCCAACAAAGCAGTCACGAATTCTGACGATATTAGCTCCTCACTCTATGGAAAGTTTCCGGGGGATCCAGATTCAATTCTGGGTCGCGTTCTGCAAAAGTATCCTGGAGTGGCTTCCGTGAAAGGAGGGGAAGCAAAGGATATGGAAGAGTCGACTCCCGCCATTATCGGAGGGATGCTAATTGTTCTAGTTATGATCTATGCTTTGCTCGCAATCCCTTTTAAAAGCTATCTTCAGCCATTGATCGTAATCTCTGTAATTCCTTTCGGGATTGGAGGAGCCATCTACGGTCACTTAATCAATTTTCAAAACCTCGGAACACCGCAGGACATGAGTCTACTTTCGCTCCTTGGAATAATAGCGATGTCGGGCGTTGTCGTTAATGATTCACTCGTTCTAGTGGATCGGGTTAACCGACTTCGAAGTCAAGGTATGCCCGTTTTTGATGCGGTCCATCTGGGAGGAAGTCAGCGATTTAGGGCGATCATTCTAACATCGATCACTACCTTTGTAGGTTTAGTACCAATACTTACGGAAAAGAGTCTTCAGGCTCAGTTCTTAATTCCCATGGCAACGTCCCTCGCCTTTGGAGTACTGTTCGCTACGTTTATCACGCTGTTGCTTGTACCATGTACCTATCTGATTCTGGAGGACTTAAAATCGCTATTCGACTGGTGGTGGAGAGGATTGCGAGGTAAACAAATTTCTGCTGAGGCAGTCGCAGAAGTCCAGAAAGTCACTTCTTAAATCTCGAAGAATAAGCCCTATAATCGGGGCTGGTTCAAGGCGAAGGTCTGACCAGACGGTCAATATTTGTTCTGGGATGCTTCGTACAATGCCATTGGCATAATATCTTCGACGCATTTCACCTATTTGTTTTGCCGATCCCATCTACGTGGAGGAAGGGCTAAAAAGTCTTCCCTTTGGTGATTTTCGTTTTAACGGGACCGGGAATCATGTCATTTACGGTAATTCAATAATCAGTCAATTCGGTTGAAATCGTCTGCTTCAGCATCCAAGAGGCTGCCTTTGCAGCACTGTCAGGCGCACTCGATTTGTCCGGCCGCCTACCCGTTCCAGTTCCCATCGTCAAAATTTGACCATTGTCGCTCATTTTCAAAAGCGGTATAGAGGCCTTGGGTACGTGAAAGGCAGCGAATAGACTAATCTCGACAGTTTTGATCCATGCCTGAGATTCGACGATTTCAATCGGTTCCCGGGCCCCCTCATTTCCTCCAGCATTGAGAAAAACCAAATCTAATTGTCAAAACGTCTTTTCGACTCGTTCAATAAGCTTCTGAACCTCTGTTTCCACTGTTAGTTCCGCGGTAACGCCTAGTGCAGTACCTTCTGCTTCCTCTGTAACTAAAACGGTTTGGCTCACATCCGATTCAGTTCTTGAGCTAACCACAATACGGGCATTTTCCTTCGCACAACCAGCTGCGATTGCTTGACCTTGGCCGCGTCCTCCACATATAGTGCATGCAATCCGTACCTCTAACATCTTTTCTTTCAACCCATTGAACTAGTACAGAGAAGTATTGCCCACAAGTAGTTAGTAAGCGGCTTCGTCTATCCGGATCAAATTAGCTGGGCTTATCCCCTATTGACTTACTCAATACAAAAAGCTCGAGGAGACTACCGTTCACACCCTCGTCACTTGCTTAATGTGCACCAATAAACAACCAAACGTCATCGTATTCTTCACAGATCAACAACGCTGGGATACCTGCGGTGCTCATGGTAATCCATTGGATTTAACGCCAAATTTTGATCGACTTGCCAATCAAGGCACCCACATCGACGCGTCAATAACTTGCCAACCTGTATGTGGACCCGCACGGGCTTGCCTGCAAACAGGTCTTTATGCCACCCAAACAGGATCTTGGCGCAACGGAATACCCCTCGACAAAAATCTCACAACAATCGCACAGCTCTACAAGAAGGCTGGATACAATACAGGATACATCGGCAAATGGCACTTGGGAACCCGCGATGACATCGTTCCAATCGAGGAACGTGGTGGATATGACTATTGGCTGGCGGCTAACTTGCTGGAATTTTGCTCGGATGCCTACGACTGCAATCTCTGGAACAATGAAAACGAGAAGGTCCATTTGCCTGGGTACCGAGTGGACGCGATGACAGATGCCGTAATTCGTTACGTCGACAATGCAAACAAAGAGGATAAGCCGTTCTTTCTTTTCACTTCCTATTTAGAGCCGCATCATCAAAACCACATTGATGACTATCCACCTCCTGACGGTTATCGGGAGCGATACACGGGTAAATGGATACCGCCCGATTTGCAACAGTTAGGAGGAAGTTCAGGCCAACATCTAGGCGGCTACCTTGGAATGATAAAGCGGCTCGACGAAGCCCTTGGCCGGATCTTGGATGTGCTCAAAAGTCTCAATATTGATGATGAAACCATCGTTCTCTACACTGCGGATCATGGATGCCACTTCAAGACTCGAAACTCTGAATACAAGCGATCGGGTCACGAAGCATCTGTAAGAGTTCCCACTGCATTTTCAGGACCCGGATTCAAGGGAGGCGGGAGGCGAACGGAAGTCATGAGTCTGGTAGATCTGGTCCCCACCCTTCTAGAATCCAGTGGGATTGAACCTCCAGAGGAAATGCCCGGTAGATCACTGATGCCAATCCTGCGAGGCGAGGTAAACGACTGGAAACAAGAGGCATTTATCCAGATTAGCGAAAGCCAAGTTGGTCGGGCCATCCGTACGGGCCGATGGAAATATGGTGTTGTATCGAAGCAAAATGACGGGGAAACGGAATCTTGTGCAGATCACTATGTTGAAAACTACCTGTATGACCTACACTCAGACCCTTACGAGTTGCAAAATCTCATCGGCTACGGTTCTCACCGCAAAGTCGCAGTTCGTCTAAAAGAAAAGTTACTAGATGCCATGGAAATAGCGGGAGAATCGCTTCCGATGATTACCGACCACGAATTGACGATGCCCAAATCGCAAAGAACCGTGCTCCCTCGAGAAATTGAGCAGTGACAAGAAAACCCAATACTCGAGTCAGCTACGGTAGTAAATCACTTCCGTCCGAATACTCATTTCCAGGTCTAGAAGATTTGTAGGGCCAGTACTATCCTAACCCTAGAATCAAAAGGGCGACTGCTTCGTCTGTTACAAATTTCGGCCCTAACCTGTAAACCAAGGGAGAAATACAAGCGAGACAACAGTCATCAGCTTAATCAGAATATTGATCGAAGGTCCTGAAGTGTCTTTGAAGGGATCTCCAACAGTGTCACCGACTACAGACGCTTTGTGGGCCTCAGATCCCTTACCTCCCTCGTGACCCTCTTCGATATACTTTTTCGCGTTATCCCAAACACCACCGGCATTCGCCATGAAAATGGCCAGCATCACACCGGAAATCAGTGCACCCGCCAAAAGGCCGCCAAGCATCTGAGCTCCAAAAAATTTCCCTATCGAGACAGGTGCGGCGATCGCAATCAATCCAGGAACGATCATCTGCAGTAATGATCCTGTAGTTGATATTTGGATGCATCGATCCGGATCAGGCTTGCTCGTACCTTCTAGGATCCCAGGTATTTCGCGAAACTGTCGTCTGATTTCCTCCACCATTCGGTTCGCCGCCTTGCCTACAGCCCGCATCGTCAACGCACTAAACAAAAAGGGTAGCAAGCCTCCTAAAAGAAGTCCTATCATCACATTCGAATTGTTGATGTCTAGGGTGAGTTTAGCTGTTCCTGCTATCGCTTTCTCACAATAAGCATTAAAAAGTGCTAAAGCAGTGAGAGCTGCCGATCCAATAGCGAATCCCTTTCCAACTGCTGCAGTCGTATTTCCGACAGCGTCCAATGCATCAGTACGTTCTCGAACCTCCTCGGGAAGACTAGCCATTTCCGCCATACCTCCAGCATTGTCTGCCACGGGTCCGTAGGCATCCACACCGAGGGAGATTCCCAAAGTTGATAGCATTCCGACCGCTGAAATAGCAACCCCGTAAACACCCGCTCGGTCAAACGCGAAATAGATCGCTAGGCAGATTAGTATAACTGGAAGTGCTACTGACTCCATTCCAGCCGCTAGGCCGTGAATGATGTTGGTAGCTGACCCAGTCTTTGACTGGGTGGCGATAAATTGTGCCGGTTTCCCTTCCTTCGCAGTATAGTATTCTGTTACTTTCCCGATAGCTACTCCTGCAACAAGGCCAGAAACAACCGACCAGAAGATGTTCATACCCGACAACTCTTTCGCGCCAAGCATGAGGCCTTCAAAATCAAAAACCCAATTCACAAGCCCGTAGGTTCCTGATATCACAAGAACGGACGCAATCAACAACCCTCTAAACAGTGCTGAGTGAAGAGAATGTGTATCGTTTGCCGATACGAAAAAACTGCCGACCGCAGATGCTACAATCCCGCAAGATGCCACGGCTAGAGGCAATACCACGACGGTTGAAACATTGGCTTGGCCAACGAATAATGCGGCCCCCAACGTCATCGCTGCGATAATCGAGCCTACATATGATTCAAATAAGTCTGCACCCATACCCGCAACATCTCCTACATTATCACCCACATTGTCGGCAATGGTGCCTGGATTCCGAGGATCGTCTTCCGGAATACCCGCTTCGACCTTGCCTACCAAGTCCGAGCCGACGTCAGCTGCTTTAGTGAATATACCGCCGCCGACCCGTGCGAAAAGTGCAATAGACGACGCTCCAAAGCTAAAACCCAAGACTTGTTCTAGAATAGGTTCAGTTACCATTCCGTCGCCAACGTAAAAGATAAGCAATCCAGAGATGCCAACCAATCCAAGACCAACCACGCAGAACCCCATAACAAGGCCTGAATTGAACGCAACTGAAAGGGCCCCTTGCACACTCTTGGTTGCCGCCTGAGTTGTGCGTACAGCGGCTCGGGTTGCTGTATGCATTCCAAATAAGCCGGCCAAACCGGATGCTACCGCTCCGGCAAGAAATGCGACCGAAGTTCTAATCCCTAAACCCAATTCAGCTGGGGACACGGCGATCGCCAAGAACACGAAGGCGACGAAAAAGGCTAGCCAAGTGTACTCCGCCTTGAGGAAGGCGAAGGCTCCGTCTTGTATCATTTTAGCGATATCTTTCATTTCGCCGCTACCCTCATCCTGCTTCATGATTAAGAGGTATTTCATTACGGCGAACAGCAATGCAGCCAGTGCTGCAAGTACTGGGATGTAAATGTGAATATTGTTCATTTAGACTGAATCAAAAATAGTGGGTGTTAACGATGCAGATTGAAAAAAATTAAAAATAGGATGTCTGTTATTCGAGTGATCCGCGAGACTGAGAGGGCCCTCGATAACTCAGGGGACCTAAACTTTGCCTCGAAGTTACTTAGGAGAAAATACTTTCCATCTGCAAACAGGACTTATACTTTGAGCGTGCGGACTATTAAGGAATCCGCACCTTGGTAATTGATAGTTCCCCTTAAGCTGCCCTGTCAAGAATCGTAATTCAGTATACGCGACATAAAAAGTAGAACAAACAGAGCTATCGTAAACAAGTGGATACGGGATAAAGAGAACGCCTCGCGATCCTCTACTACCTGAATACTGTACTGATTCCGATAAATGATCACGTTCTTTGATCGTCAGTCGGAGGCCATCAAACCGATTTTTCAATCACCGTCTAAGTCGCTGGCCGTTATGTCCCCACAGGCCATTGAGTTGTCTACGATCCTATGCACTAGCCTATTGCCACCTAGGCGTTAAGATGCCGTTGGAATCCAGAGAATTGTAGTAACCACAAGTGTTGAGAGGAATTTCACTTTCATCAGCTATCTCCTCAAATCAATTAGTCAGATATTTCCTTGAGCGAGATTGGTTCAGCGCATTTTCAACCCCTTATTTTCCAATCTCAGGGAGATCCTGCAAATCCCTAGATTGAACTGGCGTAGGCCATTCTGCGGTTATCATAAAACTCTCAATTCTCCTTTAAAATCAAACGATTCCCTAGCCCCACAAACCATTTCCAAAGATCGCAGTCCATCGCTTGCGTCGCACACAGGCTCAGCTTCATTGCAGAAATCCTTCATATGCTGAACAAGATTCTTATCCGATCCGTAATGCGACGAATCGAAATTCTTTCCACCTGCGAAAAAGGTATCTGCTTCTCTGCCGTGATCCGTGTAGGTACGAATCATTCCATCGGATCGCGATAGCACCAGCCGGCCTGAATCCCCGACGAGCTCAAGTGTTTCGCCATCAGGAGCCTGTGGCCCGAATATCGTGAAAAACAAGTTTCCTACCACACCTCCGCCCATTTGTAGGTTAACGCTCCCGAAATCTTCGACATCGCTATCTAGACTGAAAACACAAGCATCCTGGACGGCTCGCTCATCATTGGAATCCGAACTAGTAAACTTATTACTAACCGTTTCTTTGGATTCCTCCAGCACTTCAGTTCGCCGGTACGCACAATCCCTATCGCATTCCGAGCAGCGAGCGGGAGCCGTGGGATCAGGCTTGAACACACCCGAACGCCCGCCAAATGCGCTCACGGTTACACAGTCCGAATTGGCCATCCATCGGAAAACGTCGAAGTGATGGCTGCATTTATCATTCAAGGGGCCGCCTGACCACTCGCGCTTCCGGTGCCAGCCTTGTAAATAGCGACTGTAGGGAATGATCGAGCGTAGCAGAACCATTTGTAGCGAACCTACCGCTCCGCCTGTCAGTAACTCCTTCATTTTCAACCAGGAATCCTCGTAACGTCGCGTAAATCCCATAAGCAAGCGATTACCCGTTCGCTTTTCCGCTCCCGCTATAATGTGCCCGTCTTCAAGGGTTACCGCGATAGGCTTGTCCAGGTACACTTTCTTTCTAGATTCTAAAGCTGCCACCGCGTGCTCCGCATGCGCGTCCGTATGGGAGGTGATTATGATCAGGTCGATTTTAGGATCATTGACTATGTCGCGATATGACCCGCAACGCTGAATCGCTTGATCGATTCCCAGATCAGCATACCGCTTTTCTAGTTCACCTGCAGCGTGATCAGAACTTTCAAACGAACGATTAGCAACCGATACGATTCGAAATCCTGTTTCATTCGAGCTTTCGACCATGTTGAATCCGATATGATGTAGCCCACGAGCGCCACACCCAATAATGCCTACGTTCTTAGCTTCTCTGTGGCTCATAATTGTTTATTGGAAGGCCTATCCATTAACTTTGTCCAGATCGTATTTCTGCCTGTCATGGAAACCCAGGACAAACATAACCGTAACAACGGCGGTGATTATACCCGTCGTATTGAAAATACCACTCCAATCGTATAATTGCTCCCCAGATACACTCGGGTGCCACTCCGAAATGAGTCCTGCCAAATTAGAGCCAAAGAACTTTCCTAGTCCCAAGAATACAAGCATGAACAATCCCTGAGCTGCAGATCTGTATCGCTCTCCTGCTTTTAAATCGACATAGATGGATCCCGTTACATTGAAGAAATCATAACACGCCCCGTGTATCAGAATAGAGAATATAATAAGAAATTCTGCATTTACGCTAACTCCAGCGAACATAAAATACCTCAACGACCAAAAAGCTAGTCCGAGAGTCATCATCCATTTCAAACCGACTTTTCCGATCAACAGCGGAACAAATACCATGAAGACCGCTTCGGATACCTGTCCTAGAGACATCTTGCTGGCCACATTTTCGACGCCAATGTCGTTTAGAAACATATTGAAGAACGCGAAGTACATCTGTATCGGAATTCCAATTAGTAAACTCGCTCCCAAAAAAACAGTGAAGCTTCGCTCTTTAAGTAAACTCAACGCCTCAAGCCCTAGCACCTCTTTGATTCCGATTTTCTCTCCCTGGTTTTTAACAGGCGTCGACGGGAGCGAAAAATTATAGAGCCCTAAGACAACCGATGCGACTGCTGACATGACTAAAGGTACGGCAGTCGCTTCGACGTTATCCACAAAGCGGCCCAGTATCATATTAACCGCGAGGCCAGCGAATACCCACCCGATGGTCCCAAATAAGCGCACATAAGCGAAGAACCTACGTGGCAGGTGGTGAAATACGACTGAATTGCTCAGGGCCTCCGTAGGCGTGTAGACGATGCAGTAGATAAAAAGCGTCAAGATGAAGGTTGTCGGATCAGTAACTTCCGAAAGGAGAAGCATCAAGGTGCCTGCTCCAATGTTCAATACGCCCAGCACTTTCTGAGTCGGAAAAAAACGATCAGCAATCATCCCAACGAAAAAGGGCGAAATAATCGCCCCGATTCCAAAGAGGCTGTATGAAAATCCGATGAACGTGCCATGCTGCTCCAGCGTCTTGCCTAAGTAAGTTCCCAGGGTTACAAACCAGGCTCCCCGGGTGAAGTATTGCATCAGCATCATCAATGAGAAGCGTGCCTGTTTAGACCTTTGGGAATTCATAGAGCGAATGAGTTTTTAGCGTGGGCTTACGATAAGGACGTAGGGTAATCGGAAGAAATAAAAAAAGAATATAATGTATGCACATTAAAATTACAATTTAGTCTTTTAACAACGCTTCGGGATGCAGCTTTAGAACCGCAGCGCGATCTACTGAAAAGGGATAAGACGTTTTTCATGAACGAAAGCTTAAGCTCGAAAGCGGATTAACCACTCATCGTCGGCATATCCGGAAGGTCGTACATAGCAATCATGTAGGGATGATCTTCACGATACTCTGTAAGTAGTTGCGCATTTTTGACACGCCCAATGGATCGGTTGTTGCGGCCCTTTGTCCCCGTTGCCTCATCACCGATATCCTCGCGGATACGCTCGGCTTTCGCTTCTAGCATTAAAACGATTTGCGGATGTTCCTCGTACCGGTTCTGTGATTCACTTATGTCTTCACGAAGATTGTAGAGCCCTTTCATCGCGACTCCGGCTTTCTGAAAATGGAGTTTCCAGTCCCCCACTCGAACTGCTTCCAGCGTGTTCTGCTTGTAGTAAAAAAAGGTGTCGTTGGGAGCCTCTGCGTTTTCACCCGTAATCAATTCTCCGATATCGAATCCATCGATAATTCGATCAGCCGGAAGGGACACGTTCGTTAATCTGGATAGCGTTGGGAAAAAATCCATGGCGGAGACAACAGCGTCGGATTCAGTGCCAGGGCTGATTTTTTCCGGCCACCTCATAATACAGGGCACTCGTTGGCCGCCTTCCCATGTTTCCTGCTTAGTTCCACGGCAAGGATCATTGCTGCCCCCTTCCCCCTGCACTCTCGAGCCATTGTCGCTGGTGAAGATTACTAGAGTGTTTTCGTCGATCCCCAGTGCTTTAAGGCGATCCATGAGGACCCCTAGGCTCCAGTCAATACATTCAACGGCCCCACCATAGGCTCCGTTGCGCGACGACGCCATAAATTGCTTTGGCACGTAAAGCGGCACGTGCACGTACATGTGGGCAAGGTAAAGGAAGAAGGGGCGGCTTTGGTTCTTTTCGAGAAATTGAAGCGCTTCGTCCGTATATCGTTCCGTGATGCCTCTCTGGTCTGGCTGCGATTGAATCACCGTTTCGTTACGGAGTAGCGGTAGCGGAGGCCGGTTTGGATGGTCTGACTGTCGCCCCATGTCGTTGCTATAAGGGAGTCCGAAATACTCGTCAAAACCATGTCGCGTTGGCAGAAACTCAGGCTGGTCGCCGCAATGCCACTTACCAATAATCTTTGTCGCGTATCCCGCCTTTTTCAGTTGGGAAGCAACCGTAGTTTCACGGTCGCTTAATCCAATATTATCCCCGGGAAAGAGGACGACCTCACCGTGAAAACTCCCAAACCCGATCCGGGGCGGGTAGCATCCGGTCATCATGGCAGCCCGCGATGGCGAACAAACCGGCGAGGCCATGTAGAAATCTGTAAATCGCTTTCCTTCCGCCGCTAATCGATCGATGTGAGGCGTGTGGTTCCTCGCTGAGCCATAACATCCAAGATCTCCATAGCCAAGGTCGTCGCAGTTGATTAGAATGATATTGGGGTGTTCACTCATGGGATAACTTAGACAGGGTGAATTAATCGAAACGAGAGGCAATCGTCGATGGCCGTTGAGGACAATCAGAAATTCTGGTTAATTGGTTGAACATCAGGATAATCGTTGAAAGATTCTCATCATGAAACGTCGCCCCTTTGGGACCATAACAATAATCGCGATCAACGTTATCATCTTCTTCATACCCCAATTCATTCAGGGCCTTGATATGGAGATGCTTGCCTGGTTCGCGCTGTTTTTTCCCAAGAACGACTTCTTCCAAATCTGGCAGTTCATTAGCAGCATGTTCATGCATGGAGGTCCCGCCCACCTTTTCTTCAACATGTTTGCCCTTTTTTCTTTCGGATCCATTCTCGAATTGAGGTGGGGGCTAAAAAAGTTTCTGACCTTTTACTTGGTTGTAGGTATCGGAGCAGGTGCCATCTATACGGCAGTAAACTACATCCAGTTTATTGCACCCTACAATCAGCTCGTCGACGCCAGTATCCCCGCGACTGATATCAAGGCGTACTTCAATTACTCAAGACCGTCTTTTAGGATGCTAGGTGCTATGCCAGCGGAAGAACTCTTGGAACTTAGGAATATCTACAATACTCCCGTCGTCGGAGCGTCGGGAGCCATTTATGGGATACTGGTGGCATTTGGAATTCTGTATCCAAACGCCAAACTCATGCTGATTTTTCTACCTATCCCTGTCGCCGCGAAATATTTTATATCCGGTCTGCTCCTCTTTGATCTGTTCTCAGGAATTACAGGATATTCAATCTTCGTAGCAGAAGGAGGGGGGATTGCCCACTTTGCCCATATTGGTGGTGCCATAATCGGATTCCTGCTCATGTGGTTTTGGGGAAGCCTCAAGTCCAGAGCAACCGATTACAATGGAAGTGTATTTCAGTAGATTGGTCAAAAAATAGTTATTTGAGCAACCTGGGAAGATCTGGATGAGCTTGGGCTTATAGGCTTTTCAAAGTTCGCAACGACTTTTTGTCGTGAGTTGTATTCAGGTTGTTGCTAGGAACTCAACATAGCCAATCCCCTTTTGACTCCAATATCGGTTTTCGCGCGATCCCCAGATGGGTTGAGCAATGCATTCTAGCTCTAATTCTCTCAGGTTCTCGCAACTGCAGAGTCCTACAAGACATTGTCGTCAGTTCCTGATTCATTGACTCTATAATCCCTCTGTGCCGCTCATGAAAAATTGTAGACTGGTTTGTCTTGTTTCAATTTGAATATCGCGGCTAAATAATCATCTCCAAAAGCCGCTGAAGGCAAGGTTCCTGAATGAGTTACTGAAAAAGTGGCTATCGGTTTAGCCTAGCCACAACAGACTCTAATTCCGAGTGTATCGCCAAAAACGCTACCAGGTCCTGTCTTTCATGAAGGCATCCAACTCCGCCCTACTCATGGGGAGCTGATCGGGGTTATTATCTAGCCATTTTAGGAAATCCTGTTTAATCTCTTCACTCCATTTGTTATCCATTTGCCCGCTATTGTACCTGCCTGACTTCAGCATCTCATAGCCAAACGCATCCCGGATCGCTATAAATTCTGCGGTTACGATCACTTTCTCCGCCATGTGGGCCGGAATAAACAAAACCCCCTCGCGTTCGGAAATCACCAAATCTCCAGGGAGGCAAATCGCTTTCCCTATTCTGATGGGCGTGTTCAGGCCAATCAGAACGACGTCCTCAAGAAAGGTCGGGTCGAAGTCCCGCACAAACGCGTTAAAACCTTCGATCTGGGCCATGCCACTCAAGTCTCGGGCCGATCCGTCAAATATAACCCCGGTCCCAGTCTTGGCAAAAATCGCTGTAGCCAGACTGTCGCCAATGAGCGTTCCTTGCGAGATTTTTCCAAAACAATCCGCCACATAAACGTCGTCCTTCCCCAGTATTTGAATAGGCCATGAATTACTGTTTCCGGAGCGTCCTTGCTGGTGTCCACGGGCAACAATGCGATCCTCTAGATCAGGTCGACTCGGCATGTAATGAGCAGTTAAGGCTCGTCCGATTACCGGTACATCATCATGAATCATTTTCCAGTTCCCCTCAAACTGAGAGGTGTAACCCTCATTGTACAAGACCACCCAAGCTTCTTCGATTCCTATGTTTCGGGCACGATTTAGCAGATCGTCTGATACCTTGGGACGTCCATCTTCAAAACGCTCCCCCTTCCAGGCCGAGGTAAGAAATATCAGTTCCTCCTTTGGCAGGCTCTGGCCGATGGCCAATGTCGATAGCGTTAGATTCACTAGCAATAGAATGCTAATAATTGAAGGTCTATTTGTTATACTAGTCATATCTGATTTTCAGTTACTTTAAACTACTCTGATCTCAACTTTTACGTCTAAGACAGCTGTGAGAGGTAGTATCCTGGTATTTAGTACCTGCGGTCAAATCATCATCGTCTTCTTTTAGATTCGGCACAAACCTCATTTAGGAAGCTAGTCGTTGCCGCTAATTTGCAAGGGGAGACTCTGCAGGATTAAAAAGAAAGCGAGTCGCACCTTGGAAAAGAAGCTGTTCATTATGGATAAAGTAGGCACGCTCCGATAATATTTCACCAAAAAAATGCCCAACTTTCTCCACATCGCATTTTCTCAATATAGAGCGTGCACTCAAGACCGCGTTCTGTTATCCTCTTTTTATTATGCAATTGTTTGCTTTCATTGTCTTACTTTCACTGATCCCAAGCCTCTTTGCCGCTAGTGTTGATGTTTACTTTGGAACATCTGGTAAAGCTACTAAAGGAATCTATCACTCGAGCTTCAACAAAGACAGTGGCAAGCTGTCACCGCCAAAACTGGCGGCGGGAATTGGGTCACCTGGCTTCCTCGCTCTTCACCCCAAGAGGTCCCACCTTTACGCAGTTGCCACCAGTGACCAAGGTCCCTGCGTAGCGGCTTACAAGATTGAGAAAAATGGTAGCCTGACACTTTTGAATACGGAAGTCATTGGTGACGGAGGAGGTGCTCACATATCCGTTCATCCTTCCGGAAATTTTCTCCTCACAGCTCAGTATGGTGGAGGTTCGATTGCGCTCTTTCCCGTGGACAAGGACGGCAGGCTCCAGCCCCGAGGCCAACTGATTGAGCACGTGGGGGGCTCTAGGGTCGTTGCGTCACGCCAGAATGCGCCTCACCCACACTGGACTGGCTACTCGCCTGACGGGAAATTCGCTTTCGTACCAGACCTGGGTCTTGACAAGATCGTTATCTATAAAGTGAACGCTAGTCGGCCATCCATCACGGCTCACGGGTCTGCGGAAAGCTTAGCTGGCGGAGGTCCGCGTCATATGCGATTCTCGGTCGACGGGAAATTCATCTATCTCCTTAACGAGCTTTCCCTCTCAGTCACCACTTTCCAATACGATGCGAAAAAAGGAACAACCAAACGTCTAACGACAACGCCGGCTCTGAGTGAGAGCACCAAGTCCGAGGAGGAGTTCAATTCGAGCTCTGAAATCCTGGTACATCCGAATGGTAATTTCGTGTATTCAGCCAACCGCGGCGATGACACTGTGACAGTGTACCAAGCTAATCGCAGCACGGGAAGGCTGACGGTTACCGAGGTCGAACCGGTGCGCGGCGCTTTTCCGCGAAACATCAATCTTGAGCCGGGCGGGAAGTGGCTCCTGGCGGCCGGGCAACACTCGAACACCGTGGCCGTTTTTGCTATCGATCAGTCAACTGGAAAAATCACCTACCAACTGGATTCAGTTGTAAATGTCCCTAGTCCAATCTGCATACTCTTTAACGAGTAGCTGCCGCATCTCAAGGAGTTTTCACATCAATCCAGATCATACGATAGTTCGACCCTTCGTAGTAGTCTGGCCTGCTGAATATCTACCCAGAGCCATTGCGTAGCTCTGTCCAGCCCGGATAGAAGCGACTTCATCCCGAAAATCGCTGCGATTCCAATATGAACGAAGTAAGTAAGATAGAGATTGAGTCCATCACCATAGGACCGAATTTGGATCACCCCTCCGTAGGCCCGACTGAAATATCCTAATCTTTCTAAATAGTCTTCCACTGATTAAGCCAGTCGCGAGCTAACCCCTTCCCCGAACACGACTTCGTGGCCCACTTCGCCAAAACGGTAAACCTCACCAGAAATACAGCAGCGACCCCAAGTGCCCCGACTACGACTAACATCAGCCGGCCTTTGCTCGATGTTACCCTGGTCCGCCTTGACAAATTAGTCCTCCCTCTCGTCGCCAGACTATCCTTTCTTCATGGCTCGCTCTCGCTCAAGTAAGCTCGGATGGGAATAGTGGAACCCGCTGTAAAGCGGGTGAGGATTCAAATTAGAAAGATTCTTCTCACTCAACCTTCTCAATGCACCACTGAGCGGTTTCCAGTCGCCGACTGCATTACGAGCGAATGCATCGGCCTCGTATTCGTGCTTGCGCGACATACCATGAAACAACGGGCTAATCCAAAACGTTACCAGTCCGCCCAGAAGGCTGAAAAGAAGCATGGCGATGCCTAAATTGCCACTCGACCCCATTTCCAGAGGACCAAATCCAAACCCTTCAAAGAAGGCCGAACTGTGCAAAAGAAAATTAATGATCCAAAAGGCGGCTAGCATCATCAACGCGGAAAGACCAATCATCTTCGGGATGTGACCTTTCTTATAGTGTCCAATTTCGTGAGCTAGAACCGCCTCTAGTTCTTCCTCGCTCAGCTGCTCAATCAAGGTATCGTAGAGCACAATACGGCGAAATTTCCCAAAACCGGTAAAGTAAGCATTGGAGTGCCCCGAGCGCTTGCTGCCATCGATGACCTGTATGGTCTTGGCCTTAAATCCAGCCCGGTCCGAAAGCTCCATGAGCCGGTCTTTCAATGGTCCCTCCTCCAGCGGCGAGAGCTTATTGAACAAAGGCATGATCAGCATGGGGTAAAGAACCATCATCAGCAATTGAAATACAATCATAATGACAAAGGCGTAAATCCACCACGCACTACCAATCCATCCTACCAGGCTAATCAAAAGCCACAACAACGGAAACCCAATCAAAAACCCAATTACTGATCCCTTCGTTTTGTCCGTTACCCAGAGCTTTACGGAGCTTCGATTGAAGCCAAATTTCTCTTCAATCTTAAATTGACTCCAGTATTCGAAGGGAATTCCGGGAATACTTATTATTGTTGTCACCACGATGAGGAACAATGCGGAGTACATGTTGGAGTCTCCAAACTGCTCACTCCACCAGCCAAAGAGGACAGGCAACAAACCACTTAAAACAATGAGTGCCAAAACCGCCGCGTCGAATACCAAAACGATCGAGCCAAATCGGCTCTTGGCCAAAGTGTATTCGTTTGACTTGGCGTAAGTCTCCGCATCCATCACGTCGCCTAGTCCATCAGGCGCTTGATCGGAAAATCTCAATACATGAATCCGATTGACGGCCTCCAAGACTAGTTCGGCCCCCATTTTGAGAATAAGGGCGGTAACAAAAGCGATTTCCAGTTTCGTCATCGGCGATAATCTGATGCTAAGCAGCGGTGTCTGTCCAGCTTTGATCAAGCTTTCCATCCTTTCAAGCGGACGCCCGTTTCGAGGGCCTTTCTTGAATTGAGCAAAACATGATCTTGTCATAAGATCTCCTACTTCCATACTTCTACCCTGTGACGAAAAAGGCTAAAAACAAGGAGTTCTCATTTGAAGAGGGATTAGAAAAGCTCGAGGCGATCGTTGAAGAAATGGAAAGCGGCGAATTGAACTTGGATGACCTCATTAAGCGGTATGAAGCGGGTTCGAAGTTGCTCGTCCATTGCGACGAAAAGTTAAGCGAGGCTGAGGCGAAAATCGAGATCCTGAGCAATCAGGATGCCGGAAATCCGGAGTTCGAAAATTTTGATCCAGACGAGTAGACAAAATTTAGCCCAATAGGTTGGACAAGAACCAATGATTCCCTTCTCTTCCCGATTCTATTTTCCACTCTTTTGAATTCGAGCCAACAGTCCGGAGTGCACCGTAACGACCCATTTACTTTGCTCAAAGCCATCAAGAAGCCTGCCGACATCCGATCATTAAGCTCGGCTGAACTAACGGATCTTGCCGCTGAAATTCGAGCTAAGCTGATTGATGTCACTTCGACCAATGGCGGTCACTTAGGACCGAACTTGGGGGTGGTCGAGCTGACTATCGCCATGCATCTCGTTTTTGACACCCCAAAGGATCAATTTGTGTTCGACACCTCACACCAAGGATACGTCCACAAGCTCCTAACAGGAAGAAACGGCGAAGAGTTCGACAAGATTCGCAAAAACAGTGGCATAAGCGGATTCCTCGCTAGGTCTGAAAGTCCACACGACTCATTCGGAGCCGGACATGCCGGAACAGCCCTTTCTGCCGCACTGGGCATGGCTGCCGCCCGAGACCAGTTGGGCTCCGATGAGCATGTCGTGGCACTATGTGGCGATGCAGCATTCACTTGCGGCATAACGATGGAGGCCCTCAACAATGTAGCCTCAACTACCAAACGTCTTATCATTATTCTTAATGACAACGAGTGGTCGATTGCCAAAAACGTTGGAGCTATCTCGAAATACCTCAACGAACTGATCACTAATCCAATATACAACCGCCTTCATCACGATCTCGGCACATTTTTACAAAAGGTGCCCGGTGGAGAGCAGTTACTCAAGATAGGGAAAAATGCAGAGAAAGGCTGGAAAAGCATCGTGTTGCCCTCTTCCATTTTTGAGACTTACGGTGTCCGCTACTTCGGACCTATCGACGGGCATGACCTTCCCCTACTGACTCGTAATCTTGAATTTGCCAGAGCGGCAAATGAGCCCGTGATTCTTCATGTAGTCACCAAGAAGGGAAAAGGCTATCGCCCTGCGATCGAAAAACCAGAGAGCTTCCACGGGACAAGCCCCTTTGAGATTCATTCAGGCAAATCAAAGTCATCTCAATCAGTCGTCCCTAAAAACTACCAGGACGTCTTTGGCCATGCCCTCGTGCGCTTCGCCAAAAAGGACAAGTCCATTGTCGGAATCACCGGTGCCATGCCTTCCGGTACCGGCTTGATCCATCTTTCCAATGAGCTTCCCGGCCAGTTTTACGATGTTGGTATTGCTGAGGAGCACGCGGTGCTTTTTGCAGCGGGGCTCGCTACGAAGGGTATCAAGCCAGTAGTCGCGATCTACTCGACATTCCTCCAGCGAGCGTTCGACCAGGTCATTCACGATGTTTGCCTGCAAAATCTACCGGTAGTCTTTTGCATGGACCGTGCAGGACTTTCCCCTAACGACGGCCCAACCCATCACGGTCTTTTTGATGTATCGTATGTACGCTGTGTTCCCAATACCGTCGCTATGCAGCCAAAAGATGAGGATGAGCTGGTAGATATGATTCACACGGCCATCCAACTGAAGCGACCTGTTTTTGTAAGGTATCCTCGCGGTGCTGGAACCGGAGTTAAAATTAAGTCTAAACCAAAAGCTTTGGGTGTGGGACAAGCCGAAGTCTTGCGGGAAGGAGGCGAACTGGTTCTCTGGGCCCTTGGTCCCATGGTTCGGGACGCTTTGGAAATCAGCGATCGTCTCATGCTGGAGGATGGAATTTCCGCAGGAGTTGTGAACGCTCGGTTCATCAAGCCGATAGATAATGAGCTGCTCCTTTCCCACGCAAAAGATTATCGTCTTATTGTTACCCTCGAAGACGGAGTCTTGTCGGGCGGTTTTGGCAGTGCCGTGCTGGAAACATTATCAGAGTGCGAAATGTCAACTCCTGTTCATCGAATCGGATGGCCGGACGAGTTCGTAGACCACGGGTCCGATATTGCGAGCTTGAGAGCAATCGGGGGACTCTCATTTGACAATATGATATCCGGCATTCGCAAAAAACTCGAGACGCCGTCTGTTGCCGTCTAAGCCAGACTTTCCGCCTCCAGTTGAGCAACCGTTAAAGGCTCGGGTTATCGGCTGGCTATCTGTTCTACTGAACTGCTGTTTACTGTTTTTACATCTGCACTGTGCTTACACTGCCCGAGGAATATTCGTCCCCATCTTAATTTTTGTGTTTTCCAGCCACTGCTCATGCTTAAAATTGACAAAGAAGGGGGCGGGGGTCGATGCTCCAGCCGCATCGCAATTTATATGGATCAACTTCTTCTAAAAAATTGCCACTATCAAAACTTGATAGGTTGTTTGGAGAGAAAAGGAATGAAAACCCATCAAGTATTGAAAGTTTATAAGAGACTGAACCGGTGAATATAATACCAAATTCTAATCATATTTTATTTTTATTTTTACTGTCATTTTCATCTAACTGTCTGAGGTCATATGAGAACACTAATGTCATTCTTATTATGGCAGATGATATGGGACAAGAATGCCTGGGTACCTACGGTTCGAAAGTTTATAAAACTCCCAATTTAGATCGCCTGGCAGAGGATGGTGTAAAGTTTAATAATTGTTTTGCGACACCGCTTTGTTCCCCCTCAAGGGTCTCTATAATGACTGGAAAATACAACTACCGAAACTATGAGGTATTTTTACATATAGACCCTGATGAGATTACGTTTGGCAATCTATTTAAAGATGCGGGATACAGCACAGCTATCGCTGGAAAATGGCAACTTGGGGGCGATGGGGAAACCATAAAAAGCCTTGGTTTTGATGAATACTGTGTGAATAATATAGGTAAACCGAAGGAGCTAATCAGGGAAGCGAACGGACGCTATGCGTTTCCACTCATGTATCAAAATGGACGTTTTCTGGATGATGACGAGGTTCGTAATAAGTATGGGCCAGACATAATCTTAGATTTTGTCTGTGACTTCATTGATAAGAAAAAGAACAAACCTTTCTTTATTTATTACCCGATGATTCTAGTGCACTCACCCTTTGTGCCTACCCCAAACAGAAAAGATTGGTTACAGACAGAAGAAAAAGACCCTAAATATTTTTCTGATATGGTAGAATATACCGACCAAATAGTAGGTAGGCTTTTAAACCATCTCGGAGAAAGAGATTTGCTGGCAAATACGCTAATAATCTTTACCGCCGACAATGGAACACACCGAAGTATCACAACCAGCATGAACTCCGGGGAAAAAATTACAGGAGAAAAAGGCATGTTAACGGATGCTGGTTTAAGAGTTCCTCTAATCGCTTCTTATCAGGGGAAGAGCCCGAGTAGAGAATTAGATGATTTGATAGATTTTTCAGATATTCTTCCGACCATTCTGCAAGCCGCAAATATTAAGTCTTCAGAAGGGTTTGTAATGGACGGTCGTAGTTTTTATCCCCAAATTATTGGTAGAAAAGGAAGGCCAAGAAAGTGGGCTTTCTGTCATTACGATCCGGAAACCTGGTTTTCAGATTTTAATGATCATGCAGGCCGTGTCTTAATGATGGATGGTTATCGAATGTACCACGATGGCAGACTCTTTAGTATGGATGATCGATTAAATGAAAACCAATTGCCACAATCGAGCGATGATCAACAACGAGCTGCCATTCGTAATGAGATGGAAGCTGTTATTGCAACCTTTCCTGATTATGATTTCGACAAGAAAATAGAAGAGATGAAGGAAATCAGAAAAAAAATAAAAGCTAATCAGCCCTAGAACAACACCAAGTTTAAGCACGGCCTATTGAATGCGTTCATAACGACCGTGCTTTTCACGGAATAAGTAGCGAAGCTTCTTTGTGTGGAATCAGGATTCGACCAAATGGTTGATTTTTCTTTTAATTAGAATTCAAGAACCAAATTTTCAAATAGCTTTCAGTCAGCTTTGAATCTCAAACAGCACCATCTTCAGGACTAATTGATTCCAGTAAAATTTTTACTTTCTGCCAGTGATTCGGAATTAGTATAATAGCGGAATGATTAAGTACATTACCTTTTCGATTTGTTCATGCTTCTTTAATCTAACTTGTTTTGCGCAAATATGCGCCCACCGGGGAGATGTTGAAGTAGCTCCCGAAAACACCATCCCTGCTTTCCTGTCTGCAGTCAGAAAAGGAGCGCAACAAATTGAATTCGATGTTGCCCTCACAAAAGATGGAAAACTCGTCGTCATGCACGACTCTACTGTCGACCGAACCACTAGTGGGAAAGGTAGAGTGTCTGACCTTACCTTTGACGAAATCCGCTTGCTCGATGCAGGCTCTTGGTTCGATCCAAAATTCAAAGGCACCCAAGTACCCACTCTGCACGAGGCCTTAAATTCCATACCTAAATCTATTTACTGTAATGTTCACTTAAAAGGTGGGGATGAGCTTGCTCAAAAATCAGCAAAAGTTATCGCGGAAATGGGCCGCCTAGACACTGCATTTATAGCTTGCTCACTTCAGTCGATAACCGCAGCTCGTAAAGTCATCCCAAAAATTAAAACATGCAATATGACCCGCCAAGCCGGAGACCGACTGGCATATATACGCGAAACTATTGTTAAAAAATGTGAGTTTATTCAACTTCACCAAAATGATGGATACAAAAATATAGAAGCCCAAGTCAGGCAGCTGCACGACGCTGGTGTCACGATTAATTGGTTCGGAGCAAACGACCCAGATCTCGTTAAAACCCTTCACAAAGCAGGTATAGACTATATACTCACGGACAAATTAGATATGGGAATGAAAATTACTAAAAAGTTTTAATTACTGCTTAATTTTTCTCACCGATATTCGTAGACTCAAACTCCTGAGCATCCTCACCCAATAAATATGCTCACAAACACATGCAGTCGATGCAACGTGGAAATAATTAATGAAGATAACCGATCAGGATTTCCTAAAAAGCGATGCTTACTTCAGGCATTCTTCATGAAAACCCTTCCTGAGGTTCTTGTTTGCACTTACTCTTTTTCCATCCCAATAAAGTCTAGATCCAATACTATAGCTTCTTGAAACTAAATGGAAACACCACATTAAAGTTGATTCGAAAAAGATGATGGTTCGTCCGGCCGCCGCAACTCCTATTTACGCTAGGCCTCCATCGATCTTGTTGGAATCCTTGTGCCATCTAAACTGCATCTATTCTGAAACGTCACAGAAAACCAAATACCGCTCTAAGGCATTCCAAGCACAGCGCTCATTTCACAATCGAATAGATTTGTGTATGACCGACTCACTGGAGTATGGTTATTTATCCATCTCAAAGCGATGATCTAGTGGAACAATTACTTTTTCAGGGTATCGCGTTGGAATAGCTCCAGTCCAATCCCTTTTAATCGCCGAATAACCTACTATTGTGTTCGTAACTAAACTAGGAAATTTGCATTTCTAAAAAATCCGTTATGGAGTAGCAATTTTCTTTCTTGGGGTTGAAAGATTTGCAGTCATCCGATAGGCTACAAATTAGCTTGGCTTGTACCATAAATGGATTACCGGACTGAAAAAGACACAATGGGATCAGTAAACGTCCCTGCAGAAAAATATTGGGGGGCCCAAACACAGCGCTCCATATTAAACTTTCCAATTGGCCGAGCCGCCTCGATGCCTATCGAGATTATTAAAGCCTTCGGAATTTTAAAGAAAGCAGCCGCCCAAGTCAACTGCTCTCTCGGAGCACTGTCGCCCGAAAAGGCTTCATTGATTAACAGAGCCTGCGACGAGATCATCGCAGGCAAGCTCAACGATCATTTCCCTCTCGTCGTCTGGCAAACAGGCTCTGGTACACAATCGAACATGAATTGTAATGAAGTCGTCGCCAACCGCTGTCATGTACTTGATGGTAATAAGCTCGGGAAAGGGCAACCAGTGATACACCCAAACGACGACGTCAATAAATCCCAGTCGTCCAATGATACCTTTCCTACCGCAATGCACATCGCAGCATACGCAAAACTCGTCGAATTCACAATCCCCAAGATTGAAGGTCTAAAGGAATCTCTTCACGCAAAATCCAAGGAGATGTGCAAAATCGTGAAGATAGGGCGTACCCACTGGATGGATGCTACACCATTGACTCTCGGTCAGGAATTTTCCGGCTATGTTTCTCAACTAGCATACGGACTCCGTTCCCTAAGAAGTACATTACCGCACCTTTCTGAACTCGCTCTTGGCGGAACTGCCGTAGGCACCGGACTAAATACTCCATCTGGCTATTCAGACAAAGTCGCCGAAGTGATCTCAGACTTCACTGGCCTACCTTTTGTCACTGCCCCCAATAAGTTCGAAGCCTTAGCTGCCCACGACGCAATTGTGGAATCGCATGCCGCACTCAAGCAGATCGCTGTCAGCCTCCACAAAATCGCCAATGACATACGCATGCTCGCATCCGGTCCCCGTTCTGGAATCGGCGAGATTTCCATCCCAGCCAACGAACCTGGCTCCTCGATCATGCCCGGCAAAGTCAATCCAACCCAAGTCGAAGCCATCACCATGGTCTGCGCTCAAGTAATAGGGAATGATGCGACCATAACCTTTGCAGGAGCAAGTGGACATTTCGAGCTCAATGTCTACAAACCCGTCATGATAAACGCCTTTCTGGAATCGGCCAATCTTATTGGTGGTGCCTGCCATGCGTTCAATCACCACTGCGTCGTCGGCATCGAACCAAACCACCCTCGCATTCAAGAGCATCTCCAGAATTCCCTCATGCTCGTGACTGCTCTAAATCCGCATATTGGATACGAAAATGCCACTAAGATTGCGAAGAAAGCCCATACAGAAAAAACGACCCTCAAAGAAGCCGCCATCGAATTGGAACTAGTCACCGCCGAGGAATTCGACCAGTGGGTCGATCCCTCCAACATGATCGGTCACGAAACAAGTCAGTAGAGCATGGACAATACTCTATCCAATCCACTCGACCTCCGAGGGCTGACGCCAAGCGAAGCCAAGAACAGCCTAGAAAGTCGCTCCGCGACCGTCGAGCCAGGCGGTTCTTTTTGGGTCGTCTGCGACCATGATCCAATCGAGCTCGATCAGGACTTTATAGAACTCGGCTTCATCGCCCAGGCTTTCATATTTCCGCCAGAAGGCTACCGTATTCATCTAGGACGTATTTAAAATTAGAATTCTTTATCACCGTAACCAATTATTATATACAAAAGTAATTTAGCCGAATATGTATTTAAGCCAATCCTCAAAACAGAGCGTTATGGCTGACACTCTCATAACCAAAAGCGGTAATTTTCTGGGAAACGGAACGCCCAGTAGCCTGAAAGCTTCATTGCAAGCAAGCTCCCGAGACCTCTCCACTTCTGAGCAAATCCGAAGCCCGGACAACCCGCAATGGGTCAATTCCCTAGCCGCTGCTTTTCTAAATCATGGCAAAAATACTGCAAGTCTAGGAACCGAGGACTCTGGAGCCCTGGCTAAAAACGATTTCTTTAAAGCCAGATACATGTTGAGAACAATAAAGGATTTGGACCACAGAGGGCCGAGCCGCAATCTCGCCATATCCTCACTCAGCCTGTCAGTGCTATCGCTGGACGAAGGCAAAATCGAAAAGGCAAACAAGACCCGCCACAAGCCCCCATTCTTAAACAAAGTGAAATAATCTATAAATCCGTCGCTGGTTTTAAACTTTGTGCCATTCTCATAACATACACCTCAAACAAATTAATTTAAGCAACATCCCATCCACGCACACACAATCATGAAAGAAACATCTAAAACTTTCTACGAAGCAGGTCTTTGCTATATTCGTTATTCGTTCACCATGGTGCTCTTAGGAGCGTTCATGTTTTCACCGCATGCGGCTGTTCAAGCTTCCGGGGAGCCTGACATGAACCTCGTCGCCAATTTCAGCGAGCACCTCGGAACCTTCGAAACAGAACTCACCAAGATGTGTCTGGCGACCGACAGGATCGTCAAGGGCTACGCCAACGGCGAATCTATCGAAGATTCGTCCAAAGCTTGGGTAGACACGTGGGAATCTGTCGGCGTCCACGGAGTAATCGAAGTTAAAGCCCCTTACCTCTATCCTCCAGTCTGGATCGGCTTCTACGGCATGAAAGGCGTAGCCGATAAAAAGGGTTCAGCCGAAGAGATGTACGCAATAGGAGAAAATACGAAAGCCGCCCTCTGGCAAGGCCTGGGCGGACTCCGAGTCCTTGCAGACGCCACAATTGGCGAAACCGAATCGCACCACGACCATGGCCACGACGATCAACAACAAGACGCCAACTATGGCGGAGTCGATCCAGACGAAGAACCCATCGAAGCCATACTCGCCAACCTCGAAGCAGCAGTAGACGCCTACGCCCACAACGAAGTAGAAAAGGCCAGCAAAATAGTCTATGTTACATACATGGAAATTTTTGAGCACCTCGAAGGCGACCTCATCGAGGCCGACGCCGATCTCGTTACAACCATCGAGCTAGAATTCAACGCTGGCCTGCCGCTTATCTTTAAGAACGGAGGCTCAGTTGCAGACGCTAGGGCCAAATTAGCGGAAATGACCAAAAGTCTAAGCCAGGCCAAGAAATTCCTCTCTAAAATTCAATCCGAGCGATCTTCAGTATTTTAATAGTGGATCGCCGAACCTATTGTACAACCCTAGCCGCCATCGGGGTACTAGGCGCTAAAAGACTCCTCGCCTCAAAAGCAAACAGTCCCCTCGCTGCCGAATCAGTAGAAAATCTTCCCAAAATTCAAGGAGCTATCACGCTCTATCTTGGTCGCGGTGAAGGAGGTCTCTACGAAGACATTCTCAAGGCCATCAAAGAACGCAATCCGGACCTGGAGCTGAAGATTCGTCGTGGCCCGTCCTCCGCCTTGGCTAATACCATCGTCGCTGAAGCAGGGTCAGGCGTGCAACGAGCCGATCTCTTTTGGGCGATCGATAGCGGATCCATCGGCCACGTACTCAATAATGCAGTAGCCAAACCCCTCCCATCTATTATTCGCGACATGTTGGAGCCCAAATTCCGTCGCGAAGCTTGGACTCCCATCTCTGGGCGTATCCGTACCCTTACTTTCAATACAGATCGTATTACACGCGAAGCCATACCCAAATCCATTCTCGATCTCCCCCATCGCGACCTAAAAATAGGTTGGGCACCCACTTACGCCGCATTCCAATCCTTCGTTACCGCCTTTCGCCTTCTCGAAGGCGAGAAGACTACCGAAGAATGGTTAAAAGCTATGCGCTCAAAAGCCCGAGCTTTGGCTGGCGAGTTAAACGTAGTTATGGCCGTAGCCAGCGGCGATCTTGATATAGGCCTAGCAAACCACTACTACACACTACGTTTAAAAAAGGGTCGACCAGAGGTACCGCTTGACCTCGCATTCACTAACAACGATGCCGGCTGCCTACTTAACGTATCTGGAGTAGTAATCCTGCAAAATAAACCCGAGACAGAACTCTTTCTTCGCCACCTGCTAACCAAAGAAGTGCAGAGCTACCTAGCCAGAGAAGCCTATGAAATCCCGCTCGTAATCGGAATTCAACCACCGAAGGGATTACCAGAAATCGCTCGGGTCAATCCGCCCAAAGTCGACCTCGATAAACTCGCCGATCTAAAACCCACCCTTACCCTTCTGCGCAAAACTGAAGTATTATAAAACCTAGATTCGCCAGACAGAGGATCGCATTTCACTCAACAAACCATGCAACGATACTCATTCGCAAAACGCTGGCGGCTGCACGTGCCCATTGCTCCCATAGTTCTGCTCGCCCTCTCACCCATCGTTGTACTCATCGCTCTAGCGACACAAGAACCTTTAGAGTTCGGATCGCGAAATTGGCGAATCTTAGGCAACACCGTCGGTCTCACTGCTCTCACCGTCCTCGGAGCTGTCGCGATTGGCGCCCCTCTCGCCTTCGCCACGACCTGCCTGAAGCTACGCAGAGCAGGCTTAGTCTTGGCAATGCTTGTTTTCCCTCTAGCCGTGCCCAGCTATATTGGTGCCTTCGCCTACTTCGCAGCCACCGGCCCAGGCGGGGAGATCGAAAACCTCTTCGGAATCGCTCCGCCCGAAGTCCGCGGTCTCTTCGGTACCGCATGGGTTATGACCCTCTACACCTTTCCCTTCGTCGTGCTTTCAGTACGAGCCTCCCTGCTGCGGCTCGACGCAGGTCTCGTGGAATCCGGACGAACTCTCGGACTCACTCCCTTAGGAACCCTATCACACGTAATTTTTCCCCGTATACGTGGAGGAATCGCTTCAGGGGCCCTGCTCGTAGCCCTCTACACCCTCTCCGACTTCGCAACTCCCGCCATCCTCGGCTTCGACACTTTCACCCGTGCCATCTATGTTGAGTACAACGCTTTCGGACTTTCCAGAGCCGCATGGCTTTCTCTCCAGCTTTTGCTTCTCGTACTCGTCGTCCTCACCTTCGAATCACGAGCGAAAACCGTTCGAGAAAACCCAGGCCGCACCCTCCGCTGGAATCCACTTCCTGCTACAAAATTTTGTATCTTTATTTCAACTACATTAATATGGATCTCATCTGTCGGACTCCCCTTCGTTTTGTTTTTCATCTGGATCAAGCGCGAAGGCGTTCGAAGTTTTGAACCCAGCATCCTCCTTCACTCGGTGGTTCCCGCAGGTCTCGCCGCGTTTTGTGCCGTGATCGTGGCCCTACCCCTAGCTCAAGCTGCTTCCTACGGAGGAAGGACCGAAAACTGGATGCTCCGCCTCACCTCGTTCGGCTTTGGCATACCTGGAATCGTCATGGGCACCGCACTCGTCTATGTCGGGCTGCACTTGCCCTGGATGTATCAGACGACCGCCATGCTAGTTCTCGGATACGTACTTCGCTTCTTGCCCCTTGCGACTGGATCCCTCCGAGAAGGCCTAGACCGCCTCGAGAATAGTCTTAGTGCTGCGGCTCGAAGCCTTGGAGCCTCGCCCTTCGAAACCTTTAGACGCGTAAAGCTCCCACTCATCATGCCGGCCGCCCTGAGCGGGGCCGCTCTGATCTTCTTAGAAGCCATGCGAGAGCTACCCCTAACCCTTCTTTTGCGACCTACCGGAATGGAAACACTCACCACGCGCCTCTGGCAAGTGTACGAAGCGGGTTACTTCGGCGACGCCGCCATCCCAGGACTACTCCTAATATTCACCTCATTCATAGCTATGCTCCTCTTTATTCGCACAGAGCGATTGCTTCGGCTTGCACCAGAAGCCGAAACCTAGAAAGCGTCCCCTACTCACATGCTCTCAATTGAAACTCTTAACATTCACTACGGAGATGTACATGTAGTGCGTAACTTGAACCTCCACATAGCCAAGGGAGAGATTCTCGCTCTGGTTGGTCCAACAGGCTGCGGCAAAAGCAGTGCTCTCCGAGCCATCGCGGGTCTCTTGGAACCGAGCAAAGGAGAAATACGTATCGACGGCCAAGCCACAACCAATGACAATTTTGTCCCACCAGAGAAACGCAGTGCCGGAATGGTCTTCCAGGACTTCGCTCTCTTCCCTCACCTCAATGTCGAAGAAAACGTCGGCTTTAGAGTAAGCGAAAGCAGCCAAGTCGACCTATGGCTCTCCAATCTTGGCCTGAAAGCATTTCGCGAATCAATGCCTGAAACCCTCTCGGGAGGGCAAAAGCAGCGCGTCGCACTCGCCCGCTCCCTCGCTCACCAACCCAAACTCTTGCTGCTAGACGAACCCCTTTCCAACCTCGACGCTGCTTTAAAGATCGATCTACGCCTCCAAATTCGCCACGCCATCAAAAAAGCAGGTGTCACCGCAATATGGGTAACTCACGATCAAAACGAAGCCATGGCCATCGGCGACCGCGTTGCAGTCATGAGAGAGGGCCGTATCGTACAGGTAGATACACCTGAGAAATGCTATGAAGCTCCCAACAGTCGCTTCGTGGCCAAGTTTTTCGGCGATGGAAGTTTCCTCAAAGGCATAGCCAGCGAGACCGGTGCAGAAACCGCAATCGGCTTACACCCCTTTGTTCATACAAACGGGGCTTTCTTACCTTCTGCCAATTCTGTTTCTCAAGTTGAAGTTCTCATCCGCCCACACGATATTGACCTTATCGAAGAGACACCCGGCAACGCAACCGTGCAAACGCAAGCCTATGAAGGCGAAACCCGGCACTATCTAGTGCAACTCGACTCCGGCGAAACCCTGGAAGCCCGCCTTAGCCACGAACACCGCATTCAGCCTGAAACTCGCGTCCGCGCCGTCGTCAAATCCCGACACCCGCTAGTCGCTTTTCATCTAAAAAAGAACCAGCCTTCAACCTGAGAGATTTCCCTATAAGTTGTAATTTTATTTGGTTATGATTTTAATCGGCGAGTAGGCCAGAATAAATCATTTTGGAACACACTATTTCCGTCAGATGATGGAAACGTGTCTTCTAATCCGATAGGTTAGCAGAAATGGAGAACAGAATTGCCAGCAAAGGTATCGATTTATGGCTGTAAGGATTCTCTAATCCAAACTGCCATGTATTACATCGCGGGGATTAGACGTTCATTTACTTACTATAATGACAACCGTGCCGACGAGATGAAGGCGTGAACGGTTGGATAATCTGTTCATCTGACATCTCAGAAAGAACCTTTTGCTATGGAAAAAACAGCTTGGTTGAATCGCCTTTTGTGTCCCTTATTCTTATTCAACCAGACCGAGAAAAGATAGTCTAAACAATGTGGGAGTCCTAGTCACGCCTAACTAAGATGTGTCCTCACTATACAAAGCAAATCTTTCCGCAGAGAATAGCTAACTACACTCCCATCATCTCTGGGTTTTTTTGGCAGAACAAATCCAATATTTTAATAGATTCTTCAATCTCTTCATCGGTCATCTGCGTGCGAAGCTTCGCGAGCACGTCTTTGACACCATCTACACTTTTTGATGACGCATATAGAGCCCAAACAAATGCCAGAATTCTATGTCGGTCGGGATCTTTTCCCGCAAGATATATCTGTGAGAGGTAAAGAGCTGAAATACCGTCGCCTTTCTGAGCAGCCAAAGTTAACCAATGCCTAGCTCTCTTGATATCTCTTTCCACACCCCAACCATCTTGATAGATCAAACCTAGTGCGCGCATTGAATCTAAATCCCCTTTCCCTGCCGCAACGCGGTACTTAGTTATGTCCGAAAGCGATGGTAGCTCTTCATGACTAGAATCAGCAGAGCAACATGAATCTTCCAACAATCGACACGATTCAGCAACTGAAGAATCAATCGAAGCGGAAATGCAGCAATTTTCACCGAGAGCATTGCAAGTAAAGCCTCCAACTAACGCAATTATCCAAGGTCCTTTCATACATTCAAATGCTCAAACATCTAATAATCTAGTCAGCAAAACTATGTTAGACCTTACTCGTTGGACTTTTGATTCAAACTTTCTGTCGTGAACCTATAGGAACCTAAACTGGAAGATAATTTACCTAATATACAAAACACGAGCACTCGGTGACATCTCTGAACGAAACATTGACATAACTCGCATCTTCTAAAACTCGTCTCATTCAGCCATATGGAAGTGGTAGAAGTCAGCTAGTGGCTACAATATTTTGTCGTTTTTCGCGTCCTCGTAATATCTGTCTGGGTCGCGATTCCAACGGCGAATAGCTGTACTTGACCAAAAATAAATCTTTTCACCGTTGTATTCAATACTAGGGCTGTTCGGGTTGACTATTCGGTCTTTGTAAACTGGGCAAAACCGTTGCTTTAAAAGCTTCACCTTGTCAACACCGAGTTCCTTTTGCTCATCTTCCGAAAACTTTTTTCGCAAACTCGGTGACGCTTTGATGTAGTAGGCTGCATTTTCCTCAAATCTTCTCACGCAATTTCCACAACAAAACGTTATCGTCTTACCCAATATAGCCACGCTCTCGTCGCGATCAAGCTCGTCGCCCAACATTAACGAACAAGTTTCTTCGCCTTTTAAGCCAGAAAATATGGTTAACATTAGGGGCAATGAGAGTAATAATCTAGTATTCATACCGAAATATCGGGACAACTCCCAAAATTCGCAAGAATTAATAGCAGTTTGTCGCTGTCTTTCCTACTAGCCTTTCCCTCCTTGCCCCATTTTGCACCTTCCAAAATCTTCAAAGCAGCGCTCGCATCAACGTTCTGGCTTGACGTCAAACGGGTATTGTCGACGCCGTGCTTGTTTCATGTCCTTGGATCCTTCTGATTTCAGCATTGGCTCTGGATTCCGACGTAAATTCTGGCCTCGATCTTTTGCCTGTCTTGGACAAAATTGGTGGAACATTCACAACCCACTTGCCATCTCTGTTTTTGCGGGCTTTAAGTGTGCCCTTCGTTGGTATCACTGCCCTGTCCTGCCCTTGAGACGGGGCCTATCGGGTTAAACTGGGATAAGATAAAGAAAAATGAAAAAATAAATAAATCCATATATATCATTAATAAAAAACAACTTATCAAATATTTGTAGAAAATAAAAACAATCGAAACAATGTCCTAATTTCATGGTCAATCGCAACTCACTAGATACAACTCAATGAAACGACCGAAAACCCTCCTAAATTCTCAAGGTGACAAACCCATATGAGCAACTGGGCTGAACGAATTAGAAACGAAGTTGGAACCGCTGTAATTGGACAAGAGACTGTGATCGAGCGAATGCTCGTCGCTCTTCTCGCAAATGGGCATGTCTTGCTGGAAGGCATGCCAGGACTTGCCAAGACACTTCTCATCAAAAGCCTTGGGACCGCCCTTGGCATGCAGTTTGAGCGAATACAGTTCACCCCCGATCTTCTGCCAAGCGACGTGGTGGGAACGATGATCTTCCAGCCAAAGGACGGACAATTTGTTCCGCACCGTGGCCCTGTCTTCGCTAACATGCTGTTAGCAGATGAGATCAACCGCGCCCCCGCTAAAGTTCAGAGTGCCCTCCTTGAGGCGATGCAGGAAAAGCAAGTGACCATCGGCGGAGAGTCACAGGACCTTCCCAACCCCTTTTTTGTAATGGCCACTCAGAATCCGGTTGAGCAAGAGGGTACCTACCCGCTGCCCGAAGCGCAACGAGACCGATTCCTTTTTAAGCTAATCGTCGACTATCCGGAACAGGCGGAAGAGTTTGAAATGATGAAACGCTGGGGACAAGTAACTCATCAGCCTGAACTGAAGGCTGTATCAAGTGGTGAGGAGCTGCTGGAGATTCGTGAAGAAGTGGATAAGATCCATGTGTCGGAGGAAATACAGTCTTATATTTTAAAGTTGGTACGAGCGACACGGAGAATGGCAGCGGGCGAAAACCCGGAACACAATTATCTTTCCTATGGAGCGTCCCCAAGAGCATCGTTGAGTTTGTTCCAAGCCGGTCGTGCTCTTGCTTGGCTACGTGGGCAGGACCACGTGTCTCCGTCGATTATCAAAGACGTGTTCCTCGACGCCATGCGACACAGAGTTGGATTGACCTACGAAGCCGAGGCAGAGGAAATCACTCCCGACGACGCCCTCAAGATTGTCCTAGATAGAACTCCACTGCCTACTAATTCGTCCGCGTAAGCTTCTCGAAAAATGAGCCAGACAAAGAGCCAAATTTCGGATAACTTAGAAAGTCTGTCCTCTTCGATCGCAATGCTGCGGAAACTTGAGTGGCGGGTGCGGCATGCCGTAGCGAGCGTATTGAGCGGCGAATACAAATCGTCTTTCCGAGGAAAGGGAATGGAGTTTGATCAGGTCGTCAAATACGATTACGGGGATGATGTCCGGGACATTGACTGGAACGTGACCGCTCGGCTGGGCGAACCCTACCGGAAGAAGTTCGTTGAAGAGCGTGAAGTTACACTGGTACTGCTATTTGAGGATACTCCTTCCCTCCAGTTTGGCTCTGGCAAACGATCCAAACGCGAAGCCCTCTTGGAGCTTTCGAGCCTTTTAATGCTTCTAAGTGCCGTGAATGGTGACCGGGTTTCTCTTTTGTACGCCTCGCCGACTGGCTATGAATTCACCAAGAGCTCGGCGGGTCGCGGCCGAGTGCTAAACACCGCTGCGACTTTGCTGGGAAAGCCGCCACCGGGTGTCCTTGGACCTCAACAGGCGGTAATACCTTGGAGGTATCTCCTGAGAGCGGCACCCCGTCACAGCATTTTTGTCTGGCTAAGCGATTTTCCTGATCATGATCAACCGGAAGGATGGAACGTCATAAAAAAACGCTACCAACCGATTGGTTTTAGAATTGAGGACCCATGGGAGCGAGCATTACCCAACCGTGGAGAGCAAACGGTATACGATCCCGTTTCCGGCAGACTTTTTAATCTGAATGGCAAATCCGTGGCTCAGAAAGCAGCACACGAGAAATGGAACCGTGATCGGGATTCGCACTTTAAAAAGCTGTTTCCAGTCGATTCAGATCGACTTACCTTGCAGGCGGGTGAGGACGCTCTTGATACAGTTGTGAAGCTCTTTCAGAAACGCGCTCTACGATTTGTACGAGGTTGACTTTGGAAGTTATGGACGAATTTGCATTAGTGGATCCATGGTGGCTTTTAGCTCTGATTGCTCTTCCGGTTATCGGGATATTGCGTAGTCGGCGGGCATCGGCTGCTCTGGTTCTCCCTTTTGCTGGAAATTGGCAGCGCTCTGTTTTTGCAGGAGGCTCGAAATTGTCCTCATTCTTCGGATTCGCAGGGGCAGCTTTAATTGTCCTATCGCTGGCCCGCCCCCAGGTTCTCGATTTCGAACGGCAGACCAAAAGCAAAGGCTACGACATCATGCTGGTATTGGACCTTTCAAGTTCGATGCTGTATGAAGACTACAAGGACGGCTTGAAGAGTATCAACCGCCTGCAAGCAGTTAAACCGGTTTTAAGCGCCTTCATCAATAAACGCGACAACGATCGCATAGGTCTCGTCGCTTTTGCAGGACAGGCGTACACCGTGGCTCCGCTCACGTTTGACCATCACTGGCTTTCGAGTCAGACGAGTCGTCTAGCTATTGGCTTGATAGAAGATGGAACTGCTATTGGAGACGGAATAGGCGTTGCACTATCTAGGCTGCAAGAGGGAACCAAAGAACGTTCCGGAGACCGTGAAGGCGCTTTCATCATTCTCCTTACAGATGGAGCCAATACCGCGGGTTCTATCGAGCCTATTGCGGCGGCGGAATTAGCTGTAGAAAACGGCATTCGCGTTTACACGATAGGGGCCGGACGGGATGGAATCG
The DNA here is from genome assembly GCA_002420185.1 of Opitutales bacterium UBA5694. Taxonomy (GTDB): domain Bacteria; phylum Verrucomicrobiota; class Verrucomicrobiia; order Opitutales; family Opitutaceae; genus Pelagisphaera. Next base: position 39,560 of record DIHO01000011.1, read on the forward strand.
TCTCCATGCCTCGCCTTAATGCCAAGGGAGAGCGAATCGGAACGGTACGCGTGCCCTCTCAAACCGACGAACCAACCTTGAAGGAAATCTCCAGAATTACTCTCGGAGAATTTTATCGTGCCGATAATTCCAATACAATTAAGAACGCTTTCGACTCTATAGACAAAAACAGTAAGATTGAGTTTGAGTCACATCAGTACAGTGTTACCACTGAGCTTTTTCCCTATTTCTCGATCGCAGCAGGCGTTATGCTTTTTGGATCGCTAGCGATTGGGGCGATGAATCGAAAGGAGGTCTTAAGTTGACTTTTGGACAAGAGCTATACCTTTTTGCACTAGTGATTCCCGTCCTAGGGATACTAACTACTATCGTATTCAGAAAGAAGATTGTTTCACTATCTAGTCGCTCTAAGGTTAAACGAGTTAAGGCCACTTTCGCAGGTGTTTCCGAGATTAAATCCGGTCTGAACCAACCATCCAAATGGCTCTTTCTCATTGGAATGGTTTTCGTTATTATCGCACTAGCCCGGCCGCAATGGGGTGAAATACACAAGGAGGTTTTCAAGCGTTCCCGCGAGGTGATAATTGCTATGGATTTGTCCAAGAGCATGCTAGCTGAAGACATTAAACCAAACCGACTTGAAAGAGCTAAACTAGTCGTGGAAAGCTTGCTCGACAACTTGCAGGGAGAAAGCGTAGGCCTGATCGTCTTTGCCGGAACCGCTTTTCTCCAAAGCCCGATGAGTCCCGACTACCAAATACTCCGTGGTTTCCTCAGAGATTTGAACCCCAATTTCATTCCTCAAGGCGGTACCAACTATGGGGCTATGCTAAAGACTACTCTCGATTCCTTCCGGCAATCGGATAGCGAGGCCGACCGCTTTCTTGTAGTGATCAGCGATGGCGAGAGCCTTAACCAGGACTGGACAGATTATGTAGGCAAACTGAATGAGCAAAATGTGCAGGCAGTCTGTCTCGGGTTTGGCACTCGAGGTGGTGGACTGATCCCCGCGGAAGAGGGGGGCTACCATAAGGATCAAGCGGGCGCGGTCGTGCTTACCAAGCTCGAGTCCGCTACCCTTCAATCACTAGCAGATAAAACAGGAGGAGTTTTCCGGGAAGCAAATGTTTGGGTAGACCTTGCTTCGCTCATTGAGGAAACGGTTAAGCGCGGCAAAACCGGAGAAACCGGAACCACTTCCCAGTCTGTTCACATAGAGAGGTATCAGATTTTTTTAGCTCCCGGACTTCTGCTCATCTTGATATCGCTGTATCGAGAATTTCCATTCACAGCTAAACCAAGAGTCGTTCGAACGAGAACTCCCCTTACCCAATGACTTTTAGCGCATTAATTATCAGGAATATCTATTCTATATTTATTTCGCTGTCATTCGCTCTCGGGGCTTCGGGGCAAGTTGCCGTGCCCTCGCAAAACACGCCAACTATCACTCCTCCGGCAGAGGAGAGCGGTCCAACGTTGGGCGAGGTCATTGCTTACATCGCCGAAAAGGAAGCTCTCGAGCCCTCAGACTACGAGCAGTTTGCCCAATTGACATTACAACTTGGACAATCCGCAATGCAACAAGGCCAGGGAATACCTGATCCCTCCATCTGGGACGGGATTCATGCAGTTGATGCTGGCCACTCCATCAATCCGCTGCAGACAGACTGGGTAATGCTAAGAGAAGAGCTCGAAAAACTCTTGGAAAAGCCGCCCGAAGATCAACAGCAGAATCAGGAAAACCAAGATCAGGACAAATCAGAGAATTCCGAAGATCCGAATGAATCGGGGGAACCAAATTCTGATTCTGAACAAAACGGGGAGGACTCAGATTCTCAGGAACAACAGAATTCAGATCAACCAAGTGAAGAGAATCAGGAGCCACAAGCTAACGAAAGTAGTCAAGAGCAGTCTCAAACCGGCGAGGAAGAACGCGAGCAACAACAACAAAGTGAATCTTTAGGCGACATGAATGAATCTGAAGAAACGCCACAGCTAGACCAACAGCCGAAGGAGGAACAAACTCAAGTCGGAGGAACCGAGCAGCAACTGCCTCCAAGGTCGGCCAAACAGGCTATGACTCTTCAACAACTGGAACAGCTCAAGCAGCAAGACAAGCCCGGGGCCCTACACATGATGCTGCAGAATGCGGAACGCGATGAAAACGCGCCACCCCCTCAAAAGCTAAAAAAGGATTGGTGATGAACCGCTCATACTTAAAACCCTTCGTAATCTTGCTCTTCGGAGTATTTACTTCCGCGTCCACTCTTTTAGCGCAAAGCGTCAATTGGACACCCGCTTCTGGGACGCTGCAGCAAGGCAAAGCGAATAGCCTTCAACTCCATTTCGAAGGCTGTTCACCAGACGGAAATGTCGATCTTCCTGACGTGCCTGGCGTCAGTTTCACTCAGGTCGGTCAAAGCAGCTCTATGAACATATTTAATTCGAGAGTTGTTCAGAAACTAATTCTCGAATTTCGCGTCTCTCCAACGAGCGAGGGAACAGTCACGATCCCCTCCTTCAGCGTGCGAACCGACAAGGGAAACATCACTGTAGAACCTGCTCGTTTCGATGTGATTGAAGCGACGCTTGGAAACACCGGCATGAAGCCTGACGATATTTTTAAAAGCGAGCTCAGCGTTACCGATGATTCCATCCACGAAGGAGAAATCTTCACGCTTCGCTACGTACTTGGAGTCCGGCAGGACTACCAAAATCGATTAAACGACATTTCCTTACCCCAATGGAATCCCGTCGGCTTGGTCACCAAAGGCTTCGAAAGTCATCGATCGACCAATTTCAAGTACCGAAATTTCGACTACTCCGCAGTGCTTTTCGAAACTCCCGCCATGGCCACTCGGAACGGAGAAATTAAACTGCCCAAAGTAAACCAGAATGTATCTATGGTTGTGGGACGCCGGAGGGGATTTATCTTCGATGATCCAGTTGTTGATAACTACAATATTGAATCGGACACGCTTCAACTAAGCATAAAACCCCTTCCTACAGGAGAACCCACATCCTTCACGGGTGCCGTGGGTCAGTTCCAGTTTGAATCCAAGGTGATTCCCGAAATCGTGCAGGTTGGAGAACCGGTAACTTGGACCTTGAAACTTAGCGGGACGGGAAACTGGCCCCAAGGATTCGGGCTAAAGCCCCGTAATGTATCCGCAACTTTCAGGTCCATCCAACCGGACGTGAACAAGGAAGTTTCGGAAGACTCGCCTTTCGAAGGAAGTCTGTCTGAGGATATCGTTCTGATTCCCACGAAAGAGGGCGATTTCGAGTTTGGACCAATCGAGTTCAGTTTCTTCAATCCCAAAACCGACCGCTACGAGAGCATAAACATCCAGGCCAAAACGGTCGTGGTAAATCCCATAATTCCCCAAAACGATCTCAATAACTTGAGCAATCTCTCTATAAAACCTACGACCAGCGAACCGCAACCGAGTGATTCGCTTCCGTTCGAGATCGACCCAAGTGGAGTGAATCTCTTAACCAAACCCATTAGATTATTGAGCAGCCCCATCGGACAGTCGGCTCAAGGCTCGATTCCAAAAGGTGGCGTAAAGCTTGGCTATCTCGCTTTTTCTTTCGCGGCCCCATCCCTTCTCTGGGCTTTGATCGCCTTGATCCGCTCCCTCTCCTTAGACCCAAACAAACAGCGGCGAAAGGCTTTCAAACAGTTGAAGCAGACTACAATGACAATTGACGATGCGGAACCAGCAAAGCGGGAAGCACAACTTGCTTGGAGGGCCGCGGCACGGGAATTCTGGGAAATCGAAATAGAGGAGCCTTCTTCCACGGATGTTGAAAAAGCCGTTTTTGAAAAATCTGGTATCGAGCAAGCAACGCGATGGAAAACACTCTGGCAGAATTCCGATAAAATGCTGTTTGGAAAGCGTGCCCCCTCCTTCAAAGAATGGCAATCAGAGCTTAGAGATCTTCTAAGCCAACTTCGTCAACCTGGAATCTCAGTCCGCCGGCTTTTTTCAAGCGGAGCCTGGTTCGCTTCAATCGCCGCGATTGCGGTTCTGGTTCCGACCTTGGATGGCTTATCCAACGAGGGCCTGGACCATTACAACGAAGCCGCCTTTTCGAAAGCCTCGTCCTCTTGGCTTTCGGAGCTAAATTCCAATCCACAAGACTGGACCCTCCGACACAATTTGGGCCTGGCGGCTGCCCAAGAAGAAAGGTGGGGCGAAGCGATCGCTTATTGGACATCTGCATTTCTGCTGGAGACGGGTTCGCCCGAACTTAGATGGAACCTAGAAGTAGGCCTCAGCAAAAGCGGCGGGTACTATCCCACTCTCGCTCGACTCGTTAAAGGCGATGGACTCATGGCCTACATTTCAATCTTCACCCCAGCGGAATGGGAGAAAGCAGCTTACATTTCCATGGTTGTCGCGGCACTGGCATTTACCGGTTGGGTCGCCTTCGCCTATTTCCCCCAAAGGAAACGAATTCGTTTTACCTTCGCAGCGATAGGCCTCTTTGCGGTCGCTCTTGTTTTTGGATCAAACTGGGCACGAGCTGAGTACGGACTTCTTGCCAATCCGGAAGCCATGGTTGTCATCACTGAAGGCCAGCTCAAAAGCGTACCGACAGATTTAGAGGTAGAGCAAATTCAATCCCCCTTGCCCGAAGGCTCCGTTTGCCTAGTCACGAAAACGTTTCTAGGCTGGATGAAGGTCGAGCTTCCCAATGGCGAGCAAGGCTGGTCGCGAAAAGAGAACTTTAACCCACTCTATGGCAATCTGGGGGACATTCTTTAGTCGCTTACCAATGGAGTCGATATTCAATAAGGAATCTGTTTTCCCAAAAATTCGTGGCTTAGAAAGCTTCCCTCCAAGTCAAAGGTCGATCATCCCATGAAATCACTTTGGCTCAACAGCCGTTCTCAGATTATTCCTTTATGGATCCTTCCGTAGATTATGGAATTTCTTAAGCGAAACTGGTCAACTCTCCTTTTGATAGGTACTATTGCCGCTTACCTAGGCTTGAGTATGGGTACGGATAGATGTCCTCTGTGCGTCGTAACCGATTTTGCCACGGGGGAAATTAGTGATTCGACCGCACCAAGAAAGAATGCCCAAGTTGTGGGAGAACTCGAGCCGATGACCTGGCAAGCCAAGACCATAGGTGGCCTTGAAATCAATAGTGAATCCTGCAAAGGCAAGGTTACGCTCGTCGTCTATTGGGCGACTTGGTGTGCTCCCTGCCGTGAAGAGATCCCTACCCTAATTGCACTGAGAAATGATTTTTCGAAGGACGAAATTGAAATCATAGGTGTCTCGGTAGACGAAGCATACAAGAGTATCGAACATTTCGTTACGACTAACAAGATTAATTACGATATCGTAAAAAACAACGAGAGCCTGGATCAAGCGTTCGGACCCATACGCTATATTCCGACGATTGTAATTCTCGATCAAGGAGGTAAAGTCCATCAACGCCATACAGGCGTGGTCGGGCCCAATATCCTTCGTGGGCAAGTCCACTTGCTACTGGAAAAGAAGCCCTAACTTCGTTCCCTCGAAACGTTATTATCGAGCCATGCTCCCGCTCCACCACTCGCTGGCTTGTCTAGGATCGTTCGCAGTTTCCGGCTCAATTCACTGGTTTGCTCTATCCGACTCGCGTTGTTCAGGCAATCGCGCAGTTCGTCAGCTAAAACCCTCGCCTTTGCAGCCCTTTGGATGAACTCAGGATAAAATGCCTCGCGCAAAAGTATATTCGCAATTCCGATATAGGGAATCTTAAGCACCATTTTCCCAAATAGATAGGTGAGCGGGTGGACGCGATATACAACTGCTCCCGGTATTCCTGATAAGGCACAGTTTAGGGACATCGTTCCTGAACTTGTTAGAACGGAGCTCGCTCTTACCACCGTACTGTTTGGCACGAGCTCGATTCGCTCTTTCAAATCGCCAAATTGACTTAGTATGGATTCTAATAATTCTTTAAGTGTATCGCTCGCGTATATACATTTCGCAGTAGCATCATTTTGATCCCTAAGCAGTTCCCCAAACGCCTGAAACATGACCGGAGCGATTCTCCCGATTGCTCCAGACCTACTTCCAGGTAATAATAAAATGTCACCATCGGCATCATAGGTCGTGGGGAGTTGGTAGTTCTCTGCAAGAAACGGATGGCCCACAAAAGTTGTCTCTAGTTCTGTGTCTTCGAAGGCTTCCACTTCAAACGGAAAGATCACTCCCAGCGTATCAACTAGCCTTGCCATTTCAAATCTGCGCTTGGCCTTCCAAGCCCAAACTTGCGGGCTTATGTAGTAGAGCAGTCGAATGTCCCCGCCGGACTTTGTGGTAACACCATGCTCCGCCAACTTTTTTGCCAACCTGAGATTCAACCCAGGATAGTCGATAAAGCAAACCGCACTCGGGCGATACTTCAAGATCCATTTCACAATCTCATCGTGCAACTTTTTCAGCTCGTTGTAGTGCTTCAGCACTTCAAAGATTCCGACAATGGCGTAGGGCATCATGTCACAGATCAACTCTGCTCCAGTGCTTCTCAAGTTTGCACCTCCCAGTGCGGCAACTTTCAGTTTCGGATTCCTCTTCAGTGCTGCACTTACCATTCTTGCTGCATGCTCGTCGCCAGAATGCTCTCCCGCAACAATGAGCACATCCACATTGCTGCAAGTGGGAGGCGGTAATGGAAATGTGGATGAAACTAGCGGGTCGATGGGCATGTAGATATCGGCCTAATACATCGTCTTGCTGATTTGACTCGTAATTTGAATCGCTAGGTCAAGTGCGGTTTTACCCAATTCGCCATCCACCTTTGGATCCTTTCGGTTTTTCACGCTTTCAACGAAAGATTTCAGTTCCAACCTTAGTGGCTCGCCCTTTTCAATGGGCACTTCGTTCTTGCTTAGACCCTCCAACCCTACCGTCACGTGGTGGCCAGCTTGATTCATGAAATCAAGAGACAGGTAGCCGGTGGACTGAAATAAGCGAATCTCTCGAACTTTTTTGGAGCTTACGCGACTTACATTCAAATTAGCCACGCAACCATTCGCGAACTCTACCCTGGCATTGGCAATGTCCTCGGTCTTCGAAAGCACGCTTACGCCAACACTTCTCACATCCACAGGTTCCGATCCTACCAGTTGTAGAACCACCCCGATATCATGTATCATTAGATCCAATACAACTCCCACTTCGGTTCCTCTTGGCTGATAGGGAGCTAATCGCTCCGCCGTAATGTATTTAGGGTTCGTGACCACCTCTTCGAGGTAGCTCATAACTGGATTGAAGTGTTCGATATGCCCCACTTGAACAAGAGCATTTGCTCCATTTGCCTCGGCAAGAATCTCAGTCGCCTGATCGACTGTTTCACAGATCGGCTTTTCGATTAGAAGATGACATCCCTCCTTTAACAAGGTTAAAGCCACTTCGTGATGTTTGTCCGTTGGCACAGCGACACTAATTGCGTCACAGGTTTCCGCTAATTCTTCAATCGTGGAAAACACTGGGCATTGGTGCCGCTCGCTGATCTCTCTAGCTCGGTCAGCATTGCTTTCAAAAACCCCAGCCAGTACAGCGCCCTCAAGCTCGCTGTAAATCCGAGCGTGATGTTGGCCCAAATAGCCCACGCCGATCACTCCGCACTTCAATAAATCCTCTTTCATTCGATGTCATTCAATCTATCATTTGGCAGACTTTTTCTCTAGTATCCCCTTTCTCAATATCCAAGACCGACCCATGCGGGCGGCGTATTTACCACTATGAGTTACCAGGATCAGACTGACCTGTTTTTCTTCGCATAGCTCTTGCAATATGTCCATGATCGAATCCCCAGAAGCTTCGTCTAGGTTGCCAGTAGGTTCATCGGCCAGGAGAACTTTGGGATCGGAAATCATTGCCCTGGCGATTGCCACGCGCTGCCTTTCGCCCCCCGACAAAGTAGATGGCAGACTCGACATGCGCGAGCCCAGCCCCACTCGCTCCAAAAGAGACCTTGATCGCTCGGCTAGATTGTCGGTATTTCCCGAGATGCGACCCCCTAGTATGACATTCTCGAGAGCACGGATTTCCGGAACCAAATAGTAAGACTGGAACACCATGCCGATTAGCGACGAGCGCTTGATCGCAAGGGCTTGATATGAGTCTCTGGATATTTCCTCTGAATTCCAGAAAATTTTGCCTTCGTCCGCCTGATCCAGTCCCGCCATGAGATTGAGAAGAGTGGACTTCCCGCAGCCAGATTCACCTTGAATACTTGCGGTATCTCCCTCTTTGATACAGATATCGACCCCTCTTAAGACGTCGATGTACTCGTCACCACTCTTAAAGCGACGCATCAAGTTTTTTGTCTCTATCAACGTGCTACTCACTTCGCAATGCCTCCACTGGGTTCATTTTGCTGGCCTTGTAGGCAGGGACAAGCCCCGCCAGAGTCGCTATCAAAATCGATAGCAGGGAGATGACAATTAGGTCTCCTGACTGAACCCGAGCAGGCAAGTAAGCAAATCCGTAAATCTGGTTCATCGAATCTGATACGCTCAATATGGATGAAAGGGTTGACGTGATATCATCTCTAAAATAGAGCAGTGTTCTTCCAAGCCCGATGCCAAGCAGTGTTCCTGCAACACCAATAATCATTCCTTGGAGGCAAAAACAGGCGGCTAGCTGTCTTGGGGTAGCCCCCATCGCAGCGAAAAGACCAATCTCCCGAGTTTTCCGTATCACAAAAGTGAGGAGAGACGACATTATGGAAAACGAAGCAACGATAACAATAATGAACAGCAAGAAGAACATCATTCGCTTTTCCAGTTTTATAATAGACAGGTAGTCTCCGTTGGCATCCATCCAGGTTTGAGCGTAGTAGGGTCGACCGAGAGACTCTGCGATTTTCCGACCCTCTTCTTCCGTCTCAAAACCAGGCTTTAACTCGATTCTAATCCCATGCGCTCCTACGCCAAGATTATAGAGATCCTGCATCAGCCTTAGCGTGCTGATTACCGTATTCTCATCCACTCTTTGCCAACCGGTTTGAAAGATACCCCCAATTCTAACGTGGCGAGGCAAAAGTACATCGCTGCCATCGCTCTCGAGAAGCTTCAACATCATCAGAGGTGTATACATTTCCACTTCATCCCCGACCGAAAGTCCTAACTGACCCGCAAGCCCAGAGGACACCAATATGGAGTCATCGTCGAATTCATCCATGCTTCCCTCTATGAGATAATTTCCGTATTTTCGAACTTCTCTATCCGATCTGACGTCGATCCCTTCCACAATCGGGGCCAGCGGCTTATTCTCATAAAGCATCATAACGATCCCCTGTGCATAGGGAATGGCAGTATCGACGCTCCCCTTTGTTTCAAGAATCTCAGCCAATCCGTCTGGATCGCCCAATAGACCGCCGTTTACGACTCGCAGATCGCCAAATGTATCGGAAATTTTACTACGTATTTCATAACCGAACCCGTTAAAAACGCTGATAACGACAATTAACGTAGCTACCCCCAAGATAACGCCAGTCAATGACATTAAGGTAAAAACAGGAAAGCGCCTCCCTTGTGGGAAAAGATGCCTCAGGGCGATGTAAAGGTACCAGGGCATCAGCTTCGGCCAATAAGCGGATTTTCGGCTCAGGTTAGGAGCGCAACTGCGGATACAGAATAACATCTCTAATATTCTCTGCCCCAGTTAGCAAAATAGCAATACGATCAATGCCCATTCCGAGTCCTCCGGCAGGTGGCATACCATACTCGAGTGTCTCCAGAAAATCGTCGTCGATCCTCTGAGACTCCTCTCCCGCCTGCTTTTCAAACATTTCGCGCTGCACATCCGGATCGTTTTGCTCAGAATAGGCTGGGGCGATTTCCATTCCGCCTATGCACAGCTCGAAAACGTCGATCGTCGAAGGATCGTCCTTAGTGATCTTTGCCAGCGGGCATAGCTCTTTGGGCAAATGGGTGACGAATGTCGGCTGTATCAGCGAAGGCTCAATAAGCTTCCCGAAGACTTCGTTGGACACCTCGTAGTCCTCCCAGTCTGCTTCAACCTCGAGCTTCATCTCGCGGGCGAGTTCGATTTTGGTTTCCTTGGGAAGGTCAAACCAGCCAAGATCCCCTACCTTCTCGCAAACGAGATCCTTGTACTTGGCCTCACGCCATGGACTCATGAAATCAATCACCTCACCATCAGGCATTCTAACTTCCTCTTTTTTAAGAACGTCCTTAACTAGGTATCGGAGCATGCTTTGAATCAACTCCATCATTCCACGATAGTCCGAGTACGCCTGATAGAGCTCCAGCATCGTAAATTCTGGATTATGACGACGCGAAATACCTTCATTACGGAAATTACGGCCAATCTCAAAAACGCGGTCAAACCCGCCCACCAAAAGTCGCTTGAGGTAAAGCTCGAGTGAGATTCGAAGCACAAAGTCCCGATCCAGTGCGTTATGGTGGGTGACAAACGGCTTTGCAGCAGCTCCACCGGCTACATTCTGGAAAACAGGAGTTTCTACTTCCAAGTAGTTCCGCTCCTCCAAAAATCTTCGGATACCGCTTAGGATGCGGCTCCTATCAAAGAATCGCTCGCGCGATTCTCGATTCATAACCAGATCCAAATGGCGCTGGCGAATCCGCTGCTCTTGATCCGTTAGACCATGAAACTTCTCAGGAAGTGGCCGCAATGCCTTGGAGACCATTTCGTACCGCATTGCACGAACAGTTACCTCACCGGTTTTTGTCTGAAAAAGCGTTCCCTCGACCCCGATGATATCGCCAGTATCCAGTTTTTTGAAATTCGCGTACGCCTCTTCTCCCAACGTATCGATACGTACGTAGGACTGTATGATACCCGTCTGATCCTGTATTTTCACAAACTGGGCTTTGCCCATTTTGCGAATGAACTTCAAGCGGCCCGCCACACGGACCGCCGGCTGATCCTCTTCCTCCGCTCCCCCGACGAAGGCTGCTACCGCCGAGACGGCGGTGTGCGTAGGCTGGAAAGAGGACCGAAACGGATCCACGCCTCGAGAACGCATGTCTTCTAGTTTCTGGCGGCGCACCGCCAATTGATCGTGCGAAATTTCTGAAAGATTTGAACTCATGCTTGGAAAACCCAATCGATAAGGACACTTGAGATCAAAAAATCAAAGCCTTTCGTTTACAAATAACGAACCGCCATCCCGAAAACTACCGAAAGACCATCCATGGAGATTCATTCCGTAGGTGAATCGAGATCACCCTTTAATAAAAGGCCGTGAAACATTTGCATTTATAGGTTGAGTTTTGAGGCCAATTGAAAAGATTCTCGGCATGAAATCCCGCAAGCCAGACTGGCTTCGAGCAAAGCTGCCCAGCGGCAGTGCCTACAGTGCTGTTCGAAAGATGGTTGACGAAAACAGGCTGCACACCGTTTGCCAAAGTGCCCAGTGCCCCAATATGGGTGAATGTTGGTCCCGAGGAACGGCAACGGTAATGATTCTGGGGAACATTTGTACCCGATCTTGCAATTTCTGTGCGATTCAAACCGGTCGTCCCACTGAACTAGACCTCGGGGAGCCAGCCCGCGTCGCGGATGCGGTGGCAAAAATGAATTTGCGGCATTGCGTCATCACTTCCGTTACTCGCGATGAACTCAAGGATGGCGGAGCCTCTGTTTGGGCGGCAACAATACGAGCGATAAGATATCGAAACCCTGGCACAGCCATTGAGGTGCTTACACCGGATTTCAGAGGAAAGCTAGACCAAATCGACACCGTATTGGCAGCCGAACCCGATATTTTTAACCATAATGTCGAAACCGTGGAGCGCCTCCAAAAACCAGTGCGCGTTCAAGCACGCTACGATCGTTCTTTAAAGGTACTTCGTCACGCGGCGGATCAGGGTCATGTAACAAAATCGGGCATCATGCTTGGCTTGGGGGAAACCAAACCGGAGATCGCTAGGACCCTTAAAGATATGCGTGCCACTGGAATCAAAATAGTCACTCTTGGTCAGTACTTGCAACCTTCAAGCAGACACCTGCCAGTAGACCGATGGGTTACTCCAGAAGAGTTTGAGGATTGGAAGGAGTTTGGCAACGGCATCGGTTTCGACTTCGTAGAGTCCGGCCCCCTGGTCCGCTCGTCCTATCACGCAGACGAGCAGTCTTCAGCGTTAACCGGCATAGACGAGCTTCGCAAAACTTCGGCCTGAATCATTATTCCAATTAAAAAGAACTTACCCGGAATCTAGATCGATTGGGAATGCAGGTTCCACAGCCCACACCACCAAAGGAATTTACCCCCGTGCGTGAATTCAGGCAATTCGAAGTGCTTTTCCGGTGTACTCCAGACCGAAAAAACGAATGTAGTATACACTGGAGGAGCAGGTATGGAACAAAGTGTAAAGTCGGGCTACGAGGCAGCGTCGCTTCGCCTAATCAATGCCTTGTCCCATCGGTACACCGCTAGTGATTCATCTGATCACCTGGAGCACGTCATGAGTCTCGCGGGGCAAGTGAATGGAGTCGGCTGCTTTTCAAACAGTGCAAAAAGTCATCAAAAGCGCATCCGGCCGCTTGGCAAACTACCGGGATAAGCCGGAATACATTTAAGTATAGAAGTTTCCATTCATCGCTTCACGCTTAATGCTGACATAGCGATAAATCTCGTATTGGAATTGTAGAGAGATTAGAGCGGGTTTTGTTATAATTCCTACATTTGTAATCTTAAAAATTGACGTTGCCCTCCTTTTCAGTCATTCTTATCGATGGTTGAAGGTGCTTTATTGGTTTAGATCGTATTCATAAGCTGAATTCCCCCTAGATCCCGGCACTAACTCTCTATCTCACAGCCTGCAAACCTTGAATGAAAAACTGGAAAACTCTTTAATTTTCGACTTTACTTTTAAATTTTTCCGCGAGAACCCACTAAATTTGTTTTAAGTTCTTGCATCACCTGCTAAACCACCATTTCTCTTTCAACCCTTCTCGAACCTCCTGTTATAGCACCGTTTAATGAAGTGCAGTTAATTTTCCACAACCCTACGGATTAGATAATGAGCGGACCCCTCAGTTTTGTTAGTACTTCACCGGTTCGTTCGGGCTGGACAAAAATTATTTCCGAGCCTCAATTGAACCCTTCAAAATCATAAAGCACAGAAGACTCTAAGAATAAACGGCACAATAGCGGCACCGAAACCTATGCCTCACGCCACGACCCTTTAGCTTTCTAGAACTTACGACGAAAGAGAATAGACAATGACGAAGATCAAAGTGTTACCATTAATCGCAGCAGGAATTGCTCTCGCAAGTTGCAGTGCATTAATTTCAGCTCCTGAACTCGGCCAAACACGAGCAACGCTCAAGGAATGGGTTGAACTGAAGAAGCTTGTCTCGGAAGAAAAGAGCCGATGGACCGTTGAGAAGCAGACGCTAAACGAGTCAATCGATCTTCTCACACAGGAAATCGAGAAGCTAGACGAGCAGATCGTGAGCATGCAGGAAGAGGCCGACGCGGCACAGCTAGAGCGTCAGTCCCTTAACAATGAAGATGACGAGCTTCGGGCCGCCGCCGCAGTCGTCAAGCAAATCGCGTCCGACCTTGAGTCCCAAGTAATCGGGCTTGTTGATTATTTTCCTGAGTCACTTAAAGATAAGCTAAAGCTGCTTACTGAGAGAATTCCCAAGAATGCAAAAGCCGCCGACTCGATCGGCCTCTCAACCCGCCTTCAGTACGTTATTGGTATACTGAGTGAAATCGAGAAATTCAATAAACAGATTACCGTTGAGGAGACCATGCAACAGATTGGCGACTCAGATGTGGCGGTTAAGACCCTCTACATCGGCTTAGCTGTTGCATATTACGTAGATGGCACACGCACACAGGCTGGAATCCTACGTCCTGCAAAAGGCGGTTGGGAGAAAGAAAGACGCGATGAAATGGCGGAGCAAATAGCTACCGCGATCGGAGTGTACGAGAGGGAAGAAACGGCTCAATTCGTTAACTTGCCAATTAACGTCAACTAATGACCGGGAACTAAAGAAACTCAGCAATATTTCTAAGCACATGAAAGCGATTAAATTACTATCAATAGCACTAGCACTCGCCAGCGGCTTCTCGCTACTCGCTCAACCAAAGTTCGCCGACATCGCCTTGCAGGCCAAATCAGATGTCGAAGCAGCAGAAAGGGAGCTCGCCGATCTTCGTAGTGACATTGCAGACCAGAAAGTACCTATCTCCATCCGCTTGACCGAACTGGAAAGCAAGGTTCAGGAGAAGCGTTCCGAGTTTGAGCAGGTGGTCAGCGCAGCGGAAAACCGCCAAGTCGGCCTCAGTGCGTTGCAAGATCGCGTTGAAGCACGTCGCGACGAGAATATTTATTTAAAGAACCTGATGTCTAGTTACATCAAGCAGTTCAGCACTCGTATCGACGAATCAGAGCTCCAATCTCAGGAGGCCATTATCTCGGAAGCAGAGCAAATTCTCGAATCGAGCACGGCGACGGACGCTCAAAAGTTCGAGACGCAAATCAAGGTTCTCCAGGCATCCATCTCGCGAATCGAGAGCATTATTGGAGGTCACAAATTCTCCGGTACCGCCCTTGGTGAAAATGATCGGGCCGTTGAAGGAAACTTCATCCTAGTGGGTCCTTACGCTTATTTCGGCGATGGCGGCACTAATGTTGGCTTTTCCCAAGGTCGCCCGAATGCGGCCTACCCACTCGTTAGGAATGACGGTCTCACTCCAGAAATCGTCGCGTCTATCAATGAGGTCACAAGCACGGGAGAAGGTGCAATACCCGTCGACGCAACCGAGGGCGACGCCTTCAAGCTTGCGGAACTCGAAGAGACTCCAATTGAGCATGCCCTCAAGGGCGGGACCACCATCTACATTATCCTGCTCCTTGCCTTCTCCGCACTGCTGGTGGCGATCTTCAAGCTTTTCGAAATTTCTTCTGTAAAACGTCCGAAATCTGGATCGCTACAACAAATCCTTGATAATTTGAATTCGGGCAAAAAACAGGAAGCTCTCGAAATTGCCAATTCGGTTGATGGTCCTTTCGGAGATCTCCTCGTTGCTGGTGTCGAACACCACGACGAAGAAAAAGAACTTCTAGAGGAAGTGCTTTACGAGCGACTGCTTGCGGCTCAACCAAAGCTCGAACGATTCCTGGCATTCATAGCCCTAACAGCCGGTGCCGCCCCACTCTTGGGTCTGCTCGGTACAGTTACTGGTATGATAAAGACCTTTAAGTTGATTACCGTGTTCGGTACAGGTGACGCCGCCTCTCTGTCATCTGGTATTTCCGAAGCGTTAATCACTACGGAATACGGACTCTATGTAGCTATCCCTTCTCTGCTCGCACAGGCACTGCTGACACGTATGGCCAAGGGCAAGCTGGGTGAAATGGAGCAAGCCTCTGTAGCGTTCGTGAACGGCTTGAGCAAAAAGAGCTAAGCCGGCCAGGATCATCATAGTTGAACAAAGTTATATAGCTAGGATAAGCTGAAGTCTAATGGGAAAGAATAAGAAAGCGCTTTCGGCCAGTGATGATGTTGAAGATATCAATATTTCGCCACTGATTGATATGGTTTTCATTCTCTTGATCTTTTTCATCGTCACGACGGTTTTTGTCGAGGAGCCTGGGGTAGATGTGGTCAAGCCTGTCGCTTACAACGCCAAAGACCTGCCAAAGAACTGTATCCTAATCGGGGTTACCGAATCGGACAATGTGTTTTACGGTGGCGAAGAAGTTGGATTAAACGGCATCCGGGTCAAAGTCCGGCGCATGATCAAAGAGAATCGAGATTACCCGGTAATTATCCAAGCGGATGTTGGTGCGACCAATGGGACAATCGCTCGCCTGATCGATGAATGCAAACTGGCTGAGGTCCCTGCTAGCAATATTCACGTTTCAATGGAGAAGCTCAACAACTAGTCAATCGAGGACATTTGCAAGCATCCCCCAGTTATGAGAAACAGAAAACATTTTAACGAGAACGACGAGATGACTGACATCAACATCTCGCCGTTAATCGACATGGTTTTTATTCTTTTGATCTTCTTCATTGTTACAACGGTTTTTGTCGAAGAGGAGGGAATGGCAACCAATACGCCCGATCCATCGCCACAAACAGATCCTCCCGATGAGGATAAGGTGCGTCTCTCCTTGTTAATCAAATCCAATGGAGAAGTCTTTTCCAAGTTAGGAAACGTCCAAAAAAACATCGGCCTCGGAGGCGTCCGTGCCCTTGTTCAACAGGAAATGCAGCGCGAGGTATATCCGATTCTCGTTAATGTGGAAAAAGACTCCCGGATAGGCACCTATGTTACAGTACATGACACCTGCATGTTAGCGGGAGCCGAAGGAATCACAATGAAAGTGGTACAGGAATAGCACTCATTCCCTGACCTATTAAAATCGCAATTTTACGAATAAATATACAATGACTAAGAGCAAATCACTCAAATTGGCTTTTGCCGGTCTCCTTTGTGCAACTGGGTTCACTTCCCTTTCTGCCCAACTCGTTTACGATGCAGAAAAATTCTGGAGCCAGACCCACATTCGGGAAGCATACATAGGCAATTACGAGCTCAACGTTAAGACGGAGCCGAAATTAACAGAGGCGGAGCAAGAAGTTTTCCGAGAAATTCTCGAGGTTATGAAGACGGACAAGAATACCGCGCTTCAAATGATGTTGTCGAACATCACTACGCAATCTAGCGGAGCCTTAGAATTTATTGCGGGTAGCCTGTATGGTGAACGTGGCGACATTGACAACGCCATGATCTATTTCAAAAAGGCTATAGACAAGTATCCAGGGTTTTTACGAGCTCGCAAGAATCTCGCCATCATGCTCGTACAAAAGGCGGAGTTTGCTGAGGCCATCCCCCATTTCGTGAGGGCAATCGATCTAGGAGCTAGGGACAGCGTAACTTTTGGGCTTCTTGGCCTATGCTACGTCAACGGCTCGCAGTTTATATCAGCTGAAACAGCCTACCGCGAAGCGATCCTCCTCAACTCTGAAACTAAGGATTGGCAGTTGGGCCTCGCGAAGGCTCTCCTCAATCAAAAGAAATACCAGGAAGCTATCGCTGTTCTCGAAGAGATTCTTCTCAAGGAACCCGAAAACGAGCTTATCTGGATTAGCCAGGCTAACGCCTATCTCGGTATCGACGATGCAGAAACCGCAGTAGCCATACAGGAAATCGTGGATCGCCTCGGTAAATCAACCGCAGATTCACTTGAGTTCATGGGTAACATTTACATGTCTCGCAATCTGACAGATCTAGCTTTGAAGTATTACCGGAAAGCGATCGCAAAGGATCCAAAACGGTCCGTCAAGACTCACGTCGATACTGCCGACATTCTGGTCGGCCGTGGAGCCTTTGAAGAGGCGAGAGTACTGATTGCCGATATTCGCGAGGCCTACAGCGAACGCGTCGACAAGGATCAAGACACACGGCTGCTCAGGATGGAGTCGCACATTGCAATGAACGATGGAAAGACCGATGTGTTCATTCCAATTCTTGAGAAGCTTATCCAAAACGATCCGCTAGATGGAGACTCTCTTATGATGCTCGCGGACCACTACACGTCCCAAGACTCCATCGAAGGATACGCTCGGGCAGATCTATTTTATGAGCGCGTCGTTAAGATCGAGGAGGTTGAAGTTAAAGGATTGATTGCTTGGGCCCGTTCCTACGTAGCTCGTGAGCAATATGGAAAAGCGATCCCACACTTGGAGCGCGCTAATACGCTGGATCCTAGAGACTTCATTGGCCGCTATCTCGAGCAGGTACGCAAGGTTCACTTAGCCAACATCGGCTTGTAAGAGCTCAGCGGCTAAAAAATTTCAAGCAGGAGTTTCGACTCCTGCTTTTTTGTGTTTATTTTGCTAAACGAAGATCTCAGCGGCTGCGTCCGTAAGAACGTGCTTGGCCTCTTGACTTAGCGTTTTTTCCAAACTCGCCTGAGCGAAGTGCATCAATCTGGTCCCTAAGCAGTGCCGCCCTCTCAAATTCTAACTTTGAAGCAGCTTCATCCATCTCCTTTGTCAGTTCGTCTATAACGGCTTCGACGTCATCGTCCTCACCCAGTAATAAATTTGAGTCTTCCTCTTCGTTTGCATGCAAGCTCTCCTGCACTGGTCTCACTACGCTTTTCGGGGTGATACCGTGACGCTCATTGTACTCAATTTGCTTTTCCCTTCTGGATTCCGTAATCTCAACCGTTCTTCGAATCGAATTCGTCATTACATCGGCGTAAAGAATGACGCGTCCTTTTTCGTGTCGGGCCGCCCTTCCTGCAGTCTGCACAAGACTAGTTTCACTCCGAAGAAACCCTTCTTTGTCTGCATCGAGAATAGCCACGAGAGCAACCTCAGGCAAATCAAGTCCTTCTCGGAGAAGATTGATGCCAACTAGAACGTCAAAGTCACCAGCCCGCAATCTACGAAGTATTTCAACGCGCTCGATAGCATCGATATCTGAATGCAGGTACTCGACCCGGATGTCTCGATCCCTTAGGTAGGATGTGATATCCTCTGACAAACGCTTCGTTAAAGTGGTCACTAGAATACGCTCGTGCGATTCAATGGCTCGATTCACTTCCCCGATGAGATCTTCGACCTGTCCTTTGGTACTGCGAATCTCAACTACAGGATCGAGCAGGCCAGTCGGGCGGATCACTTGCTCCGCAATAACGGCACTCTTTTCCAATTCGAACTTAGCCGGAGTTGCAGAAACGAAAATCGTGCTGCCCGTAACCGCGATGAATTCGTCAAAGTTCATGGGGCGGTTGTCTAAGGCCGATGGAAGGCGAAAACCATGCTCGACAAGCGTTGTTTTGCGAGACCGGTCCCCCGCGTACATGGCACCTATTTGCGGGATGGACACATGGCTCTCATCTACGAACAACAGGAAGTCCTTGTCAAAAAAGTCGATCAGGCAAGAAGGCCGTTCTCCTGCTTTTCGTCCAGAAAGCTGCATCGAGTAATTCTCAATACCGTTGCAGAAACCAACCTCTTTCAGCATTTCTAAATCATAGTTGGTTCGCATGCTGATTCGCTGCGCTTCCAAAAGCTTGCCTTCGTTTTCAAATGTGCTGACGCGATCTTTCAACTCAGACTTTATGGCGCCGATCGCGTTGTCAATTTTAGCGCTCGTCGTAACGAACTGGTTAGCGGGATATAGGTCAAACTGGTCCAGTTTACGGATCTCCGAGCCAGTTGTGGGATCGAACTCCGAAAGCCCTTCGATTTCATCGCCCCAGAACTCAACCCGCAACCCCTTCTCCAAATAGGCAGGCATCACATCAACAACGTCCCCTCGAACGCGAAATCGTCCTCGACTCAAATCAATGTCGTTTCGCTCGTATTGAATTTCAATCAATCGATTCAAAAAGGTGTCCCTACCAAGCTCCTCCCCAATCTGCAGGGGAATCATCAATTCCTGAAAATCCTCAGGTGAGCCGAGACCATATATGCACGAAACGCTCGCCACTACAATAACGTCCCGGCGACTAATCAAGCTACTTGTTGCCGATATCCTTAACCGGTCAATTTCATCGTTGATCGAGGAATCCTTTTCTATGAATGTATCGGTTGAAGGTACGTAGGCCTCTGGCTGATAGTAGTCGTAGTAGCTCACAAAGTACTCGACTGCATTGTTTGGGAAAAAGCTTTTAAATTCTGAATACAATTGAGCAGCGAGAGTCTTGTTGTGGGATATAATCAGTGCCGGTCGCTCAGTTTGAGCAATGACATTGGCCATACTGAAAGTTTTCCCCGAACCGGTGACGCCCAAAAGCGTCTGGTACCGGTTCCCTTTTCCAAGTGAAGTAACTAATTTATTGATCGCCTGGGGCTGGTCCCCTGTTGGTACATAGTCTGAATTGAGATCGAAGAGCTTCCCTATTTTCATCACTTCCTTAACTAACGATCTCGTCTTCAAACGGGCGATTGAATACTTTTTTATCGAGCTGCCCTTCAGAGTTCGCGACGATACAGGTGATCGTAGTATCCCCAGTAATGTTTACCGCCGTCCGAATCATATCGAGCAAACGATCGATCCCGATAATCAATCCGATTTTGTCAGGGGGAAGTCCAACGAGGCCAAGAACCATAGTCAGCATCACTAGACCGGCACTGGGTACCCCAGCCGTGCCGATTGATGCCATAGTCGCAGCCAATATCACCGTTAAATATTGTGTGATCGACAGATCGATACCGGATATCTGCGCAATGAAGACGGTTGCGACTCCTTGCATAATGGCTGTGCCATCCATGTTTATCGTCGCCCCCAGCGGCACCGTGAAAGAAGCAATCTTGTTGTGGGCCCCCAGTCGTTGCTCAGCAGCTCGAAGCGTTACGGGAATCGTTGCATTACTACTGGCTGTGCTGAAAGCGAATAGCTGGGCGTTCCGCAGCTTCTTGAAAAAGACAAGCGGATTTAACCCCGTGAAGATCTTAAGCATCGTGGGGTACACAACAAAGGCGTGGATCAATAGCACAATCGCTACTAGGACAAAATACTTTGCCAGAGCAAAAATGGTGCCGAAGCCTTCTTTCGCAAAAACTTGAGCAATTTTGGCAAATACCCCAAAAGGAGCCATCAGCATCACAATGATCACGAGTTTCATGATCACTTCGTTCATGTCTTTGAAGAAGTTCAAAACCCGTTGGCCATTTTCACCCGATACAACCAATGCAATCCCAAATACAAGCGAAGCCGCGATTATCTGCAGCATGTTCCCATCTACCAATGATTCCCCCACATTACGCGGGAAGATGTTTATAAAGACGTTTAGGAGCGATTTTGTCTCTCCAGGGACATAACCCTGCATTTCAACTTCCTCTACCCCCAATCCAGGTTTTATGAGGAGAGCCGCAATAATCGCGATACTTATGGCAATCCCCGTTGTGGCCAGATATAGTAGAATCGTTTTCAATCCGACCGTGCCTAGTTTTCTGACATCGTCCATAGCTGCCGTACCACAAACGAGCGAGACGAACACCAAGGGAACGACCAAAGCCGTCAAGCTTCGAATGAAGGCTTCACTCAGAAACTGGAAAAAACCGTTGATAACGTAATCCGATAGAAAGCTGTGCTCGAGAATCGGACGATTCTTGCTGTCTAGGATCGCGTTTCCCGTTTCTGGATTCACCGCAAAATCTACAAACTGCGAAAGCACTAACCCGGTGAGCGCTCCTCCAATCATGGCAATAAGGATGTAACGGGTTAGTTTGATTTTGTGTAGATCCATAAGCTTGGTCGGTCTAGGGTTAATTGGGATAGCACTAAAGCGTATCGATTCTCATTTAACAACCCTCCAAAATCATTGTTGGAAAATTCGCACCGATACGAATCCGATAAATCACATCCCCTATTCACTATTTCGAGTCTACGATCGCTAGAATTTCCTCAAAAGAAATTTCCTCGAAGCTGCCCTTAGCCAGGGAAGCTCGCTGGATTTTCAAAAACAACGCAAGTCTTTTGAAGAACCTTGATCAATCGAGCCGCTTTCAAAAATGCTTCCCGATCGGGCTAGCCTCTTAAAACATCTGCAGCAGCAACGATTTCAAGGAAAAGGCCCTCGATTCCTGCACCCGACATAACCCCCTCAATGTTCTCCCGTGGCGTCGATTAGCCAACAAAAACGTAAACCCTTCCTAAATTAACTAATCCACAAAATTACGTAATCCTGTCAGGGGCTCAATCCCTGTCTCTTGAATAATATCGCAGTCGTATACTAACTTCTTCCTTCCGAGTCTTTCTTTTTCGGATGGGTCTTTCTACCATTTCAGAATAATCGGTTCGATGAAAAGGTTTCGGCTTCCAAAACCGAGCTTAAAACGCCCTTCAAAAAGAGGAAGCCCTTCTTAGGCTGCTAGCCATCCCCAACCCTCTTAGTGCTGGGCGGATGAATATTCTGCGAACGGTCCCCAATCAAAGATAGTCCTTAACTCGATTTTATCTTACTGCGGCATGTAATTCAACTATTTCATTAGGACCTAGATCCCAACAATTTTCAAAAACGCATCCCTTAATCCTACCCAAAGGCGTGCACGTCCGGATAGTTCACCCTTCGAGATTTCCTGGCAAAAAAAGGTTCCCTCTCCTCTAAACACATCGTCGAACAAGGGATTGAATCCCCTAAAGTAGGCCCAAAAGGCTTCCGCTCGTGCAGCACCAAACTCCAAATCCGGCGTAAAACCAATCGTTGAGTCCTGATTCGCTCGGCGACCTTTGCCCTCGGTAGACAGGATTCGCTCCGAACGAACACCTCGTATGCCAGAAATCACCATTCTACAAGGTCCTAAAAACTCGAAATAACGGAACTGAAAAGTCATCCAAGATTGAGCCCGGCCCAAGCTCCATCTTCGACGGATTGAAACGGGAACCGTGCCCGACCCAATAAGCCCAACTAGGTGGCTAGGTCGCAATATCACGGATCCATTTTCGGGGATCTCCACCATGCTTAACTCCATATCTGGCTTTTCTTGAGTGGAGGCAGTAATCACTCCATTCATCGAAGTCTTTTCTGAGGCGAACTCTACTAATTCAATCAGTCCTGCCGCGAAACAGGTAATTGGTATCTGCCAATTCAATACAAATCGTGTCTTTCTCGCCAGACTTTCATCAGAAGCCTGCAAAAAAGATTCCTTAATCCAAGCTTGCTCTCCCTCTCTAACTTTCAAGGAAACCGATACTCCCCTGTCGAGAATCAATGGAACAGGCAATTGCTCATCACAAAATCTTATAGGCTTTACCCAATGGAAAATCGGAGCGAAAACATAAAAGGCTATCAATTTAAGTGCAATCGGTCCGGCAATAACTACGGAAAGCGCGATGGGCAGGTAGATCTTGATTACACTCCAAGAATTGTCGATGTACCGGACCATCTCCGAGGAGCTCGACTCCAAAGAGGCGATTTTTTCCTCCAACAAACGCAATTCATCAGAGAGATTGGTCTGGTCAACTCTCAGGCTAGCGTGCTTAATTTTCAAAGACTCGATATGAGGCCCGAGCTGAGAACTCTCATTCTTAGCCTGAGCGAGCTCATTGTCAACTTTCCTCTTCTCACTCTCAGACGAAAAAAGATATTCCAACTTGGAGAGGAATCCTTCTAGTCGTTCAACAAGTTCATGAGCTAATTTGAGCTTTTCGCGAGCTTCGTTCAGCTCATTTGTGATAAATAGAATTTCCGTATGTGCATTCTCGAGCTTTCCGTAGGCAACCTGTGCCATTTCTTGGGCTTCCTGAAGCTTCGCCATTCGCTCTTGGTCTACTCGAATACTATCAGAAACATATAAATACAGAGCGAAAACCCCAACCGCTACCGCAGTCGCGATCAATAAAGCCGCTACCTTGCTCAGCAACCACTTACCGATTTTGAGAAAGCATCTCCACATTCGATTGTATTCCTCGTGGCTTTAGATGTCAATGAGTGGCGAAACAAATTGAAACAGTAACTTAAGTGACTCCTCCACAGACTGTGCCTCCGTATCGATAATCAAGTCCGAATCTGTGGGTTCTTCAAATCCAGAGTCCTTTCCCGTAAATTGAGGAACTAGACCTTTGTCCGCCTTCGCGTACAGGCCTTTCACATCTCGCTTCATACAGGTTTCGAATGAGGCCTTAACATACACTTCAACCAAATTATCCTTGCCGATAGTCTCCCGAGCCATCTCTCGAAGGTCAGCCTTCGGAGTGATAAAGGAATTGATCAAAATGACCCCCGCATCAACAAACAGCTTAGAAACTTCAGCGATTCGACGAATATTCTCTCTTCTATCCTCACCTGAGAAGCTGAGGCCACTGCTCAAACCCTTTCGGATGTTATCCCCATCTAATACATAGACTAAACGTTTTTGTGAGAAGAGCTTCCTCTCTAATGCGGTCGCTAGAGTGCTTTTACCCGAACCCGACAAACCGCACATCCAAATTACTTTTGCGGATTGGCCTACCAAAGATTCGCGGTCACTCTGTTTCAGGAGTCGATCGGAAATGGGAAATAAATTGCCGCTCATTGATAATGAATTGAGATTAAATACGGATATTAAGCAAGAAAAGTTAGGAATCAGTGACCTAGTTCTCTAAGTAAGTTTCGTATTCGATCAGCGACGACAGGCTTCACCGCTTCGATAGAATCTTATGAAAGTGTATAGTTGTGCTTTTCCCAGAACCACTGGGGGCCCCAAAGTACGTAAATGGAATTTCGATGAATCTCCAAAGACAGCTCATCAACGGCGCTTAGCAGTTTGTTAGAGCCAGAAACACGAAAGTCCTTTGTCAGGCCTCTAATCCCAATCCCTGAGTTCATGACCATAGGTGGCTACTTGATGCTGAACTCCTTGTAAAGTCGACCTCGTCTCCCTGTTCTGCACTCGGTTCTTTGAATGTAGGTATCAAGCTCACTTACAATCTCGCTTAGAAACCGTTGACACTCTTCTTCGCTCCCCTCTGCTTCGAGCTCCACTCGCCCGTCCGTAAGGTTTCTGACATGACCCGTAACGTCGAATCCCTTGGCCAGCTGCTTCACAGCATAACGAAAACCCACACCCTGTACATGGCCTGAAAAACGGGCGGATAGATGGAAAATATTCTCTGAGAACTCCATAAGTTATTAATGTTTAGACAAAAACGTAATTTGCCAATCGTAAATACCTTAAGTATCCGCAATTACGATTGATGGCTACCCGAGCATTCATTCAGATTTTTGGACATTTCGTTTGCAAATGAAAATTTCCGATCCTAATCTACTTTTTTTTAAAAGCTTGTTAAGCGACTATGGCCGATTTCGAATTCGAAAGCAATCCTGAGAGCGAGTGGGACGACAGTTGGGAAACCGTGTGGAGCGAGCATGACTGGGAGATCTATTTGGCCAATGAGGACCATCAGGTGCGCAGGTACCAGAAACTCTACAACAAGCTAGCCCTAAACCAAAATCGCCTTGATGAAGTGGCCCGTTTTATGGGTTGGGATACGAACGCCGACCCTCAAGATCAGGAGACCGCAAACAGTGGGATTGAGGCGATCTCGGATCAGCCTTACACATTACACAAGCATCCCCTCTACATCGCGAGCAATGCGTTGCATAACTGGTTAACCGAGAAATGGTCCCAACATATCTCCCTTTGCTCCGAGCAGATCTCACCTGTATCCGCCTTGAAAATTCAAAAAACGATATCCAGTTCAGAGCATTACGGATTACTCGCCGTAACCGCACTGGATCTCGGCGACTATGCACTCGCGATCGCCTGCTTGAAACGCGGGTTGAGCCAGATCAACGGGCTCCTTTTTCAGTTGAATGAATTGGAAAAAAAGAACATCCCTCCGCTCAACGCATACTCAAAACATGCGAAGATCCGTTTGTTCGATATTCGGGAAATCTGGCTCCGAGTAACGTCAGATTGCCGCACTGCCATAGCCCGACGTTTCGAAGAAGAATAAAACGGCATCGCAGCGAAGCCTTCCTTCCTTCTGAAACATGATTTCCATTAAAAGCGTCACCTCCAATCAATTTCTGCCGCATCATGGCCTCAGTCGTGGGAGCATTCGAACCTTGCTGAAAAAGGGTGGTTCCCAAAATGCCTGTGCCTTCACTCAAGCGGCCATCTGCTACTTGGACTTTCTCTCCGAATACTTCTACTTGATCGGTTATTCAGACGAGCAGGAGCGACTCAACATCATCCAGTCAACCTTGCTCGAATGCTGGAAGTATGCACCCTACATCAGGAGGGTTTCAGATTTTGAGCGCTTTCTGGGCATCCTCCTGGAAAAGAGCAGCTCCCTTCTCCCGACGGCATTCAAATTCCCCGACGAAAAGCTCGGTCAGTTGAACCATACCCAAAGGTTCCTTCTTGTCGCTCGTACGTTACAAAATTGGTCATATCGAGGGATGCACTTGGCCACACGCATCAAAAAGCACGAGATCACGAGCGCTTTGACTGAATTGAAATGCATTCTTACGGGATTTGAGCAGGAACCCCTCAAAACTTCGCAAAAGATTCTTCTCTTGCGAGTGAACGATTTGCTTGAAGGAAAATTGAAGCCTCGTGAGTCAATGACCATTGAGAAGGAATTAATCGAGCAACCGTTGATTAGACAATTCAAGGCTGATTGGCTTAGTTACCGCTGCGAATTGGCAGAATTCAAGCAGCAAGCGTTTTTCAAACAATCAGTCATTGACTTGTTTAAAAAGCGTCTCATTGCGCTATTCCAAACAGTGCCGATCAACCAGCCCAACTTTCGCGACAACTTGATCAACCACTTTTCCTTCACGCGAATTCCAACCCGCTGATCTGTAAAATTGCCTTTAAGGGTATTATTTTCGGTCTCGATAGCTACCAGTCTTTTTAATCAAGTTACGTCGCTGCTTTTCGAATACAGGCAAGACTTCTCGTTGAATATAGTCAAAAGCCGCTTGCAATCCTTCTGCCCTGTACACTTTCCCTATTCTAGCCTCAACTAACGTCGGCTCTCCAATGCATGCGAGAAACTGATTGGACGTCAAAGCAGTGAAAACCTCAATCCGGTTACTCCGCTCAATTACATTCTGATCCAGAATCCACTCGCGAGCAAACAAAGCAAGTACCGCGTCTCCCACCCATGCTTTAGTGCGTTTTTCCGTTTCATCCATAAAACAAGAGCAAGACTCCTAAAGATTCTTACCTCAACACTTTTTCAGGTAATCAAGAAGCGAAAAGGACGAGTGGCGTATAATGATTTCGGCTTGCCCCTACTTGAGAGAACTGACAATAAAACCGTTGTTAATCTATCCCGGAAAGCTATTAAAAATGGTCTTATGAATCGTCGTCTTTTTATCAAATCTAGTGCCGCTGGGTTCGCCCTCTCCGGTCTTAACCTACCAAAGTTTGCGAATGCCGCAGGCATCGACACCAAGCGCGTTGGCCTGATCGGCACGGGATGGTACGGGAAATGTGATCTTCTTCGGCTGATTCAGGTTGCTCCGATCGAGGTAGTATCGCTCTGTGATGTCGACAGCCAAATGCTATCGGAGGCAGCCGATATCGTTGCGTCACGCCAACTCTCAAAGAAAAGGCCGCGAACTTACGGCGACTACCGAGAGATGCTAAAGGAAAAGGACTTGGACATTGTCCTCATCGACACTCCAGACCACTGGCATGCGTTGCCCATGATTGACGCTGTTAAAGCAGGTGCCGATGTTTATGTTCAAAAACCAACCGGTGTGGATGTGGTAGAAAGCCAGGCTATGCTTGCCGCCGCTCGAAAATACGGACGCGTGGTCCAAGTCGGCACCCAACGCCGCAGCACTCCGCACTTGGTCGAGGCCCGTGATCTCATACAGGAAGGAAAGCTGGGAAAGATTGCCCATGTTGAGCTTTGCTGCTACTACCATATGCGGGCCAAGGGAAACCCGCCCGACACCAATCCCCCCAGTCACCTAGACTATGAGATGTGGACAGGTCCTGCACCCATGCGCCCTTACAACAGCTTTGTCCATCCTCGTAAATGGAGAGCGTTCACGGAATATGGTAACGGAATCGTTGGCGACATGTGTGTTCACATGTTAGATACAGCACGCTGGATGATGAATCGCGGTTGGCCAACGAAAATCAGCTCAAATGGCGGCATATTTGTGGATAAAGACAGCAAGGCCAACATACCGGACACCCAGACCGCCACCTTCGACTATGGGGATATGCAAATGGTTTGGAATCATAGATCATGGGGAACCGCTCCCGACCCAGAATATCCATGGGCAGCAATCTTCTACGGAGAAAAAGGCACACTCAAGGCCAGTGTTCATAAGTATGACTTCATTCCAAGGGACAAGAATCAAAGAACTATCCATAAGGACGTCGCCTTCGAGCTTGAACAATACCCAGAAGACAAAGTGGAAAAGGGGCTTGAAAAGCATGTTGCCCCTGCCATCCGAGGCCACATGAAAGATTTTCTCTCATGTATTGAGACTCGAGATAAACCGGTGGCGGACATTGAGCAAGGACATATCTCTAGCACATCCTGCATCCTCGCAAACCTGGCCATGCAATTGGGTCGCAATCTAGAATGGGACCCGGTTAGCCACACGGTTCGCGGAGACCAAGAGGCAAACACCCTACTAGCTCGACCTTATCGCTCACCTTGGATACATCCGGATCCAGAGACTGTATAGTCGTCTAGTAGCTGGTTACTACAAGGCCTTGCCCCGTAGCTACGTTAAAACTCATAGATTTACGTATCTCCGTTAACCAGAACTTTTAGCAACGGAGCTCGAAGCCAAGCCGTAACGACGACGTGGATCCCAACCTTCTGCTATCCCGCAATCTCCTGCTGATGGAAAATCGTCCAATCGTCAGCGTTGTTCGTATCTATTTCTGACCGTCATTTTCTTTGGAACCTTGCACAGTGCTTAACTAGCATGGGCTCTAAGAGACACCGGCGTCGGCCCGATGGCCTGGCTCAATATCATCGCTATCCTATCATTAAGCCGACCTGCACTCGAATCCATCAGTGATTGCGAACCACAAAAACAGGGAAAATAACCTGTTTTTATAGCAGCCGAAATTAACGTTTGGAAAACTAATTTATGGAAGTAGTCTGCAAATGTGAAGCTATAAAAGACTAGCCCCTATCGCTCATTTCTTGGGATGATTCTGATCCAATAAATTTGGGCAATTCCAATTTCTAAAGCAAGTTTAACGATGTGCCTACGCTAGACCCGTCATGCACAATCGCTTGCAGTGCGGCTGCTACAGCGGCGGGCTTCGCGTGCTGCCACACATTCCTACCTACCGCAATTCCACTCGCACCCGCATCCATCGCTTTTTTAACCATCGTTAGCAGGGCAGTGTCATCCCCCATTGCGGCTCCACCCAGGACTACCACAGGAACGAGGGCGGCCTCGATAATAGACTTAAAATCGTCCACAGTCCCATTCGTGGGATACGCTGTTTTCACAACATCCGCTCCTAGCTCCGCCGCAAGCCTCACCGCAAATCTGATATTCTCTACTGTATATTCTTCTGGTCGCCCAATGTTAAATGGCAGCGCCTCCAGGATCACCGGGATACCGTAATCGCGACCTTCACTAATGACCGCCGCACATTCACGGAAATTATCAGACTCACGTCGGTGATGCAAATAAAGCATGTTCATCATCGCATGGGCTCCTAAAGCATCAGCATCCTTCCCCGTATAGAGCCGATATGATCCATCATCCTCATTTCCTGGATACGATGGCTTGTAACCATCCGTCCGGAGACAGACCCCACTACTGGAAAGCGCATCTCTGCAGGCCTCTGCGACTCCGTAGTTGACGACATATCCATCTACGTATCTGTCAACTTGCTCAATTAACTCCATCGGCTTGCACAGTATGCCGTCAATAGGTATCACGCTTCCGTGATCGATCGGTAGAATAACAGTCTTGCTATCTACATTGAAAAATTGGCTTAGATTTTCCGACTTCGACATAATCGAGAAAGTTAGAACTCAATTACGAAAGCACAACTCTGAATCTAGGGTTGATCACTAGTCCAACTAGGAATACATTCTAACTTTCTTACACTTGCGTGATTTGACACGGGGCAAGCGGTTGAGCATCTCCCAGAGCTCCTCCTATTGAAACATATATTCGGCCGTTCAAAATCCTATCCTCAGTGCTAAGGCGGACGATAGATCTTTACCCTATCACTATCGTAACCTTGTTGCACAGAAGAGAGCCGATTGGGAAATCCATCGTTATAGAGAGTCTGGAACTGGTGCTCATTTAAGTTAAAGCAGCTAGCTTCAAAATGGGTAGCCCTCCCCCAGCGAACAACAGCACGACGAGGCAGAGAGTCCAAGAATAGAGTCACTATTAGCCACCTGTTTCAGCTGGGTAAAACGGGATACCCATCCCTTTGAGGACCTAGACAGTCCTTACTACTAATCAAAACGCGTCGTCAAGATAAGTCCTCAATCCAGTCTGCCAGTAGTACTGCAATTTAAGCATCCACTTTTCGTAGCCCATTATAGCATCCGTCCGTATTGCCCACTGGTGCCATTCCCGAGACAGAGGAATGACAAGATCGTAGTAATGATCAGAAGCGATGTCATCCTGCTCTAGAGGGTCCTTTTCAATATCGTACAATTCCCAGTCGTGATGCGTCTGCCCGTCCGTTGAGGTGAAGTTCTTCGACACGAGTTTGTATTTACCTTTGAAAAGCGCTCGATTTGCCTCGTGCTCGAAGTAAAGGGCACGATCTTCGATTTTCTCACCCAGAAACGCGGGAACGAGGCTGGTGCCCTCCATCGGCTTGATTCGATTCCCTGCATAAGTTTCAGGATACTCAATATCCGCCAATTCCACTATAGTCGACATGAAGTCGATAACATGGCCGCGTTGTGTCTCTTCCTGTCCGGATCGCTTAATCCCATTGGGCCAATGGGCAATAAACGGCGTAAGAATTCCCCCTTCGTGATTGAAATGCTTATACAAGCGTAGCGGAGTATTACTTAGTGCGGCCCAATGTGATCCCACATGGTGCCTCGTTCCCCGTTGTCCCATGTTAGCGAGCTTTTTTCCTTTCAAAGGGCCATCATTTCCATTGGGCCCGCCTTCGTAATTCGCTCCATTATCGGAGAGAAACAGTATCAGCGTATTGCATAACTCGCCCATTTCTTCGAGCTGGGCAAGGACCTTGCCTATGCCCTGATCAACTTGATCTACCATCGCCGCATAAGTTGCCATACGCCGTGCTTGGTCCGCTTTTTCTACTTTGTTCAACGAGTTCCATTTCCGTATCGGAGTGGGCTCCGCATGCAGGTCATGCCAAGGAGGCGAATCGGAAAACGAAGGCACCGAATCGTATTGTTCGAACCAACCCTTCACTTTCATGGCTTTCCAACGATCTTCGCGAATCTCGTCCCAACCTTTCTCATACCGCGAGACATACTTGTCGATTAGATGTTTGGGTGCTTGAAGCGGTGAGTGAGGGGCCTGATAGGCCAGATAAAGAAAAAACGGAGTGTGCTCTTCGTTCTCCTCATGGTACTGCAAAAACTTGACCGCATAGTCAGTGGTCGCATCGGTCGCATGAAACTCCCGTTTTCCATAGCGAACAGGTTCTACTTCTGGTGATTCCAAAACGTACAGCGGTGGCTGCCAGTAGTCGCCACAGCAACCCTGGTAGGCATACGAGTGCTGAAATCCGCGTGCTGGTGGCAGCCGCTCTGGCGTGTCGCCCAAGTGCCATTTTCCCGACATGTAGGTCGCGTACCCATTTTCTCCCAGCAGTTCGGAAAGGAAAATGTTGTTGCTCGGATCAACCTGTTCCAGTTCGTAGACACCTACTTGATGGCTGTACAATCCTGTCATGATACTGGCCCTTGTTGGGCCGCATCGGGCGCAATTGTAGAACCGGGTAAACTTCAATCCGTCATTGGCCAATCGGTCGATGTGGGGCGTTTCAATCTCCCCTCCCTGGAATCCCAGATCCGAAAAGCCGAGATCGTCCACCAAGATGATGAGTACGTTAGGACGATTCTCAGCCGTTGAGCTCACCACCAAAGCAACGGAGGCGACTAGAGCAAATAAATCACGGCGGAAATGGTTCATATTCGGAAAAGCATGAGAGAAACCTAGTTATTAGCGGTTTGCGGCCAGATATCAACCCCGCAATGCGTCAACCAGAGGCAACCGCGTTGCTCAAACATCCTAACGAGTGACGAGATCCGATATACGCTCATCAATTGGGAGAGTCGCCATTGGTATGAGCTCCCCTTGCTTTGTGAGGCGGAAGGCGTGGAGGATACCTCTCCCGTGTGCTGTTACAAGAAGAACGTTTCCGTCAGGGGAGAAAGCGAGACCCCATGGTATTTCACTGGTGGGCGTAAGGCCGAGATGCTCTAGGGAAGCATCGTTGGCTACACGGTAACGGTTGATTCCATTGGGAAGGCCAGTTTCGTTGCTACTGCGTTGGCCGGTGAACAGGAATTTGCCATCAAGGCTGAGGAGGCAGTCTGAAGCGGAGGCACTACTTCCATGACGTTGATTTTCAGATACAACTTCGACGACTTGGTAAAGGGTCAGCTGGCCACTGGCAAGATCTCTTTGGTAAACGGAAGCACCGAGGCCTTGTTCATTACTAAAGTAGACGAAGGGAAGTGTTGGATGGTAAGCGATGTGGCGAGGTCCGGTACCTTCTGGGGGGTTGACGTTGTTGGGATCGAGTGGCGTGAGAGCGCCAGAGGTGTTATCAAAGGCGTACTGAAGGATGGCGTTGGACTCTTTTACATAAGGTATGTAAACGAATCGATTGTCAGGCGACGGGAGTATCGCGTGAGCAGCGGTTCGACCTTCGTCGAGGAAGGCGACGCGCGAGCCGGGTATGCCATATTTGTCGAGGGGGTAGATATCAATGTGACCCTCACGATAGTTAGCCCCGAGTAGAAATCTTTGATCATGATCTAGCGATAGGTATGCGTAACCATGTTCCAGCCTTAGGGATCGGTGCTCCTTGTAGCTACCGTCGGCTTCGAGAGTAATGGCTGCCCCAGGGGAGTTTCCTTCCTCACCGACATTGGAAGAAACGTAGAGCAACGATCTTTCCGGGTGGGCGACGATCGTGACAGCTCTGAAGCCAAGATCTACCCTTTCGTCAATGGATAGGGTTAGCTGGTCGCCTTTTTCTGTCGCCTGGACGATCCAAAGTTGGTTGCTAGTTCGGCTTGGCAAGTAAGCTTTGAAGTCGGCTGCGATAGAATGGCACCCAAGAACACAAAGACTATACAGCAGGGTTGGAAAAGAATTTTGAAATGATCTCATAACTTAAGGAATGAATAGCCCTTTAGAACGAATACACACCAATCTGATGACTTATCTAAATGCCAAAATTCATCAACTCTCGTTTTTCTAATGTATTGATATCGCTCTTTAACACCTATTAACACGCTGGAGAGTCCCGCTAACCGAAACTGAATTGTCGCCTCAGCTACCGACATGTTGGGGGACTTTGACGAGGCGATCTACAAATAAACCCCCTCAGTAATACCATAGTGCTTATGACCGCAATTCTTAAGGAGCCTCGGAGGTCTCGATCCAAGGTGATAACTCAAGTGCCTACATTCCCTTATTTCGATACCCTAGTCCGAAAGGCCGAGGGACTCTCTTCGATCGCAAACGAAAATTCACCATTTCGATCTGAATGTTTGTTACCCTTCAAAGAAATTATTCAGAAAAATCATTCCGTGCGTAAAATCTTAAAGCTAACACATCGATCCTGATAGCTCAAAAAGAGAATCCATGCTAGACTTTACCGTTGTAACCATATACCCACTGATTGTTAGTCCTTTCATTATCGATAAGTTAATTCAGTCTATGACTTTCTGTTATCGCCTGTCGTTGACAGCAGCCCTTTTCATGGGAATTGGTCTCGGAAAACTTCAAGCGGAATTGACGGAAGATGTTAGCGAGGGAGAAATGCTTTTCGCCCTAGACGTTAAACCAATCCTGGCTACCAAGTGCTTTTCGTGCCACGGAGATGATCCCGAGGAAATCGAGGGCGGACTCGATATGACGACCCGCGAGGGGCTTCTCAAAGGGGGAGAGTCCTTCGACGATGTCCTCATTCCCGGTAATTCTGAATTTAGTTTCATAATGGAGGCTGTCCGCTGGGAGGACCCAGACTACGAGATGCCTCCAAAGGAGAGTGACCGTCTTACTGAGGATCAAATTTGGTCCATTCGGGATTGGATAAAGAAAGGTGCTCCCTGGCTGGATGATGACCGTGTCGCCGCTATTCGCGATGAATATGCGGAAGGGGTTATTGTACAAACAAGCGGCGCCCTTAGCGAAGACTGGGCCAATAGGCGATACAAGGAGCAAGACCTATGGGCCTACCAGCCAATCACCAACCCGGCCATACCCAAAACTAAAAGCGGTGCGTACCACCCAATCGACGCCTTTATCGACTATAAGCTTGAACTATCAGGCATACCCGCAGCCCCCCCGGCCAATCGCCGCACCCTGATTCGCAGGGCTACATTCGACCTCATCGGCCTTCCGCCCACCCCCGAGGAGTCTGAAGCCTTCATCAAGGACAAGCGGCCGGACCTTGAAGCTTTCAAGGATGTGATCGAGAGATTGCTCGCCGATCCCAGATATGGTGAGCAATGGGGCCGACACTGGCTGGATGTGGTCCGCTATGCGGACTCTTCCGGGTTTTCCAATGACTATGAGCGTCCGAACGCCTGGCGCTATCGTGACTACGTCATCCGCTCGTTCAATCAGGACAAGCCCTACGACCAGTTTATCATCGAGCAAATCGCTGGCGACGAATGGGACCCAGAAAACCCCGAAATGATTCTCGCGACAGGTTTCCTCCGTATGGGTTCCTGGGAGCACACTGGCATGTCCGTGGCTCGGATTACGCGGCAAAAGTTTCTAGACGATGTAACCGATATTGTGGGACAGGCCTTTCTTTCCCATCCACTGCAATGCGCCAGCTGCCACGACCACAAATTTGATCCCATACCCACCAAAGACTACTACCGCATCCAGGCGGTCTTCAGCACCACTCATTTTGCCGATCGCGAAGTCCCCTTCCAAGAAAACGAACATCTGATTGATACGGATGAAATCGAAGTCATGGAGAAGCGCAGGGAGTACTTCGCTGGAATGCGGGATACGCTCAATCAAAAACAGAAGGCGGCCCGCGAGCGATGGTGCATCGACAATGGCGTCCCTGCAGGGACGCGCAGAGAGCTCATAAAACAAGGGATTCCAGAGGAAAAACTGCCGCCTCGTAATCTGGGTTTGACCGATGAGGAAATCGGCATCTTCAAAGTGGGACAGAAAAATGTCGCCCGAACTGAGTTCGAGATGAAGAAATTCGAGCCTTACGCCATGTCAGTCTACACAGGGCCTTTGCCAGAGAAACCCCAAAGTTCAGGGTCTATTCTGTCCATACCAACGAACCCCAGCGAAAGTGGAACTTACGAGAGTTCACATATTCTGATCGGAGGAGATCCTTTCAGACGCGGAGAAGAAGTAACCCCAGGCGTTTTCAGTGCTTTACCTGGATCGAACGATACCATTGAGGCCAACCCTTGGAATACGATTCCTAAGTCACCAGAGGGTCGTCGTCTGGCCTTCGCGAAATGGCTGGCCAGTCCAGACAATGTTCTTGTCCCGCGTTCTATCGTTAACCGGATCTGGAGCTACCATTTTTCTCGAGGAATCGCAGGAAATCCCAACAATTTTGGAGCGATGGCCGGTAAGCCGACGCATCCTGATTTGCTCGATTTTCTAGCTACCAGTTTTATCGAAAATGGTTGGTCAATAAAGGACCTCCACCGACTCATCCTGTCTTCCGAGGCTTACCGTCGTTCCACAGAACACAAGAACAGGGAACTCGTCATCGAAAAGGATCCCCTGGGTGAATCCTACGCTATATTCACTCATCGGAGATTGAGTGCGGAAGAACTACGAGACACCATGCTTTTTGTGTCAGGCGAACTGAGCTCGACCATTGGCGGACTGCCCGCCCGCCCTGAAATCAATATGGATGTGGCCCTCCAACCCCGCCAAGTGATGGGCTCCTACGCCGCATCCTATGAGCCTTCCCGAACTCCTGAGCTGCGCAATCGCCGCTCTGTCTACGCCAAAAAAATCCGTGGATTGCGCAACCCATTCATGGAAGTCTTCAATCAACCCAGTCCTGACGAGTCCTGCGAGTTTCGCCATGCCTCCACCGTGACACCCCAGGTTTTCAGCCTCTTTAATGGCGAAGACTCCCTCAATCGTTCCATCGCTACTGCGATAGACCTTTTGGAAAATAACAAAACACGCGAAAAAGCAGTCGAAACCCTCTTTCAACGTGCCTACGGGCGTAAACCTGACAAAGAGGAGCTTTTGCTTTCCCTCGAGCACTGGAAAAAAATGGAGGATCGTCACCAGGGCCTGACCTTCCCTCCGAGAAAACTCCCCAGAGAAGTGAAGCGCTCCGCGGTTGAGGAAATGACAGGTGCAACCTTTAGCTTTAAGGAAGTCTTGTTTGGCTTCGAGCACTACGTCGCTGACCCTTCACTAGCTGACGTTGATGCTAAAACTCGAGCCCTGTCCGATCTTTGCCTAGTCGTGTTCAACAGTAACGAATTTCTTTATGTTTACTAAAATGATTAGGAGCGACTCTACGCCGTAATCCATCAGTTATATCACCGCGGGATAAACCCGCTACGACATTAAAATTCGCTTTCGCTATGAGCCAAAAACTACGCAAGGAGATCGCCGCTAACCAGGCTGCCGCCCGCTCCCTTAATCGTCGAAGCTTTCTCTACAGTATGGGAGCGAGTCTCGGAAGTATCGCTCTCACTGGACTCAATGCTATGGCCGACTCCCCATCAGCAGGAGCACTTACATTCAAAAGACCGCACCTTCCCCCCAAAGCCAAAAACTGCATTTTCCTCATGATGGAAGGTGGTCCGAGCCATATCGATACCTTCGATCCCAAGCCGGCTCTTGACGACCTCCATTTGCAAAAGTTCAATCGCAGAGGAGAAGCCAAATCCGCCATGGAAAGCGGTACCCGCTACTACGTGCAAAGCCCATGGGCTTCGCGTCAAGTTGGTCAATCCGGTGCTTGGATGACTGAGCCCTGGCAACATCTGGCTGGAGTAGCGGACGACATCTGCTTTTATCGCGGTTGCCAGGTCGATTCCGTCAACCATCCCACCGCGATGTTTCAGGTAAATACCGGGAATCGCTTCGGAGGTGATCCAGCTATGGGATCTTGGGTGACCTATGGCCTCGGGTCCGAGAACCAGGATCTACCGGGATTCATTGTTCTTCCTGAATTATCGTATCCACAAGGTGGATCACCCAATTGGGGTAACGGCTATCTACCAGCACACTACCAGGGAACCCCCTTACGCCCTAAGGGATCTCCCATCCTCGACTTAAAACCAACTGCTGGAATCTCTCCTGAGCATCAGCGTGAAAATCTAAATCTCCTTAGTCGTTTCAACCACGATCACCTGGAGGATCATCCCTGGCAGGACGACCTGCAAGCACGAATCGAAAACTACGAACTCGCCTTCCGGATGCAAATGCAGGTACCTGAAATTCTAGATATTGACCAAGAAGACGATAAAACCAAAGAGCTTTATGGAATCGGTGACGATGAAACGGAGGTTTTCGGCCGAAAGCTACTCCTCGCCCGTCGACTTGTGGAAAAAGGCGTCCGCTTTATACAAGCCTACTCCGGAGGTTGGGATTCCCACGATTTCTTGGAGCGGGCTCACGGACAACGTATTCGAAATATTGATAAGCCTATTACGGGCTTGATCAAGGATCTAAAACAGCGCGGATTACTAGACCAAACATTAATCGTCTGGTGTGGTGAGTTTGGGCGCAGTCCAGATAATGGTATTCGCGATGGGGGTGCCGCCTACGGACGCGACCACAATTCCAACGCGATGACCATGTGGTTCGCCGGTGGAGGCGTGAACGCGGGCCATACCGTCGGAGCCACTGACGAATTAGGGGCGGAAGCCGTGGACGTCGTGCACAACATTCGAGACGTCCACGTCACTATACTTAGTCTTTTGGGGCTCGACGACAACAAGCTTACCTACTTCCACGCCGGCCGCTTCAAGCAAATGTCCCAATTCGGAGGACAGATTATACCCGAATTGATAGCGTAGCAGTTAAGTAGGGCGAGAGCAGCCCGCTCTCGCTGTACCAACACAAATCGTAATCACTTCAAATTTTACCTCTTCTTGTACGTATCACTATTTTCAAAACGGCATCATACTCTCGCATCCTTCTTCGCGATGCCGCACCAGGAAACAAACCGGCAACCTACTCCTGCTTTGGAGATTGGATTTCGACCGTAAGATCAATGTTACAAAACTCATTGCCAAACGTAAAATTAATAATTCCAATCTTTTCAGAAACTTTGTTGATGGTCGGGGTATCCTTGTCGCTCCAACCCTGATTGCGAGCTCTTCCTCTCGCAGCTACCAACATGCCACAGGGGAGATCATTTGAACCAATTCAACGGTGCCTACTTTAATTTTCTCTGCCATACAATATTTTAGTAGACCCCTGGGTGTCGATTGCTGCTGTGGTGAATTTGGTAGCGGGCGATCTCTGAGCCCCCATTGATTTATTTATCAGGTGGGTGCTCGGAGATCGCTCTCTACCTTCAAAGTTCTCTAAATATTCAAATCTTTCTCCATATTCCATGGGATGAGCTCTCCCGTACGATCTATAAAACGACCGGTTTGCGATACATCCACTTTTGCTAACACCTGCCGCATCATCCTCACAGATTCATCGATTTCATGAGGTGCATCACTCCCACCCATATCCGTTTTCGTATGGCCCGGGCGGAGACAAACGTAGGGGATCCCAAAGGTTTTCAAGTCATTCGACAGTATAACTGCGGCAGCATGGGCTGCCGCCTTGCTAGTGCGGTAAAGATAAATCCCACCCGAATCGTAGAGTGTGGGACAACCTGCCTGACTGCCAATCGTCGCCGCAACAGGATTTTCTGAAGCAGAAAGATTATCCAATAGTGCAAGAGTCAATAAAACCGGTGCCATCGCGTTAACCTTAAACCCGTCAATCCAATATTCCGTTTCGATACCCAAGGATCCCTCTTCTTTGGTACGGTCGTGTATGCCCGCGTTGTTGATCAACAAGTCAATCGGCTTCCCCTCGAGCGTCTCCGCAAACCGATAAATCGCTTCGAAGTCGAGAAGATCCAATTGGTAGACAGAAACACCCGATTCTAACAGTTCCGGCACATCATCTGGATTCCGACAACAGGCAATCACCTTCCATTCATCCAATTGATACTGCTTGGCAAACTCCAATCCTAACCCTCGATTGGCTCCTGTGATCAATACTGTCTTCATAATAAAATATCCACTTCAGAATACTGACACAAATGGCTTCTAGCCTAGCCAAAGCAATCCAATTGGTAACGAACCAAACGATCTTAAAGTTGCCACTTCTACTACTTATACCAATCTTGCTACATACCGTCTGCAGCCAAATAGGTTTATCTATGATCATCCGCGCAATTACTCTACCATCTTCTTTCTTACTTCAAGCTAGGCTGATCTTTCTAACGTCTATCTGTATCAACACAGCCTTCGCAAATTTACCGAATTTATTGATAATTGGTATCGACGATCTGCGTCCCGAACTAAACTGCTACGGGGCAACGCACATTCATTCGCCCAACATCGACAAACTCGCTACCCAAGGAACGCTCTTCAATTGTGCCTACGCCCAGTACGCAGTCTGCGGGCCTTCCCGTTCTAGCATGTTCACCAGTCTTCGTCCCGATTCGACAAAGGCCTACAACAACAAAACCCAATTCCGTGACAAGCGGCCCGATGCAGAGTCACTCCCCGAGTTTTTCAAAAACAGGGGATATCAAACCTTTGGTTTCGGCAAGGTCCTCCACAATACACACCGGGATCCAAAGTCCTGGAGTGAACCCCAGCACTATATTCTCGGGAAGCAATACGCCTCCCCCGAGTACAAAGACAAAAGGGCAGGGATAGATGGTATCCATGAATCCAATAAACTCATACCATTATTTGAAGCGCCCGATGTCAGCGATGAGGCATATCGTGATGGGGAGACAAACCTAGCTGCGATCGCGAAGCTAAAATCAGCCGCCAAATCCGAGATCCCGTTTCTTCTCTTTGTCGGATACCACAAGCCACATACACCGTTCAACGCCCCAAAGAAATATTGGGATCTCTACAATCCAGAGACTCTGCCGCTGGCATCGAATCCTTATCCACCACGGGACGCTCCCGAGTTCGCCCTTTCCCCCTGGAACTATGTACGCAGCTTCGGTGGCATGCCAGCAGAAGGGCCTCTTCCAGAACCCCTCGCCCGTCAAACGCGCCATGCCTACTTCGCCTGTGTCAGCTATATCGATTCTCTCATTGGAGAACTGATTGCGGCACTTGAAGAAACCGGTGAAGCGGACAACACCATCATTGCCCTCTGGTCTGATCACGGATACCAGCTTGGTCATCACGGCATGTGGTGCAAACACACAAACTTTGAGACCTCCACTCGAATTCCCTTCATCATAGTCGATCCGCGAAAAGATAACCATGGTCAACTTACCCACGCTCGAGTCGAACTTATTGACATGTATCCAACCCTTGTTGACTTGGCTGGATTCGACCTACCACAGAGTATCGAAGGTAAATCCTTGGCTCCGCTAATAGTAAATCCCAAGGCCTGGGATCATAAAGATACGGCAGCCTTCAGCCAATTTTATCGATCAGGCTACAAGGGCTACTCCGTCCGAATGCTAAACCTCCGGTACACCGAATGGCGGAGTGCCAAAACCGGAAAAATCGTAGCCCAAGAACTCTACGACCACCGAAGCGATCCCCAAGAAAATGTGAACGTAGCAGAATCCCCAAAGCATAATAATCAGCTGCTCTACACCCAATCCCGCCTCCGCCAGCAATGGCCCCTAGAGTAACTTAGGCATCTTGTCTAAGCCAGCAAGCTGTCTTTCGACACAGCATGCTAGAACTGAGGCATAAGTATCTCGTCGAGACCCTGTTATCTTGGCGCTTCCTAGCAGTTGCACTCTGCTCATCTCAAGAGCAAAAAGGAAATTCAGTGCATTTGACTGAAAATAAATTTCAGCCCTAACACTCACACCCTAAACCTCAGGAACCTATTCCTTCCAAACCTGACTCTTTGCCGTGACGGGTACATCCCAGGGCCGGGGCGGAAGCGGGTCGTAAATCGGGTCATTGTCCTTTTCTGGAAAGGTGTCAATCAGTGGAGTTAAGCGAGCCAGTGCCGCTTGAGCTTCCTGATCTGTACTGTTGATCAGGTTTATCTTTTCTTCTGGATCGGCGAGTACGTCTACCAGCTTTTCCGCTCTTCGTTCCGTTGATACATAAAGCTTGAACCGTTTTTCGCGTAGAACTCGATCTCTAAATACGAATCGATTCTCGACACCCTTGTCGGTTAGTCTCGCCTCGTTCTTTCCCCCCATTCCCAAAACCCATTTTCGCGGTGTATCATCCGCTTTACCCAGCAAATGGTCCGCGATGGAGACTCCGTCGTATTCGTATCCTGGCTGCAAAGTTCCGCCCGCTAGTTCGGCAAAGGTGGGAAGCATGTCCGTAACATCGGTCAGACCGTCCGTTGTAACGCCCTCAGGAACTAAGCCAGGAGCACTCACAATGTAAGGTACGCAAAGTCCCGGCTCGACAGGATTCGATTTCTCACCAGGAACTTTTCTCCCATTCTGCGTCCCTGTAATGGTACTCACCGTTCCGTTATCTGAGGCCCATACGATCATTGTATTGTCCCGGATTCCGAGCTCCTCAAGCTTGCTCATAAATCGGCCGAGTATTTTGTCGGTGTATCGCACCATGGCCTTGTGCTTCTCTAAATCTGTCGAAACCTCGAGCTCATCGGGAGTTGTCACAAATGGTGTGTGCGTCAACACCATAGGAAAGTACGCGAAGAAAGGACCTTCCTTATTGTCCTCGATGAATGCTAAAAGAAAGTCGGTGAAGACGTCTGGACCATATTCCCCATCATAGGTCCGGCTTCCTTGCTTGGTATGAATATACGGATCCCAATAACGAATGTCACTGGGAGGATTGCCTCCTTCGCCTCCCGTCCACATGCAATACTCGTCAAAACCGATATCCACCATAGCCTCCGGCTGCACACGAAAGTCGTTCACCTGCCACTTGCCCGCTACGGCTGTCGCGTAGCCCGCGTCTTTCACGACCCGAGCCAAGCTCGGATTACGATTCCAGTCGTAGCTACATCCTCCACCCCATCTAGGTACATCCCAGTGGTTCACCCATCCGTGTCGGTAAGGGTACTGACCAGTCATGAAGCTCAACCGCGTAGGAGTGCACTGGGGCATTACATACGCGTTCTCGAACTTCATACCCGTGGCTGCGAGACGATCGACATTCGGGGTCTCAATATCTTCTGCACCATAAGTGCTCACCCATTCTTTCCCCAGATCATCTACGAGGATAAAGAGGATGTTTGGCTTTTCTTGAGCCGGCTTATAATTTTTTGTATCGTATTTACGGATACAAGATGATAGCATTAACGACAAGAATATCAGAGGTAAGACGAATCTCATAAAGACATACTTTCACTACGAAATAGAGAGTTCAAGACCTCTATTCTCATTATCTTCATGTTGCAGCGTTTTTACACAGCGACATAAGGGCTATAGCTGAAACGTTGAATAGCGGCTCCTTTCATTAAAAATGACCAAGACCAAAGAAAAATGCCGCGGTTTGCCCTGATGAAAGTCCAAGCACAACTTGCACGGCTCTGCACAAGTGCAGGCACTCCGGAGAACATTTGCTCCTATGTTACTTCGAGATACCCATCTCCTCGAAGGTCTTCAGATCCAATTAACGGTAATCATGATACAAAAAGCCTCCTCCATTAATCCAATGGAGGAGGACCTTGATTGAACTATAATTCAAACAAACCTGTGACTACAAATCTGTGGAAAGCGAGAACAGGATCTGACGGGCTTCATTAGTTGCCGCACGAGACCGAACAAAAAATTCGTTTGTCGCATTGTCGATATTGATTCCAAGGTTCCAGCTACGTTCTCCAAATGTAACAGGGACGCGAGCGAATAAATCAAAAACCGTGTATCCATCCTCTACGACCAGCCTGTTGGCAGTATTGCCAAACTGCGGAATTGGGCCATCAGCATAGACCAATCCTCCTCCAAATCGGACTCCAGCGAAGAGTCCTTCTTGGACGGTGTACGTATTGAACAGTGTAAATCGGTGGGGGGTCGCACCTTCCAAAGGTAAACCCGTAGCCACGTCACCGACAACCTTCGCATCGATGTAACTGTAGGCAGCCACGATATTCCACTGGGGAACTGGATTGAAGAATAATTCGAACTCTAACCCCTCGCTCAAATCATCAGTGATCGCTTGATCATTCACAAAGGTAACAGGGTTGTGGTCGCTACGGAAAACGTTGTTCTGTTCAATTCTAAACGCAGCAACGGATCCTGTTAGTTTTCCATCGAACATGTCAGCAAATTTGACTCCCACTTCGATTGCTTCGCTAGTTTGCGGTCCGACCAATTCGCCTGTATTTGGGTCAGTTCTATTTTGAGGGCGGAACGCATCAGCCCAGCTAGCAAATAAACTCAGATTTGGGTTTATGCGATGCACGCCACCAATTTGGAAATTCGTGTCGTTGCCTGAGAGCTCACTAGTTATGGCACCGCCAAGGGCCTCGTTCCTCTGATCCAAATCGATGTTTCTGATTCCTACTATAACATTGGACTGACCGTTGTTAAAATAGATATTGTCCGTCGCGTACATGGTCGTGATGTCTTGGAAGCTTCGTCCAGCCTGATTGCTTCGCTGTCCGTAAGCGAATATCTCTTCTAAAGTAGGCACATCGTCTGTCCAAATCGGAGTTCCGTTTAAGATATCTTCCCTGTATAGCACATCTCGAAAGACCTTTCCTGTTCTGGCCTCGATCACGCGCATCGCAGCATTTTCTGTAGCATTTCTTCCTCTCAAACGATAATTTCCGCGACCCATATTGTTAATGCTCTCGGATTTACGTACACCAAGGAGTAGTTGATGTTTCACTTCTCCCGTACTGAATTCGATTATATCATTTAGGGTATGTACTTCATCACGGGATATAAATTCGTTTGAATAGTTATTTACTGGATTACTCCCATCCGGATTA
Organism: Opitutales bacterium UBA5694; assembly: GCA_002420185.1. Classification (GTDB taxonomy): domain Bacteria; phylum Verrucomicrobiota; class Verrucomicrobiia; order Opitutales; family Opitutaceae; genus Pelagisphaera. Next base: position 83,277 of record DIHO01000011.1, read on the forward strand.
AAAGTGTTAAACTCTCTGGCGGACATTAGGTGGTCACGCTCATTAAAATTGTACTTGTACTGAAAATTGTGATTATCGCTGAAGCTATGCCGAATGCCCATCGACATCCAGTAATATTGCTGGTCGAGTGTGTTTCCAGGCCCCGATGAAACGTATTCTGGTGGTAGAAAGGTGTTGTTAAATCGTGCTGTCGATTCCTTCACGCCTCCTACAGTATCATCGGTGTCTCCGTCACCATTTAGGTCGGTCGGAATTCGTTCGAATGACCAGGTGGCTCGCTGAGTCGGGAACCCCGTCGCATGGTTTTCAGCTAGCAAAAAGTCAACATCAGTCGCCTCAGCAAGTTTATATGACCCTGACATTCCCTTAAACTGATATGCTCGATTATCAAGCCATCTCCAACCATTAGTTTCCTTATTATCGGTCATTATACGCAGACCAAGTCTATCATCCATCGCCCGGACCGTGTAATCCAACTTTAATTGGTACCATTCGTTGGTTCCCGTGATTGCCCTGATCGTGCCGCCCTGCTCAGCACGGGGAGTTTTGGTAATTACATTAATAAGACCGCTTGGTTCCGCTTGGCCGTACAATGTGTTCGGACCTTTAACCACTTCAATACGGTCAATCATCTGCATCGGCAAGACCATTCCTCCGAGCACCCCGTCCACCAGCATGGTGCTGTTCCTGTAACCTCGAATTGCGAAAGTTGACGCAACCGAATTACCGTTGTCGTTTCGACCGGTCTGAGTTATCGAGGCATTGTAGTCCATGGCGTGCGTGAACTCGCCAATATGACTATCCTCTAAAAAGTCCGAAGTTATTATGTTGATCGCCATCGGAACGTTCTGAAGAGGAGTACTCAATCCCGTCCCAGATATCGTATTCGTCGCTGTGTAGCCCTCCGTGGCTTGCACTGTGAAGGGATCGAGTGTGTAAGCGTCGTCGCCCTGCCCATAGGCAACCGACGAAGCCGCATAAAATAGCCCACAGGCTATCGGTAGTTTTAGGTAGTTTAAAACTAGTTTCATAGGATATAGTATTTAGTTTGTGTATTCTTGGCCATCCTGTAACTGATCGTACTGGGAGTGGCAGAAAAATCGGGGTGTATCGCTGGTTGACAGCAGTTGACTTAGGGTAATTGCTAATTCAACCCTAAATTGACCGCCACCGTTAACATCAAAGTGGAATGTAAAAGTCACCAATTGTCAATCGACTCTCACAGTCATTTCACTGAAACAGTTAAGTAAAGGGAGGAAGTTGCGTGTACAAACATTTAGATCTGCACTTAACTGATTCAGTTTCCATGTATATTGACACTTGGCCCACTAAACCATTATCACCCGCTGCCATACACGAACTGCCTTGAACCCTTATAATCTACTCATCATTACTCCCGATCAGCTGCGAGCCGACTATCTCAGTTGCTATGGCCACGCCACAATCGAAACGCGAAATATCGACCGATTGGCCCAAGAGGGGGTACGTTTTGACAATTGCTACTGCCAGTCACCTCTCTGCGCCCCGAGCCGCGTTAGCTTCGCTACTAGTACCTATGTAGGTGAACATGGGTGTCGGAACTACTGGTCAACGATCAATCCTGAAGTTCCAAATCTCGCGACTTCGCTGAAATCAAAGGGGTATCGAACAGGGATGTTCGGAAAAAACCACCTGTTTACGTTCGATCAGCTCGATTCTGTTTGGGATGAAATTCATGAAGTCACGCTCGGCAATTACGACAATCACCCAAAATACGCCAAATCATTCAGTTCTTTCGAAATGGAAAAGGACCATGTCTACAATAAGACAGGCGAACTGACCGACGACACTATCGCCTTTATGCGGGACGCCAAACGTCCTTTTCTAGCGTGGGTCAATTACCAGGACCCTCATCCTGCCTACACGTGTCCTGAACCCTACAAGAGCCTTTTTGATCCTAAGGAGATTTCGATCCCAGAATCTTACTACCATTACGATCGGGACAAACAGCCCTATCGAAACGAGGTCTGGAGGAAGCATTCAGAGATGGATACCTGCACCGAAGCGGAGTTGCAGAATGCAATCGCGACCTATATGGGCCAAGTCCGATACGTCGACGACTCCGTGGGACGTTTACTTGCAATGCTGGATGAAAGTGGTCTCGCAGAAAATACACTTGTCCTTTTCTTCTCAGATCATGGCGAATTAATCGGTGACTATAGAATGTCCCACAAATTGCCAGCCTTCTACGATTGCCTAACAAAAATCCCTGCCATCATTCGCCATCCAAATAAAAAATGGGCTGGTGCCGTTTTCACCGGTCTGACAGAGGAAATTGACCTCGTTCCCACACTCTTGGATTCGCTCGGCATCGACTCACCGGCAACCATGGTAGGAAAATCCTGGATAAAGTCACTCGAGCAACAAGACTACCAAGGCAAAGATACCGTAATTTCGGAAGCCGGTGGGGGTGCACCAACCGCCAAAACACCCACCCCGGGACTCCGTCTCAAAGCTCCTCACCTTCCCACGAGCCTGGGCCCAGGTACGATGATTCGCAAAGGAGATTGGAAACTCAGCATGTATGTCGATGACCGATGCGAACTATACAACCTTTCAGAGGACCCTAAAGAACTGGTTAATCGATACAAGGATCCCAACTGTTCCGAAATTCGCACCGATCTAACGACCGAGCTTCTAAAGCGTGTCATGGGAGTTAAAAACCGTAACTCAGGTATCGAATGGAACAACGACGCCTATCCAGTAGACGTGCGATTTGAGCCACTTCTCAAATTAAAGCCAGACGAAACGGGAATCACCGGTTTGGACGATTGAGCCCCTAGCCAACGCAAAAGTCATTTAAACTTGAACCATCGTTCTCTAACGGCTCGGCACAGACCAAGTTTCTTTAGTTGCCAACTTCGTAAAAAAAGACTAACTGACCCTGTTGAAAACAAACTTACCTGATTCCATAAAATAATTCCAGAGCAATTTATTGAAAAGCTTCTGTATACTCATTCATCTTGTTATGGTTTCGGTGTGGAGGAGCAGCTTCACGACGCGATCAATAAAAACGTTCGGTGCGTAAAGCCTCTCCTACCGTCATTACTCATAATAAAATACCCCACCCTTTCATCGTGAAAATCAGCGTACTCGACTCCCTAATCATACTCCTCTATTTCATTGGTATTATCGGGCTGGGCCTCTGGATATCAAGGCGGCAAGCCAAGGGTGGTCGGGAGTTCTTCCTCGCAGGGGGTACCATGAAATGGCCGTTTATCGGAGCCTCCCTATTCGCGACCAATATTTCCAGCCAACAGTTCGTCGGCCAAGCGGGTCTCGCATTTGCAGTCGGAATCATCGCGGGTGGCTTTCAACTGGTAGGCGCCTTTTGCTTCATTTTGCTGTCCGCCTTCTTTATCCGGACTTACATGGGACTTCGGCTAGCCACCTCACCAGAGTTCTTCGAAAAGCGTTACAGCGGTCGCTGTCGCGTGGTGGTTTCCTTCATCAACCTAATGATGATTATCCTGGGGAACATCGCAGCCGCTCTGTACGCGGGCGCTTTAGTCCTTACACATTTGCTCGGATGGGACCAATTGCCCAATGCCGAATTCCTTTACTGGATTGCGATCTTTCTTATCGGTATTGCTGCCGGTACCTATACCTTAATGGGCGGACTCAAGGCCGTGATTTACTGCGACTTTGTCCAAATGGTGGTGCTCGTCCTTGGGGGTGCTTTACTTCTCTATTTCGGGATTATGGAATTGGGGGGAATTGAATCGGTCTTCGTTGGTAACGTCGATGATGCAGGCCGCTCAATGTGGTCGCTGCTCCGTCCTTGGGAACACGCCTTCGGCTGGCTTCCCATGCTCACCGGCGGACTAATTCTGGGTGTGCATGGCCACTGCACCGACCAAGACTATATTCAAAGAGCATTATCGGCCGGCAGTCTCTACCACGCAAAGATGGGATGTCTGTTTGCGGGAGTTCTGAAAACGCTGGCCCTCCTATTTATAGCAGCCCCAGGTGTAGTTGCGGCACAATTATTTCAAGGTCATGAAATCGTCGCCCGCGACAATGCCTACGTCAGCTTACTCACGGAGGTCATGCCTGTTGGGCTTCTGGGCCTTTGTCTCGCCGGGCTGCTGGCAGCTATTATGTCGAGCGTCGATTCGGGACTTTGTGCCTGTGGATCCCTGCTGACCTACGATTTTTTTGCCAAAATCAAGAAGGGAGCGACTGACAAAGAACTCTTGAAAGACGGCCGCATCATTATGGTCATCCTCCTTGTTTTTTGTATGCTTATCGCCCCATTCATACGCAATTTTCAAGGGTTGTTTAACTACCTCCTAGCTGTATGGGCCTTTCTCGCTCCGGGTGTCTTTGTTACCGTGCTCTTTGGGCTGTTTTATAACCGTTCTACAGAAAAAGCCGCATTTTCGACTCTTTGTTTGGGAGTTACCTTAGGGCTTTTTTCCTTCTGCCTACTCAATATACCCCTACTTGGCGAACTCAAGAGCCAGCTTCCGCTATTTTTCCAGAACAACTTGAATTTGTCTCCCTGGGTCACGGTCGCTTGTGCTCTCAATATGTACTTAATGAGTAACTACGGCTATCGCAACGCGGAAGACGAAAGCCGTTCCGAGATCGTGGCTATCAAAGGCGGAGGCCTCAATATGAGCCCGGATGAAACTAGGAAATACAAAAAGTTTCTCTTCGGTCTTAGCTGTTTCATTGGATTTACTATCCTAAGCTTCTCGCCCTTTGTTTTTTGAAACGATGAAATGAGGAAGAGGATGAAATTTTTCACTAGTATACTGTCCGACCATGCTGGGGCTTTTCCTAAACAAACCGTTGACTCGCAGAGATACCTTTTTGTCCCGTTTGGGCAACAAGCGGAGTGTCTTGGCGTAGCAGTGCGGAGACGGAAGTGCTGTTGTCATCGTTCGCTGTGCTCAATCGATTCCCCCTCAATTTACTGAAACCTTTAAATTGGAATTGAGATCTGTCCGTTAGGGGACTTATTTACTGACCGTGCCCCCCAATTACAAACGCTCGACCTTGAAAGATATTGCCGCCCAGGCGAATCTCAGCATCGCGGCCGTGTCAATGGCGTTAAAGAACCATCCGTCGCTTCCCGCGAATACCAAGGATCGCGTTAAGAAAATTGCGGAAGAGCTCAAATATGCTCCAGACCCAGCCCTTTCAGCACTGGCTGCCCATCGAAACCGTCTCCGCGTCCAAAACAACTTATCCGTAATCGGGTTTATCTCGAACTGGAAGCAGCCAAGCGAATACACTCGATTACCAAGTCGGCAAGAGGTTATCGAAGGTGCCCAAAATCGAGCGATGGAATTAGGCTATACCTTACAGCATTTTTCGGCGAGTGAGGATGCGGCTAATCCGAAACGATTCAGCCAAATCTTAAAAACCCGCGGAATTCGCGGAATCATCCTAGCACCTTTTGAGAATCATAAAGACGAGCTCGATCTTGATTGGAACGCGTTCTCGGTTGTGACGATTGAGAAACCCGTGCGCTACTCATTCTTCCATCATATCCTGCCGAACCAATACGCACACTACCTGCTTTGCTGGGACAAACTACGCCAAAGAGGATACACTCGCGTCGGACTTGTTGTTAGGTCAGATTTCGCCGACCGGTGGAGCCATCAATGGGAAGCAGCCCACCTATACGCCCAATCTCAGATGGAGGGCACACTCGACACCATTCCAATTCTCAACCTTGACGAGACCGATCAAACGGAAACGATTCGTTCGTGGCTACTTCGCTATCAACCTCAAGCGGTCATTAGTAGATGCGAGGGATTCTTCGAAGCCGCCGAATCAGAAGGTATCAAAGTGCCCGATGATGTGGGGTACGTTAGTCTAAATGTTTCTGACGACAAACCCGGCGTCAGCGGCATTTATCAACACCGACGCACTATGGGGGCCACCGCAGTTGATGTACTCAATAGCCTCCTGCAGCGTAATCAGAGAGGGCCACTTGACGCTTCTATAGGAACTCAGGTAAACGGCTCTTGGCACAAAGGTTTCTCGCTTCCCCCAATAAGCGGAGAACTCATCTCTAAAGCCAATAGCTCAAATATCAAATAGATCCTTCGATCCATTTTACGGGCCGATCAAACCCATCTTTAAATTCTCCCTAACTAGTTTGCCCTAAACCAATCATATGCTTACGCTTGTTTCGTGCCTCGCATTTATGGGATTTGTCGCTTGGTACTCTTGGCGTAAGACCCGTGGACATCTCTCGTCCGCTAGCGGCTATTTCCTGGCCGGACGGGGACTTACAGGACTTTTCATCGGTGGTTCTCTCCTCCTCACCAACATATCAACCGAGCAGCTCATCGGCCAGAACGGATTAACCTATGCCGGGAATATGACAGCCCTTGCTTGGGAAGTATGGGCTGTGCGGGGTATCATTCTCCTCGCGCTGATCTTCTTACCTATGTATCTTGGCGGTGCGTTCGCTACGATGCCCACCTTTCTCAAATCCCGCTACGGCGAAGGGACCGGCCGACTCGTCAGTTGCTTACTCATGTTTGGATACATCTTCATTTGGTCCCCTAGCGTGCTCTACAGCGGCACGCTTGCTTTAACGAAAGTGCTGGACTTCGAGGGAATGACTGGACTAAGCCAAACGCAGTCAATTTGGGTCATTACCTGGACGATTGGTATCGTCGGGTCGATCTACGCGATCAGCGGCGGACTTCGAGCGGTTGCTATATCCGATACGCTTAACGGAATTGGACTGCTTTTAATCGGCTGCCTTCTCCCGATTTTCGGGCTCATCGCCTTGGGTGACAAACTCGGTGGCGGAATTGGAACCGCCCTCACCGAGATCACCACGACCCACACTGAAAAACTCAATGCCATCGGAACGGGTAGCGAACTGGACGCAATTCCAATTTCCGCAGTATTCACCGGACTAATGGTCATGGCCATTTTTTACTGGAGCACCAACCAGTTCATCATCCAGCGGGCACTGGGTGCCGCCAGTCTCAAAGAAGGACAAAAAGGGCTCCTCTTGTGCGGATTTTTCAAAATGCTCATACCTTTCATGGCCATGTTCCCAGGATTAATCGCTTTCCACCTTTTCGGACAAAATCTTTCACCGAATGACATGGCCTACCCCGCTTTGGTCGAAGCCACGCTGCCTAAACCGCTCCTAGGCCTGTTTATTGCCGTTATGCTTGGTACAGTGTTTTCCACGTACAACTCGCTTCTCAATTCGTCGGCGACCATGTTCGCCTTCGATTTGTACAAACCGATCTTTAATAAAAAAGCAGACGACAGGAAGCTAATCAGCGTATCCAAAATCTTTGCCATCGTTACCGCGGTCGTCACTTTGTTTCTCGCTCCCAATCTTATTCATGCCACTGACGGTGTATTTATTTTCGTGAGCAAATTCGCGGGATTCATTGCTATCCCAATCGCTGTCCTAGTGACGCTTGGACTTTTCGCCCAGCAATTGCGCATACCTCCCACTGCCGCGATATTCGTCATCCTATTTCACATCTTCACCTATTTTATACTTGTTTGGGGCCTAGCGATTTTTGGTCTCGAAATCACTATTCACTTCATGCACGTTTTCACTATTCTGTTTATCCTCGAAGCATTGATTCTCGTCACGTGGGCCAAGCTGCGACCGCATGGCGAAGCCTACTCGCACATCCACACTCCAAAAGTTCCGATGAAGGCCTGGCGATTTAGCATGCTTGTAAGCGCTATGCTCTTGTCCTGTGCGGCCCTAACCTACGTTTTCTTTTCGGAAATGGGTTTCGCCTACGGCGACGGCGTAGTCGCCCCGTCCTTCCTAACGCTGCTTGCGGTTTCCTTGGCGATCTGTTTAGCCTTCTGCAATTGGGCTCACGCCTGGTTGCAGCCTAGATACGAGCGGTACGTATCACGAAAATACGGCTAGTTTCCGACCAAAAAGGCGACCGCTTCGGGCATCCAGCCGCTGTCCCATCGGTGCGGGATTTTCGGCTCGAAAACATACCGGTGTGCGATTTCCTGTTCGACCATCAATTGATGAAAGATGGCGCCCCCTTCCGCTCGCCTCCCACCTGTATTAAAGTAGAAAATACGTGCTTCTTCGCCCAACGCCTTTCCACGGTTCTTTATCAAAGAGGACAGCCGATATCGCTCGAAATTAGCGCGAGTGCCCCAGATGCGGTCAATTCGATCCTGCCGGTCCGCCTCCTCAATCGGGCCGGTGTCCACTCGAATTCCCGTATCCCATCCCGTTGCTCGATGAAACAAATCCGGATTGCGTAACAGCAGGGAAAGCGCTCCCCATCCCGATTTACTGAATCCGACCAACAAGCGACCCTCCTGCGCCGCTATCGTGGCATATGACTCGTCCACAAGTGGAAGCACGACGTTCAACAAGTGGGTCTCGTCACGTAGGGCTGGATTCCTTGCATGGTCCGCGAACCAGGACATTTCTGTGAACTCCGGCGATACGCAAATCAGGCGATGGGTATTGTGGAGATTATGCTGTTGAACCTCTAGCAGTCCGTCCCCGAAGCGCCGGTCGTCTTTGGCGACAACCGGCAGCACATAGAGCACTCTGTAGCGATCATTCGCATTGTAGTCGTCCGGTAGTAGTACTCGAACCGTCGTCTCGCTCCCTTGAAAGACCGATTCTACCACATGAGAGTGTATTCCGTTTGCATCGACTTCTTCAGCGACGGCTTTGACGACAATGGCGACGCATGCCAGTAGAGCGAGGAGCGTTCTTATTGTTGGGTCTTTTTCCATTCTTCGAAGTCTTTCACTGGATCATAGTCGGGGTCATTGTAGGTCTTTCGTTGTGGATCAATCCGGCTGTTTGGGTAGCGATCGAATACCTCACCCTCACCCAATATCCTCGGGTCCTTTTGGGCAATCAATCCTTTCTCTAATCGGTTCCACATTGCCTCCTTGACGTCCCGATATTCAGCCGTAGGTGCCAAATCCGTAACGCAGTGGGGATCCTCCACGATATCATAGAGCTCTTCTGCCGGGCGTTTTCCAAACGACAACTCGAAGTAGCGGTAGTCTGGATGCCCTTCATTCAGGTTCGTCAAATAGCTCTTTGTTGGAGATCCGTCGGTATTAGTGTATCCATATTCCGGATTTCCGGCGGGCCAGCGATGTGGCTTGAAATTGCGGACATACAGGAACCGGTCGTCACGCAACGCCCTTGCCGGGTAGCCGACGGAAAAGACATCACCATCAACCCGACCCGTATCGTGCCGCTCTTTGCCAAGCAAAGTATGATCACGAGTGGTGTCGATTCGGCCTTCCCTGTCGCTCAACAGTACGTAGAGGAAGCTAGCTCCTGTCATTTGATCGTGTGGGTCTAGCCCCACAGCCTCCATGATCGTTGGGGCTACATCAGGAAAAGTGACGAAATCCGTCACAACGCGACCTGGCTTTACTTTCGCTCCCCAACGCACTGCAAGTGGGACCCGAAAACCCTCGTCATAGATCTGACCCTTTATTCGGGGAAATGGCATCCCATGGTCCGACGTCGCGATGACCAGAGTGTTCTCAAGCAATCCACGTTCTTCGAGCAAGGTAAGTGCCCGACCTATGTGCGTATCGAACCATTCCACCTCGATGGCGTAGTCGGCCAAGTCACCGCGAATCGTTTCGTTGTCTGGATAAAAATCCTGCACAACTACAACATCCAAATCACGGCCGTCTTTTTTCCACGAATCCTTCTCATAGCCTCGATGTGGCTCTTTGGTACCAAGCCAAAAACAAAAGGGCTGATCGTCTGGTTTCTTGTCTAAGAAAAGCTCAAAGTTCCCAGCATAATCGCCTTTTCCGATTCCCCGATACGGCGCCTTAAGCGTCTTTTCATTGAAGGGATGCCCCGCTGGGTTTTCTGGCGTCAAAAACTGGTCGCGACCCCGGTGCACTCCTTTGTAAACGCCCGGTCCCCAGCCTTTTCCGGTAAAGCCAACAAAGTACCCGTCCTCCTCCAGCAAGTACGGATAGAAGGCCCATTTATCCGATAAGAATGGATTATGATTAGTCGCCTCCTCTAGCTGCCATGAATACCTTCCCGTTACCAAACAGGCCCGAGCGGGAGCGCACTTCGGATTGCAATTGTACGCGTTGGTAAAGAGGAGCCCTTCATTGGCGATTCGATCGAAATTCGGAGTTTTAACGTAGGTACTGCCATAAACGCTCATGCTGTTTCGGGATGCATCGTCCGCGATGATGAAGAGAATGTTCGGTCTGGGCAGGCTCGCCGCAAGTGGCAGGTCCGCTAAAATAGGAATAGAAAAGAATGATAAAATGAGAAGAAACGGAGTATAGTGCTTCATAGACTTCAAGGGCTTCGCCAAGAGAATCGAGTTGAGATGTAATGATGCCAACGAAAAACGAATTGTCGGCTAACGTCCGAGAATTCAGTGTTCAAGGCTAGAGCTAGAATGTTTCATTAAACCTACCTTCTTTTCGGTTAAAAACACACCCTCAGATCTTCTCGAAAGCTCGTTCGTATATTTTTCGTGCGTTCCCAGTAATACCATATAAACATCTACTCGTTACGCTATAATTCTTTTATGATACTCCGAAAACTCTTTTCGCTTCTTCTCTTCTTAGCTTTACCCTTTCTAGCTAACGCCGACGGCCGCCCCAACATCATCCTCATCATGGTTGACGATATGGGATGGAGCGACATCGGTTGCTACGGAGGGGAAGTCGACACACCCAATTTGGACCAGCTCGCAGCTGAGGGCATGCGTTTTACTCAGTTCTACAATAATGCGAAGTGCACCACCACGCGTGCATCGATTGTCACAGGTCTTTGGCCAAGGCCTAAAGGTGACCTCCTAAAAACAAACATGGTTACGCTCGGAGAAGTTCTCGGTGATGCCGGGTACGCGACCGCCCTCTCCGGAAAATGGCACTTGGGAAACAGCGCAACTACTCACCCTTTTCATCGTGGCTTCCAGGAGTATTATGGACTCCTCGATGGCTGCTGCAATTTCTTCAATCCTCTTCAGCCAGATCCAGAATACAAAGGTGGACGCATCCGCAAATTTGGGCATAACGATCAACTGGTGAAGTCGTTTCCAAAAAACTACTACACCACAGACGCATTCACCGATCATGCCATAGAAACGATTCAAAAGAACGTGTTGACCGATCCCGAACGCCCCTTCTTCCATCACATCACTTACACCGCCCCGCACTATCCTCTTCACGCCAAACCGGAGGATATTGCTAAATACAAGGGCAAATTTTTGATGGGATGGGAAAAGATGCGCGAACAACGGTATGAACGTCAGCTAGCAATGGGACTGATAGATCGAGAACGCTACCAAATCACGCCCACTGACTCAGATGCCTATAATTGGGAGAGTGCGGATCAGGGATTCGAAGACCATCGTATGGCGGTGTACGCGGCGATGGTCGATAACGTTGACCAGAATATCGGTCGCCTCCTTCAAGCCCTCAAAGAGCTCGAGGTCGACGACAATACGCTTATCTGTTTCCTGTCGGACAATGGCGGCTGCGCCGAAGAGCCTGGCGGTCGTAATCCAGAGGAACGTAATGCCGGTCCTGTCGACGATTACGTCGCATTGGGACCTTCATGGGGGTGGGCTCAAAATGCCCCCTTTCGGCGGCACAAAAGCTGGCTGCAGGAAGGCGGTTCCAATACTCCTATGATTGCCTGGTGGCCCGGAAAGGTTAAAGCAGGATCGATTACCGAGCAGACGGGGCATATCGTCGATTTCATGGCGACTTTTATCGAAATGGCTGATGCGACGTATCCAAATAAACGCAACGGTGAAACTATTCTTCCTCTCGAGGGAAAATCTCTCCTTCCCGTATTTGCCGGTGGAAAGCGTTCCGGACACGGATACATGGCTTGGGAATGGAGCGGCAACAAGGCGTATCGCGAAGGCGACATGAAAGTCGTGTGGGATAAGCTCGTCAAAGAATGGGAACTCTACGACCTTTCAACCGACCGTACGGAAAGCGTTAACCTCGCCAAGTCACAACCTGAAACCACACACCGCCTCATTAAAGCATGGCACGACTGGGCGGCACGAACCGGGACTCGCATCAGATAGCAACCAAAATAAGCCCTGCGTCGGAGCCTACAAACTCACCTCACTCTATTTCCCTATGAAAATTTCGCTACTAGCCTTCGGCTCCACTATTACTCTAAGCGCAACCGCCTGCGCTGATAAAGATCATCCTAATCTAGTCATCATAATGACCGACGACCAAGGATACGCAGATGTCGGCTTCAATGGGTGCTAGGACATTCCCACTCCAAACATCGATCGAATCGCCGACGAGCCCGCCTGATTCGATCCGCTCGGCATCTGGAATCCACCTGGGCCCGCCGGATAGAAAACTAGTCGTTTAAGGCGAGTTCAGAAGGGTCGATGTCGGCCTCCACAATAATGCGTGCTTGGTCGACAAACCCATTGACCTTAAAGTGTAAGAATACTTGATGGCGGTCCGATGAAATCCGGACTAGGTTGTTTTCCATACGGCGCCCAGTATTATTTTCATAAACAGTGCTCGGGTTGCCTACTAATACGTCGCTGTCGAATGCCTTTGAGAGGTCGCTGGAGATCTACTGCAAAACTAGCTTTAGCTTTTGGCCTTTGCGAATTTTGTCTTTTAGATTCACCTGATTCATAATAGCGAGGTCTATGTTCTCGATCCCCCAGGGTAGCTCGGTTGAAAGATAGGAATCGAATTCCGTTTCCCTGTCAGCGGATACAACATACAGTCGGGCAGGTTGCAGGTTTCGAATCGCCCTATCCTGAACCCGGCCAAAACTCCCGGTAACTTGATCAAAAGCGGGGCGATAAATATCAATTTCTTCAACTGACGCATAACTTAAAAAACTGAATACGCTCCGACGGTGAGAGAAGAAACGGTTTCTCATAAAAACGGGTCCGTTCGACGTAAACACTAAGCCTTCGACTACATACCCGTGACTGCCTCCTAATCGTAAGGGTTCTACGCGGATCGGCTGAACCTTCGACGATGCCACAAAACTTCGTGCAGCCACTTCGGGCGTATCTCCTTCTCCCACACTAAGTATTATGACTCCTTTCCCCTGACGGTCAACCAGAGTAACCCTGCCCGCTTCATTCTTGACTCGCCAACCTTCAGGAATGCTGAAATGGAAATCCAGAGCCGGGTGATAGAACCTGCCCCTCAATACAAACCCCTGTCGTGGGTTTTCACCGACAACGAGACCATCGATTTGCCTCAAGTATTCTGTCTCTCCCACTTTTAAATCTCCGTATTTCTGCCTCATCTCTAATGCGAGCTGATTAATCAAATTTTGCCGCTCACCCGGATCCGGGTGACTTGACTGCCAAGTGGGAAGGTTCTGACCAGACTTTTCCGAGATACGGCCAAGCGAATTAAAGAAGGCGGCAGACTCACCAACCTCGTAGCCGGCTTTTGCGGAATATTCTACTCCGTAAATATCAGACTCCCGCTCGGCGTCTCTTCCATACTTGAGATTCAGTATCTGAAACACACTTCCACCCAATCCTAAAAACTGGTCGGCGAAATGCTCATTCCCAGTAATTCCTTGCCCAATCATCGCGCCTGCGACCAAGCCAAGTTGACCCCATTGTTGCTTGAGTGCTTGCTGGGACGCATGACGGGCTGCGACGTGAGTAATTTCATGCCCAAGAACAACCGCCAACTGGGCCTCATTGTTCAAGTGGGCCAGCAGTCCTCTCGTCACGTACACGTAGCCACCCGGAAGTGCGAAAGCGTTCACCACCGGACTATCGATCACTCGAAAAGTAAATTTCAAATCCCTGTAGATGTCAGGCGTATCGGGCTGTCTTAAGTTGCTCTGCGCCAGGACGCGTTCCCCTATCTCTGTGACGTAATTTGAAAGCGATTCATCAGGATACAGTCCCATTTCGCGAACTAGGTCATGGTCACTTGACTTTCCAATTTCTAGCTCTTGCTGCCAAGTGTAGCCGTAGCTTTTTTTCTCACCGGTCAATGCACTGGGTTCGGTAACACAACCTGTCAGGAATACGATAACTAAAAACGAACCAAGTCCCGAAATCAGTCTCTTTTTCAATTTCATTTCCACGAATTACAATCTTCGTTTAATTTCCGACCATAGACCAATTTCATACAGTAAATCAATCCTACAAGATTGCAGCGAAATTGTTTCCTCTAAATGCAAAGAATCGTCGGGGTATGCCGCTTTGGTGTTAGTTACAACTCAAGAATCTATAGGCAAGGTCCGACGAAATCCAGTCCCGCCGGGCGATAGCTTTGGATAAGCACGAGTATTTCACGTTACCGATATTTTTTCACACGCAGACACATCATACACCACTAACGGGTTCAGCTTCGGCTGGGCCCGTTTTCTTTTGCAGATCCTCTTTCCATTCGTATTGATTCTAAATTCCGTCCTGCCATCACAGCACGGCCGATCCAAGCCCACCTGCAACCAAAGCGAATGAATCCGAGCGACAAGGCAGAGCTATTTTTCAACAAAGTCCTCTCCTACGCTAACGGGTATCGTGAGCTCGGGATGTTCAAAGAGTCCCTAGCGGAGCTTTCCCATCTCCCCAAAACACTTTCTGATCGAGTCAAGGTGCTGCAAATGAAACTTGCGGTCTACTTCGATGCAAAGGATTGGCCGGCCGCCGAGTGCGTCGCTACGGAAATCACTCTCAAAGAGCCAAATGAACCTAATAACTTCGTTAACCTCGCATTTGCCACGCGGCGAGCTAAATCGATACAAGAAGCGAATGCTATTTTGCTGAACGCGGTCGACCACTTTCCCAATGTGTCCCTCGTGCATTACAATCTAGGCTGCTATGCCTGCATTTCCGGCGATCTCGAAACGGCGAAGGAACGCCTCGTTAAATCGATATCTCTAGATCCCGCCTATCGCGATACGGCCAAATCCGATGAAGATCTGGTTGCTCTCACTGATTGGCTGGAGAATCTAGAAATCGCCTAATGGCACTAACAAATATCCTTCGGATCGATCCGCTTCACCTTCTCCAGCTTCGCTCGAAATAGCTCATCCATCAAGGCTCGGGCCTTCGCAGGGACCTTCGCAATCGCCTCTTCTAGAGTCGGTAGAGAATAGTCATCCTTACTCGATTCACCGCTGGTGATCTCAGCAATATCGGATGCACCTAAATAGGCGGCCATTTCCTCCTCCAAGAGAGTCGGTCCACACTCCGCGAGATCTCCGCCTGAGTTAACAGGGTCCTCTTTTGGGGCAGGGCTGGTCTCGACGACCAGCTCGGAAGCTGGCTTTTCTCCAGGTGCTGCTTTCAGCGAAACCTCAGAAACGATGGGCTTGGGCTCAGGCGAGCTAGATGTTAGGGTTTTTTTTTTTTCCTCAGGCAGCCCAGCTGCGATTCCCGAAAGCTCACGAATAATACCATCAATGGCTCGGGCACGACATTCTTCGGAGGCCTTTAATAACGCCACCTCGAAATTGACCTTTTCGTTCAATCCAAACTTCAAAGTGCTTTCACTTTGACGAAGGCTGTCTAACAATCGAGTTAGCGACTCCGTTGTCATGGGTGCACCGAGCGACGATCCAGTACCACCGGCCTTAACGGCCTCTAGGAGGGCTTCTCGCACTCGAGCTTGCAAATCGACCAGGGCTCGAAAGAAGTCCCGCCCTGAAGAATCGAATGAATCCACCAGCTCCAGAATCTTTATGTGATCACCCGTGGCAATCGCGGTAGCCAAGTCTGCGGTCTGCTCCGCTCCCACCAAACCATAGACCTGCAGGACATCTTCTTCCGCGACCGAATCACCACAAAACGCAATCATCTGGTCCAGGATGGACTGGGAATCGCGCATCCCGCCATCTGCCATTCGAGCAATCGCTTGCAATGCGGTATCCTCAGCGGATATTCCCTCCTGCTCGCAAATATATGCCAAACGATCTTTGATCAGCTTTTCCGAGATCGGCTTCAGGTCAAAGCGTTGGCAGCGAGATACGATTGTCGGCAAGACTTTGTGAGCCTCCGTCGTCGCAAACACGAATTTCACATGCTCCGGTGGCTCTTCCAAAATTTTCAGCAAGGCATTGAACGCCTGCGTAGATAGCATGTGAACCTCATCGATTATGTAAATTTTGTACTTCCCTTGACTGGGCGAGTACTGGGCGTCTTCGCGCAGGTCCCGTACCTGCTCCACGCCATTGTTCGACGCACCGTCAATCTCCAACACGTCCATGCAGGAACCACTCATGATGGATTGGCAGATCTTCGAATCCTCCGGTGGATCCGCTAGTGGGCCATTTTCGCAATTAAGGCACTTCGCGAACAATCTAGCCGTAGTCGTTTTTCCAGTACCTCTTGGACCAACGAATAGATAGGCATGGGCTATTCGGTTCTGCTCGATCGCATTTCGGAGCGTCCGGACTACGTGGTCCTGCCCAACGAGATCATCGAATTTTTGCGGACGCCACTTGCGGGCAATGACCTGATATCCAGTGAATGACATAGAAATAGGAATTAACCGCAAAGCACGCGAAGAACGCAAAGATTTTCTTCGCCCTAACGATGTAAATTCTTCGAATGTGTTTAGTGATGGCACTTCGATCGCTCCGCTTATGGGTGGGACTGACTATCCTTAGTCAGCCGGGCCAATGAGGTTTCCCGAAATCGGCTGACTGAGAATTTTCAGCCCTACCATTTAAAAATCGGAAGACGGCATATTGGACACCTTACAAGGAATCTCCGGTAGCAGGGGATCGCCGATCGCCCACAATCAAGAGTCATTTCCCATCGGCACTTGGCGATCGCCTGTTGCCCCATTCAACTCTTCCTCTAACCTGTATCAGGAAAAAAGGTGGCCAGGCACCCTACGGCGCATGTGAAGCGTGACTACCGTTGCTACCTTCCGGTCCTGGCGGAATTCGCCAGCCCATCATCGCATAGGACCTGGCCGACCGAAAACCTGACCCACTTTATCCTAGAATCAATATCAAATTTGGCGAAGTCGCGGATTTTATTGCTCACGGTATCTACGATCTGCGAAACGAAAAATACACCCTCCGATAGGTATACGCCTGAATGAGCGGCACTCCAGTTTCCAGAATCGTAGTTGTCCTCTTCAACGACACCGACATAGCAAAGAAATTTCTGTATATACGTTTTTCCTAATTTACAATCAGTATTGAATTGCTGCCTTGTATGATCTACTGCTGTCAGGCAAGAAGCAGCATTCCGTGAATTTCATTTCTGGCCGCACTGATCAATCCTGGCGGAAAGCCTGACTGATAGCCTCCGATCCCCAGCGTCCCTATAATCACAAATATTGAGAGCACAACCACAAGCTCGATCAACGTCGTTTCGACCCACATCTAAAGGGACACAGCGAGATTGATAAGAGGCACCCCATGGGTCAAGAAGTTGATTATCCGCTAGAGCAGGCGTACCGCCCACTAAATAAAAACTAGTTGTCGCGGAACTTAGATTGTTTCGATCGAGCACCGATCTGAAATTGCCTGGCTTCCCGTTCGAAGCCAAAGTAACCATGAGCGGCGTCGAACAAAATTACATCCATCGAAGGATTAGAGACACCAGCCATTACCCTAATGAAATCAGAAACACTGGATCCGCTTATTCGATTCGCTGATTGCTCTATCGTCCCCACTACCTTCCCTCGTCAGCTCTTAAAAGAAAATGCACCTCCCAGTTTTGAGGATGGAGCCTGAAACAGTCGGGCTGATTCAAAATTTCAGCCCGTACTCCCTTCACGCTTAATCCTTGTTTGCCTGCAACTGCTTCACCACTGTAACATCTTCTAAGGTGGTTGTGTCGCCATGAATATCCTTGCCGGCAGCTATGTCCTTGAGCAGGCGACGCATGATTTTTCCGCTACGCGTCTTAGGCAAGGCTTTGGCAAACCGAATTTCGTCAGGCTTGGCGAACGGTCCAATTTCTGCGCCGACATGAGCCCGCAGCAGCGCTTTCAGTTTATCATCGCCGTTGAATCCGTCTTTTAGCGTAACGAAGCAAACAATGGCGCTGCCCTTAATTTCATGAGGACGCCCTACCGTCGCTGACTCCGCCACCGAATGATGGCTAATCAGAGCGCTCTCAATCTCAGCCGTTCCTAATCGGTGTCCTGATACATTCAATACATCGTCGATCCGACCGACGATCCAAAAATATCCATCCTTGTCCTGACGGCAGCCGTCCCCGCAAAAGTAAACGCCCTCGTACTCGCTCCAATAGGTTTCTTTGTACCGTCTGTTGTCACCATACAGAGTACGGAGCATACTAGGCCAAGGTTCAGTCAAAACCAGCTTGCCGCTGGTACCTTTACGAACTTCCTTGCCGGCATCGTTGAATACCTTCGGAACCACCCCGAAAAAGGGCAGACCAGCGGATCCAGGCTTCGAGTAAACGGCTCCTGGGAGTGTTGTGATCATAATCCCGCCCGTTTCCGTCTGCCACCAAGTATCCACGATAGGGCAACGACCTCCTCCAATGGCTTTGTAATACCACTTCCAGGCCTCGGGGTTGATGGGTTCTCCCACCGAACCTAGCAATCGCAACGAACTCAAATCGTGCTTTTTGATATGGTCTTCGCCCCACTTCATGAAAGCCCGGATGGCCGTCGGTGCAGTATAGAAGATCGTCACTTTATGGCGATCCACGATGGACCAAAATCGATCCGGACCAGGCTGGTTGGGAGCACCATCATAAATAACATTGGTCCCTCCATTACTAAGAATTCCGTAGACGACATAGCTGTGTCCGGTGATCCATCCAATGTCTGCGGTGCACCAATACGTATCACTCTCCCTGAGATCAAAGACATACTTTGAAGTCATGGTCGTCCCCAGCAAATACCCGCCGCTAGTATGTAGTACTCCCTTGGGCTTGCCCGTACTTCCACTTGTATAGAGAACGAATAGAGGCGTTTCGCTATCGAAGGCCTTGGCTTTGTGCACATGCGAAGCCGATTCTACTAAGTCATGCCACCAAAAGTCGCGGCCTTTCTTCATGTAAACCCGATTAGCAGTCCTCTTTAATGTGATAACACTTTCCACCGACGGACAGCCTTTTAGGGCCTGGTTGACGTTTACCTTAAGATCGATTATCTTTCCGCGACGCCACCCCCCATCCGCAGTTATCACCAGTTTTGCCGCGCAGTCGTTCACTCGATCCTTGATCGATTCAGAACTAAATCCGCCAAATATGACTGTGTGGACGGCCCCTATGCGAGCACAGGACAGCATCGCCACAACGGCTTCGGCGACCATGGGCATGTAAATTGCCACTCGATCCCCCTTCCTGATTCCCAGGGACTCCAAGGCATTAGAAAACTTACAAATTTCAGTGTGCAACTGCCTATAGGTCAGTGTCTTCTGATCACCTGGCTCACCCTCAAAAATAAGGGCCGCCTTGTTCTCCCGAGGCGTCCCTAAGTGTCGGTCGACGCAATTCTCGCAAACATTTAACTTGCCACCTACGAACCACTTGGCGTGTCTTCCGTCCCACTTGAGGGTTTGTTTCCAAGGCTTCCGCCAACTGACCAAATCTTTTGCTTGAGTATTCCAGAACTTTTCTGGATTCTTAACAGACTCCGAGTAAAGCCTCTTGTATTCGGCCAGACTTTGGATGGCAGCCTGTTTCCTGAATTCTTGAGACGGTGGGAACTTTTCGTCTTCTTGAGAAACTGAAGTAATCTTGTTTGCCACTAATTATCCTTGATTTAGAAATAAGTTAAGGGGAGAAAATCGAATACCAGCAACTTAGCCCAATAGGGTCAAGCCTCGGATATAATAGCAAACTCTCAATTAGGATATGTGAACAGACAGAGCTTTTTCACGGCAGTCTCTTACTGCACATGTATCCGGATTTAATTACATCAGCTCCTCTAAACTAATAAACCACTCCCCTAACGCGAAGCGTATGGCAGACGAAACCGAAAACAATAACGAACAGACCGTACAGGTTGAAGGTGTCCTCGAAGTAACTAAAAAAAAGACCGGGCAACTTCTCGATCTGAGAAAAAACGGGCGTCAGCGCCCGACCGATCCCTTTATCCCAAAGGAATTGATTCGGCGCTTCAAGCTGAGAACTGGCAACCATATCATTGCCCAGGCAACCGCCGACCCCCGATTCCAGAATCCAAAGGTTAGATACATCGACACCGTCGACGGGCTCACAGTAGATGAGCGACGCAAGAAACTGGATTTCATGCAACTGACAACCATCACTCCGGAAGAGCAAATCAAGCTAGAGACGACCAGGGATCGTATGACTACGCGAGCTATGGACCTGTTCTGCCCGCTCGGGAAAGGGACCCGTGGGATTATTGTCGCCCCACCAAGGACCGGGAAGACAACGCTTCTCACTCACATCGCTCAAGGGATTAAAGCCAACCATCCCGATATTCGGATATTCATTCTTCTTATCGACGAACGACCCGAAGAAGTTACAGACTTCCGGCGCAATATCGATGGAGAGGTTTGGGCCTCATCCAATGACGAAGACCTGCCAAGCCACCTGAGAGTCGCTGACCTTTGCGTTGAAAGGGCCAAACGCCAAGTAGAAGTTGGCAACGACGTCGTCATACTAATGGATTCAATCACTCGTCTCGCACGGGCTCACAACTCAGCTAAGAAATCGGGTCGGACCATGTCTGGCGGTCTAGATATTCGTGCTTTGGAAAAACCTCGCCAAATTTTCGCCGCCGCCCGGAATACCGAGGAAGAAGGAAGTCTGACGATTGTCGCCTCTGCACTAATTGAAACCGGCAGCCGCATGGACGATATGATTTTCCAGGAGTTCAAAGGCACAGGCAATATGGAGATGGTGCTTGATCGCAAAGTCGCGGAAATGCGCCTGTACCCAGCCATGAACATCGCTTCATCAGGAACAAGACGCGAAGAACTACTGATTCCAGGAGACGTGCTCGATGGTATTCACTTTTTTCGACGTGCCTTGGTGCAGCAGAAAACCGAAGACGCCACGGAAACCATGCTCACACGTTTGTCGAAGACCGATAGCAATCAGGACCTGCTCGATTTGATTAGCCGTTAGTTTTCACCCCCTGTGTCTCTTTCTACAACCAATTCCGTCACCGCTTGAGCCATGCCCAGAGGCGATACCGGTGATTATATTGGATAATGCCAACTTATCGCTTGAACTAGCTAAAAGTGCTGGCAGAACAGATGTTTCTTCTTTCCGAGGCTATCGGGGAGATCCTCTTCATTCTGAGTCTTTTATGGAAAGTTTCTCACAACAGTGTCTCGACATGGCTCGCTCCATGCTCAGCCACAATTTGAATTCCATCAATCAAGATGGCACGATTACACCTGTTGAAGGTGAAGAGCCTCGCCTCGACGAGCCCGGACATGCGGCACTTGCGATTGGGGAGTTCTATCGGGCTACTGGCGAACCAGAACTTGACGGCAAGGATCTCATTGACCTCGCGGCACGGTGCATCACCCAACAAGTTTTCCGCGATCCTCCACAAGAAAACGGGTTGGCTTCTGCCGCCCTAGCCCTCCTTTCTTTCGGACCTTCCAAGGAACGGAATCCAGTCTGGGAACGCCTAGTGCAAGAAACTCGCGAGCGTTTAGACAAACTACTACTGAACCGAAGCGACTACAACAATCACTGGCAAACCTTTAACATTGCAAAGGCCGTATGTCGCTTCAGCCTCGGACTTTCGAAAAAAGACGAAACAGGTCGCCTCATTGAGCGTTTCTTGGATCGCATCGACCAGACAAGCTCGAATGGCTACTTTGATGACATCGATGACGGCATCGGAGGCTCCTACTCGCTCTATGGAGTGATGTCTTTCGTATTCATTAGGCAGTCGCTTCAGCTTCATTCCAATTCTGGCTTGAGGGAGCGTAAGTTGCCTAGCCTTCGCACGTACGCCCAAAAGTATATAAAGATTCTTCCCGACCTTGTAAGAGAGGACGGACTGGGCTGGTCTTTCTCAAAAAGCTCCGGTACCTACGGACAGATGCACTTGATCTCGCTTCTGCTCCAGGGCTTTCGCGATGGATGGGTTCCCGATGATCGCCAGCAAAAGTACTTCGACCTTTTGCGTCGCCTGTTTTACTTTTTCTACGTCACCTTCCTTGATCAGGAGCATGGATATTTGATCGTTCGCGATCAGGAACGCACAGCTTTCGCTGGACATACCACGCGCCTCTCCAACTTTGATGGAGCCCGGTACCTGAGCCAATGGGCTAGACTCTCGAGAGATATCAAGGCACCGTCTGGAGCCCCCGCCGATCCATTCAAGTCTGGTTGTCGCTTCGTCATTTTCGACAAGTCTAATAAGAAAGAGCAAGGGCTACTGCTTTACCGAAATGTCGATTCCGGGCTACAGATTCAAATGCCGCTGGTTTCCTGCGGAGCGAAACCGACTTCAGACGGCCTCCCCTTCCCTCATTCGCCGGGGGTTTTCGATTGGCCAAACAATACTTATTTGCCGATTCTGATTCCGGAATTAACGTTCCACGGAGAAAAGTACATTCCGGCATTTTACGGCAAAAGGTGCACCACGGGCCTCGGCTTAAAGCGCTCTTTCTACTTTCGATACGAGCAGCCCGACCTAATCAGCACAAACGAGAAACTTGCTAATAATATCGGTTCTTGCAAAGTTAGCTGGACCTTTGCAGGCAACAAAATCACCAGCGAGTTTATCTATACCGTAAAGAATCAGATCACTATGGATCGGTTCCGCTATATGCTGGCGATTGGCTCCCCCCACTCAAAGTACCGGGTGGATTCTTCTCCCATGCTTGGTCAGGAAGGGCTCCGCTGCCAAGTTCTTAAGGATGACTTCCAAGGTACCTGGAAAGAAACGGAGGTTGTCACCAACGACCCAACTTACCGGACTAACTACGGCAACCTTCACTACTTACAAACCTTGGAACGAGACCATCCGCTCATCATGCGACCTGGTCAAACCTACCGACTCTCAGTGTCGTTTGATCCAGACATCATTGCGGTAGGAGAGACAGAATAAGCGGCATTCCCGAAGCGCTCAACTACTGGTAGCTCGAACCGTCGCCATTCTCACATGCTGGCAAAACGAATCATTCCATGCTTAGACGTCCACGCGGGGCGGGTCGTCAAAGGAGTAAAGTTCAAGGAACTCCGTGATGCCGGTGATCCCGTATCTTGTGCGAAAGCCTACGATGAGCAAGGCGCCGACGAGCTCGTGTTTCTAGATATCACTGCATCGAGTGACGAACGCGAGATTATGTGCCACGTCGTCGAGCAGGCGGCGTCCAAGTGCTTCATGCCACTCACTGTTGGCGGTGGCTTGCGCAACCTCGACAACATTACTCAAATGCTTCATTCGGGTGCAGACAAAATAAGCCTGAATACCGCCGCGATCAACGAACCGAAACTTATTCTGGAAGCTGCTCGTAAATTTGGAAATCAGTGTATCGTTTTGGCCGTCGACGCGAAACGCGATGGTGACAGCTGGCGCGTATTCACCCATGGGGGACGCAACCCGACGCCGCTCGACGCCATTGAATGGGCCAAGAAAGCCGTCTCCTTGGGTGCGGGGGAAATCCTGCTGACTAGCATGGATGCGGATGGAACACTGGCGGGTTACGACATCGAACTTACGCGTAGCATTTCTGAAGCAGTAGAGGTTCCGGTCATTGCTTCGGGTGGCGCCGGAAACTTGGATCACCTAGTGGATGTACTTGAGAAAGGCAAAGCCGACGCCGTTCTGGCTGCCAGCATATTTCACTTTGGAACCTACACGATTAGCCAAGCTAAACGGCACCTTGAAGACGCTCACGTTCCCGTACGCCTCTAGCATACAAATCGGTCTCGTTCGCAAAAAATTTTCGGCATGCAAGCTTGGCAAGTAGGAGCAAGGACGCTTTACTCTCACACCGTGATCAAATTTCTTCATACTCGCATTCGCGTAAGCGACCTTGAAAAATCAATCGATTGGTACTGTAAAAATTGTGGTTTCACTGTTTTAAAGCGTAATGACAAGAGTCCTTCTGGTAATCAGATCGTCCACCTCGAACTGCCTGGTAATGCCCACAATCTCGAGCTTACCTATTCGCCTGACTTTAAGGTCAAGTTTCCCGAGGACCTGATGCACACCTGCCTGGGCGTCGAGGATATCGTGGATTATTGCCAAATGTTAGAAGACAATGGTGAAGACGTTTGGCCGGGTGACTGGAAAACTAAATTCACTTCCGGCGGTCTAAAAATGGCCTTTATCACCGATCCTGATGGATACGAGGTGGAAATCCTGGAAAACTAGCCCAGCAATAGGCTCTTGCCCGTAGGGCCAGCTCTCGTACTGTGCCGAGTTATCAGTTAATCCAGCATACGTGCAATGCGGCCCTCCACAAAGTCGGCTGCTACTTTTTCTAGCGTCACCTCAGCACAGCGGTTTGCTAGGTCCTCTCCGTTCATAGCATCACGCGGAACGACCACTCGAATATAGTTGTCAGTATAGGACGGCCAAGCATCCGGACGTGGGTTCTCAAACAAAACCCTCATATTCTGGCCCAGATCTGCTTTATAAAAGTCATACCGCTTGCTTGCCGACAGGCGCCTGAGTCGAGAGCTGCGTCTCTGACGTTCCATGATTGGCACTTGATCCTTACGCCTTCCGGCTAGATTACCTTTCCTCTCCGAGAATGAAAATACATGGCAGTAATCGAATGGATTATCCAAAAAAACGCGGCAAGATTCTTCAAATTCTAAATCCGTCTCTCCTGGAAAGCCAACCATGATATCCGTGCCAATATAAAGTCCGGGTACACTTTCATGTGCGAGTGACAGAAAATCCAAGTATTCGCCTATTGTGTACCTTCTCTTCATCTCTCGCAAAACCCTGTCGCTCCCGGCCTGTAAAGGAATGTGGAAAAACGGAAGCAATGCATAATCTGCTGATTTCATCCGATCGAACAGTTCTTTTGGAATCGTCGTCGGCTCGATACTACTAATCCGGATCCGGTCAATACCCCTAATTCCATCCAAGGCATCCAATACGGTCAGCAGGTTTCCATCCTCAGACCGGTAGGTCCCAATATTGACTCCCGAAAGAATTATCTCGCGAACCCCCTGGTTCGCCTTAGCCCTGCCCTCTTCAAGCAGATTTCTGAGATCCCTTGACCGCGAGGCCCCTCGAGCGAAAGGGATGATGCAAAAACTGCAAACGAAGCTACACCCATCCTGGATTTTCAAATTCGCTCTTTGATTAAAAGGTGCGTCTCCAAAAAAGCTGATCGAGAAGTCATCCTGGCTGATTCTTTCCCGTATGATGACAGGCCTTTCATTTTTCCCTTGGCCAATAAAGTCTAAAACGCTCATTTTGTCCTGGTTGCCTATTATGAGGTCCACCCCTCCAATTTCAGCAATTTCCTTGAACCCCATTTGCGAATAGCATCCGACAACTGCCGTATAGGCCTTAGGATTTTTCCGTGCAAACTGCCGAATGCTCTGACGGCATTTTGAATCAGCCAGGTTAGTCACCGTACACGTATTGATAATACCCAAATCCGCGACCTCGCCAAACGGGACAATCTCGTAGCCCTCGTCTTTCAACCGTTGTTGGATCAGCATTGTTTCCGACTGATTCAAACGACACCCCAACGTGTGCAATGACACCCTCTTACTAAAATTAGATGCCATTTTCCGAAGTTGAAAACCCAAACGCTCCAAAACCAGAATGTCATCAAAATTCCGTCCTCCCCAACTTAGCAATGCTGTAAGGCTGCGTTGGATTCGGATTCTTTGACGAGTTTCTTTATTTTTGTACTCGCTCCTCTGGATTTCCCAGATTTGACTTCCGCTCGATCAAAATGGAGATCTTTGAGAAGTTAAGAAGCGGCAATCGATTGGCCAAATGGAATATCAATCCCATTGATTTTTGGCTCTTCGTCTGTTTCGTTTTAATTGGATCCTTTCTTTTGTCAGGACTCTTCGCCACCGGTTACGCCTACCTAACTAACGGAGAGCCAGACCTCGATTCACTACCCATGGTCATCGCCTCTGGATTTGGGCTTCAATTGAGCAGCGTGCTGGCCTGGCTCTTGTTTAAGTTTTTCGTAACTTATGAAAGCGAGGACCGACCGGATAGTTTCAAAAAATCGGTTAAAATTGGAGTTATGGGATTCATCTACATTTATCTCGCTCTCATTCCCTCCATGTTGGTCTGGAAGGCACTCCTCGACGCACTTCAGTTCGAATATGAATACCAGTTGCCCGTCCTACTCGTTCAAGGCGGAGGATCGCCTATCGAGATGAGCCTCATGGCCCTCTTAATCGTAGTAGTGGCCCCGATTTGCGAAGAGATCGTTTATCGGGGATTCCTCTTTCGTTTTCTTTATCGCCGTGTCTCCCTTGGTTTCGCAATCGGAATTTCATCCGGCATCTTCGCTCTGATGCATTTGAATCTCTACAGTTTCCTCCCTCTTTTCATTCTGGGAGGGGGACTCTGTCTCGTTTACAGGATTTCAGGAAATATTGTATCCAGTATTACAATCCACGTTTTGTTCAATTTAGTGAATCTACTTATGATATTCTTTGTTGAACCTATTCAGCTATGAACCCTTTCGCCCAATCCCGCGAAGACCGCGTGGGCTCTTTAGGCGAGACGGCATTGATAAAACGGATCACCGAATGGCTGGGGGCAGCCAGTCCGGATCCTCCCGCTGGCATTGGTGATGATTGCTCCGCCGTCCATCTACCTCCAAACAAGTCTTATCTGCTGACCACCACCGACCCAGTCATCTATCAGCGCCATTTCGACAGCCAATTAGAACCTGAACAAGTCGCTATCAAACTCCTAAATCGAAACATAAGCGATATCGCTTCCATGGGAGGAACTCCCCGACACGCTACATTGTCGCACGCCCTTCCACACCACTTATCAATTGATTGGTTAAAGCGTTTTTATATTGGTCTCTCCCATGAGGCCTGCAAGTGCAATATTCAGGTCAACGGTGGCGATGTAACCACTACGAAAGATTTTCTCGGTGCTTTTATGACCTTAGTTGGCTACGGTAACGAACGAATTTTGGAGCGAAAGGGTGCTTCTGTTGGTGCTCTTATTTTTGTTACTGGCTCGCTCGGGGGTAGCAGGCTCAAAAAGCACTCCAATTTCGAACCTAGACTCCCAGAAGGGCAATGGCTCGCAACCCAGGTAGGGGTATCTTCTTGCATAGACCTCAGCGATGGAATCGGAAAAGACTGTGCAGCCATTCTACTCGATCACTGTAATGCCAAAATCGACGCTAGCCGGATCCCTGTAAGCGAGGATGCCCACGCATTATCGCGATCAAGCGGCCGATCCCCACTCGATCATGCAATCAATGACGGTGAAGACTACGAACTCCTTTTCACCCTGGAACCAGACCAAGACTATGATACTTTTGTCGACCATTGGAAAACTCGATTCAAGACAGACATCACTCAAATCGGCATTATCTCAAAAAGAGTAGCCAGTCATCCCAGCGTAGTCTTCTCCAACTTGGAGGAAAATATAGAGCCCACAGGATATGACCCTTTTAGAACACCTTAAATCGGGTATCGAGACCTCCAGTGCCGCTGACACAATTCAGTTGGCAAAAGAACTCGTTTCTACTTTCCCAGAACAATCCGTTATAACCCTCGAAGGAGATTTAGGGGCGGGTAAAACAACCTTCATAAAAGGGATTGCGATTGGAATTGGTATCCGAGATGTAGTCACGAGTCCTACTTTCAACATATTCAACACATACCGTGGCCGGAAGAATCTCCTTCACATAGACGCATACCGACTGGAAGAGAGTCCTGAAATCATTGATGAACTGATGCTGGAGGACTTTATGACGCCCCCCTACTGCCTCGCGATTGAATGGCCAGGGAATTTAGGACAAATTCCCTGGACTGTCACGCTTTCGCTCCACCTTTCAATACTCCCCACCGGCAAACACTGGATACGCACCGTATGCTAGTGCATTTTTCAGTAAGACAGTCACTCGTCAGAATATGCTGCACTTTAGTAAATACCGGAGCAGCAAGGCAGGGCTGACGTTCCCTAGTTAGCCGCCTGTTTTGTGATTGCTCGGGTCCTATTGCCTGACCTTCCCAAATATGCGACCCAATCTAAGACGCTCGCAGGGCCGTCGATCCCTACCTTTGCAACCTTAAACAGGATATATTCCTTAACCCAGATGCCAGATCTAGCAGTCAATCTTAGGCTCCTTTCAAATCCTCGAAGAAATTGGGTGCCTAAGCTTTGGTTTTGGCTTTTTTAGTATCGAGGGCTTCTTCACTTTCTTCCGACTCGGTCACCACCGGTTCCTTTTTGAGCACAGGAGATTTTTCCGGGGGAGTGGGATCCTCGATTATTTCACCAATTGGCTCAATCGGTTCGGCCTTCGAAGGCTCTGCAGTCGTATCAGAGGCCAAAACCGCCTTTGAGATTTCGGGCTTTGAGTCCTGTTTATCACACGCTTCTTTAGCTTCGACCTCATCGTCCGGCTCATTTAGAACGGTTTGAGCGACTTTTGCTTTCTGTTCCACAACTTCCGTTTCGACTGCAGTAGTCTCAACGACTTCCACGTTGGTAACGGTTTCAATACCTACCGCGGGGTGGTTTTGCTCGGAAGCGCTAGCTCGGCTTTTTTCAGAATCCGCTTTCACATCCAAGACTGGATCGGAGGGAACCGTATTTTTAGACGTATCCGATTTCTTGGGGATTGCCACACTCTTAGGTTCGTTATCCATTACTGGTTGTGCAAACAGTGAGTCATCGCTAAAATGGCTCACGTATCCATCAGCAATTAGCCAGCGTAGATCCTGAGAAAGCCTCTTTTCGTCATTGGAAACATCAGGATACCCTTCTTTAAGCCAAGCTTGATATTGAACAGGCAATTCCTTCGCCTTAATATTCTGATGTTCTTCTATAAAACGTATCAGCCGATCGAGCGAATCAGACATTATTTGCCCTTTTTTGCGGAAATTTCGTCGTGTAGCACAAATAAAGGTGACGCCCTTAGAGCCTCTCTTGTAAATACTGAATTTCTCACGGCGTAGGCGACCTCGGATAGCATTGGCAGTTTCGAGTGGAAATCTCTGCTGCCGAGCCAGTTCCCCTACCACAGCCCGGCTGGCTTCTGTATTCGAAAACTTATCAAGGACCAACCCTGATACGCGAGCATAGTTGACGGCCTTAACGAGCTGCTCTTTTTGATTTGTTCGTAAATAGCCAATCGCATCATTCAGAGAATCGAATGTCTGCGGTTCTATCCCTTCAGTTGCCTTGCTAGTGTAGCTGGTGCTCTTCTTCATCGACTCCAGCCACTCACTGACAACCTCTTCTTCACGAACTTGCTCAATCGACGACTTGAATTTCTCGAACGGCGTATTGGCGAGCTGTGTCTTGTGGTGCAGATTCAAAAACTCCTCATACCGGTGATAATTCGGCGGACCTATCAACTTTTTCGTGATGCCACAGCGATTCACAAACGGGAATTTCCCTGTTGGCGGTTCGACTTCCACTTCTTCAGTTTCGAAAATTGCATCCGAATAATTGGCGACTGCATGCTGAATGGCTTCCTCTTCCGTTTCGAAAGGCATCCCATCAGGCACCGAAACATACACTCGGGGTTGCTTCTCGCCGTTAGCTGCTTTCCGCGTCACACTCGCTACATATCGGTCAGACTTCTCTAAGAAAATCTTGGCCACATGAAAAAGCTCATAGGTAATTTGGTTCTTCCTCAACGCCTTGATTATTGTTGAGAAGCCCGCATCATCTGGATAGAAATCTACCGCGAACACCGCACTTTCATAGGGTCGGAAGTCTTGAAAGCCATCGCCTCTTTGGTGCTCATCTCCTCCGGCACGATTACCTCGATTTCGGAATCGACGATCCCCAGTCTGCCCCTTTCCTCCATCTCCTCGCGTAGACCTGTCCGTAAACGAAAGTTTCGGAGGCCTCCGGTCCTTTCTCAGTCCACCGTCACTGCGGCGATCCGGCCGTCTTCCCTTGCCTGCACCGCGCCTGAAGCTTCCCCGTTCGTCGCCTCTGGGCTTCTTTCCGGCATCCGTCCATTGCGTGCCAAAGTTAAAACTCTGAAGAGCGGTTAGATCGAGGGATTTGGATTCCGGCTCTTCAGTCGGCTCCGCTGGTTCCGTAGATTCCTGGGAACTTGGTTCGGTCATTAGATTTTTGTTAAGGGAGCCGAATAGGTTCCCCGAAGTTGATAGTTTATCTAAGTCAAGGTGCGTAACAATCCTAAAACGGCACTTTTTTATTTGGTAAGCACCTTAGAATCAACCCAATTGACGCAATAAATCAATTTGTTTGTTTTGGCTCTTTACATCAACGGCCATCTATCTTTTTTTCCGACCTCCTCAACTGCTCAGGTGGTGGAATTGGTAGACACGCACGCTTGAGGGGCGTGTGCCGAAAGGTGTAAGGGTTCGAGTCCCTTCCTGAGCACCAGATTTGTTAGTAAGTCTAGTCTATTATTAGCTTACATAAAAAAATCTTCCCACAATGCACGCCAAGGATTGTCCGGATTAGGCCCAACGCAAAGTTGTTTGGTTCACACCAACGCTTATCGCTACCTACCGATCAAAGTTCAGATGTGGTTAGAACACCTTTACGAACCCCACCGAACTCCAGAAACTCGGTCAAGCCCCACGTGCCGAAACCAAAATAGGCTTAACAGTTTTGATTCTGGTAGGTAGAACCGGTCATCGACAGTCTTTAAAAGGGTGCTGGACCGACGGGATAGTCGCCCACACAACAG
Organism: Opitutales bacterium UBA5694; assembly: GCA_002420185.1. GTDB lineage: Bacteria > Verrucomicrobiota > Verrucomicrobiia > Opitutales > Opitutaceae > Pelagisphaera. The sequence continues at coordinate 114,040 of DIHO01000011.1, forward strand.
ATCCTAGAAAATTTCAACTTCCTCTCCGCTGAACCAAGATTGGCATGCTCACGCAATCAATGAGAAATTTCAAAAAGCCGTTTAATACCAAATCGGTATGAATCATTACCCCGAGATAGAGGTGCGGTTAAATTCATTCAAAGAGCGAAAACCCTCCAGCGTAATTTTCAAGACTACAGCATTTATTCTAGGCCACAAATCTACGGATGCGGTATTTCCGCCATTAGCAAAACCTATCACCAAAGCTTCAAAGACCTTGAGACCTACTAAAAATTTCCCGATGAAATCCGGTGCCCCATAGTTCGCGGTTAATTTCGTTCGAAAGAAGGTGTGCACAGACGCCGAATCATGATGAGGGTGATGTTCGACGTGGGACTCGACTAAGATAAAATAGAAGAGGAACTAAAGCTGGATTACGATACGACCTATACGAAAGAAATCAAACAGCTCGCTCTCCTCGGAAACGACGGGATCATTAAGCCGCCTGGGTATGGCTTTAAATTAGCCACCTTAGAGAGACTTATTGTAACCAATATCTCATCTATCCGAGGCATCTTTTGATAATCCCCTTCTGGCGGATTCACTCGATTAATTCGTCGCTAGGTGAACGAATTCTTCGATATTCTCAACCGGCACGTAGCGTTATTAAATGGATACAATTTGAGCATAGACAGGTGCAAGGCAGCCCATCCCGAAAAACAAAATGATAGCGAAGAGACGAAGGTAACTTTTCATATCGGAAGAACGTTGGGGCTATTTTCAATGGCTAATTGCGGGACAAGGACGACTACCGGGTCGTCCCTCATTATTCTTTTTACAACAAACCGACCATTATTCGCGTTTTCAATCTGGGTATTCAAAATTGGCTAATTCCTATAAATTCTCAATTCGATTAGTCATCCCTAGCAAAGCCAATGTGTGAATATCAACGCCTCGGTCGCTTATAACATACTTCGCGCTATTGTTTTACTCGCAATAACGATTTCTTAACGTATCAACGGAAACACAACTAAGCTTAGTCGCCTCCAACAAAAAATGTCATGGATTTCATAAACCATCCTTTTCGGCAGAAACAGTGCATATTAGCTCTGGCAATCCTTTTTCTATCTCCCTTTCTCGTTTCCTGCTCTCAAGCGACCGAGACTCATTCCGACTATGCAGGTAAGAAGGCTCTTTTTCTTTTAGGTGAATATGAGTACGGTACATCCGAAACCCTGCCCGAATTTGCAAAGTCTCAACTCGAGCCACTTGGGATCGCGAGCATCAATGTTAAGGCCAAGTCCGATAATCGCGAGTCTAAACTTTGCCATACTTTCGAAGGACTTGAATTACTGGATTCCGCCGATATTCTCGTTCTCAGTACGCGCCGTCGATTTCCCAAGACAAACGAACTTGCGAGTATACGTAGATTTATCGAGTCAGGAAAACCAGTCATCGCCGTCAGAACAGCGAGCCATGCCTTTGGGGCGCGTGAAAAAGGAACGGGATACCAGCCACCGGCTGGCCACGGCTCCTGGAATACCTTTGACACGGAGGTCCTTGGGGCTCGCTACGCCGGACATTATCGGAACATCGAAGGATTTCCGCCCTTGGCAGTTGAAGCCTGGATTGAAGCGTCCGCATCCGGTCACCCTATCGTACAAAACCTTTCCTTCGAGGGCCCTATCCTGGTTGGCCACAAACTCTATAAGTACGAAGATATCGATTCGGAGATCAACGTCGTCATGAGCGCCAGACACACCAAGAAAACGCCGCCACACCCCATCGCATGGACCAACGAGCAAAACGGAAAACTCGTGTTCTACATGTCTCTAGGAAGTGCTGAAGAAATGGCTACACCAGAAATTCAGTCACTCCTCAAGGCCGCCGTCTTGTGGGGATTAGGTGGCGGGGCGAAATAGAGATCCCCGGGGCAGGCATCGAGGCTTGTCCTAAAGTTAGTGGAGACCAGCTGGGTCCTCCTTAATTCGAATACGGAGGACCCGACCGATCCTTCCTACCAAAGCAAGCAAAGAAGATTCCGACAGATTTGTGTCTGCGACTTCCTCGCGAGTCAACCCAGCAATCGTCAGTGTGTGGGCCGACCGTGAGCTGACGTTTCCCGAAAGAGCTATGCCATTTTTCAGATTAAGCACGAGCATCCATTATTCTCCCGGCAAAACGGCCCTAGGATCGATGATGTTCTCCAATACATAATAAAGATTGCTCCGGTCCGCACAATTCAGCTACGGATCTAGTCGCCAAGCTTCCCTGAATTAGAAATGAAAGGACGCTATTTTTCCACTGTCATTACACCCCGCATGATTACCCAGTGTCCGGGGAATGTGCAAATATAGGGGTATTCCCCAGGCTCCTTCGGTGCGATGAAACGCAGCGTTTCGCTCGTATCCGGATCCAAAAGTTTTGTCGCGAAAAGCACTTTGGGCGAATCAGGGACGAAATGCTTGGTCGCCCCATTGGAATCCGTCGCCATTTGGTTTCCCGCCATGCCTACTTCTGCGGCGGCACCCGGTTCTACAATTACCAAATTGTGTGGGGTCGCTGTAGGGTTCTCCAAAGTTAACTTAACCGGCTTGCCCGCTTTAACCGTAAACGCTGTTACCGTAAACATCATACGCTCTGGAAGGCAGGAGATATCTATAATACTAATTCCCTTTTGCGAGTCGAAGGCTGATTCCGTCGAATTTCGAGTGGTCGAACCCTCGCGCAGCTTCGAATCCTTCTCGAAAGAATCTAGAAACTCTCCCACCAAAGGATAATCTTGTTCTGCACCTTTCCAATGGCGCGACAAATTTTCCGAGCCGAGCGAGGTCGCCAACGCATACTTCAAATGAGTACCCGCGGGCTGCCTTGCTACGTGCATGGCTATTTCTACCGCTTCCAGAGTTCCAATGTAACTGGCGGCGATAACCGCCTCCAGTCGAACCAGCTCACTTTCATCCTGGGCACGTTCTCGTAAATACTGAATTCCCGTTTCCGATGACATGTATCGTAACTGACGAGTCGCTGCGGCCCGGGCCAAGTGATCCTCGCTAACCAGCAGTTCGGAAAGGATATCCCTATTGCCTTCATCAATACCGCGGTAGAGCCAGACGGCTTCCATTAAGTGATGATCCCGTCGGCTGTCATCGGGATCTAATTGAGCAATCCACCTATCTAATTCCCTCTTCACCGCACCATGCTCCCGATCGCGCAACTCGCGTTTTGCCCAATAGCGGTAGCGGTACTCGGGACTCTTCAAAAGTTCCAAAAGCTCAGTAATGCTGGCGACGTGGATTTGCGGCGGATCCTGTAACGTCGATCCTTTTGGTACGATTCTCCAAATCCTGCCTGATTTGCGGTCTCTCCGCTCATCGCGCAACGAATACTGAGCATGACCTTTGATGGGGTTGTACCAATCGCACACATACAAAGCTCCTCGTGGACCAAAACGAATATCTACTGGGATAAAGCTCAGGTTGCGCGAAAAAATGAGATCTCCTTGGTACTCTTCCACAAATGAATCCTCTTGCTCAATCCAACGGTGGATTTCGATTCGATTATTTGGCTTGTATCGGGCCTTAACATACCCACCCTGCATATCCTTTGGCCAAAAGCTGAAGTCGATGAATTCCTGACCACAGGTTCCCGAATAAGCTGGGATACCAGAGGCCTTCGGATGCTGTTCTGGATAGGGTGGATTGGTGGCGTGAAAGGCAGAAGCGAAAATAGGATGGCTCGCCACATGGTTCCCCCAGTCGTCGAAAGTGACTCCCCAAGGGTTGGTATTTGGATACGCTCCGAATGCAATTAGTCTATGGGTCGAAGGGCGGTAGCGAAACCAGGAACTGTTTTTAGCCCGTATCGGACCGTAAACAGTTTCTACTTGGGAATTGTGAAAGATCGACTCACGAAACAGCAAATCACCATCGGGGGTCCATACGAAATCGTGAAGCGCGTGATGCGAGTCCTCGGTGCCAAATCCTGTTAAGAGTCGCCTTCGGAAATCTGCTTTCCCGTCCCCGTCCATATCCTTCAAAAATACGAGGTCTGGCTCCTCTGATATGTAGACGCCTCCATTTCCCAAGACAAAGCTAAGCGGTATGTGCAAGTCGTCCGCAAACACAGTGCTCTTGTCCGCTTTGCCATCACCATCCAAGTCTTCGAGAATGACCAGCTTGTCGTTCGGCTTTTGACCGGGATAAACGTGAGGATAAGTCGTGGAACAACTAACCCAAAGGCGACCCCGAGCATCCCAGCGCATTTGAATCGGGCACGCGATGTCGGGAAAGTCCTCTTCGGACGCAAATAGGTTTACGTCAAACCGTGGATCAACGTCGAAGGCATCGAGCTCATCCTCGGGACTGAGATACTCGTTTGCCCCCCGCGACTGATGCGTCTCCGGCATCTCCGGAACATTGGAATCGTCAATCGCTTCGGGCACCTGCTTGCCCGCAGCCAAATCCCAGATTCTTTGGTCGCGATTATCCACCATTATGTCAAAATTACGCATGGCTGGTAGAAAATCGAGATAGCCATAGGTCTTGTTGCGCCCCCCGGTGTAGTAAAAGGTATTCAAAGGCCGGTACCGATAGAAGAATTGCTCGTTCTTTTCCACCACGACTTCTCGTATCCGCTCGTTTACTTCAGGCGCCAGCTCTTCGCCAAACGTTTTCTCATAGGCGACCTTGCCGAAGACTCGGTAGCCCTCGTCGACGAGATGGGCTCCATTGAAGGTTAGGTCCGAATGAGGATCAGCCATCGCAATGAGCGTATTTTCGAACACATCGATGAATCCCACACTTTCTTCCATTGCGACTTCCGCCATCGCACGGGTATACGCGGCGATTCGATCGTTGTTCAGTTCCGCCGCTGCGACACCCTCGATATTCTCATTTGCGATTGGAGAAACCAATACCAGTTGAGGAGCAGATCGACCGTTGTAGGCGTGACTAGTAGTATGCCGAACGAATGCTCTTAGTCTGGACTTAAAACTAGGGATCGCTCCGATACCAGCGAAAGACTCGTTGTACCCAAAGGCCGCGAAAATCACGTCGGCTTTTTGTGCCGTCAAATGCTGGTCAAGATCGCCAAAGTTGTCGGGTCTCGGCTGTAGATTCACCTCATCCGCAGACCAGGCCAGGGTTCTGATTCTAAGTTTCTTGTCGGCGTGGGTTTGATGAATCAGCGACTCAAAATATCCGAACAGGCGATCGCGATCAAATAGCGTGTTTCCGATCAGAGCAATCCGGCTGTTGTCCTCCAGTCGGAGTGGGAGTGAAGTCGATACGCGGTCAGTCGCCTGTGGTCGAGGCGCGGTTTCGCCGTATATCGCGTAAGATTCCAAACTGGCGTCCTTCTCTGGCGGAAGCTTGCCCGTTTTTTCGTTTTTCGCATCTTTAATGGATCGCCTTTTCGCCGGGTCGTAGTTCTTGGGGGCTGGCCGGTCCTGGAGCACCATCGTGTTACGCATTGCATGTACATGTGCGTGCTCTACCGCAAGGCTTTCTTCTTTAAAATCTGCTTCAAGCAGTAAGAAAACAGGCAACGAAAACAGTGCTACTGTTATCCGTTTTGTAAATCGTATCATAGCTCTATTGGTAGAAGCAATGGCACACCAATGCAAGCGTCGACTCACGGTATGACACGACGGCCCACAAATGCGTAGCTTATATTCGATTTGCCTTTTAAATCAAATTCCCGAATGCTGGAGATAGATGGACATCTCCCGTTGGCTTTTTACTTTCTTACTGGCAATTGTCCTCTTGGGCTGCAGTGATTCCAAAACTGACACGAATTCTGCAAACAGCACCGCTTCCCAGGCTTCTAAGAAGACTTTAGCTCACAAAGACGCCCTACCTTCTATCCCTATTGAATTTATCATGGACTCTGCGTTAAATGGAAACGTAGAAGCCATTAGCTTGGCTCTCGAGGCCGGAATCGAACCCAACATAGTCGACGAAAATGGGCGAACACCTCTGATGCTTGCGGCCTTCAATGGTCATACTGAGATCGCTGAAAGACTGTTGGAAGCGGGAGCTCGCTTAGATTTGCGAGACAGCACTAACCGCACCGCTTTCATGTTCGCCTGCACCGGATCCAATCTAAAACTGATAACAATCCTTCATCGACGCGGTGCAAGCGTGAACGATATCGATTCACACGAAAGCTGGACACCCTTGATGTTTGCCGCTGCTGAAGGTCATCACGACGTCGTGCAGTATTTGCTGGACAACAACGCCGATCCCAACGCCGCGGATGTCGATGGTGAAACCGCGGCAATGTTTGCACAATCCAGAGGTTTCCCCGAAATAGCGGCCATGATCCAAGCACGGATGAAATAAAGCGTTCAGCGAAGTCATCGAGTCGCTAATTCAAAAATTTATTTATAAATACGTCGATCGCGTTCATACGTTAGATCCGGGTTCATACGATCTTTGCTATTCTCGCCATCGCATTATTCGTCGTTTGGCACCCTTGGGAGAATAGTTAAAAGGACGGGATATTTTGACGCTATTGGACTTTTAATTATCGTCCCTTTCGTAGAATAGTCCTGATTCTGCTTCGGGCGTTTCCTGAGTGGCCCATTTAGATCAGCGGGGAATAGAGTTACCCAGTCGATAGTTCGACAACTTTTCACCAATCTTCTGCAGCTTTGTTTCCTTCTATTGTGTACGTAAATCGGAGCAAAGAGCTTATCACTATTGGCACAGGCTACGCCGGAATAGAAATTGCTGCCTTTATGGCGTAAGCACATTTCGGAGGGTACTCATCGACAAGTCCGAATTTGCCCTTCTCCTACGCGAGCTAACAAAACGGCAATGTTAAACGAAAAAGAAAAGTGACTTTTGCCAACCATGCGACAACTTTTTAGATGCCTCTATCGATTTTTATTATTCGTCGATCATAAAGTGCGATGGAATTGACAGGACACTTTTTCCTCCCGGACGATACTAATTCAGTTTTTTTATCGCTCAGACGAACCGGACTTTTACGATGCTGGGTAAGTGATTCCCCTCGTCTACGGTTTTGGTCCCTACGAAAAGTATAACCATAATGTGTCCACAGATATCATTCGGGAGATCAATCGTTTAAAACTAGCGAGAGGGATCGTTTTTGAAGTTAGGTTCGATCCTAACCAGTTCATAGCAGCGTTAGAGCGTCATCAACCCACAGTGATCATCGGAATCGGGCAACATCCTCTGGCTAGAAAAATCCGAATTGAGCGACGCGCCCGGAATTGGCATGAGTCGGCCTACTCTAACGGTAAGCCAATTGAAAGTTATGGTCCTGAATTCCGGTATACATCTCTCAAGATTCCCAAATCCAAGGAGACCACTATCACTTACAATGCAGGTGGCTATGTGTGCAATTATTCTATGTACTTGATGTGTCGGGAAGCTGAGAAGATGAAAGCTAAATACGCGTTTCTACATGTGCCAATCCATGTGGATATTCAACGGATCATAGAACTGTTCAAAACGGTTCTTGGAAGATAGCTAGTCGGCAAGCCTGAGGGTCCCAATAAAAGGAGACCTAATTTGGTAAAATAGATGGCCGCTCCGTTGTCCCTGCCCTCTAAACGAAATCTAGTACACTCCTCAAAGTGCTTTTTCCTCCTGATATCCCGTCGCAACAGAGACTTTTGAAGAACCTAATTCTTCGCCAGTTCGGCTTCTCGGATCTTCTTGAAATTTGCTGAAATCTCTATCGCTTTTAGTCGATCTGCTTCACTGTAATCCCAAAACTCCTGCACAACAGTTTCGCACTCTGGATAGTGAGAGCCATCATCTCCGATATCTTTCCGAAGCTGAGCAAATTGAGCTTTGAGATCGTCGCGGATCTTCTTGTACTTGGGAACGTAGTACACGTTTCGAAGTTCCTGTGGGTCTTCAATGAGATCATATAATTCCCATGCGGGTGGTGTTTGATATTCCCCTTTGTAGTTTGCTCCGTAGAAATAGATGAGCTTGTGCGTCTTGGTACGTATTGCCATTTCACCTGGGTTGTCGTGATGGGCCATATGCATCCAATAGCGGTAATAAGTCGCGGGCTTCCAGTTTGCGGGTTCTTTCCCGGTTTCACAGATCGAACGGAAAGACTTTCCTTGATACTCCTTGGGAGTCTTCACGCCGGCGTAGTCCAGCATGAGAGCAGGATAATCAACATTTTCGATTAGAGCATCGCTTCGAATTCCAGCTGGTATTTCCTTAGGGTAGCGTACGATAAACGGCATACGAGCCGATTCATCATAGGCCCACCGCTTGTCTTGATAGTCTTTTTCTCCAAGCCAGAAACCCTGATCACCGGTATAAATAATCACCGTATTATCGTATAGGCCTTCCGCCTTCAGGTAGTCGAAGAGTCGCTTCAGATTGTCATCGACACCCTTAACGCAACGAAGGTACTTTTTAAGATAGCCTTGGTACGAAATGCGGGTAGTCTCTTCTTCGGTGGCCAACGCGGGGTCGTAGCCGGCAGGGAATTCTTCAGGAAATTTGGCGAATAAATGAGTGGCATACGATCGCCGAGGATTCCGTTTTCCGATGGAGGTGCCAATGTGAGGCATAAGCTCGTCTTGCCATCCGCGAGTGGCCAGCGAGCCAAAAGTGTTCGGTACGTCGTAGAGCGTTTCCGGTTCTGGAACGGTGACATCGGCTAAGTAGGATTGATATCTCGGGGCATTTTCAAAATAGTCGTGCGGAGCCTTGTACTGATGGCAAACGAAGAAGGGCTTGTTGGGGTCGCGTTGATTTCTAAACCAGTCCAAAACGGAGTCGGTAATTGCATCAGATGAATGCTCGCCCATATGGGTAACGACGTTTTGAGGCCATGGCCGATCACCTTGTATCCGAAATTCGGTGTCAAAATACTTTCCTTGACCAGGCAGCACTTTGTAGTAGTCGAAATTCGGTTCCTGTTTTAGGTGCCATTTTCCGATGACTGCTGTTTGGTAGCCAGCTTCGCGCATTAGGATGGGCAGTGTTTGCTTGTCAGGCATAATACTTCCACCCAAGTCAAATACTCCGTTGTTATGATTATAGAGACCGGTAATGATATTCGCTCGGGATGGCGTGCAAATAGAATTGGTGCAGAACGCGTTTTCAAAGAGGACCCCCTCTTCCGCCAGTTTATCTATGGTGGGCGTGGGATCTAGTTCCTTGAGCAACGTCGCATAGGCCCCAATAGCTTGGGCCGTGTGATCATCAGACATTATAAAAAGAATGTTCGGTCGATCCTTGCCACTTAAGCTAAACAGCGTAGGAACTAGCGCGACGAGCGCGAATGCGAGTTGGTTAGATTTCATCTTGTTAAGCTAAATTGACGGTTTTTGAGGACAGAAGCTGACTTATTGCTAGTTGATTAAAGATCGAAATCGGTCACTCTAAGATTTTTCTTCTGCCAGTAGCCTTCCTCGCTCTGGAAGCCATACATTGAAGCCTTGAAGTCGCCCACAACGTCCACATTCGCTCCATCTTCAGGGACAGGAATGCCCACGGCCCAAAGGGCTCCATTCACGATCATGCGTCGAGTGCCCTCTGCTTCCAGATCGTTGGACGAGCCCATTGTCGTCGTGAAGACCTTACCTTTTTCCCCCCCGGGGATTTGGTAGCTCTTTGTCCATGCGACTGGCATCATTGGGTCGTTCTTATGGAAGCCCTCTTCTTTCCCGTACCTTGGAACTCTTTCGTAAGGTCCTGGACCAACCGCTGAATGTTGCTTGCCCATTCCTGCCACGACCTCTCCCAATACGATTGGTTTGCTATCACCAGGAAGTGGCAAAGGAACTCCGTAAACGTCGGTTGGACCCCATATGTCGCCTTTGCCAATGCCATTGCCGATTTCGTGGTTACCTACCAAAATACCGCGAGTACTTTCGTGCTTGTGCCAACCGTGATGGCTCACCCAAGTCGAGCCTAGAACTAATTCACCAAACCCGTTTTTCCAGGCTTTCTTTTCGCCGCTGTAGTTGAAACTATAATGCACGTACCTAGAATTCTTGTCTTCAATATTGAAGGCGTGGGTTGCGGTTCGCAATCCAATCACGGGTTTTCCCAACTTCAAATAGTCGTCGATCTCTTTCATCTGGTTGTTTGGCAAATCTCTGAAACGAGTAGCGATGATCATCAGATCAGCGGTGCGCAACGCTTCCAGACCAGGAAGGTTATTTCCAAAGTTGGGATCGATCAATCCTGGCTCGCCCGGATGCTGTGCATAGAGGACGGTGCAGTCGAAACCATGGCGCTGTGAAAGAATCTTACCGAGTTGCGACATCGCCTCTTCGGAACGGTACTCTTCGTCTCCTGAGATAAGGACAATGCTCTTACCCTTCCCAGATCCAGACTTGCCAGGATAGGATTGCCACTGCTTGGCAGCAGAACCCGTTACCAATCCTTTCGGAAAAGGATGCTCCTTCAGTATCTCATCAACCATATAAAAATTTTGACGTTCTTTGGTCGCCTCTCGAACCGCAGCTACTTTTTCGGGTTTAATGGCTTTCGCCAGCGCTTTCTTGTCACCAAATTTGGCTCTCACATAAGTGAGTACTCCCGCGATTTCCTTATCGTTAAGCATGCCCCCAAAACCGGTCATCGGCGGGACACCGGTAGTTGGGTCGTAAGTCCTTCCGGCCACTTCGATAGCTCCCCAAAGTCCCTTCAGGACGATCTTGATCAGTCGTTCGTCCTCGCCCATGACCCACTCATTCGCATTCAACGGCGGGTAAATGTTTGGAATCGTCCCTTTACCATTGGCAGCATGGCAAGTCTTGCAGTGAGCATCTCGATGATAGACCTCTTCACCCAGTCGGTAGAGCTCAAGGTCATCCTTCGAAAGATTAATTTGCTCAACCCTAACTTCGCCTTGTTTCCTGTCGTAGAATTCAAAATTCCCTGCTAAAAATTCCTTCGCAGAATGGTTGCCCGCGAGATTTAGTTTTCCCGACTCATAGAGAACCTTGGCATCATCTTCGAGAGTGGTAAAAACGGCTTCGTAGGCCCTTCCCATCCATTTAGTTACGGGTTTCTTGAGACCTTCCAATGCGATTTCTGCCCCTTCCTCGTTGTTCTGCCAAGAGGACGCAACAATCGCTTCCAAGCGAACGCGAGGATGCACATCTACCGCGGCTTTCATAAAAAGATCATGACTGTTGGGAATCTTATCGTAAGTGTATCTCAAAACACGAACCGCTCCCGACCTAACCTTATGATCCTCATGATTGAGACAAAGCTCAAGAATCCCCTGATCTACTTGGTTTTGACCCCAGGTTGCCCAAAGCGCCTCCAGAAGATTGCGGCCATAGTTCGAATCATTTTTATCCAGTCCTCGAACCCATTTTTTAACGGCGGGAATCACCTTGTTCGCTGGGTGTCCTCGAATCTCACGACGAGTCCGATACCGAGTGCGATACTCGTGTTCTTTCAGATTTTCCAGTAGTTGGCTGACAGAGGCTCCTGCCACCTGAACGGGTTTGACAAGGGGTCGCGATGGATACGTAACCCTGTAGATTCTACCGTGATCGGAGTCGCGATTAGGGTCGCGAGCACTGTGTTGCATATGGCCAATTAGCGGGTTGTGCCAGTCCACAATGTAAAGCGATCCATCAGGGGCGAACTCCATATCTACCGGTCGGAAATTCGGATCAGTCGACATGATCAAGTCCTGCTTTAGCTCACCCGTAAATCCCGCACCATCTTCTACGACACTGTGGTGCTTCGTACCCAAAAAGCCGATCGTGTTGTTGATAAGAAAGTCCCCCTGAGTGTCTTCCGGAAAGTGTCGTGAAGAAACGAATTCGGTTCCCGAAGTGGGCCGTACACGGTGCGTGGTAAACTGTGCCAGTTTTTCGATTTCCTGTCCGTGTGGTATTTTTGCTGACAATGGCAAAGACCACCAATTCGCTCCTCCGGACGCGTCAGAAAGGAAGGTTTGGCCGTAGTCGTCAATAGCGACACCCCAAGGATTGGATACGTCAACTTGCATGAAACGCTCGAGTTTCCAATTCTTCGGATCGAAACGCCACAACCCGCCATCCGTCATGTACTCTGGACCGTAGGGTGTTTCGACTGCCGAGTGAAGGAATCGTCCCTCGTTCATATAGATCCCACCCGAGGCGTCAGCCAGAAAGGCGGATATCGAATGGTGAGTGTCGTGGGAATCGAATCCGTGAACGAGGATCTCCACACGATCAGCCCGGTCGTCCCCATCATCATCAACTAGGAGCGAAAGATTGGGCTGGGTCGCCACATAAACCCCTTCAGGAGCAAGTTCGAAACCAATTGGCATATGTAGCCCATCTGCAAACACCTTCTGTGTGTCTGCGCGACCGTCATTATTGGTATCCTCAAAGATGAGAAGCTTGTCGTTGGGCAGTTCGGCCCCTGGCCGGTAGTGAGGGTATGAGGGAATGACTGCGACCCAGAGGCGTCCTTGGTTATCGAAGGTCATCTGGACGGGATTGCGAAGATCCGGAAATTCTGCTTCCGAGGCGAACAAGTCAATTTTGTAGCCCTCTGGAAGAGTGAACTGATCGATTGCTTTGTCTACATCGAGAAACTCGATCGGTCGATTGTAGTTCGTCTTAACTTCGGTAAGCGGACGGGTGGCGTTATCGTCAACGGACTTACCGGCCGGAGCACCCAGGGCGACGTCGTGAATCCTTCCGTCGCGCAATTCAGTCATTTGTCTAATCTTCTCGATCTCCTCTGGATAGTTTACATTTCCGTAAGGCTTGTAGCGGCGGCCGTAAACGTGAACACCATTCAGAATTTGGTAATCGTTATTCCAATACCAGTTCTTGTCCTTAACCGCTGTATACATCGCATTGCGGGAGACCATTTCCTCAGGTTCAAACTCCCCATAGAGCGAGCCGATGAGAATCTTGGAAAGATTGCGGTATCCTTCGTCGTTGAGCGCAAAACCGTTTATCGTCTGCGGGGTCTTCTCTTTTTCGTAAAGTTGCTTGGTCGGGTTGAACAGATCGATAAAACCAATATTTCGAGCTTCAGCCACGCGCTTAACAGCATCGGTATAGGCAGCAAGGCGGATGTTTTCTTCTTTGCCGTCGGGTAGATCTTGTTCGACTGAGAGATCCTCAAATGCGATGGGAGATACGAGCACGAGTTGCGGTGCGGACTGCCCGTTGTATTTCTGCTTCAAAGAGTGCAATACAAACGCATCTAGCTCGTCGCGAAAGTCATCAACCTTGTCAAGTCCATCGAAGGATTCGTTGTAGCCGAAAAAAGCGATAATGGTATCAGCTTTCAATTCTATCAGCCACTCGTCTGGAGAGGGATAATGCCCAATTCCCAAGTGAGTCTGGCGTCCTGGATGAAACTTTTCCGCACCTGGAAAGGCCCACTGTGTTTCACGCGACGGATGAGGTCTAAATCCAGGTGTGTCTCCCGGTTTGCTGAGGTTGCGAACGATAAGCGCCTTGTTTGGGAACTGGCGATGTAGGTCCGTTTCAAAATGAGGAAAGTAGAGCATACGCTCACCTAGCCCGTTTCCAATGATGACGATGCGTTCGCCCTCTTCGACATCTAAAGGCAATGAGGTTGCCGACGCATTCCAAATGAGAAGGCCAACAAAAACTGATAAGATGATCCTCGGCAGCATAGGACGTATTGATTTTAGGTAGTGATTGATTGAATGGAAAATTTGAAAATCGAGCAACGATTATTCCTTCTTTTTGATTGGTTCGAGAAAGAATTGGTTTTTTGGCACTTACGATTTGTATTTCTTTAAGGGAGCGTAGCAAACTTGAAACATAAAGAAGATTTAGCCATGATAATGGGTAGAGGGTATTTGCTCGGGCACATGGGCTTCTCGATAAGCTCGCGGAGTGACACGCACTAGGTGGGAGAATACAAAAACAAGAATAAATAGAACAGTTAAAAACGATTGTATCGACAAAATTCTATTTCCCGTCGAAATTCTAACGAAAACCGACTGACTCCTACTTCGTGTCTGCTCTTTCACCGACCACTCGTGAGTAGTCAATTGCCCTCCCCTGCTCCGGATATGAATCCAAGATGGCTTGAAGTGACTTACGAGCTCGTTTGGCGGCACGACTGGATTTTTCTGGATCAAGCACTCTCTTTTCAAGAACGTCTTCCTGCGTATCGTAAAGGTCCCCGTTGCCGTATAGTTTGTATCGTTTATCCCGTGCGTAGCGCACTTCCCAATGACGATATTTATTGTCGAAGCTTTCCGCGTAAGGTCTTGGGAAATAGTATCCATAAATCCACTCTCTCTCAGTACCTTCTTGGCCAAGACAATGGGGCCAGAAACTGATTCCATCTCCATCGGAAATTTTCTTTGGCGGCATCCCGGCTGCATCGATTATGGTAGGGAAAAAATCGGAAAATGCGATCAATTTGTCGCTTACTTGATTTTCAGGAATCCTTCCGGGCCAATTTACAATGAGCGGAACGTGGGTTCCATGATCTTTAGTATACCCTTTACCGCCCTGGAGTGGAGCTCCATCGAAGATCGACGTTAGATCCGCATTCGTTCCATTGTCGCTCGTAAATATCACTAGCGTATTCTCCCTTACTCCAGATTCCTCAAGCACATCAACCAAACGACCCACCAGAGAATCCAGGTAGTTGACCATGTCGATAAAATTGGCCTTGTCGTTCTTGTTGTTTAGGTCGCTACTATTGGGAGCCGGCGGAAAGGGATTATGCGGCAGGATCATAGGATAATAAGCGAGAAACGGCGTATTCGAACCGGCTTGCTCCTCGATAAAATCTTCGAGGAAGCTCGCACAAATGTCAGGACCGTAAGCTCCTTCCGGCAAATCGAGAATTTCTCCATTCAGCTCCAAGGAAGGATTCCAATATCGGGCTCGTTCTGTGTTGGGGGTGTTCCATAAAAGATAGGAGTCGAAACCAGCTTCCTCGGGTGAAATACCCTCGTCATCCAGGAGGAGCTGCCACTTGCCGGCTACGGCGGTTGCGTAACCCTGAGTTTTGAAATGATTAGCAAAGGTCGGTTCACCCTTTGGATAGACTCCAAAATCGAAGTAATTGAACACATTTGATTTGCCAGACATCAAATTTACCCGACTGGGAGTACACAAGGGCGTGGAATGACAGTTCTCAAACCGTACTCCTTCTGCTCCTAGGGCATCCAGCCGGGGAGTTGAATACTCTTTGCTTCCGTAGCTACTGAAACACTCGTATCCAACATCGTCTGCCATAATCAGAAGAATGTTCGGCGGAGATTCGCTTGCGATGGCTACGTTAAGAAACACCAGAAATGCGGAACTAATCACGATGGATAATTTCATTTGGTCTAAAATCTGACTTCTCGATGACGTATATTCATAAAACCGTCAAATTCACAGTTTTACTTTTTTTAATTTTTTCCCATTACTTTTCATTATGGCATAACTGCATTCGAAAAACTCAATGTCTTACATACTAGCACTAGACCTAAGGTTATCTGCTAATTACGCCGCGAATCTTTGAAGCGGTTTTTTCCGCGGTTCCTTTTTGCCTCGGTGCGAAGCCGCTTCTACATCTTTAGCCGACTAGAAGGCTACCCTTTCTTTAATTTTCGTGTGATGCCGGCACCATTCAACCTAGAATCCAGTTTTGAGCGCCATGTTTTCAATTCGTCTTCACGCTCAGGATTGATCGCGAGATTCGTGAGTTGGCTCGGGTCCGACTGCATGTCATACAACTCCTCAGTATCGTCGTTATATCGAATATAGGACCAGCGATCAGACCGCAGGGCATAACCGGATCGATCGATAGTAAGTGCTGCCTCCCTTACATGGACCGAATTATCATGAAGCACGGGAACGAGGCTCATGCCCTGTACGCTTTCGGGAGCCTCAAATCCGGCTAGCTCCGAAAGGGTTGGATAGATATCCATCAGTTCTGCGATTGCGCTCGATCGCCCTGCCTTTACTCCAGGACTCGATATGATCAACGGCACTCGAAGTGCTTCTTCGTGAAGGTTGCTTTTCTGCCAGAAATGATGTTCTCCCAAATGATATCCATGATCGCTGGTGAATACGACGGCGGTATTGTCTCGCAAGCCCTGCCGATCGAGCTCATCTAAAATTCTTCCGACTTGTTCGTCCATGTAGGTGACCGTCGCGTAGTAACCCGCCCACATTCGCTTCTGATTGTCCGGATATTTGCCGATCGGATCTTTCGTGGAAACGACTTTAGGAAAACCGAGCGGCGGGATGTCGTCGTGGTCGTCATCGGGAACATAGGGCAACGTAATGTCTTCGATTGGGTACATGTCGAAATATCGCCTAGGAGCCACCATAGGATAATGGGGCCGAACAAAACCAGTGGCAATGAAGAATGGCTCGTCCCTGTGTTGACGTATTACCTCGATGGTCTTGCTTGCGGTCTTGTAGTCGGGTTGGTCCGAGCCATCCCCGTCATAGCTGACAGTAACAAACCAGCGATGCGGCATTCCTGTCGAGTAGCGACCGGCAAGACCGGTAGTAAATATGTTAAGATTGAGACACGCATAATCTCCCGGTGTATGGGCTTCCAGACCGGGGGAATTGTAACGTTCGTTCCAAGTGCTTTCGACATCTAGTCCATCTGTGCCCGCGATGATGTCGCCCGGAACTTTCATGTGGTAAATCTTTCCAACGCGAGCACTGAAAACCCCATTGTCGATAAAGTGCTTTCCCAAATTCACCTTTGTAGCACCCTGATAGCGACTGTGCATAAAGGACTGACGCGATGGACCGCAAGACGTCCCCTGACAATAAACTCGATCAAATACCACGCCCTCCTGTGCCAGGCGGTCAATATTCGGCGTATGGCAAATCTCATCTCCATAGCTGCCCAAAACGCTGGCTTTCAAGTCGTCTGATATTATAAAAACAACGTTCTCTATCATTTTTTCACCAAATGATGGATACATGATACCGATAAGGAAAAAGAACCGGGTAATTGTTCGCGTTCGACTGTTTAAAAAACTTAAGGATCTAATCACTTGAATGATATGTTGGAGCAGAAGCTATTGGTCAGGATCATTATGTCAGGGACCCGCCTCCGCGTTTAGCATTTGCCCCGTTTGCGGTACGGATTTTATGGCCCTTTGCAGCACCTTCCTTGTTTGCTCGGCAAACGCAGTCCCATCTCCTGGCTTAATCGAGTCTACCTCGTGTCGATCCGCAACCGCGTAGAAAGAACCGTCTTGGTAGAGTTTATAGTACTGATTTTGCGACCAGATGATTTCGCGATTACGGACTCCTTGACCATGCTTTTCTGCAGCTGCCTTGTATTTGGGATAATAGTACTGAGTAATCCACTGCCGCGAATTGCCTGCCTTTCCAAGGCATTGCGGCCAGAAGCTTTGACCATCCAACACGACGTCTGGTAATTCCGCACCACTCAGCTCTGCCAAAGTAGGAAGAACATCGGAAAAATCGACTAAGTCGTTCGAGACTATTCCCGCCGGAACTACGGTGGGGCAGTTAACAACGAGCGGCACATGATATCCACCTTCGGTGGCGAAGGCCTTTTCCCCTGTCCGCTCAGAACCCCTAAAAGGGTAGTTCAGTGTACGGTTCGTCCCGTTGTCTGCAGTGAAGATGAATACCGTTTTTTCACGCAATCCCAAGCTATCAACCGTGTCAACCAGCTTGCCTACTATTTTGTCCGCATAGGCGATCATATCCCTGTAGTTCTTGAGACCTTTTGAAAACTTCGCTTCTTCTGCCGTAGCGGGTTGGCTATCGGGCGTTTCCGGAAAAGGATTATGGACCAGAATCATGGGATAATAGGCGAAAAACGGTCGATCCTGATTGGTTTCAATAAAGTCCACTATGAAATCGGACACGATATCAGGCCCGTAATCCTCTTCAGTTGTCTCGAGAATCTTACCGTTCCGATTGAGGCTTGGATTCCAATAGCGGTCGTGCGTCGTGCCTGGAAAATTCCAAAGACAGTAGCTATCGAATCCGCAGTCTTCGGGTAGCGATCCATTCGGTTCCGCATGCAACTGCCACTTGCCCGCTACCGCCGTGGCGTAGCCAGCTGACTTCAACATATCCGCGAAGGTCGTCTCCCCTTTATCTAGGATACCAAAGTTGACGTAGTTTCGCACTCCGTCCCTTCCGGTCATTATCTTGACCCGACTGGAAGTGCAAACTGGTTCGGAATAGCAATAATTGAAGCGAGCACCAGTCTTTGCGAGTAAGTCTATACGAGGTGAACTGAAAAAGTCACTCCCGTAGCAGCTGTAATTGTCGACGGCCGAATCATCCGCCATGATGAGGATGATATTGAGCTTCTCCGCTGAACGTAGAGTCGCCGATAGGCTGACGAATAGGCCGATAATAAGGCAGTGCGAGAGGGATGGGCAACTCTTGGGTCTGAGCATGGGATCATTCAGCTAAAACTTGATCTCCGAAGCAAGCGCGAAGGTACAAAGAGGTGGCGGGCGACACTACGTCTCCACTGCACTACGCCAACACCGGCCGAGTGCTGCTCAAATGATAGATCAGCCATCCCAACTTTTTCGATCGCTAGCCACTGGGCAGGATGCATGTTCTACCTTTTAGAGATCACCCGCTACCCTGCGTCGCTAACCATCGCTAACGACTGCGCCCCGAATCGATAATTTCTGCGAGTTGCACGGTCAGTCGCTTGGCAATCTTTGGGCGCTTTTTGTAAAGATCGTTCTTTTCCTCTGGGTCTTTGGAAAGGTCGTAGAGTCGATATTGGTTGACCTTCGTATTCGCCAACTTCGTCTCCACGACTACGTTGCGAGCGGTTTTCGAATCGTGACGCTGCAGTTTCCACTTACCGACTCTTAGGCCATAGTTATTACCCCTGCCATTGTCTTGCTGAACAAGGTGGTCGCGTCCTTCCGCGCCAGACTTCCCAAGAAGCACGTCGATCAGGTTATAGCTGTCGAGAGCGGCGTCATCTGAGATTTTCGCTCCCGTCAAAGCGGCGAGACTGGCCACGAGATCAATCGTCGAGACCATTTCATCGGAGACACCCGGTTTGATCTTTCCTTTCCAGCGTGTGATAAAGGGTGTTCGGGTTCCCCCTTCGTAAATGCTGTACTTGCCGCCCGTGTAAGGTCCAGCCGCTCGATGTTTTCCGAGATTTTCAAGGGCCAGGTCCTCGTATCCGTCATCCATTACAGGCCCATTGTCAGAGCAGAAAATGACAAGGGTCTCTTCCGCGATGCCAAGGCGATCAAGTGTCTTCATCAACTCCCCAACGCACCAGTCGAGCTGTACGATTGAGTCAGCCCGGTAGCCAAGCGATGTCACACCTTGGAATCTCTCGTGGGGGATGCGAGGAACGTGCAAGTCGTGGGATGCGAAAAAGAGAAAAAAGGGTCCATCTTTGTTTTCCTCGATCCAGTTGTTGGACTGTTTAACCCACTCATCGGCCAAATCCTCGTCACGAAAACGTGCAGCATGTCCTCCGGTATAGAAACCGATGCGACTGATGCCGTTGTGGATCGTCGAATTGTGACCGTGCGACCAATCCATTTTGAGCGTGTCTCGATGCGTTATGCCTGTTGGGTGATCGGGGCTAGGCTTCTCGTTTCCCACCCATAGAGGATCATTCGGGTCTAGATTAAGAACGCGGTTGTTCTCCACATAAACCTGCGGAACACGGTCGTTCGTTGTGGGGAGGAGGAAGTTGTAGTCGAATCCAATCTCCCTGGGCCCAGGTTTGAGTTCACCGTTCCAATCCGGACCCTCAGGGCCGCCGAGACCTAGATGCCATTTACCGATTACGGCACTCTTGTAGCCCACGGTGCTTAAAATGGATGCGATCGTCTCAGTTCCTGGTTTGACGACTGCAGGGCTGTTCGGTGGGGCGATTCCGGTGTTTGGACGACGAAATGCGTAAGTTCCCGTCAGGAAGGAGTAGCGAGTTGGCGTGCAGGTCGACGCCGAGCAGTAACCGCTTGTGAACATCTGTCCCTCAGACGCCAATTGGTCAATGTAAGGAGTGCGGAACGTATCTGCTCCATAGGCAGAAACATCTCCGTAGCCCATATCATCCGCCATGATAACGATGACGTTCGGTTTTTCGGCGGCCAAAGTTAAGGCCACGAACAGTAGCGTTAGAAGACCGTATTTTAGAGCATCGAGATTTCGCATAGTAGGCAGATGTGATTCTGGTTTTCTGGTATTTCAAGCCCGAAAGACACCTAAAGTCCGTTTCTGGTCCAGTCAAAAACGTGCAACGATTGCAGACATTACAATTCAAAATACACAAATCAAAAGCGGCTTCTAGATATTTGGATTTTAATCGAGCGTTCTCAGCGGAAAGGTCTGCAAGATTGATGGAGCAGGCCTTCGCTTGATCAAAATATCAGTTTTTTCTTCCAGTAACCACAGTTTTTCAGGTCGGGAACTGAATACCCCAACAGTCCGATACACCCAACTCGTTTAGGAAAAATGAATCTCTAAAAGCTCCCATTCACTGACAAATTCTGAACGCAATCGCAACAGGCTGATCTCCGGATTACTGAAGGCGACCCCGTTTTCGAAATCCACCTGATCATCGGCTCCGAGGTGGGGACTCCCCCAAATTCGATTCTATTGTTCTCGCCGAGAAATCAGGCTCTCCTAAAATCCGGGGTTGCCGAGTTGGCCGCGACAGGGCTCTCATCATATTCCGCTAGGAGTGCTACAAAGATTATCAAGAGGACGACAAAGCTAGGCATGCTGCAGCAAGATCGAGTCGGCTGGTCTTTTCTTAGGTATACGAATCGAGTTTCCCTAGTCAAAAAAAGACAAACACGCGAAGCCAGCCTTCCTCTAAATGCGCTTGTCAGACGACGTTTCGAATGTGATTCTCCCCAATATCTAGTATCCGTTCCTCCCTTCCAAACCCTAATTCAATTCTCCCCCTATGTCAGATATTCAAGACGCCCCTAAGGACGCCAAAGGAATCCTGAAACAACTGGGCCCTGGCCTAATCGTTTCTGCTAATATCGTCGGTTCCGGCGAATTGATCGTCACGACTAAACTTGGGGCAGACGTCGGCTTCATTCTACTCTGGTTCATCATTTTAGGCTGTCTCATCAAGGTCTTTATGCAAGTCGAGCTCGGTCGCTATACCCTCTCTAAAGGAAAGACC
Source organism: Opitutales bacterium UBA5694 (assembly GCA_002420185.1). GTDB lineage: Bacteria > Verrucomicrobiota > Verrucomicrobiia > Opitutales > Opitutaceae > Pelagisphaera. The sequence continues at coordinate 135,123 of DIHO01000011.1, forward strand.
ACCCTCGAAGCCCTGAATTCAGTCCCAGGACCTAAGGCAGGCGTTTCCTGGCTGGTCTGGCTTTGGTTTCTCATGTTCGTAGCCACCTTCTTCCAGCTTTCCGGAATGGTCGGTGGCATCGCTCAAGTGGCGAGCTTAGCTGGATCGTCGTTTTCCGATACCAATCTCGCAATACTAATCACGGGCTCCTGTGCCGTTATCCTCTTTATCGGGCGGTATTTCTTTGTAGAGAAATTCGCGACCTCGATGATCGCATTTTTCACGGTCTTCACGATTTTCGCCGTCCTCTCACTCTATTGGACGGACTATGGAATCACAACTCAGAATATCCAGGAAGGAATGTCCTTTCGCTTGCCTGACCAGTTTGTCATAGCCTTCGCTGCCTTTGGAGTCATCGGGGTTGGTGCCGCCGAATTGATTTACTACCCTTACTGGTGTCTGGAAAAAGGATACGCTCGGCACGTGGGTCCCGACGATGGAAGCCCAGCCTGGATCGAACGCGCTAGAGGCTGGATGCGGGTGCTCAAGTGGGACGCGTTTGTCTCGATGGTCATCTACACGGGCGCTACGGTCGCCTTCTACCTGCTTGGAGCGGCCATTCTCAATGGAAAGAACATTGGCGTTACTAATGATAATCTCATGATCAATCTATCCGAGTTGTATAGTACATCGTTTGGAGTAGTAGGATTATGGATATTTATCATCGGCGCCTTTACGGTCCTATACTCCACCATTTTCATTTCTACAGCCTCCAACAGCCGTCTCGCTACCGATTTTTTCCATCTCCTTAAACTGGTAGAGATAGACTCGGAGGCCGACCGAATACGCTGGACCAAGGTCGCTTGTGTCGCCCTTCCCGCCCTCTACTGCATCTTTTATCTTTCTGTCGGGAAACCCGTTACTCTCGTGACGATCGGAGCGGTGGCTCAAGCCCTCATGCTTCCCTTCTTGAGTTTCGCTGCCCTTTATTTCCTCTATTACAAAACCCACGAAGCCTTACGGCCCTCGATTACATGGGTCGTGTTTCTTTGGACCTCAGCGGCATTGATGACAACGGTGGGTGTTTTCCAACTGGTGAAAGAAATCGAAAAACTCGGGTAAAGAAACCAACGGTATTTGTAGGCCACCCTCATGCACTTGCTCGGATTCGATCAAGAGCGTTTCACCTTCCGTTTCCAGTGCCGAGATTACAGACTCACCGAGGTACACGGAAAAGTGGTACACGATATTATCGCGTAAGTATTATCGATCATAAAGTAGACAGCTGGAGAAGAATTTCTGTACACGCTTCAAATTAACGCAGAGCCAACCACCAACCGTAGGCTATCAGTCCACAAGAAGTTAATAGCAGTGCCTTTTGATTGAGTGCGTCAAGTTTAGAGGGAATTGAAGTCCCAGCGATTCCGTTGCCTACCAAATTGCCGAATGCAAAAGAGAGCACGTGTCCCATCACATCTTCGGGAAACTCCCCTCCCCCCATCCAGGCGAACAGGATACAGCCACCGGAAAAGGGTATCAGCCAGTCCCTGTTTTGCATAGGGTATCGCGTTTTCAAAAATGTGCCCACTGGGAAACCCGCCCAAAGGCCTAGAGCGGCGAAAACCGCGGTTGAGGCACCTAGCGAGAAAAAGGGCTCGCCCAAGCGGCTGTAGGCGTTTGTCAATTTGGAAAAACTAGCCACCAGTACGATCAGGAACAAAGCGAACCCGTTTCCCATGTATCGGCAACCTAGGTAAGTGAAAAGCACGATGCCTAATGGGTTCCCTGAGAGGTGGGTAAGATCGGCGTGGAGCGCAATTACGGTAAAGATCCGCCACCACTCACCATTCTGGAAAACGCCTTCACTGCTATTCATCCCAATATCTTTTAATCTCGGAATCGCATTTGGGGCGGTAAACATGACCATTAAGGACATGGCGAAAATAACCGTAGGCAGTTTTCGGGTAGGCTGATTGCTAAGATCAATCGAAATGGGTGGCCAAAATCGATTCTTTAACTAAGCAATGCCGAACTCGCTCCGCAGTGTCTCAGCGTGCTTCGGCAATACCGCTAAGGTATATAGGTCCTCGACTGGATAGACCCAATAGTGGTGCACCGCAGCCAGCACGCTTCATGGGCCAGACGGACGGATTTGTAGCTTCTGATGAAAACAAAATCACCCGCCTCCGTTATCTCATTTTGCGAATTTGCCGTGCCCACGCTCCGCGGCTTGGAGACCACCTCATGAAAACGTAAAGCAGATTCCAACAAGAGCCTCTGACCAGCTTGCGATATCTTTGCATCGAAAACAACTAGTTAAGTTGTCATTTACCACACCTACCGCCTGCATGAAGGTATAGAAAATGATGGGACCCACAAAGTTGAACCCTTCATTCTTCAGTACTTTGCTCATTGCCTGGGATTCCAGTGAAGTCTTCGGCATCTGATCCATTTTATCAAAAGCGTTCTGCATCGGCTTACCTTCTACAATGCTCCATAGATAATCGGGGAAATCAAATCCCGTATGCTTCATACGCAGGTCGGCCTGTGCATTCTAGCGGGTACTTTTAACCTTAATTCGATTAAGGACATCGGGCTCCTGCAGCAGCTCTTCGAGCTTTTTGTCAGAATAGCGGGCTATTTTCAACGGATCAAATCCATCAAAAGCCTTAAGGTAATGGTCGCGTTTCCGCATTATGGTAATCCAGGACAGCCCGGCCTGAGCCCCGTCAAGGATCAACTTTCCAAATAAGGCATTGGAATAGTATTCAGAGATTTCTCATTCCCTGTCTTAATACTTCGAATACAATTAATTTTTACCGTACCCGCAGCGTCTTTTCGTCTTCAATTTGAGCGATCCGTACCACCTTTGTAGAGGCGGACCTGGGAATAAGACAAGAGTAACTCATATACCAAGGCCAGCAGATTTTACGTTTCAATGTTGATTGCCATCACTTGAGTCGTCATCTCTTTAGGTATCGTGTCATCGCCTCGCATCCACAGTCTTAAGCGTCCTGCCATTGAGAGAATGCTGCTCATCCACAAAGCACTACAGCAAGGCGGGTTCCCGAATTGTAGCCAGTTAGCAGCCGAACTGGAAGTGAGCACCAAGACGATCAGCCGCGATATCGATTTCATGCGGGACCGGATGGTGATGCCTATCGAGTATGAAGCCTCGGAACATGGGTATTGCTACACGCGCGAAGTTGAGAGCCTCCCAACAATCGATATCTCTGAAGGTGAACTGCTGGCCTTGAGCGTCGCCCAAAAAGCATTGGACCACTATAAAGGAACTCCCTTTGAGAAGCCGTTGGCCAACGCTTTTAACAAACTCTCCGCCAGCCTGCCCGATACCATAACCGCCAATTTAACTGAACTCAGCGATACAATTTCGTTTAAGCACGGTCAGCTTTCCAAACTGGATGAAGATACCTTGAAGATTGCCATAAAAAGCGCTTTGGATAAACGTGTATTGAGATTCCATTACAAAAAGCCTGGGGAAGTATCCCTCGAAGAGAGAGTCGTAAACCCCTACCATATTACCAACTACCTGGGGAAATGGTATCTCCTTGCGTGGGACCATGCTCGCAAAGCGATGCGAACTTTCCTATTGGCCCGGGCCCTCCAATTGGAGCTCTGCAAAGAGACCTTCGAGGTTCCCCTCGAATTCTCCGTCGACGACTATCTCTGGACTAGTTTTGGAATTTGGTCGCCCACTGGAAATCACAAAGTGGCGATCCGTATTCAACCAAGTCTCTCGGAATATGTATCGGAAAATATATGGCACCCTTCGCAAAAGATTGAATTCAACGACAACGGTAGTGTAATCGTCCATTTCAAATTAGGCAGCCTTGAGGAAGTCGCTCGATGGATCCTTAGTTGGGGCAATCAAGCCGAAGCACTAGCACCCAAAACTCTACGCTCCCTACTCAAGTGCCAAGCCAAGTCTGTTCTCAATCTGTACTCGTAGTTTGCGAACCGAAACCGACGAACTACGACCGCAGGTAGTCCCACAGCTTCTCGCCGGAGATGCAGTAGTGAGTCGTCCCGACCATTCATTTTCCCTTCCTGCTTGTGACAGGGTGAGGACGTCTCTTCCCCTCCGCGTCAAACCAACTACGTTAATCATTCTGATACGCCGAGACTGGCGAGCCCAAAAAGGCAGTACTACCCAGACTAAAGCACTGAGCTACTTAAGATTCTCTAATCATCAATGGCCTGGAACACCAGTTGACGGAATTTCCAACCTGTCGTATCCGGGCTAATCGAATTTCTTGTCTGTTTGAGAATGATACCAATTACTTGTTCCTTTGGATCTGCAAAGTACTGGGAATTGAAATAGCCGCCCCAGTTGAAAGTGCCCTCGCTGCCAAGTCCGCCCTTTGCAACACCGTTTTTATCAAGCACACTGAACGCCAGACCGTGGTAGCTGGTGTCACTCCCAATGTCGATTTGGTTTGCCATAATCGTATCGATGGTCGTCCGGCTGAGAAAACGGATTCCATTGATTTCCCCACCATTTAAATACATCTGTAAAAAGGTGGCGTAATCGTAGGCCGTACTAGACAAGCCGGCTCCTCCACTAAAGTAGGTCTTTGCACCTTTCAATGGGAAGTCGGCATCATAATAGCCTTCTACACCATGGTGTTTACTCCACTTTTCGTTTTTACCCTCGTAGGTCGTCACTAGACGGTGAGCCTTGTCATCGGTAAGATAGAAGTAGGTATCGTCCATTCCAAGCGGTTTGAAAAGGCGTTCTTTCAGAAACAGGTCGAAGGGCATTCCAGAAAGCACCTCAATCAAGTAGCCCGCTACATCCAATCCGAGTGAATACCGGTACCTTCCACCTGGTTCGAAAACCAAAGGTAAAGTCGCTAGCGTTTTGATATTGTGTGCCAAGATAATCGGATCAGTCGTCCAGGCATCCACGATGCCCGCTTCACTGTAAATCGCTTTGATCCCCTTGTTGGGGTCGATCAGCCCGTACCCCAATCCAGAGCTGTGCGTGAGCAAATGGCGTATCTGAATTTCGTTCTTGGCCGGAATGGTGGTGTAACTTCCATCTGACTCGTTGTAAGTATCTAATAATTTGGGATTACTAAACTCTGGTATGTACTTCGAAACTGGGTCGTCCAGTTTGAACCTCCCCTCTTCCCACAGCATCATGAGCGCGGTAGAGGTAATCGCTTTGGTTTGGGACGCGATTCGGAAGATGTCGTTTCTCTCCATCTTTCGATCCGATTCAATATTCGCCAATCCAAATGCTTTATGATATACTATTTTTCCCTTACGCGAGACCAGTGCCACTAGTCCTGGTATTTCCTTGTTAATAATTGCTTCTTCGGCCATCTTGTCGATGAGGGCGAGCCGTTCCGATGACATCCCAACAGACCGCGAGGAGGCCTTAGCTAGCTTCGGTGATTTTTGCCCAGATGGCGTCTGGGCAATCAGGGGCAGGAATAATAGAATCGAGAGAATCAGAAAACGAAGTATCATAGTAGGTACCCTTGCCATCTCACAAGAACGAGCCAATCCAACGATTGGTAGCCCTAATCGTCGAGTAGGAAATTTCCTTCAAAGGCCTTCAAAGTTTAACGAAGCTCTCACCATGTTCGAGACTTTTTGCAAAAATAATTCGATTTAGTTCAAAACTCATTTTAGTCTCTGCTTCGATCTTGCACTTAGGCCTGACCGACCAACCGGTAACAATAACCGACACTTTAGAGGATTTTCAGGATAATCCTCGCCCCACCGATGACACCAAAAGCCCAGCGACGATTCTGGAACCAGGGTAGGAGTCTGAACAGTGGTCGTCAAATCAGTCGACGGATCGTTTGGCGAGGTCCGTCTCGAGGACCACGAGATCGAAGAAGAAGAAGAAGAATGTTCGCACAATATACACCGCTTAAGCAAAAAACCAATAATGGAAAAAGACCCACGCCTTTATCAAGTCCGAGCCGGAATCTGCAAAGGGCCGAACGAAGCGGCAACCATCGATCAACAGTCAATTTGGCGAAATTCAGATTTCCGCCGCTTGGATTAAGCGCTCTCGAGCACTTTCAAATTGATGTCTTCGACCATACCTTTGACGCGCTCCCGAAAAGCGAGCATATGAGGTGCTACCAAATGTGCTTTCAGATCACCTAGCGTGTTCCATTTTTCAATAACCGTGACTACGTTTTCGTCAAGACTCTGCCCTGGAAGATCAGCATCCATATCTACGGCGGGCGTGTACCGAATACAGCCCTCTTCCTCCAGAACGGCTGGAACATTTGATTTGAATATTGTTATGAAATCGGCCCTCTGGTCCTCTTTCACTCGGATCGATGCAATGACATTTACCATCTGGAATAGTCTTTTGACTCAGCGAGATCTACGCAACGCTTCTGTAAGGAATAGCGATATTTGACTTAAATTTCGCGAACTTAATTAAGAGCTTCCGAATCTTGGAAAAAGGCCCAATCGGCTTATCCAGCGGCATTAGAGCAAAGCCCCATGATAAAAAACTAGGTGGTGTCTTTTTTACCCCCCAGTTTTTCGATATATCACGAATCCAGACTAGTAGATTCCGAATACGGAATTGATTGAGGAACTCCTCGGAATTCAAAACACGCGTTACTTTAAAAAATGAGGAGCCAACTCGTGCTAATCAATGAATCCATCTTGACGTCTCTTATTCGTTATTTCTTTTCTGGAGTACTCAAATTTTTTACCATGCTTGAGAGCTTTTTCGTTAACCCTTTTTCTCCATAATTTGAATGAATTAAGCTTAAGCTCTCTACGCATAATTTTAATAACTTCGGATTCTGTTTTCCCAGTCTTTTTTTCTATTTCCTCAAAAGTGATCCGGTCGGCCCAAGCTGCCCAAATGATCCAACTTGGATCATTCAGATTCGGTTCTGGATTTTTTACCTTCGTTATAGGTCTATCGCCCCGTTTTTTCACTAACTAAAAGTAATACTGATCGTGATTTAATTTCAAGTCGGAGCTACATTACATACTTCGCGTCCTTCGGTACCTTTGAAACAAAATATAACCTTCCCCAAGAAATACCCTAATCCACAAGCATCAATTCCACTTTTTACCTATTAAATGCAATCTCTTTGTGCTGACTTCGACATTCTTTTTCTATTGGTCGGATACTCAAACTCTGAAAAATCTGGGAATCGATGAGCAAAACCCGAATCAAGTTCAATTTTCCAAGTAAGGTTTGTCCCGTTTGCCAAAGGCCTTTCAACTGGCGGAAAAAATGGGAACGATGCTGGGAAGAAGTTATCTATTGCTCAAAGAGCTGTAGCCGAAAACGGAGGACAAAATAAAGCCGCCTATCACTTAAATTAACAATTCAATTACAACATTAGTAATTGACGCCCTCTCGCACTTGATGTTCCGAAGGAAAGCTTCTACTCGTTTTAGCGGCAGTGGACGATTGGCAGGTAAATGCTTTCATATTGAAGCTTTGAATACGTTAATGGATTCAGTTGGAGCATTCTCTTTGATTCCCAAAGCCGAAGTCCTCCATCGAGCGACTGTTGAAACTCTTGGCGTATTCGTAATGCTTCGGGCGTCCGGGATCGATCTAGGGAATTTTAATCCCGTTGCCCCTTAACTATCGCTGCATAGCCTTCGCCATGATCTCGGGCCCTTTATCCGAGCGGATATGTATTCATGTGCCCACACTCAAGTATCGCCTTTTGTCGCAAGGCCAGTACATCTTAGACCCTGACGATCTATCACAGAAATCGGATTATCTAATCGGCAGTGCATCGCTTATTCGTCTTCGATGATCTTCCATTCTTTGATCGTCGAAAATCATCTCATCTGATTTAGGCTAGTCTACGGTGGCCTAACTAGCACGACTTTAATTTTGGAAAGAATCGCCGGAATATCCTCGTATACCCGATTAGCGAAGAAAACGTTTTCTCCGCTGGGCGACATCTTTTCGATTAGTAGAACGGGTATGGATTTATTGTACTGAGCTTACTTTAAGCCGACTTTCTCAGCATCGAAAATTTTCGCTTCTAGCCAAAACCTGTTGCGAGCAATCCAAAAATGAGAGCAGGCATACCGCCCGATAAAAAGATCGTGAACTACTGCCGATTTCTTTTTAACACAGTAGACGTCCGCCCGTGGGACTTCCTTTTCTTCGCCAGCTTAGTGGTCCTAATACCTTGATGGTCAGATCGAACGCACAGGCTACCATCGCTACCAAAATAGAGAAGACCATAGCGACCATGAGAACCACAAATCGATAGGTCCATAATTGTAAACAAAACTCCTCGAAAGTCGCGTTCGCAACTTGAATGACCAGCCAACCATCAGGTAAACAATCGCAATGCACACGAAATGCCTGCCCTTCAGCTCGGCTCACAACGCGGAGAATCTCACCTATCGTGAGGTACTCGAATAGGACGGTCCGGATAGACTTCGGGGGGTCGGCCAGGCTCTTTATCCACGGGGACTGGTGCTTGGTTATAAAGCTAAAAAACCTAATGACGGAGGATCAACACCCTAGAGATACAAGCTCCGATAGATGGCCTGCGGGGTTACACCTCACTAGCCGTATCCGATTCCAATCTAAAGTCGATTTAAAGCTCTGAATTCGTTTTTTTGACTAGCAGCGACTTGGAGTATCTCGAAAAAACTGTCGGAGAGTACATATAAGTGTTCACTTATCGTCTAGCCATCGAAAGGTTTTCTTCAGCTTATGAGCCAGCGGAAGGATGAATCGACATCAAACAGGCACCCAGTGTTTATTCGTTTAACAGAGATTCTGCTTGAAACTGCATCGCACATCGCAAATCTCTCCCCTTCTTTCGTTTCCGCGTTGGCGGCAAACGCAAATGGCGTGGTAGCCAAGTGGTAAGGCCGAGCTCTGCAAAAGCTCTATCGCGGGTTCGATTCCCGCCCACGCCTCCAACTTAAGTACTGACCGTCAAGCACTTAGGAAAAATACTGGTGGCCGTTCCACCGCATTTCTACCAAATTTTTCATTGCCAGACGGGTGTCAGTGGCATTGAATTAGGGAATGCCGGCTTCAGCGAGCATAGCGTCCCCTATTGAGTTTCCGAAGGCTTCTGGAATACGTATTGGAGCTGTCTCGAAGAAAACAGATGGAAAAATTTTCAGCTTGTCATACAGGGTGAATCTGCCTGCCGCGATGACAGGCAAAGGCCGCGTGCAGAAGCAGTTTTCGTCTCTTCGCGCGGCAAAGGATTTCGCCAGTCATCAACACCGAAACGCGCGAAGGCACGGGCATCATATTTTCACCCTGACTCCAGATCAATTGTTCGACTGTTCGAAGGCACTTAGATTATTGGAGGGTACAGATCTCAGACTCGAGCAGGTAGTCGAATACGCTTTGCCAAAACTCAAGCCGGAGCAAGAGGACGTTACTGTTCAACAGGCCGTCCACTTGCTCTTGAAGGCAAAAAGCGAGATGAATCTCAGGGATCGCACGACTAAGGACTTGAGAGTCAGGCTGGCAAAGTTTCGCGAATCTTTCGGCAGCCGTTCTATCTCGGATGTTAATGCTGAAGATGTTCTGGATTGGATACGTAGCCTAGGGCTAGCTCCAAGAACTAGAAGGAACTATTACCAGACTGTCAGAACCCTATACTCCTGGGCTAAAGACGAGAGATTGCTCAAGGAGGATCCCCTCGCCTCGGTTCCCAAATCGAAGTTGAAGCATCTTTTCGGCAAGCAGGACGAGAGGTCGCCGGAAATCTACACGCCCATGGAGACGCGGCGACTGTTGGAAAACAGTATTGGATGCGAGATAATGCCGCTAATAGTTCTGGGCTTCTTTTGCGGATTGCGAACCGCGGAATTGCTCCAGCTAGATTGGGAAGATGTGAAGAGGCTTGAGGGTCCGCTGGGTTCCTTTGCGAAGCTCACGACTACTTGAGAAGCGGCAATCTCAGCACGGCCCAGCTTAAGCAGCTACAGGAGTCCACCTTCTACGGGAAGGAGAAGAAGAGTTTGGCCTACGTCATAGCCATCATGAACATGATACTGCATGGCATCGAAGCTCCAAACATACTGCATACCAACACGCTCGCAGAGAACATAGCCGACATACAGAACAAGGACAGGTACGATGTGATATTGGCTAATCCCCCTTTCGGCGGAAAGGAGCGGAAGGAGGTGCAGCAGAATTTCCTAGCAGGATGGTAAAGTCTGGTCATCATTGGGCATCGTTGGGCAAAACCTAACAAAAACAAACACAATCAATCTGTATCAACCACTCCTGCCCAAACCATACCAAACATGCCCGTACCCATTCTCGTACCCGTTAGATTTTAATTGTGGGCGTGCCCATTCAGGAGTTAGACTTAGAAATCATGACGACATTTCAAAGGAGCATTATCACCATGCAAAACCAACATCAGTTTATTCGCAAGACGGCAGCAGTTTTGATGGCTTTCGCCCTCATCGCCAGTCTGCTGCCGAGCTTCGCCGCCGCGCAAAACCTGCCAACCATGGAGGAGCGCGCCGCCTGGTTGATCGAACAGTGCCGTGGCGAAAGCATAAAACCCAACGCAAAGCACGGGCCTGCGGTGGCCTTGGCGCGTCTCGCGCTGAACCCTGACGACGCCCATGTGATCGACAGGGTCACCCACTACTATGATGAATTACCCGCCGGGAAAAACGGCGAGCAGTTCACCTACTACGGCGTGGCCTGGGTGCTGGGCAAGTACTGGGATAAGTTTACCCCGGCACAACGCGATCACCTGAAGTCCAGAATCAAAGGCTTCAGCGATCTTCTGGGGCACGGGACCGAGAACCACGCCATCATGAAGGGCGCTGCCGCCTATCTCTTCGCCCAGTATTGGCCCGACGAAAGTGGTTGGGTGAGGGGCGAGAAAACAAGTGCGGAAGTCATGGAGACGGCACGCGATCAAATGCTGGCGGTGATGCGCAGTCTCTACGATAAGGGATATGCGGAGGACCTCTCGCCGACCTACGCGCCGGTTCATCTGGCTCCCTACTACGCCCTCTACGAATGCGCCACGGATCCTGAGATGAAAGCTGCGGCCGACGCGGCGCTCCACTTCCACCTCGCCAACATAGCGGCCAACCACTTCGAGGGCACGACAATCCCTCCCGTGGACCGCGATAAGCCATCAAGAATCGAGAACACAAACACGAGCAAAGATCGTAAGAACCTGAACACATCCTGGATACACTGGCTCTACTGGGCCGACGCGCAGAACTGGATGGCGTCGTCCAAACCTAGCAGATCAAATGATATCCGCATCACTTACTCGGCTGTTACCAGTTGGAGGCCCCCCGCCGCCATCGATTGCCTTGCTAGGGGGAAGACAGTCCCCTATGAGTTAACCGGAGCGGCTTCTGCTTTTGGCTTTTGGGGAGGGGGCGCACCGGCGAATTGCATGCGCTATGTCTACCGCAACGAACTCTACGCCATGGGGAGTGGGTTCTTCCGATATGCTCCGCGCGGTTACTACGTTTACTACACTGCGTTTCGCCTTATCTATAAGAGCCCCGACCTATACAACTTCCTTGAGTGCTACCATCCCTACTGGAGAAGCAATGACCGCTC
>DIHO01000008.1 GCA_002420185.1 Opitutales bacterium UBA5694
ACGGGGTCGAGCTCATCAGAAGAATCAGTCAATCCAAAGGCGGAGAATCGTTCAACGTTCTGACCCACTGCAATGCGGGTTGGCTCGCTTTCGTGGATTATGGCTCGGCAACTGCACCCACTTACGCCGCTCACGATGCAAGTATCGCGGTCCATGTTTACGCGGACGAAACGCGTCCGCGCTCAAGGTGCTCGCCTAACGGAATGGGAGCTGGGTCAAAATGGCGTTCTCATACCATCATCGCTGACAATGTCGGTGGGCATCTCATGCAGTATGGAATGGTTGATCTAGTACTTAAAGGAACGGATAGAACCGCGGTTTTGGGTGCTATGGTCAATAAATTTGGAACCTACCTAAAAGTGCTCGCCGCCCAGGACAACGACGCCCCCTTTACGTAGCACTCCCATCGTCGACGTTTGACTGGGACACACGCGATGGTGCCAATGAAATCCCGATCGAACAAAGAGATGATGCAGAAGTCACATTCGCAGAAGTTCTTTGCGAGGGACAAATAAAAAGTGTACTCCTTCTACCGGTGCGTCCCCAGCTGCCAACTACGCATTCAACGTCACCCCTCCCGCCTGGTCACAGGATTAATCACCGAAATGGGCATCTGCAACGCCAACGAAGCCCCGATCAGAAAACTATTCCCGGAAAAGTGAATAGGAATTATCTTGCGATAAATCCAATACATTAAACCATCCGTTGCTCGTAGGAGCGGTATTACACCCCGTTACCAATACGTCACCCCACTCTGATTCTTTCCAGATTTCCTCGTGGACCGAGGCATTCGCCAGGCTAACAAAACCTCACCTCAAAAACCGACCGTCCATGATCGCGGTCTTAAACCGCCCCTGCGAGCTACTAGAGCTTCAGCAGAAAGCGATTTCGAGTACGTCAAAACGTCGAAGTGGGACGCTCTCGTCCTAACTGTATTCTTTGAATTCTCACTGCATTCACAAAAACATTGTCGCCCATCTGATTATCCCTGAACCTTTTATCATAATCCTCCCAATCTTCTTCAGTCCCGCTTAGTTCGCACAACGGTGCTCGGATCAATCTCTTACTTTCGCATACCACTACATGGGTACTTTTCTATCCTTTCTCTTTTTTACCGGTCTGGTCGGCCTGATCACCTACCTCAAGACTAGACGGGACAACCTTCACTCCTCAAAAGGCTACTTCCTGGCGGGAAACAGTCTGAATGGATGGGTGATCGCCGGATCCCTCATGCTCACAAACTTGAGCGCCGCGAATTTCACCGGCATGACTGCCAACGTCTACAAGGGAAACCTATCCCCCATCGCTTGGACGGTAACCGTCATACCTGTACTCATCTACTTTTGCTCATTCCTGCTGCCCACATTTCTCAAGGGAGGCTTTACCACGATTCCAGAGTTTCTGGAAAGCCGATTCAGCAAGTCCACCCAACGGATTGTAGCGGTCATGTTTCTATTTTCTTACATAGTCAGCGCCATGCCGGTCGCTCTCTATGGGGGGTCGATCGCCATCAACCATTTGTTCAACGTTCCTCAGGCGTTCGGTCTTAGTGATGAAATGGCGATATGGATCGTGGTGTGGGTGCTAGGCAGCATTGGCAGTGTGTATGCGCTTTTTGGAGGTCTGAAAGGCGTGGCTATTTCAGACACTTTAAACGGAGTCGGTCTTTTGATTGGCGGGGCTCTTGTGTTCATAATGGGAGTCTATCAAGTCGGCGACCACAACTTTATCGAAGGAGCCAAAACGATTCTCACCAAGAACACCGAGATACTGAATGCAGTGGGTGACGTCTCCGATGGGATCCCGTTTTCAGTGCTCTTCACAGGGATGCTAATTCACAACTTCTTCTTCTGGACAACTAACCAGTTTATAATCCAGCGGACACTCGGGGCCAAAAGCCTTAAAGAGGGTCAAAAGGGTATCATGTTGGCTTCGTTCTTCAAAGTCTTGAATGTCCTTTACATCGCATTCCCGGGAATCATCGCCTTTCATCTCTATGGTGCAAATAATTTCGATAATCCCGATTTCGTATACCCCACATTGATACGTGATATCATGCCCAACTTTTTCGTCGGCTTCTTCGCTGCCGTCATATTCGGAACGGTCTTGAGCACTTTCAATTCCGTCCTGAATAGTTCCGTCACCATTTTCGCATTGGACGTATACAGACCTCTTTTCGGAAAGAATCGAACTGACAACGAGGTCATTCAAAGAAGCAAGCGCATTGGTCTTGTCATGGCGATTGCCACCATGACCATCGCCCCATTTATCATGTACTTCCCAGAAGGAATTTTTACCTTCATGGTAAAGGTGGATAGCCTTTTCGGAGCCCCCATATTGATGGCCCTTTTGCTTGGCTATTTTTCACGGAGGACGCCCGCCAAGATCGTCAATATTTGCCTCTGTGCCTTCGTCACCGTATACGGCATTCTGATGTTTATTATCCAGCCGGAGATGCATTACCTTCACTATATGGCGATGCTTTTCGTTTTCTTTATAACTCTTGCACTCCTCCTCGCACGCTCTAGCCCGGCAACCAAAACCGACTTCCGTACGATGACCGTCGAAGGGCTAGACCTGCGACCTTGGAAGCGCTTCAAATTGGTCAGCGTCATTGCGATGCTGGTAATGATTGGTACCTATGTTTCCTTTTCCTCGTGGGGGCTAGTGGAGTCTGAAAAGCCTACAACCATAGAATATAAATACATTACCATGGGACTCGTAATCGCAGTTTGCGTGTTCGGCATTCCGCTGTTTCGGAAAAGGGTTTCCAGTAAGGGATAGATTCTACTTTTAGCCCTAATTTCTTGGTTTTCACAGACACCGAGCCTTCCTCATTATTATCTCAATAGATAATTACCTCTGTCTCGCCTCCTGTTAAAATGAAAAAGGGAAACAAATGACCCAAGCGAAAGCGTTGCTACGAAAGTATACTCTGAAAACTCGGATCCCGATTCACAGGAAGTTGTTGCCACAACACCACCCAAGAAAAAAGAAGCGACCCGTAAGGCTAGCGACGAGGCTAAGCTCAAATCCACGATGAAGCCCCGCCTTAACGCACTCGGGGGTGAGTGCTTCGGTATGATTTTTGGTGCAGTTATTGAGATGTTTGTGCAAGGGGCAATGGAATCGACCTGTTACATCGGCTCCAGCGTGGATTCTGTGCTCTAGCATCAGGAAACTAAATTTACCTTGATCGCGGCAAAACTCTCTGCGCTAGCTGCCACCAAACACAAGGAAGAGCGTTTCCGAATCCAGAAGGAATGAGATAAAATCGAAAAATGGTAGGAGAAATCTCGAAATCGATCAACGAGGAACTGGTCAGCAGATACGAGCGAATCGAATCGCTTAGACTAGATCTTATCGAACTGGCAAGTATGGAAGGCGAAGCCAACGACCAGTTGTAGCCGGGGAGAGGCATAATGGTTGGCAATCGAAAAAAGTATTTTACGTATGTTTTATGGGCTAAATGCCTAATACCGGGCACCAGTGAACATTTCAGGAAAACAACACACCCTTGCTTTGAGCGACCTTTTAGTAGCCCCACCTCCCGACAGGAACTGGAAGGCTTTCGACAAACAGAAATACAAAGGTGAAGATAGCAACCACTCAGGCTTTTATCTTGTACGACCGAAGTGAGCGAAAAACTTGGACACTTTGCTAATCTTCGTGGTCACTAGTGGCAGTACCTGTTTAATTCGAATTTTCATATGGAAGCAAACCACCCAATCGATCGACGCGAACTTTTGAAGCGAAGCGCCAAAGGCATTATAGGAGGATCGCTCGCTTCTGTAGGGCTTGCCTCACAAGCGCAGGCAAATACCACGAGTGCTTCAGTCGTGACGAACGGACGCATCCGCCAATCCATCATGGGCTGGTGCTTTCGCGATCACATGGATGCGTTGACTCTGGCAAAGCACTGCAAGGAAATCGGCCTAGTCGCCATGGAAGGTATTTCCACTGCCCATTATCCTGCTGTAATAAAGATGGGCTTAGAGGTGTCACTGGTTTCGGGGAATCACGGATTCGCTAAAGGGCCCTGCAACCCCGAATACCACGATCTGGTGATTAAAGGGCTCACTGAGGGAATCGATTTAGCTAAAAAAGTCGGCTGCCAGAATGTGATTACTTTTACGGGAATGCGGTTTGAGGGAATGGATGATGAAAAAGCGGCCCAACGCTGCATCGATACCTGGAAAGAAGTACTTCCGTACGCGGAAAAGAATGGAATCACGATTGTACTCGAACACCTCAATTCCCGGGACGACACGCATCCAATGAAAGGGCACCCAGGCTACTTCGGGGACGACGTGGATTTTTGTGTCGACTTGATAAAGCGTGTTGGATCGGAAAACTTTAAACTGCTGTTTGACATCTACCATGTATCGGTAATGAACGGCGACGTGATCCGCCGCATACGGCAATATCACGAATACATCGCTCACTACCACACCGCAGGAAATCCAGGACGAGGGGAACTCGACGACACGCAGGAGATCAATTATCCACCCATTTTGAAAGAAATCCTGAAAACGGGATACACCGGATACGTCGCTCAGGAGTTCATTCCAACCTGGGACCACCCCATCTCTGCCCTCCGTCACGCCGCAAAACTATGCGACGTATGAATTTCGATATCTCGTTGGAGCCCCCGAATTGGGGGCCGCTTACAGTTTTAGTCTTCAAACTCAATCATCATCATTACAAACTCACTTCAAATACCTGAACGCTGTGGGGCAATTCTCCTTCCCAGCACAACTCTTTTTCCGCAAGGCGTACAGCCGTTGCACATTTTCGAACCACGGTATCGGGAAATGCTGGACGATGCACTTCAATCCCACTGCATGATTTGCGTGGGAACGCTCACTTCGGAAGAGACCGACAATCCACAAGAGTGCACCGCACCCGTTGGAACGGTCGGTCTTATTAGAGTCTCTCGAGAACAGACGGATGGACGCTCGAATCTTATACTTCACGGAGTCCTTCGTGTCGAATTTACGGATTGGCTATTCGAAAAAGACTATCCCTATGCCGCAATTCAACCGGCTCCCTCGGTTTCGATTCCCGAATCTGAAACTCTGGCGGTCGTCGATGACCTGCGCAGCGCAGTCTGTGTTGCTTTAGAAAACTTTCCGGATGCGATCGCCAAACGGGTTAGAAATGCCGTCGAGCAAGTAGCTCAAAGTCCAGCTGCGTTCGCCGATGTAATCGCTCAGCAGTTCATTCTCGATCCCGTGTTGCGTAGGGAGCTTCTGGAGGAACCTAGCGTAAAAAAGCGCTTTGACAAGCTCGTGCACGAATTACGAAACGCTGAACGAGACGACCGCAATTAGTTTACTAAGTTTGGGCAGGTGGTTACAGCTCCCAATAACCGGATTGCCGGGTCATTACGCTCTAACCTTCATCGGATCTGCAAAAACTTAGACAATAGTTGCGAAGATTATTCCAATTTGCTAGTTATATAATAATCAACAAGCTTGTTTTCACTGAAATCTCGCATCCATCTCTTTAAAAACAAAACTTTCTTATGATCATCGATCCTATATCGAGACGCAAATTCATCAAAGCGTCCAGCGCTGCCAGTGTCGCTTCCCTCCTCGTCGGAGCCCAGAACCTCCACGCTGCTGGAGCGAACGATAAAATTAGAATTGGCCTCATCGGACTGGGTGGTCGCGGCTGCGGAGCCGGCATCATCGACTGTGCGGAAGCGGATTCCAATATCGAGCTAGTCGCAATGGGGGACCTGTTTCCGGACCATCTCAAGGATGCCAAAGAGCGAATTCGCCAAAACATGGCGAAGCGCAAACTTCCCTTCAAAGACATCTACAAAGTAACGGCGGACACGATGTTCTCAGGCTTCGACGCGTACAAGAAGGTCATCGCTTGCGACGTCGATCTTATTATCCTAACCACTCCGCCGGTTTTCCGACCCCTCCACTTCAAGGCAGCAGTCGAAGCAGGCAAGCACGTCTTCATCGAAAAGCCGGTCGCTGTAGATCCAGTTGGAGTGCGAGATATCGTAAATACATCCAAGCTCGCCGAAGCCAAAGGACTGACCGTAGTCGCGGGTACGCAAATGCGCAGAGCACGGCATATCATGGCTGGGATTGAGCAGATTCGCGAAGGTGCCATGGGCGATATTCTGTCTGGACAATCAACTCGTATAGGCGGGGCGTTGTCAGGCTGGCGGCAGAGCGAAGCGGTCCGTTCTAACAGTTGGTCCGAAATGGAATGGCAGCTGCGCCGCTGGCTATTCACGACCTGGGGATCTGGAGACTTTATCGTGGAGCAGCACGTGCACAACCTTGACCTCGTTGACTGGGTCATGGGCTCGCATCCTGTCAAAGCGATCGGCACGGGCGGACGGCAAAACCGTACCGACTCAATATACCCCAATGTATGGGATCACATTTCGGTTGAATACGAATACGCCAACGGAGCACGTGTCACACACATCGGATCCCAGATGGATGGGGTTAGCTCGAGAAACGATATGCGCATCGATGGCACCGAAGGACGTCTCTTTCTCAGCTTTGCCAAGGTCACCATAGAGGGTAAAAAGCCATTCAAATACGATGGACCTAGACCCAACCCGTCCGTACAGGAATATAAAGATACGCTAGACGCGATTCGCTCCGGAAACACTATAAACGAAGGCAAACGAATCGCTCAGAGTACCATGACCGCCATTCTTGGCCGTATGGCTGCCTACACCGGTCGCAATCTTAGCTGGGACTGGGCTATGAACGCATCTAAACTGGACCTCACTCCTAAGGAATGGGAATTCGGAGACCATGCGATCGCACCGGTGGCGGTACCCGGTTTCACAAAGTTGGTTTAGGAATAACATTCTCGGCTAGATCTGCGAAAAACATCGAGTACGCTAGAGTTATGCGGTAATGAAGATCTTGTCGTCAAGGTACTAGAAGTTCGAGGGATTTTAAGGTAGCGGGCGAAGTCATCAGCTCCCAGAGGTATACAACACGCTTCGAGTTAATTACTAATAAAGAAAAGGGTTGGATCGGCGGGCTTCAGGATGTTCCTCTTCGATAAAGGCTTGAGTCCAGGTCGGGATCGGCGACCTTGTTTCGGTTCCGCAACGCCTCGTTCCCTATGTTGTCCCTCCCCGATTTGATTATCGTCATCGCCTACTTTGTCATAGTAGTCTTAGTGGGCGTCCGTTTTGGGCAAAAACGTGAGTCAATGGACTCGTATGTGGTCGGAAGCCGACAGGTTCCTTGGCTCGCCGTGCTGGGATCGCTAATTGCCACCGAAATCAGTGCGGCCACTTTCCTAGGCACACCGGGTTTGGGTTACGCAGACAACCTCGGGTATCTGCAAATGGGGGTCGGATCGATTTTCGCTCGATTCGCGATCGCCTTTCTCTTCCTCGGAGCCTTCTACAAGCTCCGTTGCCTTTCGATATACGAGTATTTGGCGGACCGATTTGGGGGATCGAGTCACTACACCGCAGCCTGTTTCTTTTTGCTTTCGCGAGTCATGGCCTCATCTGTGCGTCTCATGATTGCCTCGACCGGGCTTCACATGATTCTAGGTCTTCCTTTTGGATGGACCATGATTGGTTTCGCCGCTTTGTGCCTCATTTACGCCGGCATCGGAGGCATCAAGGCAGTCATTTGGACTGACTGCATACAGGCTATCATCTTTCTTTCAGCAGGAGCCACCATGCTCTGGGTGCTTCACGATACCGTTGGCTGGTCTCAGATCCTTGAGGTAGGCGGAGGAACGGGACGGCTGGAAATTTTCCAATGGACTCCGGAGGGTAGTTTCTGGACCGATAACAATTGGTTTTTTCTTGCAGCTGTATTTGGGTTTATCAATACGCTGGCCATGCAGGGTACGGACCATGACTTTACCCAAAGGATGCTGACTTGCAAAAACCTCGGACAAGCTCGGAATGGAATAATCCTAAGTGGGTTCATTACCCTTCCTGTCGCCGCCCTTTTTCTTCTAATCGGTGTGGGACTCTTCGCATACTATGCTCAGTTTCCCGATGCTTCCCTACCACTCAAGATTGCGGGTGAAATCTCATCTGTCGATTCGGACAAGGTATTTCCACACTTTATCGCTACTGCCTTACCGAATGGGTTCAAAGGACTACTCCTTTGCGGGGTGCTCGCTGCCGCCATGTCGAGCTTGGACAGCGCCCTCGCCGCTCTCAGTTCATCTATTGTAGTGGATCTGTACCGTCCCCTGCTTGGAAATACCGAGAACTCGCAGCGACATGTTTGGACCGCTCGCGGATTCATGGTGCTAATCGCAATCGTGCTCGTCTCCATTGCTTGGAGCCTTCAAAATGGAGGCCAGTTCATTTGGCTGGCCTTCAAAATCGCAGGAGTCACCTACAGCGGCCTGCTCGGAGTATTTCTCGTTGGCCTCCTGACCACTAGAGGTAGCGACCGATGGAATCTGGTCGCCATATTGGGCGGAAGCGTTTGCACCGCGTCTCTCCTATTCCTCTCAGAATACAAAGTCCTAGATCTGGCCTGGCAATGGCCCATGCTCTTCGGTGTTTCATTCACTTTCCTCGTTGGATCGCTGCCCGGACGTCCGTTGCTGAAAAAGAACCCCTCAAGTTCATAAGCCTTTTGTACGGATACTTGATTGGATCACCGCTTCGCTTGCCGGGCTTGCAAGGCAAATGGTTGCCCCTTAGAGCGACAAAGGCGAAGAGTCCGAGCACAATAAGTCCTATGGCAAATGCCCATTTCCCCAATGACAAGTATGTTGGGGAAGCTGTGTATCACATTATCGAAGACGATTTTCACCCTGTCCTTGGCTTTTTCCAGAGGAACAATGGCTGGCTATACCGCGTTGGATCGAGTTACAGTCCTCGCCCAGGGAACTTCCTGGATATTCAGCAGATTTTTCGCCACATTTTATATACTGTATTTGAAATTCTAGACAATGGTATGGTGGAAAGTCGAGAGTTGCACATCACCCCGCTGGACTGGTATTTCCGATCGGGAGAATATGTTCACGCTTTTGGCGACTATGAACGCACTTAGGAACGGCTCTTTACGCCCTTTCAAATCTCTCTTGGCGTCATTCTCTAGCCAATCTAGTAATTTAATAATAGTTACAAATTCACCTTTGCTTCTACCTAAAAAATCCCGGTCACCCTTTCCGTCACCGTTAGTATCGGTGACTTCTGGTCCGGTACGGCCGAATAGTTTTCCGCCACACTGACACATAAACTCCCCCCCCAAAAATTCAATATCTCCCTCGTTTCCAACCAGACATTCACTAATTTGCCAGGATGTAACTTCATAACGCGAGTTATCACATCTAAAATCGATTATGTTGTATCCCCGTTTCTGTCCTTTGGCAATCTGGTTCAAAACGACAATCGCCCGGGTAATCTAGGTTGGCAGAGTCGCATACGCAGGACTATTCCGCCCGGAGGTGACCTTCTTCTTCTATTCAATCAAGGCTGTATCCAGGATTTGATGAGTAAGTTCAGTTTCTAACTGCAAAATACTAAGGTGTCGTCAAAATTCCATTACTCATTTAGATTTTAGACGGTACCCCTCATAGGATATCGCCATGCGTACGAATTTGCTACACCTTAGTTCAACCAAGCAAGAGATCAACTCCCTAAAGGAGAGTCTTTTGTTATGGAGATTTTTCGTCAATGAAACGAATAAAAAACTGACTGTTTGGTGGTTTCTTGAAACTCCCAACGGATTCAAGTTCCAAAATTTGAAATTTGACTTTGCAAGGCCCTAGCCATCACATTATTGATCGTCGTTCGATTAGCAGCTTGTCCTCCTGCTCGATGCGTTCTTTACACTCTGCAGCCTATGAAAACTATTACTCGTTCTCGAATCTCATCCCTTATTCTGTCTGCATCGGCGTTGCTGATCGGACTAGCCTCGCCGCTGCAGGCTAAAAAGTCTCCCAAGCCGCTCAAGGTACTTCTAATTACTGGTGGATGCTGCCATTCTTATGCGACACAGAAGAATGTTATCAAGAAGGGTCTAGAAACTCGGGCGAATGTTGTGGTTGACCAAGTACACACGGACGACTCCAGCAACAACCCCCCACTCCCTATCTACCGCAGCCCTAATTATGCAAAGGGCTACGACGTTGTAGTTCATGACGAATGCGCTGCAGGTATGGCTGACTTGTCAATTCTCAATCGTGTACTCGCTCCGCACAGAAATGGTATTCCTGGCGTGAACCTCCACTGTGCAATGCACAGTTACCGTGTAGGCAATCACAGAATGCCCACAGAACCTGGTACCGACGACAATCTCTGGTTCGAGTACCTCGGGATTCAGTCCAGCGGTCACGGCCCCAAGGAACCGATCGCGATTAGCTTTACCAACACGGAGCATCCGATCACTAAGACGCTTGAGGATTGGGCAACCATCGAGGAAGAGCTCTACAATAATGTTCAGGTCTTTTCTACTGCCAAAGTGCTCGCGAAAGGATTTCAATTCCAACCAAAGCGCTTGGCTAAAAACGGGAACATGATAGCGGCAAAGAACGACGAAGCAGTGGTGGTTTGGACCAACGAGTATCACAGCACGCGCGTTTTCAGCACTACCATCGGACACTTTGACGAAACGGTTGCGGATAAACGCTACTTAGATCTCGTAACCCGAGGGCTGCTCTGGTCCTGCAATAAGCTCAACGACAATTACCTAAAGTAGAGTTTAGTTGCCGTGTGCAATAATCGAAATTTTTCAAAGGGTGCGCTTCGCGAGATCATGAATGTAATGCCTAGTTGCACTCATTTCGTTAAAACGACTGGTCAATCCAGCTTGCTATACCCTTCCACTCCCTGCACTGCACCATTGATTTTACGCAAATCGAATTCATATTGATTCAGCCTAATCTCTCCGAGCCTTATGGGTTCAAGCAATTCAAGCCGTGATTTTGCTCGAGCGTTTGCTCTGACAATGGGAATGCCACCATCACCTGAGCCAGTGCACTAATTTAAAACGACACCTTGGCACTCATGACCGGATTGTAATAGGAGCATAGCAATCGGTCCACATTTCCGACGTGACAGCCGCTGCTAACCAGGTGGTAAAAAGCGGAGTGAAAAACCTCGCAAGTCCGCTTCTTGGCTCTATTCAATCTACTGTCATGACGGAGCATCTAAACTAGGCAGCGGCGTCACTATCTGACTAAATTAAAACTATATGAAAATTTTAAATTCCGCAATTATTACAATCTGTCTCCTTCTCCTGTCTGCCTGTTCTAAAAGCAACGAATCAGAGGGCTGGATCGACCTTTCAGGGAGTTTCGAAGCTTGGAATAAGATTGGAGATGGTAATTGGCGCATTGAGGACGGCATATTTGTTGCCGATTCGGGAACCGGCCAACTAGTCACGAAGCAGAGCTTCGCCAATTTTCAAATTCAGCTCGAATTCTGGACCGATGAAGGAGCTAATAGCGGCATCTTTATTCGTGCAACCGACTCGGAGAAAATCACAGACACGAACGCCTACGAAATAAATATTTTTGATACGCGACCCGATCAGACTTATCGCACTGGTGGCGTCGTGAACCATGCCGCTCCGTCAGAAATTATCAATACGCCCAATCAGTGGAATACCTATGATATTACGGCGGAAGGAAATAAGTTCACCGTAATCTTGAATGGAGTGACCACAGCGGAATTCACAGACGACACCCATAGCAGTGGACCATTCACCCTTCAATGCGCAGGGGGTACCCTCAAATTCCGCAATGTGCGTGTTCGGCAGATTTGATGGTAAGTTGATGTTTTATCAAACGGGATACGCTTCGCTAAATGCTGGCTCGATATCGAACCAGCGTAATGAGTTGTTTAGCGACTTAGTATCAGGTAAATGGTTTGAGAGAGATTGAACACCGCAATAACTTCCCTTTCAATCGCGGTACAAAACACTCTCCGGCGTGCCGCTAGTGATGGTTTTATCCTGGATACTCAGAAACGTAGATGGCCTTGGTTTGAAGGTAGTCTCGCAAGGTGTCTGTGCAGCTGACACCACCCCCAGGGCCACCCGAAATTCCTTGTCCCGCATATGGAATTCCATCTGCTACGGTGTTGTGGCAATTGACCTGACCCGTACCATCCCTGAACTGCTTAGCAATTCGCTGTCCCAATTCGAGATCCTTTGTCCAAACACTCGATCCTAACCCATACAACGTGTTGTTAGCAAACTGCAATGCTTGTTCTACTGAATCGACCGGCTGTACATTGACGAAGGCGTGAAAGACCTCAGAGGGATTGCAATTTGAACCAGTAGGCGACCGGAGCAAAGTCGGCTTCAGGTAATATCCATCGCATCCAGGAACCAAAGCATGCCCCCCTTCGAGAATAGCGTCGGCTCCTTTGGCTTTAGCAAAGGCGATTCCTTCCATTATCCGCTGTGGCTGACGCGAATTTATGACGGGCCCCAACTGGGTTCCCCGCTTCGCCTGATTACCGATGACCAGCTCCTTGAAGAAACCTTGAGAAGCTTCGAGAAAATCTTCGAATACCGAGCGTTCCGCGAAGACACGATGAATCGTCGAGCATGTCTGCCCATAGTGCTGATTGACGTTTCGCCCAATCATGCGAGCGACCAGTTCCGGATCGGCATCTGAGCAAACAATAGCCGATCCATTTCCGCCCATTTCCCGCTTTACCCGCGTGCCATGCTTATCCGCGGCTTGGAGGATAGCCTGTCCCACACCCGGCGACCCGGTAAACGAGATATAGCGTATCCCTGGGTGCTCTGAAATGAATTTTCCGGTCAATTCACCTCGCCCCGGAAGTACGTTGATAACTCCGGCTGGAAATCCCGCTTCCTCCGCCAACTTTGCAAAATAGAGGGCGCTTAGAGGGGTTTCTTCGCTCGGCTTAATAATGATGCAATTTCCTGCCATCAGGGCGGGCATCATAAACCAAGCCGTAAGCACTACCGGGTAATTCCAGGGAATTATTCCTGCGACAACACCCCATGGCTCTACGTGTGTATAGCCATTCATTCTCTTGCCGACGCGTATAGCCACGCTGTCGCCGAATAACGCCTTCCGAGCAATGCCTACGAAATACTCGGCCGATCTACGTACTACACCCATGTCGCCCTCGGCTAGTTCGGACACCTTGCCTCCGTTTAAGATCTCACAAGCTAGAAATACATCCTTATCACGCTCGAAAAGTTCGACCAACTTGAGAACGAGAGCGGCTCTCTCTTCTACTGAAGTTCTTTTCCAGCCTCCATGGTAGGCCTGGTATCCACACTCAACTGCCAAGTTCACTTCGTCATACCCCATCTCCGCGACACGGGCTAGCACCTCTTTTGTCCCGGGATTAATAACGTCGATCGCGGCATTCATAGAGCCGGGTACTCGCTTTCCACCAATAATGCTGTCAAGGGGTTGCCCTCCGTTAGTGCAAAAGTTGACGAATGCATCGGGCGGGGAAAAGTCTTCAGCCGTAAAGGCCTGAATATCGGTGGGTTTAAGTGTAGTTGTAGACATAGATTTTGCCTCCTAATGAATAAACTCTGATTTAAGATCTCGCTATCCGAAAGTATTGTGAATGTTTGGTTCTCCGCAAACCTAAAACCGCTATTATCGACCACCGCAGCAATGATGTCCGAAATCACTGGTGGTATCGATCAATCGCCGTCTGGATACTGGTGTCCCGCTAGTCTAGACAACATCGATTATGCCAGGGTTTGTTTACCTCAGATTGCTTTCCAACAGTCCTCAAGTGGTAATGGTTCCGCTTTTGGCGGGAAGATTGTGGTGGATAACGGCCGGCGGGAAATACATAGGAGAGGAATACAAGAATCGCTTGGTAATATCCTCAGGTGCCCCTTTGAGTCTCCTACTTTAGTAGAGCACCACCAAAGATCACGCCCCAGCCCGATACCTTTTTCATTCGACACTCCATTCACAAAAAATGAGCATACCCACCGTTATACCGAAACAGATGCGTAATCGCTTCCCCATTTTCCCCAGGTCGGATTTCATTTTGTCTAAGTTCAAAGTCGCTCTCATTTTCGGAGCTTCGTCTTTGAACCTTTTCGCATTGGATGCGACACCGGAACAGGTAGAGTTTTTCGAAAACAAGATTCGCCCAGTACTGGCGGAAAGTTGCTATGAGTGCCACAATAGCGTCAACAAGGCCCAGGCCGGGCTGGCTTTGGACTATCGGGATGCCCTCCTTGCAGGCAGCGAAAATGGTAGCATCATCGAGCTAGGGAAGCCCGAAGACAGTGTCTTGATCTGGTCCATTCGCCACGAAGATGACTTGGAAATGCCTGAAAACGCGCCTAAACTCGACGACCTTGTCATCGCCGACTTTGAGCAATGGATACGCATGGGAGCCCCAGATCCCCGTGACAAAAAGCCAACCCAAATTGACCTAGACAATGCCGTCGCTTGGGATACGCTGCTTGAAAAACGCAGTAACTGGTGGTCTTTTCAGCCGCTCAAAAAGACAACTCCTCCCAAAGTTTCAATTCAGGATTGGAATCAAAGTCCAATTGACCAGTTCCTATTCGCATCGCTTTCGGAGAAAGGTCTGAGGCCCCAAGAGGAGGCGAGTCCAGAAACGCTTGTTCGCCGCCTGCATCTGGTACTCACTGGACTTCCTCCAAAGATCGAAGTAGTAAAAAAGTTTACGGCAGATCCCAATAAAAAGGCCTATTGGGATCTTGTCGATACGCTTCTAGCGTCCGAGGAATTCGGCGAGCGCTGGGCTCGCCATTGGATGGACTGGTATCGTTATGCGGAATCCCATGGGAGCGAAGGAGACCCCAATCTTCCCTACGCATCCACTTATCGTGACTACCTCATCCGAGCGCTCAATAACGATGTTCCGTACGACCAGCTACTAACGGAGCACGTAGCGGGCGACCTTTTGAAAAAGCCTCGCATCAACCAGGATCTCGGTATCAATGAATCGGCTATCGGGCCCGCTCACTTTCGCATGGTGCCTTACGGATTCGGTGTGGTCGATGCCTATCAGGAACAGATCACCAATACCGAAAATCAGATCGACGTTCTATCGAAGGCTATGCTGGGCATTACCGTTTCCTGTGCCCGCTGTCACGACCACAAGTTCGACCCGATTAGTCAAAATGACTTTTACCGGCTTTACGGTATTATGGTGAGCAATCGTCCTGGCTCGCTCAATATCGATACGCGGGAAAAACAAGAGATAAACAAAAATGAACTGGAGAAACTGAAACCCAGTATCCGAAGATCCATGGCGA
Source organism: Opitutales bacterium UBA5694 (assembly GCA_002420185.1). GTDB lineage: Bacteria > Verrucomicrobiota > Verrucomicrobiia > Opitutales > Opitutaceae > Pelagisphaera. The sequence continues at coordinate 15,231 of DIHO01000008.1, forward strand.
ATTTCTGGTTGGAGAATGTAGATGTCGCCGTCCAAAAACTAGTCACTTTCAATTTCGATGAAACGGAGGAAGAAAAGGCAATTCATGCCGACTTGAAGCTTCCTGAAAGGAAACGGAGATTGGCGCTGCCTACCGATCCCGAACGCCTAAACCAGTTTTTGCTAAAACGAGAGATCGACCAAGTGGGAGAATATCACCCACTGGCTCCGATGAAACTTTGGAAAGAGCTGCCTCGCGAAGATTTCAACGAGAAATGGAATCACCAAATAATGGAGCACCAGGCGGCACTCGATACATACGAGGCCGCTAAAAAGAACGCCACCTTCTACGCCGATCTTCGGGACCAGAAAACCCTAGATCGCTGGTATCGCACCGGAAACGGACTCGGTCCCAAGGTCAGTCCGGCCGGATCATTCTCGGTCGCAGGAGAGGGAGTCTATGCGATATCCGGAATTTACCCGCGGGGCGTCTACAGTCATTTGACCTCCGACAAACATAACGGTACTCTAGCCTCTCCTAATCATATTGCAAAGGGTGAAAAGAGCTACCTGCGAGCTATGGGTCTCAACGGGGCGATCCGCATGTCTGCACGGAACTATCCCTTAGAGCAAGGACTGCATCCCTACAAAACGGCAGAAACAGGAATCTCGCAATGGTATCCGCTGAGGAAATACAAGTTCTGGAATGGAGAACAAATCCACTACCAGATTTCGACCATTGGCGACAAACCGGTTAATGCATCAGAGGGCCGTTCATGGTTTGGAGTGACTGAAGTGATAGGCGGAGACTTCAAGGTCAAAGAACTAGGAGTTCCTCTATATGCAGCGTTACCAAATGGTTCCAGTCTTAGAGAACCAAATTCTCTTCAGACAATTTACAAAAAGACCCTCCGGGCATCCATCATAGCTTGGAAACGCAGACAGATTACCAACGCACAGGCCGAATTTTTGAGTGCCTTTGTACGGTTCGACTTCCTGCCAAATCGACTTGAATTTTTGCCACCTCTACAACGTGGGCTAGTCTCTCAATACCGCAATCTGGAAAGCGAAATTCCCTTCCCGACTCGAGCTCCCGCTATCCTGAAGGGCGATGTCATAGATCAACCACTACTCATTCGCGGTGACTACAAAAAGCCTGGTGATGCGGTGCCGAGGCAATTTCTGGAAGTATTCGACAACAGGCTCTACAGTTCCGAAGACTCGGGTCGGCTTGAACTTGCGCAAGACATAGCCGGAAAGGCGAACACCCTTAAATCGCGAGTTCTGGTCAACCGACTTTGGCACTATGTCTTTGGACAGGGCATTGTTTCCACAACCGACAATTTTGGCCGACTAGGCAAAAAGCCCGCCCATCCGGAACTGCTTGACTACCTTGCTTTGGATTTTGAAAAAAACGGATGGTCGATCAAAACAGCACTTCGAAACATGGTTACCAGCCGTGCCTTTCGATCGGGAAGTGTCGCTCCTGCTGGGGCGAACAAAAAAGATCCTACCAACAAATTCTTGTCTTATTACACACCTCGTCGACTGGATGCGGAGGCGATTTTGGACTCGATCAACAGCCTTGCCAAAAAGGATTTCGAGCGGGGCGTCTATAGGATGTCTAAACGAAACCAGTTGGACCCCTTTCTCTCTACATTCAATTTTCCGATTCCAACGACGACCGTGAGCCGCCGAGACAGCACAAATGTTCCTGCCCAAGCGTTGAGCATGATGAACGGGCGGTTCATTCAGGAATCCGCCAAGCGTTGGGCCGAAAGAGTCGATTCACAGTTAAGCGAACCTAGCTTCGATCAAAAACTGGAAATTCTTTTTCTGGGAGCCTACGCCCGGACTCCGAGCAAATCTGAACATGAAACCCTGGATGCCTACCGAAAGAGCATCAATGATCCCAATACCGCCCTTGAGCGCATCGCCTTCACCCTTTTGAATACGAAGGAGTTTATTTATGTCTATTAATCTCCAGAATCGTCGTGAATTCCTGAACCTGACTTCAAAGGGAGTGGCTGCCCTAACTTTGTCGAGTCTCATCAACTCAGCGTCCGGGAAAAGCCCCTACATTCCCACGCACCACCACGCTGCCAAAGCTAAGTCTGTGATTTTTCTCTACATGTCAGGGGGCGTATCCCATGTGGATTCCTTTGACCCGAAACCCCTTCTGCGGGAAATGCACGGTCAACCCATGCCGGTAGTTGTGGAGCGAACTCAATTTGACCAGGTGGGCAACATCATGGGCTCTTTCTGGGATCACAAGAAATATGGCCAGTCCGGCATCGAGATGACTAACCTCTTCCCTAACATCGCCGAACATGCCGACGAAATGGCGGTGATCCGGTCGTTGACTGCGGATTTCAGCGAACATGCCCAAGGCAACTTCTTCATCCATTCAGGCTTTCCTTTCCTCGGCCATCCGAGCGCCGGAGCATGGGTCAATTATGGTTTGGGTACAGAAAACAAAAACTTGCCTGGATACATCGTGCTCCAATCCGAACACTCCGGCACCCCTCATGGAGGCGTGAGCATCTTTGGAAACGCTTTTTTGCCCGCTACAAATGGCGGATCTATTTTCAACGTTTCCGGCAGTCGAGCGGTTCCTAACATTCAGCCTGCCATGCTAGACCATGAGCAACGTAAAGCCCTCGACATCATTAAAACGCTAGATACGGGATTTGCTCAACGAACTGCGGCAAAGGATGCGGTTATGGCCTCTATCGAGAACGCAGAGACCGCCTACCTAATGCAGCAAGCCGTTCCCGAGCTCACCGATATTTCCGAAGAGCCGGAGTCATTGCTGGATGAATATGGAGTACATGATCCTATCTGGTACAAATCGGAATACGCCCGGCAATGCCTCATGGCACGACGCCTTGTCGAGAGAGGTGTTCGGTTTGTTGAGCTCTCCTGCTGCCCCTTCGAGAAAGGTGTGCAAAAAGCCAATCCATGGGATCAGCACAACAAAATTGAAATCGGACATGGGGCGATGGCTTCCCAAGTCGACAAGCCAATCGCAGCCCTCCTCACCGACCTAAAAAATCGTGGGCTACTTGATCAAACCCTTGTCGTTTTCACTGGAGAATTTGGCCGAAATCCCTTCGCCCAAGGAGTCGGTCGTGACCACAACCCCCAAGGTTTCAGTGCTTGGATGGCAGGCGGAGGCACAAGGGGTGGCACCGTTTATGGGGCGACAGACGAGCTCGGCTACTACGCCACCGAGAACGTATCCAATATTTACGAACTATGGGCCACTGTGCTCCACTTGCTAGGCGTCAATCATGAAAAACTCACTTTCCAGCATGGTGGCAGAAATCTTCGACTGACCGATGTACACGGAAAGGTCTGGTCCAATATTATCGCTTGATGACTCAGTCTTATCTAAGGAAACTAGGCCGCAACCGATTTCATCTCACACCTAACAGGTCCAGTCCCAACTATCGCCGGCAACTTAACTATATTCTTAGGAATTATCGCAAGCTTCACGAGGAAGTGTCGTTGTAGCTACATTGCAGAGCAGCGTCGTTTTTTCTCTGCTGGTTAGTAGTGACACCGACTTGTCGGAGTCTCCACTCCAACCAGCCATAAGATCTTCATTTGGGTTGATCGGTAACTTCACCTCTCGACCCCGAACCCTGAAATACTGAATGCGATCTCCCAAAAGTTAAACTGAAAGCAACTATTTTTGGGGATATTATTTGAGATCCCTTTCAGAATGAAAAATGCATAGCTAGACTCGCGTGAGAAAAATCGACCAGTTGGCTCTCACCAGGGAGCGAGGCGTCTCGATCGAGAGCCCAACTGTGGACGATGTGTAAGTAAGTAGCCACTGAATTGGAAATAGCGTACTAAGAGCCAATTCTAAATGCGAGGTGATTGGCCATTTCATGTCCATCGGATACGTATCCTAAGTCCAATTCTGAAATTCCGGCTGTGTGAAAGATCAGTTTATTCGATACGAAAAATGCTCTTTTCAAAGCGAATTCCCAAAACGATCCTTCCGCATCGAATGAATAGTAAGCATCCCCTGTTAATTCATTCGGATCGGCAAAACAGTCCAACCAAAACCTACCCTGACTTCCATGTCATCGAGTCCATCGAAAGGAGTTCGCAAAGGGGGTGAATGCAGCGTAGACTTCTAGGTCGATACTACTTTGGGACGCTGAGAAAATTAATTGAATTTCATCGTATTCCTGATCAGGTGATCGTCCGTCCCCGGTAAAGTGACCGCTGATCCTCCCTTCTGATTTTGAGCGAGCGAACGGGGCACTCGATTCGGGCTCAGGAGCAAATACCGTTGAAATAACACAAATACTAGTGAGCACAATGTACCGCCTTCTGTTTAATGTTTCTTAGTATTTTGTCGAAATTGAGCACCAACAAAAATCTACCGCAACTCAGAATTCTGAAACGCACAGGTTATTCAAACCCATAATCTTGCATTCCTTCGAATACTCTCTGGATCATCTCACTTCAGCTACTCCAATTCTTTCCCAATAGACTTGCGGCTTAAACTAGGAAATTGAACTCAAAATGAGTAAAGACGAGCCCTACGGTTTACCCGTCTAAACGTTTTACCTCGACAAAGTAAGCCCCTCGTACGTTCTTCGTTTGCTCGTCCGTCAACCAAGTTTGAAGAATCGTTGGCCCCGCCTTTAAATCCAATTTAAACTTTGTGTAAGTCTCCCCTGGCTGGATATTGATGGATTCTGATGTTTCTCCAACTTTAATACGAGCTTCGATAGCACCCATTGGTTTTTCCATATCTCTGGGGTAGCGGGAAATTCGAAATTCGTATCGGCCTTCTACGCGAGTATCTAAGGCCCAAAAACCGTTTACGAAAAGAGAGTCGTCTTCGACGAGTGACATTTTCCAGATGACACCTCCGTCGGTAGGATGCCAATCGCGGGTGGTAAACCTGGTCGGATTTTCCTCCGGTGCCCCAATAATGAAAGGCGTAAATTTCCCCCCATGATCCGCAACATCTTTGAAGTGTTCCTCGTAGGCAGCCGAAAGCGATTCTACTACCTTAGGGTTTTGTCGGGCTAGGTCGGACTTCTGGCTAGGGTCGTCAAGAATGTCATAGAGCTCTCCGTTCACTAGGCGCCAACGCTCCGTCATGATCACCCTGCTAGGATATTTCTGCTCCGGTTCGACGCTGGGATTCCACATTTCAAGCTGATCCGCTTGCCGATCGACAAACAATTTCCGCTCTCTCCAATTACTTGATTTCCCTCGCAAAAGCGGCACAATGCTTCTGCCATCGAAGGCAACATCGCTAGGTTTTTCCAGGCCACACAGATCGATTAAAGTGGGGAGCCAATCGAGGTGTGCAGTCAATTCCTCTAAGGTCCCTCCAGAATCAAGCGTGCCCGGCCATCGGACGAAACAAGCCACGCGGTGACCTCCTTCATAGGTAGATCCTTTTTTGCCTCTCATGCCCGCATTGTATCCCTCCATCGTTCGAAAGTCGACTCCCCCTCCAGTGCCATTGTCTCCCATGAAGATTACCACCGTGCTTTCATCGATACCCCATTGGTTAAGGGATTGTAGCAAACGTCCCAAGTTCTCGTCGAAATTCTGAACCATTCCAAAGAATTTCGAACGTGGCTCAGATAAACCTTTCGAAAGGAACGGATCGGAGTAACTTGAATCAACAGTGAGTGGTCCATGCATTGCGTTGAGCGGCAAATAGACGAAAAAGGGTTGTTCGAAACCAGTCGCCTCACCTTCACGAATAAAACGCAGTGTTTCGTCGAAGAACACATCCGTGCAATAACCGTGAAATTTCTCAGGTACGCCGTTACGATAGTAGGTGTCGCTAAAGTAGTCGTTCCCCACTGGATTTCCAATTTCATCGACGCCTCCCGCAAGATGGTGCACCGTGTCATCAAAACCTCGGTACCGTGGTGCATACGGATAAGGATCGCCGAGATGCCACTTACCAAACATTCCCGTTCGGTAGCCAGATGCCGCAAATACGTCTGCCATCGTCGCCTCCTTGGCATTGAGTAACTGCCTTCCTTCGGTTACTGCCCAAGCTCCTACGCGAACACTGTATTTACCCGTCATCAGGGCAGCTCTGGTTGGCGTGCAATAGGGATCGACGTGGAAGTCGTCCAAACTAATTCCCTCATCGTGAAGCCTATCGATATTTGGCGTTTTCAAATAGGGGTTTCCGTGACAAGACATGTCACCGTACCCTTGGTCATCGGTCACGATGAGAATGACATTGGGTTGAGAGGCGAAGGAGCCGGTGCAACCAAAAACAACGGCGAGAAGGCTTTTAACTAAGGAAAACATAATCTGCACTAACGGTGATTAACAGTGACCTCGTGAACTAACTCAAGTCCCGTGATATCCATGGTGCTGACTTAAATTTATCTTGGAAAGTATTTGCCTAATCCGCGACGAATAACCTTCGTAGCCACAGTAAGGCGGCAGATTATTAACTCCTTGGTTAGTGAAAAACCCCCTTTGATCAGGGCTTCAACAGGTTTTTAAGAAAAGCTCAACTAGGCGATCAACTCTCGAATGAGCTGACCTCCGAATTGAGACAGCTGCTTATAGCGGCCACCGTGCAGATAAGTCAACTTGTTGTCATCGAGTCCGAGTAAGTGCAAGAGTGTTACGTGAAGGTCACGTATTGGATGTACCACATCCACCGCACTCTTACCCAGTTCGTCAGTTGCCCCAACGATTGCCCCCTTCTTCACTCCGCCTCCAGCAAGCATCATGGTCATCGCCTCCGCGTTGTGGTCGCGACCCAGTGAATAGACTCCTCCTCGCTTATTGTTGTCGGGGGTTCTTCCGAACTCACCCGTCCATATGACGAGCGTTTCATCAAGCATACCGCGTTGCTTCAAATCCTTAATCAACGCCGCCATCCCACGATCCACACTTCGGATACGAGAGGAATGACCCTCTTCTAGATAATCGTGACTATCCCATCCACCAGTGAATATTTGCACAAAACGCGTACCCTCTTCAACTAATCGACGCGCCATCAAACATTGGCGACCGAATACAGCTGTTTCCTTATCATTCATACCGTACATTTCCCGAACGTACTCAGGTTCGCCTTTTAGATCGATGACATCAGGCACTTCGGTCTGCATACGATAAGCCAACTCGTAGCTTTCCATACGGGCCGCAAGATCCTTGTGCTCAGGATGCCTATAGGCATGACGCTGATTCAGAAAGGCTAATTCGTCTAAGGCTCTGCGCTGGTGCTCCCGTGTCTTGTTAGGCTGAGACTTAAGGTCCAAGATGGGAGATCCTTCGGGCCGTAGTCGTGTACCTTGATAATGGGCCGGAAGAAAGCCATTAGACCAATTGCCTGCCCCCCCCTGAGGCATTGCCAACTCTGTCATGACAACGTAACCTGGCAAATTCTGATTCATTGAACCGAGTCCGTAGGTCGTCCACGCACCCAGAGCGGGATCGCTTCCTAAGCGGCTCCCTGTATTCATGTGGAAGAGTGCTTCCGGATGATTCACTGACTCCGCTTGACATCCGCGATAGTTACAAAACTCATCGGCCACTTCTGGGTCAGCGATGTATTGCCATTGGTCACACATGTCTAGACCGGACTGACCCACTTTTCGAGATCCAAATGGGCTGCCCACGAAAAATTTGAACGGGTCACCCTCTTCTGCCAAAGTAGATTCCTGCTTGTGCAACCTTTGGAGTTCGGGCTTTGGATCAAACGTATCCATGTGTCCTGGAGCTCCCTCCATAAATAACATAATCACCGACTTCGCCTTGGCAGGGAACATAGGCTCTTTCGGCCAGAGGGGTCCTTGATCTGTGGCCGACGCCTTTAATAAGGAAGAAGGGTAGTCCTTGGCCAACATGCTTGTCATGGCAAGGGATCCGAGCGATGCAGTGAGACCGCAAAGAAAGTCACGACGGGTGGTCGGCGTAGACAAAGGACGAGAACAGATGGGTAATTTCATGATATTAGTTTTCTCCTATAGATCTTTTCCCTAAAGTTTGTACGAGTACGAACGGACCTACTGGAGAGTTAAGTTTGATGGGAATGATGTCATTTGTAAGGACCGTCTCAGTACACGTGAACAAATTCGTTGGTGTTAAAGAGGACAAGGCAAAGGTCGGCCAGAGCACGGGTATCCGCATCTACATCGGTTGCTTTTTTATCGGGCACATAGTTTTCGAAAGCGGGGAGTATTTCTTCATATTCGAAAGGCTTTCCGGAAAACTCCTCTACGAGTGAACGGGTGATCTTGGTCGGATAAGTTACCGGAACGGGCTTATGTTCCTTGTGGTAGTCCCTCATATTCTCCACGTAGTCCAACATATGCATTTGCTCCTCCTTGGTTGGGCTCCTAGAGAGTGCTAACTCAAAGGCCCTGCTCACTCGCTTGGAAAAACTTTTCTCTTCCCGAATCAGTCGAACCGCGAAAGCGATCGACCGATCTGTAACCAAGTCGCTGTTTAAAAGGGTGAAGGCTTGCGGCGATACCGAGGCATCATCACGAATTTCGCACGAGTCATTTGAATTGGGCTGGTTAAATATTTCAAGGAAGGGATCGGCCTGCCCCCGTGCTCGATAAGCGTAAACGCTCCGACGATTTCTTTGCTCCGGTTTAGGGAACGGCTGATGAGCCGGAGCGATGGAAAATTGGATCATTCGCGGTTGCAGCGCGACCTCCATATTGATTTCAGGCATTACTGGAAGACCTCCCAACTCGGTATTCAATTCCCCCGTAATTTTCAGCATCCCATCCCGAATCTCTTCCGCAGTTAGACGGCGGGGAGGAAAGGATACAAGCAGGTCATTGCTAGGATCGACCGTTTCCAGCTTCTCCCTGGCGGGGTGGATAGTTGATTGTTTGTATGTGTCTGACAGCATGATGAGCTTATGCATCCGCTTGATCTTCCAGCCCCCATCAACGAATTCAGCGGCAAGCCAATCAATGAGATCGGGATGCGTTGGTTTTTCGCCCTTCGCTCCGAAGTTGTTCGGGTTTGCTGCTAATGGTTTCCCAAAGTGATGCTGCCAAATGCGATTCACGTATGATCGGCTAGTTAGTGGGTTGCGTGCATCGGCAATCCATCGAGCAACTGCTAGACGCCTGCCATCAAGATCCTCCGGAATGATGTAGGGATCATCGCCTGCGGGGTCCACGGGAACACCAAGAGCACTCAGAACTCCGGGTGAGACTCTTTCTCCTGGAGCTTTTAGGGAGCCCCCCAACAAAATAAAGCTCTCGGTCATTTCGTTCTCTTCAATCTTGTCGGTGACCCGGAGCTTGCGTGCATTAACTGACTTTGGTAAATGGCTATTAAATACGCTTTGAACCATAGGCTGATAACGCTCTTTTCGCCGCTCCCAAATCCAATCGTCTTGTTCACGAACCTTCAGGCGACCTTCATCGATGTAGTCTAATCCGATATCGCGGGGAGGTTTATTATCATCATGAAGTTCTTTCCTTGAAGCATAATCGACATACTCCAGACCTCTTTCCGTAAACCAAGCCTTGGCGGCCGCTTCGCGTTTTTCATGCAGCAACTCTTTTTTCTCAGCCGCAAACGCGTGCAACTGCTCAACCATCGCTCTTCCCTCTTCGAAGCCGTTGAGATTTTCTTTTGGATGGAAAGCAGCGGGTCTTTCTGCAAGTTGTGTAGTCGAAAAGGCTGAATATAATCTGTAGTAATCCTTTGTGGGCAGAGGGTCAAACTTGTGGTCGTGGCACTTTACGCACCGCATTGTGGTTGAAAGGAAAGTCTGCCCCACCGAGTTAACGATATCGTCAATGTAGATTTGACGGGCCTCAGGCTTCGCGACCATGGCCGAATCCCAAGGTCCCATTCGCAGAAAGCTCGAGGCCACCATCCATTCGGTTTCCTGAGGGGTGTAAGCCCCGGTCCCGTGAATTTTACTTATGGCTTCTTCGTCGCCATCTAAACGGTCCTCGACCGAATTCGCGACCAATTCATCCCCCGCCACTTGTTCGATGACGAATTCATTGTATGGCTTGTCTTCGTTAAATGAACGAATCACATAGTCACGATACCGCCACGCATTCGAGCGCTCATAGTCGTTGGACATTCCTCCCGTATCGGAATAGCGAGCCACATCAAGCCAATGCTGGCCCCAACGCTCCCCGTAGTGATCGCTCTCCAGTAAACGGTCTACGAGCTCGGTCCATGCAGAATCCGGGTTTTGCTTGAATGCCATCTTAAAATCCGCGACCTCTTCCGGACTTGGCGGAAGGCCGGTTAGATCAAAAGACGCTCGACGTATCAACGTTATGGGATCCGCCTGCGGCGCGGGTTCATATCCTGCTTCCTGCAGCTTCGCTCCGACAAACGAATCGATCGGGTTTCCCGTTTTCGTCGGGACTTCAGGTACCGCGGGTTTACGAATCGGCATGAAAGCCCACATGTCCTCAGGCTTGTACCGGCGATATGTCCACTCGTCCGACAACCCGCCAGAATGATCAATGAGAATCCCTTCCTCGTTCTCTCTGACTTTACGTTCCGCTAACCGAATTTCGTTTTGTCGTTTCTCATCCGGCCAGTGAGCACCCGCATTGATCCATTTTTCTAAATCGGCTATTTGTACTTCGGAAAGCCGATCGTTCTCCTTTGGCGGCATTTCAAAATCCGGATCTTTCCAACGAACCGCTTCCATTACGAAGCTGTACTCCGCATCACCGGGAATCAAGACGTCGTCGAAAAATTCTCCACCTTTGACAAAATCCTCCAGCGTCGTCAGCTTTAATCCGCCTTTCACTTCCTTGCCCGGTCCACCATGGCAACTAAAACATTTCTCGGAGAGCATTGGTTTAATTTTCAATGTAAACAGACGCTCCATTTCAGTTTCATCAACGACTGCAGACACTGTGGATAAACTAGCCGTAGCAAACGCTACAAAAAGTATCAGTGAAGCTCTCATATATTAGCGTAGAGCTTTCCTTTCGAAAGACCGTAACGGTCAAATCTAATATTACTACACGCCATAGAGCCAGCCCAACGATGGACACCTCCAATTTCTTTTTTTAAATACATTTATATCTAAGGTCTTCCTTTCTCGTAAAGTTCTGCGATTTCGCTGGCGGACAATGAGCCGCTAAAAATAGCAAATTCATCGATCGCTCCGTTCAAATTACGGAGAGCAAAATTTGGATCACCCCTCGTGGGTTCATTCCAATTTCCAATAGAAGCCGCCCCAATTCTAACCGTATCCACAATGTACTCGTCTGTAATTCGATCCTGACTGATTGCTTCTCCATTCACGAAGTGAGTCGTTGTCTGCTCATCTACGTTATAAACAGTCGCGATTTGTAACCACTTTCCACTTTGAGAGGGATCCCACATAGGAGGAGAATAAGCGATGTGCTTGTCTTTTCCAGATCCTGGTAATGCATCTCTCCGTTTTACGGAAAAGAAGAGTCTTCCATCGTTCATGATCTGCCAATGCGGTTCGTTCAGCTCATGGCCATCTGTGAGGAAAAGGGAATTGTACATTCGATCCAAACTGTCGATACGAGCCCAGCAATAAAAGGTTACCGATCGGTGCTCTCCAGGAATCGACACACGAACACGACTGCCTGCGGGACTGAAGTTTAAAGCACTCCCAGACTGGCCCCAGCGATCCGCATCGTTGCGAGCACTCACCACCGTGCCATTCAAACCAGATTGGGACGAGTCCAATAACTGACGTCCCCACTCGTTTGATTGGTGTATGGGGTAATAGGCGATCATTCTTGTGTCATTGCCTAACACCGCCGCACTATCTGACCATGCCTGGCGGCGCTGCAGCCTTTGACTGACAAATCTCTGCTCGAAGTCCGCTAACCCAGTAAACTGGCTAGGTTCGAATGCCACTGACTCCGGATTCCCGGTTGCCGTCCACCGGAGAGACTGTCCATTAGACAAATGCTGCTTCTGCTCGCCTTTGGGATGCCACTCGATTTCCCCATCGAGGACGTGCATGTCCGCATGCTCGGGAGTGACGTTCAAAGCAAATTCCGTTCCCAGATCAACAACATCGCCAGAGTTGGTCAACACTCGGAATCCGTTAGCAGCGGTGGGAACCAGCGCCCGTATTTTTCCGTGCAACACAGACATCTCCATGGGCGAGTTTATTTCAAACTCCGCTTTTCCCTCTAAAATAATCGTGACACCACTGAAAAGTTCGAGTCTGGCAAGACCGGATTCCATTTGCAAGGGGCCTTGCGGGACCAAGTCTCCCCTGTTTAGGTTCGGTTGGTTTACCCAAACCGCTTCCGAGTGTTCCGCCAAAACAGCGTAGCCCGTTGCGATGGGCTCTGCTGCAGCAATGTCACTTGTTCTGACTTCGAGGCTACTTTTTAATCCATAGGCACTTATGAATGCAACTGCGAAAACTGCAGCGATACCCGCCAAAACACTAAATTTTCCTGGCCAAGCGGATACTATTTGATCATTTTCTTCCTCAAGTAAAAGACTAGATTCCAATCTGAGCGAGTCGGTCAGTTTCAGTCTGGAGTAATAAGCTTGGCGGGCTTCCGAGCTAACCCGCATTTCCGCTTCCAATTTAAAAAAATCTGCTTCGGAGATGGATCCCTCGATTAGATCGTCGATTAGCGGATCGCGATCGTTCAAGGTCATGCTTGAGCCTCCTTTGCTAAAGCGATGCGCCTCTCGACGCACAAGAGCAAGCGATTGCGAATACGATGAAGCGTTACCTTCAACCCACCAATACTGCGGCCCATTTTAGCCGCGTACTCCTTCAGCGGCGTCTTCTTAAAATACCGATGATGGATCAGATCGCGATCCGCTGGCTTGAGGCTTTTGAGACAAGCCTGCAAGGCTATGTGATGCTCGGACAAATCGTGAAGATGGTTGGTCATTTCCTCCGCTATGATTTCCTCTAGCTCTTCACAGAAAACCAGGCGGGCATCTTTGGCTTGCTTGAACCTGTATTTGCGAACCTGGAAGCGAGCAATGCTGAAAGCCCAGGCCTTGAAGTTAGTTCCGATCTCAAAATCGCTCCGTTTCTCCCAGATAATCGTGTTCGTATCCTGAGCGACATCATCGCAATGTGGATCCCCCGGCATCAAGGATTCCACATACAATCGCAGGGCTGACTGGTTTTGAGTCAGCAAGGAGACAATTGCGGCATTCTGTTTTTGTTCCTCCATCGGGCTGTACTAAAGCAAATCCATCTATTACCTAAAAGGTTAACACAAATCGGGGGAATTTCTAAAGATTTATTGGGTTTAGATAAAACCGAAACTCCAAAAGCTCATTTTTCGGGTCAATTTTCCCCACTCTCTAACGCAAACTTTCAATGACTTTTAAGTGGTCCTTTGAGAGGGCTAAGTTGCTCAATTCCTTGGGATTTAAGCGTTGGTCGTTAAGTTCGATGCCTTCATCACCCTGCTCGCCCCATGCTACGTAGTGCCAACGATCCGCACGGATGCTGTATCCGTCCACGTCCACGAAAAAGGTCATGATATACTCAGGTCTATTTTTCGGATTTCGAGCGTTTGCCCACCCGTTCGTCCTTTTGACGGAGTCAAGCTAAAGATCCGCAGTCGATCCATCTCGAACGAATCTACCTAGTTATCACATCCCAGTATCGCGTGCGCTTGGAGCTACCTTTGGGACCGGTCACTTGTAGCGTTATCATTTTTCGCACCCCAGGTCCGAACTCGTGAATCGGGTTTCGTTCATTTGAAGTAGTGCCATCACCAAAGTCCCACTTCCAGGAGGTGATCTTTCCGATCGACTCGTCGTGGAACGAAACCATTCCCGCATCAACATCGAGAATCTTGAATGTCCATTCCGCTCTCAAGTCTGGCTGCAAAATAGATTCAATGGGAGCAAGCCTAAATGGGATTAGGTAGGTCGCATCCTTAACCATTTGTACGTTGTGGGCCAGATTGTAGTGCCCATCACGCTTGTCTCCGTCGAAATCGAGAATCGACCAAGATAGTCCGATTTCCATGCCCTCTTCCAATTCGGTTTCAACTGCGTCTTCTGGCCGGTCGAAGGGTGCATAGTCGAAGGGTGTGATCCAGCATTCCAAGATTAGCTTCCCGCTCTCCCCATGTTTAAGGTCATGGGAAAATGCATGATTCGAATACGGAAACTCACCTATCCAAGGTTGAGACCCCCAGACCAGGACCCAGGCGTTGTTTACTGGGGGGGTGTAAATATGATAGTTCTGAGCGTGCACCCCAGCGAAGCGTATGTGATTCTCCAGGAATTCCGGGCTCATTTGATCTTTGTTGTTTGGCGGCAAGATTTTCGGATTGAGAATAAAGGGACCTCCAGAACGATCCCCGTCGACCGCGATCTCAAAAATGTCATTCAGGTACCCTTTCGGATTAGTCCGCTCGAAATCCCAAAAATCGTCGTAAGCTTCGTATAAAAAGTAGAGGCGATTCATTCCTTTGACCCAACCAACGATTACTTTTACATCTAAATCTTTGCGGTCTATTTCAACGCCATGCCCATCCTCCGTATCGTTGAGAAATTCTATTCCGTAGGTGTAGTCATCCGGCACGATTTCCCAATCGCTCGTGTCTCCATCGATGCGCGGCATCGCATCCCGCGGAAACTGGAAAATCTTAAAATCGACGTTTGGGTGAGGATTCTGGAAATCGGCTAGCGCTCCTGGAGTGAATACCCGCAGAGTAACAAAGGTCAGTACCAGGACTTCAGGAAGAAGCTTCAATTGTACCATTGCAGTACTTTGTTGGATTAGGGTGCTCCTGGCAACCGGGAATTCTGAAAGGCAAAGCTGACGATCCTTAGCAATCCTTCATCTCTTCAATCGATAACTCCGAGTAGTGCTGTTTCGAAGTAAAAGCCCTAGCATAATTTCTGGAATTTCCGTTGTATCCCAGTCCTTAGCTCCTAACTTTCTTCTTATGCTTCGAAATATAATTACCTCGTTTGCTGTCTCGGTCCTCGCATTAGGTCTCTTTCCCCATTCGGGCTGCTCCCAGCCGCTCGTTTCAACTGATAATGGAGGACTCCAGTTGCCCGAGGGTTTCAAGGCTTTAGTCGTGGCCGACAATGTAGGGCGGGCTCGGAGACTGGCGGTGAGGGAAAACGGCGATATTTACGCAGCACTGATGGACCCTATTGATCTCGGTTATGTCGTGGCGATGCGAGATACGAGCGGTGATGGGGTCATGGACGTCATCAAGTACTTCGGGGAGCTGGATAGCCAATGCAAATCATTGGAAATATATAAGGGCTATCTATATGTCGGGTCCACTACTCAAATAGTAAGGTTCCCGCTCGATCCCAAGCAACTCCTACCAATCGGCCCATACGAGACCGTCGTATCCGGTTTTCCCACACCAAAGAATCATCGCAGCAAAAATATTACGTTCGACGACTCGGGTAACCTCTATGTATCAGCCGGGTCTCCCGGCAACTCCTGTCAGGAGGTTGACCGGACCTTGCACTCCCCTGGAAAATTTCCTTGTGACGAACTCGAACGATATGCGGGAGTATGGATGTTCGATGCAGAAACACTGGGCCAGACCCAACTAGAGGACGGATTCAAGTTCGCAACTGGCATTCGCAACAATGTTGCTTTTCAATGGGATCCACTGAAAAAGGAGCTCTACGGCGTCAATAACGGTCGCGACAACCTTTTACAAAATTGGCCCGAACTGTACAACGAGCAAGAAAGTGCGGAGCTTCCCTCTGAAGAATTTCATCACATCAAGGAAGGTTCCAATTTCGGCTGGCCCTACACCTACTACGACCACGAACAGAATACACGTATCATTAGCCCAGAATATGGTGGCGATAAGCTAAAGCGTCCCGAAGAGGGTCTTTATGATGATCCAGTCCTGACTTTTCCTGGCCATTGGGCACCTGTAGGGCTTCAGTTTTACAACGCCACTCAGTTTCCACAAAAGTACCACGGCGGTGCTTTTGTATCCTTCCACGGTTCCTGGAATCGGGCCCCCCTTCCACAGCAAGGTTACAACATTGCTTTTGTCCCATTTGACGGAGTTTTGCCAGAGGGAGGCTACGAGATATTTGCGGACGGCTTCAAGGGCTCCGATGTACTGCATGTTCCGAATCAAGCCACGTACCGGCCTACTGGCCTGACAGTTGGCCCGAACGGATCCCTTTATGTATCGGAAGACAAAGTGGGCCGTATTTGGAAAATTATGTACATGGGTGGAAAAGGCGTTTCCTCAAAAGCGGTTGCAGCCAAGGAAACCCAGATCGTGCAAGAAGTTATCCGCACGGGTAATCCCATTCAAATAGCTGATCCAAAGGGTGAAGCGATCTACAACCAGTATTGCCTGGCTTGCCACCAGGCAGACGGAAGCGGAGTGCCCAACATGCAGCCTTCACTAATCGGATCCGAAAGGCTTTCTAGTTCCGATGATACCTTTCTGATTAAATTAATGCTCGAGGGCAGCGAATGGATACAGGATAGGGAATACAGCAACCTTATGGCCAGTTTCTCTTTTTTAACGGACGAAGAAATTGCTCTGACACTGAATTTTGCTCGAGCCCGATTCGCCAACGCCAGCTCGAATGTCCAAGCTAGCGATATCGCCAAGATGCGATAGCCAATCCAGAGGGCTAATGCCTGCACTATTCCTATTGGGTTCAAATCGATACTCCCCCAGCAATTTACATTAAATGTAAAATTAAGGCATATAAAAGCTCGACATACACTGTTCGCATGTTTGCTTCGTTAATGTCTACTAACCGTCTTTCTTCTCCCACACTCCCCCGTCACGAAAGAGTACACTTGATTCAGTGTACCATATAATGACAAAGCAGAAAGGCATAGATTAACTTAAAAGAGAGGTTATTCCTTAACATGAGCGAAATAAATCGATCAAGACTACTATGGGCCGGCTTTATGGCGATTCTCGCTGCTGGAGTTGGCTTTGCCATCCGTGGCGGAATATTTGACAATTGGGCAGGTGAATACGGTTTCACGGGCGCGCAGCTAGGTGCAATCGGTGGAGCGGGCTTTTCTGGCTTCTGCTTCGGCATCATCATCGGCGGCGTAGTTGTTGATAAGATTGGCTATGGTAAACTGGTCCTCTTGGCCCTCGCCTGCCACGTGCTTTCCGCATTTGTGACCTTTGCAGCCGGTGGGGATTCTGCCTATGCCTTCTTATTTTGGGGCATGTTCATCTTCGCCTATGCGAACGGAACGCTCGAGGCGGTTGCGAATCCTCTTATCGCAACGCTCTACCCTGAAAGCCGGACACACTACCTCAATATTCTACACGCTTCATGGCCTGCGGGCATGATTATCGGAGCTGTAATCGGATGGGTGCTCGACGATAAATTCGGAGTGCCTTGGAAGTATCAGCTCGCTATCTACCTGGTTCCCACAGTCATTTACGGAATTATGTTTCTCGGCCAGAAATATCCGAAATCGGAAGCATCAGAAAAAGGACTGGGGCTGGGCGACATGATGAAGGATGTCGGAATCTTGGGCGGGCTCGTGATCTGCTATTTGCTTTCTCTTTTCCTCTCCACCTTGGGAGTGTCGTTTCTATCACCTACGGTTAGCTATATTGTCGCTTTTATAATTTTGGTTGCTATCGGCTACATTACCAAGTTTTCAATGGGCTCGATCCTTCTTTTTATTCTATTCGTCGCCCACGCTCTAGTAGGTGCAGTAGAACTGGGAACAGACGGATGGGTGCAAAACATAACCGGAAACATACTTACTTCTGAGCAAGGCAAAATCCTCTTCGTCTGGACATCAACGATCATGTTTGCCCTTCGCTTCAGTGCAGAGTTCATCGAAACACGTTTGAAGCTTTCGCCTGTAGGGATTCTGCTCGTATGCTCGATTCTCGCTTTCATAGGACTGAACATGGCGGCTGGAATGACCAGCTTCCTTGGAGCGATGCTTGCATTAGGCATCTACGCAGTCGGAAAAACCTTCTTCTGGCCCACCATGCTTGCCGTTGCGGGTGACCGCTATCCGCATACCGGAGCAGTCGCTATGAGCATCATGGGTGGAATCGGAATGCTCTCGGCAGGTCTACTCGGATCTCCAGGTCTTGGTTTCGCTAAGGATCACTACTCTGGCAGAGCCTTGGAAGAAGCGAATCCAGCAATCTACCAGGTCGTTAAGGCGGACGCTCCCAGCTCTTTCTTGTGGTTGGGCACCACTGGTCTAGACGGAACGAAATTGAGTGAAGCTCAAGGCCGCGTGACAGAAGGGAAAGCAATCCCGGGTGACAATGATATCGTTGCAGCGAGTATTGAGGGCGATCGCAAGACACTGAGAGCCGATGCTTACATACCACTTACAATGGCAGTGATCTATCTAGGGATTATGCTCTACTTTAAATCGATTGGCGGCTATCGGCGGGTCGCTATCGAAGAAACATCGTAGATAAGGACTTACCTACAATCTTGAAAGGTGCTGTTATGAGACAGCACCTTTTTTTGTGTCGATTGCGAAGGTTAGTTAATGCCAGCGCCTGAGGTTTAGGTGGAACATCTCCAACAATAATAACCAATGGGGACTGAGTGGGTACACAAATAAAAATAAAGCCAACAAGCAGGGTTCTCTAAAGATCTCCCTGTCCGACCTTTCAATCTAACTAGCACAAGCAGCTCGCTTCTTTTTTTCCCGTCTTATACTCAAATCAAACTCCTTGGGCGTTGCATACCCATTAAGCTCTTCCACCCAGACATCGAATATTCCCTTCCTGCATCTAAGGTCACCTCCAATCCATCTTGAGACGAAGCCAATCGCTTTCGGATGACCACCCCTTTCCTCTAGATTGCCATCACTCCTCCCACAAATCCTTGATCAGCCTTTGAAATCAAAAAGTGGGCCTCTTTCTTCGATTCTGGGCGGCCAGCCACTCCTCTCTCGTGTTCCGGGTAGTAGTGAAAATCGTCCATTATAACGTCATCCACTCGGGCCTTTTCTCCGTCTCTCAGAGCGATCTTCCCGAGAATTTCTGCGATATAGTAGAGGTTTGGAGCTCTTTGGCTGACGCTTGCATCGCCAGTGATCACACCGACGTTTTCTGCTCCACAGTCCCGAAATGAAGCCAGAAATTTCTCGTTTACGAGGGCCTTGACGGGGTAGGTATAAACGGGCCGCCTGCCGAAAAGAAATGCATCGCTGCCGCTACCAGAGACTTCCCAGAGCCAGTCGGCGTTCTCAAGATGACGTTCTTTCCACTGAAGACTTCCAGTATCGCCTCTTCTTGTGTGGGATAGGGCTCGATGTTTTATTTCGACAGGTAGTCTAGGAAATGCTGGAGAAGCTCGTTCGAATCTAGTTTGCCCTTCTGCGGCTGCAGGGAAAAGTCCATTTACGCCGCGAGCCTCCGGCACTCGCCCGAAGGAGCAACAAAATCACCGACTTTAAAAACCCGCCCCAGCTATGGCTCGCGATTTCCACTATTCCTTCGTATTTAGGATACCAAGACGGTTTTCAAATAATTCAAAACTCCTTCCGGCACACATTGGCTATTGCAGAACCAATCCCTTGCTCCTTGAGTAAAGCCAATCGCCTCATGATTGTAAGCGTTTTCATCGCCATTCAAGCCATTATCAACGCATACTTGTACTACACAATTACCAACGGTCTGGGAAGAGACTCTTGGCTAGTGTTGGCGATTATTGTATTCTGCCTATTTTCCTTGATAGCAGCCCTCCTCATGGAGCGAACAAGCTGGTTGAAGAGTTCTCTAATCGTTTCCAAAATCGGATATAATTGGATGGGCGTTGGATTTATCTTTGCCTCTGTGGCACTCGTTTTCGATTCTGTACAGTGGTTTGTACCCAATATCGACGATGGCATTACGCTGATTGGCGTAGTGGTCATCGGGGGAAGCCTTTTCATTTGGGGGTTGTTCGCAGCTAATCGGATAAACATCCGCCACATCTCCCTCCATTCATCCAAGATCCGGACTCGGGTAACCCTCACTCAGATCTCAGACCTACATCTGGGCGACACTAGCACCCAATCCCGCCTGCGAAAGGTGGTGAAAACAGTCAATCAGCTTGGCCCTGATATCATCGTCTCAACGGGCGATCTGTTCGATGGCTATCTTCCTCTGATGAGGCCGTATGTAGAACTGCTCAAAGAGATGTCAGCCCCCCTTGGGAAATACGCAGTGAGCGGAAATCACGAAGTTTATGCTGGACTCGAGGAAGCACTCGAACTGACAAGAGAATCAGGTTTCACCGTACTTAGAAACGAATCCATAACCATGGAAGACCGAATTGCCCTAGCCGGCATCGAGGATCCGACTGCACGGAGAAATGAGGATCGTATCGCGATTGCGGCTCAATGCTTCAAAAATCTCTCACCCGACCTGTACACAATTTTCCTAAATCACCGGCCCAGCATCCGTCCCGAGCGATTTGAGCGATTTGATCTTCAATTGTCGGGCCATACCCATGGCGGACAGATTTTCCCGTTTCATATTCTGTCGAAACTCGCCTACAAGGCCAAACCAGGACTCAGCGAACTAGCTCCGCATACCTTTCTTTACCTCAGCAGAGGCACTGGTTCCTGGGGTCCTCAATTGCGTATCTTCGCACCGCCTGAAATTACGCATTTCACCATCAATGCTTCGGTGCTCTGATCTGGCACTAGGGATAGGTGCGAAAGGGATTTACGAAGATTCGCTTAGGACGCTACCTCAACGTTGACAACGGGATTTTGACCTGGATCCGGCCGATTAATTGTTACCTGCATCGGACGGCAACAAACCTCACAATCCGTTACCATTTCGATCTCTTGGAAACTATGTCCAGACAAATCAATTTCAAGAGTCTGCTCGCAAGTGGGAAAGATAATGCCCAACAATTCCACGAAGTGAAAGCGATTCAAAGTAGTAAACTGGCAGTTCGTATTTTGAGCTCAAATGCAAGGCTCGGTTTGTGATCGTCTACCTCGCGGCCGTCGCCCACCCTTTGCTATGTTCGAGGAGCAAATCCACACTGCTGAGGTCATAGATGACTTATTTCCTGATTAAGAGATGGAACTCCGGTCTTCTCTCGTGCAAAACCCTGTTAAAGCGTTTTTAATGACCTGCTTCAACAAGAACTTTAGCCATCGCTTCCTATATCTTTTGCCGTTCGGTTTAATTTGCCTTTTTTTTGGCTGTCGGTTAGAACAAAACCTCTCTCCTGAGGAACTAGTCGAGGCAAAAGCAGCATTTGAATCCTGTCTGGTTTGCCATAGTACCCAGGAGATGCAAAGAGGTCCGATTATCAATGGTTTACCCGCCTGGTATAACAGACAACAGTTACGCAAATTCTTGGAGGGCACTCGCGGTCAAAGTCTGGAAAACAAGTCTGAGCTCCTTATGGGATCGGCTCGTGATCGCATATCAGATGAGAGAACGATCAACCTGCTTTCTCAGTACATTGCATTACTACCTCCAAAGCCTTACTTACCAGTCGTCAAAGGAAATGCACTGAATGGCTCAGTCCTTTACCAGAGTTGTATTCCCTGCCACGGAGCAAAGGGAGAAGGGAACGAAATGCTCAAATCCCCTCCGCTCAATATCCAGGAGGACTGGTATATTCTCGATCAACTGCGAAAGTTCGCTTCAGGAAAGCGTGGACACCACCCTAAAGATATTGAGGGTATCCAAATGGCGTATGCTTTGGTGAATCTTGACGGAGAATCTCTCAAGGATTTAACCGCCCACATACAGGATTTTAGCGTGTTTACTCAATAAGGACCGGCTGAAATCATGACGCTACAAATTCCTGTAACGCTGACTTCAATTGAGGGTACGCCATGGCAAATAGTGTAATTAGTGGAATCATTCCGATTGTGGAACCTGCCATGAGAACTGCCTGTGGCGAATTCAAACTGCTTCCGTAAAGCGCTGCTAAACTTATCGGCAAGGTCCTCGCTTCCTCGCTATGCAGGATAAGCATTGGAATTACATGGGCATGCCAAGCGAGGACAAAATGGGCGAAGCCAAATGCGATGAGGAAGGGCCTAACAAGCGGAAATACGGAAAGGAAGGTCCTCCACTCGGATGCTCCCTCCATGCGAGCGACTTCAATTAATTCCTTCGGCACGAGCCGGAATACTCGAGCGAAAAACAGGAGGCCAAGTCCACTTACCATACCCGGCAATGCCACCCCTAACGGATTGTCAAACAGCCCTAGTGCGTTGACCCAAACAAAGAGTGGCAACGCCACCATCTGTGCGGGAATCAGAACCACCATACAGCCTAAAGTGACAAGAGTCATTCTGCCGCGAAATTGGTACGTTCCGATGATGTAGCCAGCCATTGCGGCTAAGACGGTTGCTCCGATACCCTGGGAAATTGAAATGCCAATCGAATTAAAAAGCGTACGCTCGAAATTGAGATACTCTCCCGAAAACAGGATGCCAAAATAATGCCCCGTCCATTCGTTCGGCCAAAAGACTCGTGTATTGAAAATTTCAATGTTTGATTTAAAGCTACCTAGAGCCATCCAGAATAACGGATAGAGGAAAATAAAAGCGGCGAGTAATGTGGTGAGACTCACCACCAAAGTTGCTATTCGAGAAGTTTTCACATTCTTGCTCCTTTCCAAAGGTAACGGGGGACGAGAGTTACCAGGATCAGCATTCCTGCCAGCCACGGTAAAATCGAAAGGCTTACCGCCGCACCACTGCCAAATCCTCCACCAACAAAGGCCTTCTGGTAGGCATAGGTGACAAGCAACAGTCCCGAATCGTTGGCACCGCCCGAACCACCGAAAAGGACGTAAGAGCCGGCAAATTGGGCAAAGCAATCCACCAGAAGGTAGATCAGGCAAAACGTAATCGTCGGGGAAATGAGAGGAAGAGTGATTTTGTAAAATCTCTGCCAGATATTGACTCCATCTATCGCTGCCGCATCTAGCACATCCCGCGGACGAGCGTTCAGAGCACACAGAAGAAAAAAGGTCATGAATCCCGTCCACCGCCAGACTGCTTGGATGACAATTGC
Source organism: Opitutales bacterium UBA5694 (assembly GCA_002420185.1). Taxonomy (GTDB): domain Bacteria; phylum Verrucomicrobiota; class Verrucomicrobiia; order Opitutales; family Opitutaceae; genus Pelagisphaera. The sequence continues at coordinate 38,167 of DIHO01000008.1, forward strand.
TGGCATTATAAAGTTAGGATCAGACAACCAATTGACAGTCCCAAATCCCAAAGGCTCGATGAGCCATCGATTCAATAGCCCTTCTTTCCCGTGAAACACGAGGAGGAAAAGTAGTGCGAGCACGGTGGGGGGACAAAGACCGGGAACCACCAACGCAAATGCTAATGGCCCCTGCAATCCCTTCAGGCTCAGTCTGATTCCATGGGCGAATAGCAGAGCTAGCCCAATAGAAAAAGTAATTGTGCATAGGGCAAACACAGAGGTGTTAGCGACCGAGTGCCAATATCGTGAATCCTGAAGCAATTCTTTGTAATGCTTAAAGCCAACAAAAGACGGCTCGCCCCACAAAGTGTCTGACTCAAGGCTCAGCAATAATCCTTCACCCAGAGGCGTAGCCCAGAAAACGAGAAGGAATAAGAAAAACGGAGCTGCCAAGAATAGCCGCCCTAGATTTATTCTAAAAAACCCAGAATACCGTGGCATTGCGTCAGCAGATACTAATTCGGCTCTGGCGGCCCACCACCCCCTTCGAGCTGCTCCTTAAATCGTTCGAGAGCTACCCGAGCATTACCTTCCCCGTACATGATGCTGCTGAGTATTCCTTCCCGGATCATGAAAACTGCCATCGGCCGTCTTGGATTCATTATAACTCGAGGAACCTCCGGAGCAAGATCCACCAAGATTTGGCCCATCGAGTCGTATCCGAAAAACGGTTGCGGCTGGAGAAGTCGAATGTCCTCAAAGGAAGGTTTGTAAGCGGGGAAGCTGTTCCCCTGTAGGAAACGCTGCGCATTTGCCTCCTTGTTAGTCAAAACGAATTTTATGAACTCCCAGGATGCGTCAATGGATTGGCTTTCTTTGTAGATCACGAGTCCCTGTCCGGCAAAAGTCGAAGTACGAACTGAATTCGGGTTGCCTTGATCGTCGGTCCAGGTCGGAAGTGGCATCATTCCCCACTCCCCTTCCAAGTCGGAAGAGAATTGCTGAATCATGTCCAGGCCATACCAATCCGCACCCATGATAGCCACAATTTCGTTATTGGCCACGTCACCCCCAAAAAAGACAGGATCGAAAATCGAGCTACGATCCGGCATCAGGCCAACCCGCTTCTGAGCGAGTTCTCCCAAAAATTCCAGCGTGTCGACTGCCAGGTCGAAGTCTGGCAGGAGGTCGCCCGTTTCTGAAAACAAATCCGAACCTCGCTGGCGCAAGAGAATCTCAAAATAACTCGGATCCATGGCGAGAAAGGACTGATTTTGGGCTACTAGTTCTTCGCCAATATCTACAAGGTCATCCCATGTTTTAAACTCGCTCGGCGAGAGTCCGTATTGCTCAAACAGGTCTCGGCGGTAGTATATCAGCATCGCACTCATGGACTGCGGCAATCCGAGCACGCGTCCTTTCTGGCTGAAGAGCTCTAGTCGTTGAGGCATGATGTCCTCAATCAAGCCCGCTGCAATTACGCGCTCAGTCAAATCCACAAAAGGCACCTCATCCTGAAGATACATTCCGAAGAAGACTTCATCGAGTTGGATGATATCCGGTGTGTTAGTTTGGGTTTTAAAAGCGATTGCCAACTTATCGGGCATCTCACGGAAGCCGAAAGCCTGAACCTCCGCTTCGAAATCCGAATCGACTTCCTGCTGGTAAAGCCGAACCATATTGTCGTAGTAGATCTTGTCCTGCTGGGAACTGATCCAGATTTTAACTGATTCCGCGGGAACCGCCGCAGTGGCAATTCCTGACAGAATAGCAAGGAACAAGGGCTTTGATCTCATCATGAAACGAATTAGGGTGGAACGCATAGCAACTTAAACGCAACGAAATAGATTGATATCTGTATGACGTCGAGGGTGAAGACGAAGTACAAGCGAGAATGATCGTTCGTTCCCTTATTTAATCGACCCAGCTTAGAAAGCCAAGAATTGCCGAATGAGTGTAGACACCGCCTTTGGCACTTCCAATGCGGCTTTGAGCCGCAAATTCCGTTCCCATAAGTTCCGCCTTCGCCACACAGAGCAAAGTTGACTGAACTTCAGATTAAGGGGAGACTGAATAGGCGTTGCCATCGGCGTTTCCGTTAGTCGATAGTCTGTTCCATATATGATCCGGCCCCACAGTCTCGGATTGTTCAGTACTCTGTTTAGATAGTGCGATCGATTGCACTTAGTGAGGGTTGAAATATCGGTATACGGATTAGAGGATATACGGAGAGCATCTCCAGCAAGCTATCGATGTTCTCTAGTCCATTTCGCTCACCTTAACTAGCGACATGGGCGGCGATTACGAGGTCCCAGCATCCCAGATGAAACCGGAGGAGCTGTTGGTCCGCCAGGGCATTGTTAGTTTTGGAGAATGAATCTTCATCACCTACGTGAGTCAATAGTGGCAGATTGAGGGCCACCAGCCTCTTGTGAAAACTCTACAAGAGGAATTGGGGGGTCGATATCCTCAATATTGAGAATCAATTTGATGAGGACGGCCCCATTCTCCTTTGAACACTCCAACTCTTCCAAGGCATTCTTTCGATGAAGATGAGCCGAAGGTCCAAAGTAGATATTTTCATGTCGTTTTACAAAATCGCCCACGAGTCGGTTGGGGATGCAGACTTCGCCGTCAGCTAGATTAATCTCTCAACCAATTGAATACGGCTCAACCATCGCCAAGGTCACGGCCCATCAACATACTCAGATTTATTTGCAGATTGAACAATGATTTCTAGAGTCCCTTATTAACCTTTGCCTTGCAGCATAGCGTTGCTGCCTCCAAAATTTTTTTATGGAGATATGGGACTTCCAGCTTTTTCTCAATTCTTCTGTTGTCCAGGCACCACTCCCTCCTTCACCAAATCTCGCGGTATGGCATTGTATATCGTTGTTACCGTCAGGCGGCTCGGGAGCATTCGCGAGTGGGCAGCGAAACAAGGCTTGGCGAGTTAGTGCTAGTGTTCAAACTAAGGCGATCTCTATGGATCCATAATACATCTTAACTCAACCAATCGCAGGGATCATTTTCGTGCAACGCTGCATTGGAATCTTTTCACCACTCTCTTCGCGGCTCGTTTTTGAATGCCCCATCGTTTGCATGTACCAGATATTTCGTTCGAAAATCTTCCAATTGATTCTTTTTCCTCCCATTCCCAAAGGAGTCCGCTACGGTTTCTTTCGTCCATGGCCCAAGTCGGAAAACAGAACCGTCTTAATCTGCTGAGAGAATCGCCTCAGGGAATCTACTTAGATGCCGAAAATCTCGGAGAGATTTTGCTGCCTAGACACCTCATTCCTCATTGGGCAAAAATTGGCGATGTCGTCGACACTTTCCTCTATCGAGACTCAGAGGATCGACTGATCGCCACCACAAAATCACCCAAAGTTCAGGTTGGACAGTTTGCCTGCCTAAAAGTTTTGGAGGTTAATGATCGAATTGGGGCTTTTCTGGATTGGGGTCTGGAAAAGGACCTCCTACTTCCTTTTAGGGAGCAAAAGACAATTGTACGACCTGGCCAGAAGGTCGTCGTATTTGCCATGATTGACGACCACAATGATCGTCTTGTTGCCAGTGCTAGGCTGAATCGCCATTGGAATCAATCGGAGCCAGATTACCAGGCCGGTGATCCCGTCAGTCTACTGATTGCGGAAGAGACTCCCATGGGATACCGTGCGATTATCGAAAATAGGCACACGGGTCTACTTTACAAAAGTGAGTTGTCAGAGCCTCTTGAATACGGACAGTCCCTCCAAGGGTACATCAAGGAAGTTCGCCCGGACGGTAAAATCGATTTGAGACGGGACGCCGCTGGTTATCGACGCGTTTTGCCACTGGCAGAGGATATCTTTGACAAGCTGACCGATGATGGCGGATTCATTCCATTCAACGATAAGACAGATCCCGAAGTTATTCGGCGAACGTTCGGCGTCAGCAAAAAGGCGTTTAAGCAGGCCATTGGCTCTCTTTACAAACAACGCCGTATTGCCTTCAAGGGTGATGGTATCATGCTACAAGATTTCTAGTCGCCAAATTCGTCACTCCATTTCCATTGGATGGGCAGTCCTGCAAGGCCTACCAGTAGTGTTGATGAGCGGGCGGGAGACTTCCATGCAGGTTACAGAAGACTACGGCGATACGACCTAAAGCTCACCTCAGACACCATGCCCCGCAGCCCTGTTTCGGACCGCTCCCTGTCACTCAATTAGGCTGGTAATCGACTCCTTTACGGAGCTCACCGGGCGCTTTGGGTCGACAGGTCACTGACTTGATTGCTGCATTTTTGGTACAATCAATCTTGTCTTCTGAGAAATTAGGGCCATCACTTTCCTGGTTTTGGCGTTCCTGCGGAAACTTTGCTACTTTAATTTCCTCATTTCCTCACCAATCTCCAATGGCTAATTCATTCATTGATAGTTCTTTTTTAGTCACAGGATCTACTAGAGGTATCGGTCGCGGAATTGCCGAGCTGCTGATTGAAGAAGGTGCCTCAGTCGGGATTCACGGGCGCGACATGGAACGGGTAAAAGCCGTTTGCGATGAGCTTGGAGCCGACAAAGCGGCCCCATTCGCCGCTGACCTCTCCAATCCAGAAAATGCAGCGGGACTGGTTAAAGCGTTCTACGCCCATTTCGGTCGGCTAGACGGTCTAGTAAATAACGCAGGGGCAGGCAACTCGGTCGCATTTCGCGGTCTCAAGCTGGAAGGCTGGAGAGCAACGCAAAGTTTGAATTTAGAATCCGCATTCATTGCATCCCAGGAGGCCTACAGATTGATGCGTAAATCCCGTTCTGGCTGTATCGTGAATATGGCCTCAATCTCGGCTCATGGACCCGGAAATCTAATGGGGGCGGATTACGCTGCCTCCAAAGCAGGTCTAGTTAGTCTAACACGAACATTTGCCCTCGAAGCCGCTCGCTTCGGCATCCGCTGCAATGCCGTCTCTCCCGGAATCGTGGAAACAGATATGGCTGAAGGCATGAGCGAGGAGATGATCCAAAAAATGGCGATCCCTCTCAACCGCCTTGCGACGACCGACGATGTTGCAAATGTAACAGCATTCCTTCTCTCAAAAAACGCATCCTACTTAACCGGACAGGTCATCCACGTCGATGGCGGTCAGTTCATCTACGGATAGCTCTACTAAATGAATAATGAGACCAGCCAAAGAACCGGCTCCGCCCGCCACCGGGTCGTAGTAACCGGTATAGGAATCGCCTCGCCCCTTGGCGTTGATGAAAAAATTGTCTGGAAGAATTTGATTGAGGGCAAAACCGGCATCGGGCCCATTCGCGCAATCGACACCTCCGCATTGAAAGTACGCAATGGCGCAGAAGTGCCTGAGGGACTGGCGGAAGCACGGTTGAAATCCATGGGTCGACGTCCCAGTGATCGGGCTCTCGACCTGGCAGTCGTCTCTGCCCAAGATGCCCTGCTCAATGCCAAACTCATTTCTCAAGAGCAGGAAAGCGTTCCTCAAGATGTATCCGTTATTTACGGCACCGGGGTTGGAAGTGCAGAAAGCCACTACAAGTCCATGCAGGCTATGTTTGAGAAAGGACCTCAGAGAGCTCGACCCACTGCGGTGCCTCGGTGCATGTACAACGCTATTTCCGCGGGTATTTCTCTTCAGTTCAACCTCACAGGTGCCAACCATATGGTCGTATCCGCTTGTACATCGGCAACGAATGCAATCGGGACCGCTTATCGCATGGTCCGTGACGGATATGCCCAGACCGCTCTTACCGGTGGATCGGACGGCTTTTTCGACCCCTTTTTCTATCCTGTCTGGAATAACATAGGCGTGCTTTCCAAAATTGAGGACCCGATCGAAGCCTGCCGCCCTTTCGCCGCAGATCGGGAAGGTACTATTTTAGGCGAAGGGGCCGGGACGCTCATCCTAGAAACCTTGGAAAGTGCCCGTTCTAGGGGCGTACCTATACGTGGAGAGGTTCTCGGCTATGGAGAGTCGTCAGATGCGACACACCTGACAAACCCAAGTTCGGAAGGCCAAGCGAAAGCCATGAGAATGGCCTTGAATGAGGCGGGTGTCTCACCTCAAGACATTGGCCACATCAACGCCCACGGCACAGCCACCCACGGGAATGATGCCTGTGAGAGTAAGTCAATCCACAGTGTCTTTGGCGATGCCGCCGCAGACGTTCCTGTTGTCGCCAACAAAAGCTATTTCGGCCATACCCTTGGTGCTTCAGGAGCTCTCGAGTGCATATCTGCTTTTCTCGCCCTTGAGCATGGCATATCCCCTCCCAATCTAAATATTGAAAATCCGGACCCGGAATGTAGAATCAATATGGTCGGATTAGAACCAGTACCCATTGATTCAAGACCAGTAATGAAAAATAGCTTCGGATTCGGCGGCGGCAACGGCGTTTTAGTACTTGGACCTAGCGAATAGAAATAATTTATGAGCGATATCTCAAAAGAAAAAGAAATTATCGGGCAGCTTCGGGGCATTCTCGAAGAATCCTCTACCAAAGAACCGGATTGGGATAATTTCGGTCGTAATTCGACGATCGAATCCCTCGGGCTCGATTCACTCACCATCCTCGATTTACTCTACGATATAGAGGAAGAAATTGGAGTCCACTTGGAGGCAAAGGAAGTTCTCAATATCACTACGCTCGGAGAGCTCGTCGATTTACTCATTAAAAACGGCGCTTGAAACACCTTCGTCATCTCATCGAGTATGGCTTGTTCCGAGTCGTACTTTTTTTCTTTGATTCTCTCCCTTATACGTTTACCTGTATGGTGGCTCGCGGAGCTGCCAATGTATGGTGGTTATTTGACCGTAAACGCCAGATAGTAGGACGCGACAATGTCATCCGCAGCGGAATTGAGACTGATCCCAAGAAGGCTCGAGCAATCGCAAAAAAGGCGGCTCACCACATGGCCATTGTTGTAGTGGAGTCTCTCCGTTCTAAGGATTTCCTGAGCGACGAAGATACCACTGATCACCTCGTGCTCGATATAAAGCCAGATGTGCTTGCCGTGATGCAAGATCCCGAGCAGAGCCTCATCATCGCGTCAGGACACTTTGGAAATTGGGAAGTCGCTGGACATTGGGTCTCTAGGTTCAAGCCTGTAGCGGGTGTAACTCGAACCATGAACAATCCGCTGATTGAATCCATAGTCAAGAAAAGGAAGTCCCGGTTCCGGTTTCGCCCGATCCCCAAACACGACAGCAATATGGGTCGATTTCTTGAGGTTCTCGAAAACAAAGAATTCCTTGCCCTCCTATTCGATCAGCACGCTGGCGAATATGGTATGATGATCGATTTCTTTGGTCATCCGGCGTCCACTTTTAAGACTCCGCCCATGTTGCACCTGGTCACCCGCACGCCACTTTGCTTCGCCTCCTGCCGCCGTATTGGACCGATGAAATTCAAGATCTGCACCTCAAGCCTAATCCATCAGCCACGCAGTGGAAACAAGAACGAAGATCTCAAAGCAATCCTGGGCAGCTTGAATCGCGACCTAGAGGCAGCAATTCGCAAAGACCCCACCCAGTATCTCTGGGGACATCGGCGCTGGCGGGACTAAGCACCTCCTATATCCTTTCTCTCATATAGAGGTGATCGTATCGATTTCAGCGTTCCCAGCGAGTCATCCCTACTCCTCGGATCCGAATTTCAGTAATAGGTTCATGCTAGGAGTATTGGAACCGAGTAATGTAGCGAGGATTATCTAGATACCCAGATGGGAACAATCTAAGATCAGTCGTAACTGTAAGAACTCAGACTGTATAATCCATTCGGTGCTGTATCGTGAACGGCAAAGCAAATGGGATACCTTTCTTCTGAGTGATCCTTCAGCCAGTTTTGGCTGTTTTCAATTGATACGTAATCGGTATCCGTTGTTGATGCGAGGGTGTCTATCGCTTCGTTATAAACCCGAGCAATAATATTTCGGTCACCCACTAAGTCTATTCGTGTACCCATCATTGATAAAATCTGCTGACTCTTCAACCCTTGTTATCTATCCCGTCTGCCCAAATAAAAGTTTGGAAAAGGGGTCTAACACTAACTTTTTTGTCTTCCTACTGAATCTCCGCGGAGCCGCTTCCTAAGAAGCAGAACGAATCAGTGAAATCTCCCTATTTTCGATCTTGAGTTTTCGAAATGCGTCGTATTTCGTCCCGAGTCGTTACGCGATAACGTGACCCGTGGGGCAGTAGCTCAGCTGGATAGAGCACCTGATTTCTAATCCGGTGGTCGGGGGTTCGAGTCCCTCCTGCCCTACCATGACTAAAGCTTAATTACAAAGCGTGAAGGAATGATGAACCTAACGCTGGGGACAACGAGAGAGGGACGAGAAACAACCTCTGGCAACGCGTTGTAATGCCACCCCCACTGATGTAAAGGGCCTGATACAAACAGAGCGAAGGTAGGTGCTAACAAATTATCGCCAAACGCCCTCTCAACCTCACGTCAAAGCGTACTGCTTTTCAGTCAGCTCAGTCAAAGACACCCAGTTCTTCCAGGCAGCTTGTAGCTCTTTGCGCAGTTCCTTGATCTCGAGAAGCAATATTTGCCGGCGCTCTTCTGTTGCCACTTTCAGTTCACGGTAGGCTTTGGACAATTCGGCGGCCTTCCCCTCAAACTGCTTCGACATTTCCTCAAGCTTGTTTCGTACCTCCTGTGCACCATCGTCGAGTTCATCTCGAATACGCTCCAGAAGCAGCTGTTTGTCGTTTTTGACCAAAGTTTGCTGGATGCGAATATTGTTCACCCAACGGAGGTTCTTTACGAGTCCGATCTTTGATGATGTCCAGATCAGCCATTTGGTAGGGTCAAAATGGTACCAGCGAATGCCGTTGCGGTAGTCATTGGCGATTGCGTGGTGGTAGTTGTGGTAGCCTTCACCGAAAGTCAATAAGGCTAGAAGGGCATTATCTGCAGCTGTCTGTTCCTTGGAGTAAGTGCGAGACCCCCAGGTGTGGGCCAATGAATTGATGAACCAAGTGCAATGGTGAATCGTAAAAATACGAAGCAGCACGCAACCGACAAAGGAAGCCAGAGGAGACATGAAAAGGCAGCCGAGAGCAAATACGACCCCATTTACGAGCAGAAACAGTTTCCCGTAGTGATTATGCTGAAACATGACTCGTTTGTTTTTCAAAAGGTCCCCCACGATCCGCTCATTAATTGGTATGGGCTTTCTGACGAAAAGCCAACCGACGTGGGCGAACCAGAATCCTCGGTTGATATTGTAGGGGTCTTTATCCGTGTCCACATGGCTGTGGTGGATGCGGTGGTCATTGGACCAGCTTAAGGCGGACATTTGACCCGAGAGCATTGAAGTTATGAGCCAAAACCACTCGAAGAAAGGGTTGGCGTCATAAGTTCTGTGGGCAAACAAGCGATGGTAGGCGGCAGTAATCGCGAACCCAGAGAGGACAAACGTCGCGAAGTAGATAATGAAAGTCGCGAAGTTGAAATCGCTAACAATGAATGGTAGCAGAGTGAAAAGCACGACGTGATAACCCACTATCGTTGCAAAAGTTCCCCAGTTTTGTATGCGCATGTGTAAAATAAAGCTCCCTAAATGGGAAGGGTTCGTTAATGAAATAAGACACATTTGTCGCGAATTTCTTTCATTACGCAACCTTTAGATAACGGTTTTAACGGTTTTTATTTTAATTTCCTGAGTATTTGCGAAATCAGTAACTGAAACAGGAGCATCAAAGTGACGAAAAACATAAAATTGAATCGAGTTAGGAGAGAATACAAAAGCAGATTTCGCTCGTTACTACTTCGGGTTTTTTGAGGAATCAGCTCACTGACTTTGGTTCGCATTAAATCCTGCCGCCTCATCCATAATTCATTGGGGCGGCCAGGCACACCCACAACTTAAAACCTGCAGAATCAGCTTGATCGACCTCGGAATTCTTTAGTCACCCGGTTACACAGGAAAAGCGGAGCCATCGATGCGAGTGCGACCTGCCACTTTCCGTAGGGCCACATTTTGATCGAAGACGTCCAGGGCGTTGGTAAAACCACCCCTGCCTACGTCTTGACAAACTCACTCGACTGCCAATTCAACCGCATCCAGTCTACCTTTGATTTCCTGCCATCCGACATTCTCTTTGTCCCCATTCATAAAGATTCCGATAATCAATTAGAGTTTTTCAAGGGTCTTGTCTTCTCCAACATCGAACTCGCCGACTAGAGAAACCGAGCCTCCACTAATTCTCAATCGGCCATGCCCGAACAGATGGAGCGAGAATTTCTAAAGATCGATGGCACCTAGCGTCCAATCGAGCCGCCTCATATGGTAGTCGCCACGTAGAGCCCGATCGACTTTGAAAGTGCTTTTCCGCTCCCAAGAGCTCAACTGGATCGCTTCCTAATGTGTATTTCGACGGGCAACCTGGAAAACGAGGACGAATCCTCTATGCTTCGATAAAGCACCAGTGTTTGGAGGCGGATACATGAACACATAGACGGGAATTTCGACACTCGATAGCCACAACGTAAATTTGCCTCTTCGAGTGCGAGTATAAGGATCCATGCATAACCACCCGAAGACAGGCAGCCTACTTTTCGAAGTCAATCACGACCTTAATCGACCCGTCTTGACGATCTACAAAAAGCTCATATGCCCTCTGGGCTTCGTCAAAAGGCAGAGAGTGGGTCAGTAAAGGTTTCAGGTCGATCTCTCGCTCAGCAATCATTCGCGCGGCCTCAATGAAGTCACCGGCATCTTTTGCCCCCACCGAGTGATGGATCGTCAGATTCTTCATAAACGCTTTTCCCAGTGCATATTGGTCCTGATAATAATGATCCACTACGCCAAACTGTAACAGCACCCCATCGACACGCACCAATTCGATCGCTTGATTTATAGCGAGTTCGGCATGTCCGATGGCTTCAATTACAATGTCGGCCAGTACTCCGCCGGTTAATTCGGAAACCGCTTCCAGAATATCGGTTTCGGTCGCATTAATCGTGTGGTTGGCCCCCAGGACACGACCCATCTTTAGCCGGTACTTAAGTCGATCAATTCCGATTACGGCCGCCGCCCCCTTTTGTTTCAACAAGGCGTTGAACATGAGCCCTATCGGCCCTTGGCCAAGGACCACTACCGTTTTTCCAGCGACATCTGGCATCTTTCGCCAGGCGTAGAGCAACGTCCCAAAAGGTTGGGCCAGAAGGACTTCCTCCTTAGATACGGGGCTTTCAGGCAACGAAAAAACACGATTTTCCGGCAGTGTTAGGTATTCGAAAAATCCGTACTGATTAAACGGAAGCCCAAGCACGAAGTCGCCCTCCTTAAATCTATCGGACGCGGACTCCTCCACAATACCCACACATTCATGCAAGGAAAGACCAATCGGCAATGGGTATACCTTTTCGCGTTCATAGTTTACGTGTCCATAGGGGCTTCGCATGCCTTCGTCACTCAACCACTGCTGGTCGTAATCGAAGTAGGGAATATCCGAGCCGCATAGACAGGTCTTCTGCAACTTTATCCGGACATCCCCAGGCTTTAGTGGTGGAATATCAACTTCAACAATTTCCGCTCTGCGCGGTCCTGTAATTTGTACGGCTCTCACGAATCGAATTGAGCCCAAACCACTCTGGCAATGCAACTCCGGAAGTGATTCAATCGCTCTGTCAAGACGACCTATTCGCATAGTCCTCTCAATTTTCCGAATACAAGACCTCAGCGATCGATATAAAAAAAATCAATCAGTCCTTTTTTTCTACCTCGTCTCTTGAATCTTATTCTTATCCACTGGGTGTGTAAAATAGGGGCGAAATCTTTCCCCCATCTTGATTCTTAAGAATACCCTACTCTTTATCCCATGACCTCTCAATATCACTGATCCGCAATCTGATACTTTACACGCTTATCCTCGCTGCGGCATCCACGCTGGCGGCCCCACGGAAACCCAAAACCTTGCCGATAAGTTTTTCTCAAACCCGAGATTGAAGATCCCCGCTTTTCACCGGGAAACCGCTCGCTATACTTAATTGGGAATAACGGTCAGAGAGCCCTGATCAGCTACGATTTTGAAACATAAAAACGCCACAGCATAAAAGCAGAAAGAGAAAACCGGTTCTAGCTAGTCTACTTTTCAAAGAGGATACACTTCCCTTGCTTACGTGAGCAGTCTATTTCATGTAACAAGTCCTCGATCATTCTCAGCCCAATATGCATTCGCAATCTACCTGATTTGGGCAACTCCCTTAGCGATCAAGGAATACTAAGCTAATTCTTCGATCCATGTCGCTCCGTGGGGAAACCGACTACTCCAAGCCGCAGCCCTTGCGCACTCTTTGATTCACATTTCGGGCTATTTCTCTAGCTTTCTCTGCTCCGTTAGCAAGCACCTGATCCACATAGTCTTGATTTTGCATGAGATCTGCCCGGCACTCTCGAGCCGGACGAAAGTACTCCCAGTAAAGTTCAAACAGCCGCTTCTTCAGGTCTCCGTATCCATAGCCTCCTGCTTTCAGTTTTTCGACTTCCTCTACGTAGTTCTCAGGGGTAGTTAAATGTTTGATCAACTGAATAGCTATGTTCTCTTCCGCATCCGACTTAGGCTCGTCTGGAGTACGGCTGTCCATGACGATGCTCATCAGTCGCTTTCGGGTCGGTTTCTCCTCTCCAAAGATCTCTACCGTATTATTGTAGCTCTTGCTCATTTTCTGGCCATCGATGCCAGGAATGACTTCCGCTCCTTCGTGAAATGCAGGTTCGGGGACGCTAAAGGTTTCACCATAAGTCTGATTGAACTTGATGGCTAGATCGCGAGTCACTTCGACGTGTTGTTTTTGGTCACGCCCGACCGGCACGCTGTCCGCATCGTAAATGAGAATGTCGGCCGCCATGAGGACCGGGTAGGCAAATAGCCCGTGATTAGCAGAAAGGCCTTTCGCGATCTTATCCTTGTAACTGTGGCAACGCTCTAGGAGACCCATCGGGCAAATCGAGGACAGTATCCAAGATAGCTCTACGTGTTCCGGGACATCTGACTGTTTAAATAGCACCGCCTTCTCCGGATTCAAGCCGCATGCTAGGAAATCGATTGCCACCTGCCGCGTGTATTCACGCCTCAAATTCGCATCGTATAGCGAGGTCATGGAATGATAGTCCGCGATAAAGTAAAACGCTTCTCCATGATCCTGAAGCTCGATCGACGGCTTCATCATTCCAAAATAGTTTCCCACATGGAGGACGCCTGATGGCTGTATACCAGAGAGTATTCTCATAATTTAGTCTAGCCTTTCAGTAGAGACCCGCAATGACCAGATCAACACAGATCTTTATTTTCTCGGGAGATTGGAAACGGACCAACAACAAGGCTAGCGAAAAGAGAGGAACGGGTCAAGGTTGGTGTAGGCAACTTAGCCCCGACTCATAGGGGTCTTCGAATGTCGCTTATGCGACACTGACTTCTTTTGCTGCTAGATGCCCTTATCACGATTGGAGAGAGGGAAACCTTTTCGGCTTTGAAACTGACCTCCACTCGCAACACGAACCCCAGCATTCTCCCAGATCAAGAAACAATGAAATTTTAGATTAAGGCTAGGGTTTCTAAAATGATACCATAAAGAACCAACCACGAAGGGAACGGAAGTTAGGGCTAGGGCCCTGAGTGCCCGAAACAATCTTCTATCACGGCACGTCGTCGTTCTCCACCCGCTAAACTCGTCCAGCACCCAATTAACCCTTCAACGGCAGCTTGCGATGTCCACCTTTTCCAAGGTATACCTGGCCTTGCCCCAGGTACCCAGAAAAGCTGCTATTAGGACCAATCAGGGAACCTTTACCCACTATCGATCCCGGCATTAAGGCAGTATTGCAGCCAATTTCTGCGCTGTCCCCCAAAATAGCCCCAAACTTTTCCAGGCCAGTGTCTAACCGCTCCCCGTCGAGGTTCACTAGAATATTCTTCTTCTCGAAACGAAGGTTGGAAAGAATCACCCCTGCCCCCAAATGGGCACCGCTCCCCAGAATCGAGTCGCCCACGTAAGAAAAGTGCGGCGTTTGGGTCTTCTCCATTACCAAAGCATTTTTGTACTCGCAGGAATTTCCGATGACGCTGCCCGCCCCAATGATGACGTTTCCGCGAATGTAGGCACTCGGGCGGATCTCCACTCTATCGCCGATCCAGCAAGGTCCTTTGATACAGCAATAGGGCGGCAGTTGAACAGAATCTCCCAAATAAACCTCGCCCTCGATATGAACGCCTGCAGGGAGTTCATGCATAGCTACATTGCCCACTAATCCTGAAAGTGCTTCCTTGATCTTTGGCAGCCATTCCCACGGTCTGGCTTCTGGTCGAAAATAATCCTGAAACGGCATGTTCTCAGGTAAATCAAAAAAGTCTGCGGCAATCACGAATCGAAACCTAGAGTCTCGAGCGACTCCCTCAAGCGAATGTTTTCCTAGAACCTAATATTATCCAAGAGTTAGCTAGTTGCTATGGATTTCTCTGCAAAAGTCGCGAAACACCTTGAGGCAACGGATTATTCCTAATCACCCTCAAAGAACCCTTCGACATAGCTAACCCTACAATCGGAGACCGTCCATTTACTGTACCCGCAAAGCCGAGCCGGACCATACGTAGCTTCAGAACCAACTGAAACTCACTGCACATAAAGCGGTTTCGAAACCCTCGAAAAAGAGTGCCTTCGACCCTGCTTAATGCGGAAAATGGAGCGGGCGAAGAGATTCGAACTCTCGACAGCCACCTTGGCAAGGTGGTGCTCTACCAACTGAGCTACGCCCGCAACAATACGAATATCACTGACCATTTCCTCTTCCCTAAGTCAATAGAAAATTCCAGATTTTGACAACTGGAATTGGACTATCGGTTTAGGTATTTAAGAGCCATTAGAGGCCGTTGATCCTGCTGTAGCTCACTAGGAATCCGCAACCTTACTGCGTCACCGATCTACCACGTCCAGTTCAGGCCATTGCTGCAGCTTGCGGTGAAGTGTGCGGCGACTGATACCCATTAGCTTTGCTGCCTTCGTTCGATTTCCCTTGGAATCCGCCAAGGCCTCACGCAGCAAACGCTTTTCATTTTCCTCCTTATCCAACGGTGAAACGATCACCCTCTCCCCATCGATTCTGAGTGACTCTCCCCGGAATTTTGCTTCTAAATCATAATCGTGAATTACGCTCCCCCGGTGAAGCACCACCGCGTTCTCTGCAAAATTCCGAAGTTCGCGAATATTGCCCGGCCACGAATATCGCCGAAGGCATTGCATCGCACCCGTCTCAAAAGTAGGTGCCTCAATTTCATTCTCCTCGGCGAACTCCAACAAAAAGTGATTCAAAAGTACCGGTAGATCCTCACTCCGATCCCTCAGCGGCGGCATCCTGATCTGCACCACATTCAATCGAAAGTACAAGTCTTCTCTGAATGTACCCTCCCGCACCATCTCCTTTAAATCCCTGTTGGTGGCCGCAATCAAGCGCATGTCTACTGTAATGGATTTAGAACTACCAATGCGCTCGAACGTACGCTGTTCTAAAAAACGGAGCAGCTTGACCTGAGTCGACAAACTAATTTCGCCGATTTCATCCAAAAACAGGCTTCCTTCGTGGGCTAGTTCAAACCGGCCGATCCGACGCTCCGACGCTCCTGTAAAGGCACCCTTCTCGTGCCCAAACAATTCGCTTTCCAATAGGTTAGAAGGTAGTGCTGCACAATGGACCGCAACAAAGGGACCTTGCGGTCGGTTGCTGTTTTGGTGGATCGCTTGTGCGATTCGCTCCTTCCCCGTACCCGTCTCACCCTCGATCAAAACACTTGCTTTCGAGGGTGCCACTAGCTTCACCCGCTCGATGACATTCTTCAGCTCAGCAGAATTTCCTTTAATACCATCAAAGCTGTACTTCACATCTAGCCGCTCGTGAAGTTGCTCAACCTCTACCTGGAGTGTTTTCGACTCGATAGCACGTTTTGCTAGTATTTCCAATTTTTCCAAATTGACCGGTTTCGTAAGGAAATCATAGGCCCCACGCTTCATCGCCTCAACCGCTGATGGTACATTTCCATACGCCGTCATCATGATAACTGGTGGTCTGTTTTTTAGCATCAACGCTTTATCAACGACCTTTAGACCCGACTTTCCGGGCATACGCAAATCCGTCAGAATCAAATCGAACGTCTCACTCTGCATGAGCGTGAACGCCTGATCCGCATTCTCCGCCAAATAGATATCATACTGATCCTCCAGAACTTGCTGGAGCCCCTCGCGAGTATTCCGTTCGTCATCGACAATCAAAACAGTTGGTAGCATATCTCCAGTTAGAAGCCAAAACCCATGAGGTCAATGAGTAATTATGACACAGTTTTCCAAGGGGTTTTAACAGTACAAACCCCAGCCTAGTGAGGTGCATGCCTTAACACAAATTACTCTAACATTCGAAATTTTTGATTTTGCTTCAGAAATTCTAACGTCACTAGCGTTCCGATACCCTCCTTGCTATCTATGCCAACTTGTCCCCCATGCTCCCGCATGATACGCTGAACAATCATCATACCAAGACCCGTGCCGCTTTTTTTTGTAGTATGGTAGGGCTGGAAAACATGTGATAGGTCTTCGTGCTTAATACCTGAACCCGAATCTCCAAACCGAAGATAGAACCGCTCTTCATCGGACTGAATTTTGACTCGAATGACCCCACCCGGCTGCATCGCTTCCATCGCGTTTTTAGTTACGTTGAAAAACACCTGTTTTATTTGCTGCTTGTCCGCTCGAACTATCGGGCTTTCTGCTCCAGTATCGATCTCCACTGTGATACCACGGTCCTCTAATTCGTTGGACTGAAACTCAAGTGACTCCTCTAGCACCTCGTTCAGGTTAAGTGTCTGGAAATCTGGGATTTGCGGTCGAACCGCCTCGAGAAAGTTCTTGATAATCCCATCGAGTCGCGAAACTTCATTACGACATACTTCAAGCGAGCCAGCGAGCTTCTCATTAGGAGGAGCCTGCTCAAGCTTTACCAACTGACGTTCCATCAGTTGGAGATGGATGGTTATTGAATTGAGCGGATTCCCCAACTCATGGGCGACACCAGCCGCCAAAAGCAAAATCGAACTTACCCGCTCTGACTCCATCGATTCCCGCGTTGATTGCTTCTCGATCGTTATATCCGATAGAATCACGACGAACCGTGCATCGCCCCCTTCCCTGCCTTCGACTTCAAAGGGCAAAATATAGAGTCGGACGTATCTATTCTGCGGGTACGTTAGTTGAAACTCTCTTGAGCTCACTGACGACTCCAACAGAGCTCCCTCGTCAAGTCCGAGCGATCCACGCAATTCGGGAATAAGACGCCACAAAGAGGCCTCACCAATATCCTTATCCTTGAGCCCAATCATGCGGTGACTAGCCATATTCGCGTACTCAATAACGCCCAGGTCGCTTATCACAAGTATTCCCTCAAGAGCCGTATTGAAGATGGTTTCAAGCAGCTCCCTCTCACGAGCAAGCTTTTTGACTAGATTGGTCAGATTGATCGTGTCCAGGGAATCGATCTGCCCGAGAACCCGATCCAGCGATGATTCCTTCTTTCCGAACTTCATGGAAGGGCTTGTAGATTCAAAAATTACAGATGGCAATCTTTCGTCACAAGGAAAACATCTCCTCCATCGGCGACCAACCAGTTACAATCACCGCAAATAAAGCTATACGTGAATAACCCAAGAAATCTTGTTCGTACAGCATCACACACGTGTTAGTTTTTCGCTTGCCTTTCCCTTTTTCAGTTGTTGATTGCCATGTAAAGTTATGAGCTCACTTCAACTAAGAACTTCAGATAGCTGCAAATACGATTGTGTATCGCTGGGCGAAATCATGCTTAGACTTGACCCGGGCGAAGGGCGAACAAGAACCGCAAGGTCCTTCACCGCCTGGGAAGGTGGAGGCGAATACAATGTATCTCGTGGTCTACGTCGCTGCTTCGGATTTAAGACCGCGGTAGTGACGGCTCTTGCAGACAACGAGGTGGGCCGATTGATTGAAGACTTCATAATCCAAGGAGGTGTGGCAACCGAATTTATTAATTGGGTTCCCTACGATGGAATCGGTCGATCTACCCGTAACGGACTCAATTTCACCGAGCGTGGCTTTGGGATTCGCGGAGCCAAGGGGGTTCCCGATCGCGGTAATACAGCCGCATCGCAGATGAGACCGGGCGACGTCAACTGG
Source organism: Opitutales bacterium UBA5694 (assembly GCA_002420185.1). Classification (GTDB taxonomy): domain Bacteria; phylum Verrucomicrobiota; class Verrucomicrobiia; order Opitutales; family Opitutaceae; genus Pelagisphaera. The sequence goes on from DIHO01000008.1 coordinate 56,349, forward strand.
GATACTCTTTTTCAAAAAGAAGGCGTTCGATGGCTGCACACAGGTGGAATTTTCGCCGCTCTGAGTGTCACCGCAGCAGACCTTGTCATCGAAGCCGCCAAAGCAGCCAAAGCCGCCGGTACTATCGTGTCCTACGATCTCAATTACCGACCTTCTCTCTGGAAAGACATCGGCGGCATTAAAAAAGCCCAAGAAATCAACCGCGAGATTGCCCAGTACGTCGACGTCATGATCGGCAATGAAGAAGACTTTACCGCCAGCTTAGGCTACGAAATCGAAGGCGTTGATGACACCCTATCTAACCTAAAGACCGACAGCTTTAAAACCATGATCAGACGAGCGGTGGCAGACTATCCTAATTTCAGGATTGTCGCAACCACCCTTCGCGGCGTCAAGACAGCGACCGTTAATGACTGGGGGGCGATATGCTGGGCGGATGGATCTTTTTACGAAGCCACTCACCGTCCCGACCTTGAGATACTCGACCGCGTAGGCGGCGGGGATTCATTCGCTTCAGGACTTATTTATGGCCTTATTACGAAGGGTGATGCCGCTCAAGCAGTTGAATACGGAGCAGCTCATGGTGCTCTCGCGATGACAACGCCGGGCGACACTTCTATGGCAACCCTATCCGAAGTCGAAAAGCTAGTCGCGGGCGGATCCGCACGTGTCGACCGATAGAAAACCCGCGGGCTGAAAGAGCCTTTATCAACGATTTGAGCCAATAGCTAAACGAGCAACCAATCCTACCTATCAAGTTATAGAACCAAAAAAAATCCTGATCCCCAATCTGGTTTGGCCTATAACTTTGCTTTGCTAGTCTGCATTAGTAGAAATTCTAGATAAGTAATGAACACCTTCTACTAGCATTTTGTGTTAGCTAAAGTCCGGTCCTGCTTGCTTAATGCAGTCTTTAATATTTTGCTCCGGATCTGATGAGGATAATTTTAGGACTTAGCCAATTGGCTGTAGTTTCAGGTGCTTTGTTTTTTGGGGGTTGCAAGCGCGATTCAGTAGCCGTCTACGATGTGCCAAAGGAAAATAAATCAACACCCCCTTCGGTCGCAGCCGCTCCCATTTCAGCCCCCACTTCTGATGACCGGATCCAGTGGACCAAACCTGCCGCTTGGACTGAACTCACTCCCACTGCTTTCCGCAAAGGAAACTACCTTGTAGAGGTCAAGGACGGGAAAAAAGTCGAAATAACCGTCTCATCCTTTCCAGGTACCGTTGGTGGCACTCTCGCGAACGTGAACCGATGGAGAGGACAGGCCGGGCTTCCCCCTGTGAATAGCGAGGAGCTATCCCAAGGCCTCAGAGAAGTTCGAATCGATGGGCACGACGGCCAAGTTGTGAACATCCTTCCTGCCAGCGACAATCCCGACGCTACTCAAATTGTCGCCGCAATATTCTTTTACAAAGGGGAAAGCTGGTTCTTTAAAATGTCGGGTCCCCAGCACGGTGTACAGTCTCAAAAACCAGCCTTCGATCAGTTTGTCGCTGGCCTCAGGTTCGCGGACGCCGCACCCATACACGGTTCTTCAGTCGGTAGCAGCGAGGCCTCGACGGAAGCTGTCCTCGTGTTCAATGCACCTGAGAGCTGGGCTGAATCGGACGGCTCGTCCATGAGAATTGCCAGTTACGAAGCACCCTTAGAAGGATTTGAGCCCGCAGATTTTTCAATCACCCGTTTTCCAGGGGATGCCGGTGGAATTACGGCCAACGTAAACCGCTGGAGGCAGCAAATAGGTCTTCGCCCCTGGAGCGATTCCCAGGTTAATTCAAACAAAGAGACTATCGAAGTTGGAGGCCTCGACTTTGTGCTTTTCGACCTGAAACCGCAAACAGACGCAGACAAGGAACGTGTCAAGGAACGCATTCTCGCAGCGGTTGTCAAACATGACGGGAAAAGTTGGTTCTACAAGCTACGCGGCGACATTTTCCTTGTGGAGACGCAGCGCAATAAATTTCGGCAACTTGTCCATTCATCACGATTCGAAGCAAGAAATTCTAAGGATTAGCCCAGCAGTAACATGAAGCCTTTCATCAAATTCTTTACTTCATTTGAGCTGGCCATATCCTGCATGATTTTGGGTCTGATCCTTGTTTTCATTGGTACACTGGACCAAGTCAATCTAGGGATTCATGGCGCGGTCGAGAAGTATTTCTACACCTTTTTTGTTTATTGGGTAGTACCCGGGATTGAAATCACTGTACCGTATTTTCCTGGGGGATACACAATAGGGCTCTTCCTACTCGCCAATTTAATCACCGCCCTCATTTTTCGATTTCGCTATTCATGGAAAAAATCTGGGGTCTTGATGGTTCATATTGGAGTGATCACCCTGCTTGTCGGTGAGCTGATTTCCAGCATGATGCAGGTCGACAGTGCTATGATTATAGACGAGGGTGCATCCTCCAATTTCTCGGAAGACCGTCAGATAACGGAACTCGCTGTTATAGACCATGGTGTGTCGACGAAAACCGACCGGGTTTACGCGTTTCCTCAAGAAATGATGGAAACGATGCAAGACTGCAGGCACGAGGAACTTCCCTTCAAAATCGGATTCAATCAGTATATGCCCAATTCGGTCATCCTGCGCAGAGACGAAAGTACCCCCAGTAAAGCTCTCATCGCAAACCAGGGAATCGGGCTTGACATGTTTGCCCAGGAAATTCCGAAAACAGGAAAGATGGACGACGTGAATCGTACTTCAGCCATTTTGACTATTTTTGACGATTCGGGCGAGGTGCTGGGCACTTGGTTAGCAAGCCTAGGATTCCCTCCTCAAAAATTCACCTTCCAAGGAAAAGATTACTCTCTCGAAATCCGCCGCAAACGCTACTACTACCCGTTCGATATCCATCTCAACGATTTCAGTCACGACCGATATTTGGGAACAAATATACCGGTGAATTTTTCAAGCGAAATCGAGCTTACACACCCGGAGCGAGGCGAAAAGAGGGAGTTTTTAATTTATATGAATCACCCGCTGCGGTACAACGGTCTTACCTTTTTTCAAAGCGGATTTGCCAACGATGACACAACCACAATTTTGCAGGTCGTCAGTAACCCTGGTCGCCACCTGCCTTACCTGTCCTGCGGACTCATTTTTGTTGGACTCACTGTCCAGTTCCTAATCGGACTCATCTCATTTGCTGGGAGGCGAGAGAAGAAATCATGAAAAAACGATTACCCGCCATCATCGCAATTTCTGTCCTCCTCTTGTACTTTGCTTCGAACTATAGGAAGCAGTCACCAAAGACGGAGATTGATTACGCCGCATTCGGCAAAACGTCCATCCACCTCAACGGACGTATTCAGCCCCTAGATTCCGTGGCTCGAAACGCACTTCTAGGCATTCGGTACAAACGGACTTTTATCGGGGATGACGGTAAGAAAACACCAGCCATTGTCTGGCTCACGGAGCTAATGATGCGGCCAGATCTTGCCCACGAACGCCCAGTGTTCAGGATTCAGGACGAAGACGTCCAAGCACTGCTCAAGCTTCCTAAAAAGCCCAGTTCCCGAAGTAAAGTGATGATTGCTCTGTTGGGGCAAGGGAGTGAGCACTTTTACTTTTCCTTCAACGAAATAGGTCCGTCCTTGAAAGTGATAAGCGAACAAGCTCAAAAAGCGAGTGAATTAGAGGACGCCCAGAGGTCTCGGTTTCAGAAGGCAGTTATCCAACTCGCCCGAGCCCTTTCGAACTATTCGGCACTGAGCCAATCGCTTCACCATGGACAGGTCGCCTCCTTCAGACAGGAACTCGAGGACCTCGAAAATTTTGCTCCCGCCGGGGTGGATGCAGTGAACAGAAGACAACTAGGGGAGGAGTACGACGAAAATTCCTTCAACCAAATGATGAGTATTGGGTTCCTCTACCAAGGTTTCGAGCAGTCCAGTAAACTGCTCACGCTTCCTTCAGTTGACGCAAACGAGGATATTAACGAGTGGAACAAAACCAGTACCCTGCTCCGCCAGGTATTGCAAGAGGGCCAGGCCAGCGAGATCGTGCACAGCTACGCCAAGGTTGTAGACGCCTACCGAAACGAGAATGCAACAGCATTCAATGAGGGCGTTAGAGCGCTGCACGCCGACCTTAATGCCGTTGACCCGTCCATCCTCCCACATGCAGGGGTAGAACAACTTTTTAACTTCCTAGAGCCGTTCTACATAGCTGCTGCGGGATATGTAATGGCTTTTTTGGCTGTAGTCTTATCATGGGTACGTTGGCCGAAAATTTTAAATCAAGCTGCTTTTGGATTGATCTGCGCCTGTGCCATTATCCACACCGCCGGAATTCTGTTCCGGATATATATCATAGGATACGCTCCAGTCATCAATCTTTACTCGTCGGCTATATTCGTCGGCTGGGGAGCGGTATTCTTAGCAATCGCACTCGAATGGCTCTTCAAGAACAGTATTGGAAACGCGACTGCGGCAATAATTGGCTTTTCCACCCTCCTGGTCGCTCACCATCTGTCGGCCAGTGGCGACACGCTTGAAATGTTGCGGGCAGTACTCGACAACAATTTCTGGCTAGCGACGCACGTAATTATCATTACACTGGGATACTCGGCCACTTTCCTCGCTGGTTTCATCGGCTTCATCTTCATTCTGATGTCTGTATTCTCAAATCGAGTCGACAAGAAAACCGCCCGCACATTCGGAAGCATGGTTTACGGTATCGTTTGCTTTGCCACCTTATTTAGTTTTGTGGGCACTATCCTTGGTGGCATTTGGGCAGACCAATCGTGGGGACGATTCTGGGGCTGGGACCCGAAAGAGAATGGAGCACTTCTTATCGTGGTCTGGAATGCCATTATTCTCCATTGCAAATGGGCAGGTTTCGCCCGCACACGTGGGATCATGATTCTCGCCATATTTGGCAATGTCGTTTGCAGCTGGTCCTGGTTCGGCACAAACATGTTGGGAATTGGCCTCCATGCCTATGGTTTCATGGACGAAGCCTTCACCTATCTCGTCGGATTTATGGCTGTTCAGGTTTTAGTGATGGCTATCGGCTCCTTTCCCACTCGATTCTGGAAAAGCCAAATTGGCTAGAGCAATCTCGATTGGGAGGTAGCGTGGGTGGGCTGCGACACCTCTGGATGCTGTTAATTCAATATTTACGGAACGCTGTGCTGGTGCCCATATCTTTCTGTGTTACCAGATTTTTCTCACTAACGACTCTGAGATCGGAGAAGACCCAATGAAAGTATCTCGCAGCGGCTTAAAACAGTCGCCGTGCCATATCCCTAATCCCCTCTCGTCGTGATTTCCAACTTCAAGTCGTCTCCATCCAGAGAATACTTGACAGTCATTCCGTCCTGTACCCTGCCTTCGATAATGGCTCGAGCAAGAGACGACTGAATGGACCGCTGCATGAACCGCTTGAGGGGTCGAGCACCGTAGACCGGATCAAATCCCTTTTCCGCAATCCATTCGACCGCATCATTTTCGAGAACCACGCTGATACGTCGATCGGACAGTGTCTTGTTCAAATCAGCCAGGAGAAGAACAACGATCCGCTCGATTTCCTCGATTGACAATGGCTTGAATATAATTGTCTCATCTACCCGATTCAGGAATTCAGGTCTAAAATGTCCCCGTAGATCGGAGAGCACTGAATTTTCAACTGACTTCGGGATCTCTCCACCAATTACACCCTCCGATAAGTACTCGCTACCGATATTCGAAGTCATAATGATAATCGTATTTTTAAAGTCGACCATGCGACTCTGCGAATCTGTCACGCGCCCTTCGTCAAGTATCTGCAGCATCAAATTAAACACGTCTGGGTGGGCTTTTTCGATCTCGTCGAAAAGCAAAACCGAATACGGTTTGCGACGTATCGCCTCCGTCAGTTGCCCGCCATCTTCATATCCTACATAACCTGGCGGGGCGCCGATCAATCGAGCGACCGCGTGGCGCTCCATATACTCGGACATGTCGATACGGACCATCGCATCCTCGCTATCAAACAAGGTCGCAGCCAAGGTCCTAGCGAGTTCAGTTTTTCCCATCCCCGTAGGGCCTAAAAAGATAAAACTACCAATCGGTTTACCGGGATCTTTGATTCCTGCCCGAGCCCGTATGATTGCTTCGGATACCAGTCGAACCGGTTCGTCCTGCCCAATCACGCTCTTGTGCATGATCGACTCAAGCTGGAGCAGCTTCTGCTTTTCCCCCTCAATTAGCCGAGTTACCGGAATCCCCGTCCAACGGGAAATTATATCGGCAATTTCTTCTTGCGAAACCTCCTCTTTGACCAGCGAACTTTCGCTTTGATTAGCCTCTGCATCTGCTAGCTTCGCCTCTAGTTGAGGAAGTTTACCGTGCTTCAGCTCTGCAGCCTTATTCAAGTCATAGGCACGCTCCACCTTCTCGATCTCAACTTTGGTCGCCTCTATAGATTCCCGCAATTCTTGGAGCTCCGAAATCGATGCTTTCTCATTCTGCCATTGCTGACGCTGGACGGTCTCCTGTTCTTTCAGATCCACAACTTCTTTACGCAGTGTTTTAAGACGCGTCTTGGACGCGTCATCCGTTTCCTGCATCATAGCTGCTTCTTCAATCTCCAGCTGCATAATCCTTCGCTCGAGGGCGTCGAGCCCCTCGGGCATGCTATCCATTTCGATCCTGATACTCGCACAAGCCTCGTCAACAAGGTCGATGGCCTTGTCCGGTAAAAATCGGTCGGAAATGTACCTATCCGAAAGCACCGCAGCGCTCACGAGGGCATTGTCCTGAATCCGCACCCCATGGTGGACTTCATAGCGTTCTTTCAGTCCCCGCAAAATGGATATCGTATCTTCGACATTGGGCTGCTCCACTAGCACGCTCTGAAAACGTCGCTCCAATGCTGCGTCTTTCTCAATATGCAAACGGTACTCATCCAACGTCGTAGCTCCGATACAGTGCAACTCGCCTCTCGCGAGCATCGGTTTTAGAAGGTTGCCCGCATCCATGGCGCCTTCAGCCTTTCCAGCCCCGACAATCGTATGAAGTTCGTCGATAAACAAAATAATCTGGCCATCGGAACTTTTCACTTCCTGGAGAACCGCTTTCAAGCGTTCCTCAAATTCCCCACGAAACTTTGCACCAGCGAGCAAAGACCCCATATCGAGTGAGAACACCGTGCGGTCCTTCAGTCCTTCGGGCACGTCCCCTCGCACTATTCTCTGAGCCAGCCCTTCGACAATTGCGGTCTTTCCCACACCGGGTTCACCAATGAGAACTGGGTTATTTTTTGTCTTACGGGATAGGATACGGATAACTCGGCGAATCTCATCGTCACGTCCAACAACCGGGTCCATCTTACCGCTCCTAGCTCGCTGGACGAGATCCATTCCATATTTCTCGAGAGCTTGAAACGTGGCTTCAGGATTCTGAGTGGTAACTCGCTGGTTTCCTCTCACTGATCGGAGGGCGAGAAGGACCTTTTGCCTATCTAAACCAAAACTACGAAGTAGATTCTCTAAAGACGAAGGCTTGGCAACTTCTACCAGCGCTAGGAAAAGATGCTCCACACTGATGAAGTCATCCTTTAGATTAACTGCCTCAGTCTCCGCCCTCGTGAATGCATCATTCAATGACGGCGTTATGAAAATCTTGCTGCTGTCAACGGATCCGGAAACGCTCGGCAGCTTGTCAACCACCCGCTCCAAGCTAAGAGCCATCGCATTCGGCGTGATCTCCAGCTTTTGCAACAGGCCCTGGACAATTCCGCCGTCCTGCATTATCAGAGCTGAAAGCAAGTGAAGCGTCTCCACCTCGTTGTTCTTTTTACGCCGCGCGATTGCCTGCCCTTCGGCCAGAGCATTACGGGCCATTTCAGTGAGTCGATTCGGGTCTATCATTGGGCTGTCCTCCGAATACGTCTTTGCAAAATACATACCGTAAACGAGCAGGCGAATTATCCCAGCTCAATTGATGCGGATATCGATATTTATAATTTGTTAATGACTTGAATACAATGGTTTATATCTCCTCAAGTCGTAAAGCAAAGCTTGTCAGAAGAACCGAATGGGAGTTATAAGATGTCGTTACAAGCGACAGACTGACTGCGACAAATCTCCCACTGTGCCTTATTGACACAAATTATGAGTCTAGCTTGTTGTATTTCTAACTTTTGTTATCCGATGGGGCGATCTTCAACAAAGCCGAGTTTAAGCGAATTACTAACGTGCATCCCAGAGATAACCAATCCCCCGGCTATTAGCATCTTTCCAGCCGTAAAATAGGAATAGATCGTCAAACTCACTCGCCAGTCCATCTGAGACGAACTGAATATTCTGATACCGCATTCCGGGCTTAGGAGTCAGGCCTTGTGCCTGTATCCAATCCTTACCACCATCGCTTGAAGTCCACTTCTCGACCCGCTGTCCCCAGCCGTACTCGTCCATGCCTTCCTCGACAATCGACTCCCCGCTTCCGGTAATCATATAGGCATGGAAAACACCCTGCCCATCGAATTGCAGGCAGCTTGCATTGAATGGGTGCAGCGTTTTGGTGATTCTTGTCTTTTCCCACTCACCCGCTTCCCGTCTCACAAAATAGAACGCGCTATCCAGCGGCGTCTCCTCGGATACGGGTAGCAGAAAATGCGGGCTATTATTTTCATCCAAACAAATCGAAGGACCCACCGCTGCGGGACGCTGATCCGTATCCCAGACTAGACATTTTTCGTCCGCTATTTTCTTCCGTACGGGCAGCTCAATTTCCTCACCATCAATATTGTAGCCCTTGCCGGTTGGGAGGTCGACATAGAGATAGTATAGGTTGTAGCGCTGCGTGTGGTCCCCTAGAAACTCGTTATACCTCGTATTGAAAAGAGGGTCCTCAACCTTCCAAATAAACGCCACGTGCAGCCGTTTCCCATCCGTGCTCACGGCAGTCGTATTATACGACCCCGAATAAGCCGCGTGGTCCCCATCCTGCGGCTCGGCACCGAGATTCACCACTGGGTGCCCGCCACCTTGCCAGCGATTCCCTCCGTCATTGGAGATATGATACTGCCAAAATCCCAAGTGACCTGAGTAACGCGTATAGACAAGCGTTTTGTCATCGTAGATGCGATGAATCTTGGGATAGGAAATCGACTCAGAGAAATCGATTCCCCTACGCCATTCGGTCGAATCCCCCGGTCTCGTGGATACCAAGTGAATTCCTGTTGTACGATGGCATCCAAAAAGCGTATGCAAATATCCCTCTGGATCTGACCAGATCACAGGAGCAAAGTGGTGGTCCTTCTTGTAATGTTTTGCATCGATTTCATCTTCATACCCTTCGATCAGCGAAACCGGTTTAGAGAATTCCCGTGTCTCCATATCGTAGCTGATGCAGTAAGGAAAACCCTCATCACCTCGCCACACGATATGCGTCCTGCCACCCGCCGCAACCGCCAGCGGATACTGCCGATTGTCATAGAGCATTTTGAGACCGCCATTGTCAGCGAAAGGAACTGCTTTAGTCTCGCCCCCTATTGCACTCTGCGGTGCAGACAAGATGTTAAGAACTACATAAACCATTTGAGCGAGCCTGATAGGAGATCGCAAAGCCGGTATTGGGATATTCATTTTCAATCTACTTCCCTCTTTCTCAGGTCAGTTTTTGGAAGCATCTTTGTTTGCGTAACGTAGCGGGTTCCTTCAGAAAGTCGAAAGAATAAAACATGCTCAGTATATTTAGAAGAATAAGACAATCTCTTATGGAAACCGGCAGCTTCAAACGCTATATTCTGTATGCCGTTGGTGAAGTGATTCTGATTGTAATCCGCGTACTCATCGCCGTCTCACTCAACAATTCAAACAACTTTCGGGTAAAACGACTGCAAGATCAGCAAATCGTGGTTCGAATCAGCAACGAGCTCAACGCTGGCATCAAACGAATATCCTTTTTTCAAGACAGACTTCAGAGCAAGGGAGAAGCGCTAGAATCTCTTGCACCCTTCTTTCGAGGAAAGGTTATTGAAGACAAAAGGGGCTTTCTTGAAAGCGTCATTCTCGCATCCACTTTCGGCTGGGAACAACCACCCTTGGAGCAAACGACATTTAGGGAAATTCTCAACAGCGGTCAGCTAAGATCAGTATCGACACTTGGGACAGCATGAAGACCCAGTCCATTGAACTTCAGAAGAAGCTAGATACCCGAAGGCGACCAGGAATGCTATCAGAGGCCAACTTCCCGATTAACAACCCCCCACTCTGAGTTCTTATTTGGATTTTTCTTTGAACATATGAAGTACCGCCGTTTTGGGAAAACCGAACTTTCAATGCCCGTGATCTCCTGCGGGGGAATGCGCTATCAGCATAAATGGGACGACGTTCCTTGGTGCGAAGTCCCGCGTGAGGGTCAGGAGAATATTGAGAAGCTATTAGGTCGCGCTCTCGATCTGGGGATCAATCACATTGAAACCGCACGAGGGTACGGTAGTTCGGAGATGCAGCTTGGCTTTGCCTTGAAGCATTTTCCAAGAGACTCCTACATTCTCCAGACCAAAGTTGCCCCTCAAAAAGACCCGAAGGAGTTTCGCAAAGTATTCGAGAAGTCAATGAAGTACTTACAGCATGACTACGTGGAACTTTTTAGTCTGCACGGCATCAACAATCGGGATCTCATGGAATATGCCCTCTGTCCAGGAGGTTGCCTAGAAGAGGCCTACAAGCTCAAGGAAGAAGGCCGGGTCAAACACATCGGATTTTCAACCCATGCTTCCAACACGGAAATAACCGAAATCATCGAGCGAGGGAATTTCGACTATGTAAACCTTCACTGGTACCTGATTGCCCAACTCAATGGGCCATCCATCGAAGCGGCCGCCAAAAAGGACATGGGGGTTTTCATCATAAGCCCCAACGACAAAGGCGGGAGGCTCTACAATCCTCCTCAAAAGATGGTCGACCTATGCGACCCTCTCGAACCCATGGCGTTCAACGACCTTTTCTGCTGGGCCAACCCCAATGTGCATACTATCAGCTGCGGAGCCGCTCGTCCCTCAGATTTCGATACACATGTAAAAGCTTTGGAACACTACGACGAGGCGGAAAGCGTCATCGCTTCCACCCTCGAGAAAATCTACGCGGAAGTTGCCCGTTTTGGTGGCCCCGACTGGCATGACACCTGGCACACCGGTCTACCCGAATGGGATACGGTTCCCGGTGAGATTAACGTAAAAGACGTGGTCCGTCTTTGGACTTGGGCGAAGGCCCTCGATCTAGAAGACTTCGCTAAGTGGCGTTACAATATGCTTGGCACTGCCGATCACTGGTTCCCCGGGAATATCGTAAAAGACTACGATGAAAAGAAGATGCATGAAGCTCTCCGGAATAGTCCACACGCCGAAAAGATTTCCAATATACTCAAAGAATCTCGTATCCTATTCGAAGATACAACGATCCCACGTCTTAGCAGAAGCTGATAACCGCTTCTCCCTGGATGCGATTCATCCTCTCACTCATCCTGGAATCGCAAAAACGGACCGAGAATCAAGTCGAACTTGTGCTGTGCAAAGCACGATACCTCACTCGGCACCGCGATCACCTCAACAACCGGCTGCGGATCGCAATAGCTAGAATCCTCCAAAATGGGCCATACTGAATTGAAGAAGGACTAATCGCCCGCTTCTTCAGGGGTCTGACAGAAGCCTCAAAGGCAACGGTTACGATCTATCTTTGAGACCTCGTCCAATAAGACGCATTAATCCCGGTCGGCAGCGGACGCGGTGCACATTACGCCGTGATGTTAGATTAACTTCTTAAAGTACGGTGTCTGGGCACTAGGGGAATTTGACACCAATTGTAAAAATTAACCAGGTTTCAATACGGCAGCAATGCGTTTAAATTCCCTCCAGGATTGGCTTCCATGCTCAATATTCACCATTGACCCAGTGCGTTGAGATTAATCCTCGTTCGGCCAATAAGGTCATCACCTGCCCGTACCTTTTCAAGGCTGAGAAGGATTCCAATACTGCCACAGAGTAAGGTTAAGAGCCTCTATATTTTTGTTCCAAAATATTGATCCGTAGATACTTATAGTATACCCAATCATCGCTAGTAAGACACTCCCCGTGTTTTCAGCCTGAGACCAAACTTTTTCCCAGAGTAGCTTCAAACCCGAATCCGTCGGTCGTTGGAAATTCTCTCTAATGGGTGTTGGCCCGATAAATGCTGTGGTGCAAATGGCTAAAATTAACTGGCCTCACAAAAACACCTAAATAAAACAAAACAAATCATGGTAATTAAATCTTTCAAACTGGCATCTGCATTGATCGCGGTATGCGTTATTATATCCGTAGCGAAGGCTGGAGTATCCGGCAATATCGCTATACAATCCGACTATGTCTGGAGGGGCTACTCTCAAAACCTCGAAGATCCATCCGTCCAAGGTGGTTTCGATTATGAGGATGCATCCGGTTTCTACGCTGGCGTTTGGGGTGCCAGTGTCGATTTTGGTGGTGCTGAGAGTACCGAGGGCGATATCTACCTCGGTTTCGCCAATGAAACCGAAGGCGGATTTAGTTATGACGTAGGAATTATTGAGTACACTTACCACGGTGGATCGGGAGCCAGCGACTCCAACTTTACGGAATACTACGTCGGCGGTGGTGTTGCCGGATTTAGTCTAACCTACTCTTTTGGCGACGAGTTCGGTGACAATATTGAGGTTGGTTACAGCTACGATTTCGAAGAACAAGGCATCTCGGTCGGTGCAGCTTACGGAGACTATGATGATGCCTGGACTTACTGGACAATCGGTGTATCAGGGGAGATAGAAGGTATCGGATGGGACTTTTCCTACTGGGATACCGATCTTGACGATGACCCGATGGGGGATGGAAGACTCGTCTTTACGATTTCAAAGTCGCTCTAGTTTCTAGAGTGCTGAGACCACATAGTTTCGAATCGAGGCCGCACCTGTTGCGGCCTTTTTTATTTATCACGAGGGCCGAAGCATTTCTGCATTCCCTATTTCCATATTTTAGCGATTGCGGGGACAGGAATTCGTGCGTATCCACCAAAACTTTTCCAGTCACTCCTCCGTACTTTGTACTGAAACTGGAAACGATTCAAATTGCTTTCAAGATGGACTCTCAGATGAGGACCTTTAGCCGCGGCTGATACGCATCCAAACGGCTTTGCCTATTCAGTCTAGCAACAGCGTTGCCCTATCCAATCTCGTTAAATGCGGCCAACCAATTGGTCATCAATGCCGAAGCCAACCACGAATTCTCTATCGCGAGGTAGAACGAGGACTCAATGCAGCCGGAGTCCTACGTTTTCATGAAGGGGAAATTTCACGGAGGCAATAGGGCGGTCCCGCCATGGATAACTTTTCGTTTGATGAGGTCCTACTGAATCTTTTTAAGCACATGCAAAACAGAATTTCGAAGGAGTCCAAGATCCCAACGGTGCCAAACTTGTAATCGTAATCCACTACGGCGTCACCTCCGTCAAAGAGCACCGGGGAGCTCCTCGGTTGCAACACACTGGAAGACTACGGATTTTCCGATGGGGCGGGCAATGGAAGATCAGATGGAGGCGTAGATATCGACAAGCTTAACGGTATCCAAGACATAAAGTTCAAGTATCAATGCCGGAAATGCGATTCAGGAAAGCCAACAAGATAGAGCCTTGTAAACTGCCCGCCTTCTAGCACTGGAAAAAACTTACATTGAACCCAACTCCCCTCAGAAAGAATTGGCACTTTAAAGTCTGCTCAGCAATCGGCGGTATTTCATGGTGCTGATGGCCTACGATCTACCGCTCATGGGGCAAGGTGAACTTGTGCTGCATTGGACAACTCGATACAGCATCCGAAACATCGTTCAGGGCTTCGAACAAGCCAGCAAAGACATGAACCTAGTCGCCGACAACTACTTCGGCAAGAACATGGGTGACCTGGTCAAGAAACGCATCACCGACAAGTCCCGCGTCGAACTCGGTAAGATTGAGGTCATTGGAACCGAAGAGCTTACTGATTCGAAGAAACAGTCTCTCAATCAGCTAACCCGCGATAGCGAGGAATCTCAAGAGATTGAGTATACGAGTCGGTGTCACCTCGTACCAACATGGATCAAAGCTGGAGTTAGACTTCCGGTCTTGCTTTTAAAGTGGGAATATTAAGAACGCACGCTAGCGACGATATTAGCGAGGTCTGCAAAAAGTTCCGAAGTATTACCTAAAGAACCTAAAGCAGCTCCCGCGAAAACGAACAATGCAATACCGGATCAACGATTCGTTCGTTCCTTCGGTTAATAATCCCGCCCAGTCAGGCTGTTTAAAACCGAATCCTGCCATTCACGCAATTCTCTCTGAAGCCGTTCCACGAGTTTCGGGTGCTTCCCGGCAACATTCGTCGTTTCGTAGGGATCTGTTAGAATATCAAACAACTCCAAGGTCGCGCCTTTCTCACCATCGATCACAAGCTTATACCGATTTCCCAACAACGCTCTCGGTCCGCCATAGTCTGATTTCCGGATCTTAGGATGCTTCAGGTTTCTGAATGTCCGGGTGTACTTGCCATCCATTTTCTTTATCAAGGGCGTCGTTCCCTCTTGGAGTTTGGGCTCTACGTACGACGCGCGCCTAACCGAGGTCTCCGCTCTAGTATCGTATGACCAAAAAAAGATTGGTTTTGGACGCCGTGACATCTCAGCTTTGAAAAGCGGTGTTAAGTCGATACCGTCAATGGGACGATCCGGCAGCGGTTGTCCCGTTATTGCGCAAATTGTTGGCAGGATATCGCTCGTTACCGCATGCACTTCAGAAATGCGATTCCCTGAGATTTTCCGCGGCCACTCGATCACACCCGGTACGCGGACTCCACCCTCGTAAACATCTCCTTTAAAGCCATGAAATGGATTGGTCAAATTTCCACTCGCCGGAGTGCCGTTGTCTCCGCAATACCAAACAATAGTGTTTTCACGCAGCCCCTTTTCGTGGAGCGATTCCCGCAGCTTGCCAATCGCTCGATCCATCGCGGTTATCTCCGCATAACGCTCCTGAAGTACGTCTCTAAAAGGACGCACGGTCTTCTCGCCTGTTTCGACGCTGGTGAGCGAGACTGACTTCTCCGAATATTCCCTTGGGAGGTCTTTGTACAAAGTCAAGTCCTCGGGAAGAGCCATATAGGGCTCATGGGGAGATCCAAACCATACCACTGCCATGAACGGCTGGTGATTCTTCCCGACCTCTCCAATAAAGCGTAATGCCTCATCAATGACAACTTCCGAACTCTCGCCTGGATACACTATGGGAGTGGCGCCGTTCTTTGAGAGAATCGGATCGAGTTCGAAAAAATTGTCGTGCGAGACCCATTCTTCGAAACCCATGGCTCCTGGGCTGGTCGGGGACTCTTTCTTAACCGGTCCAACGTGCCATTTCCCAAAGTGGGCCGTACGGTATCCTGCCTTTTTCATAATATGGCCGATAGTGATCTCCTCTGGACGAATAGACCAATTCGGGGCAAACGTGCCGTATCGATTTGGGTGCCGGCCCGTTAGAAAGCTGCCTCGAGTGGGCGAACATGAGGGGTGCCCCGAATAGAAGCGATCCATTCGTAAACCTGTAGCAGCCATCTCATCGAGATTGGGCGTCTTTAAATGAGGGTGACCATTATAGGCAACTTCGTCCCACCCATGATCGTCGCCCATCAGGAGAATGATATTAGGCATCTCGTGGGCTCCTACACGAGCAATCGAGGCAATGAGCAATAGAGGAAGAAGATAGGTCGGGGTGAAACGGTTCATGCTCCTGAAATTGGAATAACTTTCAATTTTTTCAATCCACAAAGCCAAATTCTATCGAGCATCTAGGCTTTTGGTCGAATCAGCCTCGACACTAGCAGGAAAACAAGTGCTCCCTATAGCATTTCGCTTTCAAAAAAAGCAAACGGTGAAACGCCGCTAAAAGCGACTCCCCCAAGGCCCCTTTTTTTAATGCAAAACCACATAATGCACCAGATTATCTTTTACTTCAAAAACACTTTCATCGCAGTGGCTATGCCAACTCGGATCGTACCTGTACCCAGATTATGCTAATTCCATAGCATACACGACCATTCTTCCATAAAGTTTGGGATTGAGTAGACCCTATCCGAAGTTTCCACACAACAACCGATGGCTGCTACCCGATTCAAAGCCTTGCAACAAGTCTTTACCTTTCGTGATTTAAGCACTCTCGTTTCGCCACAAAGCCCATCTGTACAAAGGTGCAGAATGCCATTTCAGGCAAGACTCTCAATGGCAAATCCCCTCGGTCGCGGGAACTTTCTCACCTGTAACCTAACACCAACTAACAGGCAGCCGTTTTCAAACTCATGAGCATCAAAGACTTCATTTCTTTCGGTGTGTGTCACGAATGTCAAATGAACGGAAGGCCGCTGTCACTTTAATTTTGAACTGTTTTTTGTCTAAGGTTGGGCCCCCGACCCTTTGGGCACCCTGGATAGTAAAGCAACCATCTCGTTGTTGAGTTGAGCAAATCTTTTCTCTTTTGCTTTTACGGCAACCCATCCTGTAAAACGACTCGTCGCCTCCCAATTATATCCAGTCATAGAGTATATTTGCTATAGCTTCCTCCAACTTGTCGACGTAGATATAATTACAACGTATCAATTTGAATGATCAGTTCTTCGATAGCACGCTTTAACTGGGGATCAACTTTTTTGGCTTTGTAGGCCGGGGGATTCTCAACCAATATATCTGGTATGGCTGGGTTATGCTCCATGCCCATTTCAGATTCTTTCACAAACCAGCCACGAAATGGCCGGCGCACGTAGGAGCCGTCAACCAGACTATAGCTACCCGTTGAGATAACAGCACCAAAGGTGGGTTGTCCGACCAGTTTCCCTAACCCCAGTGCCTTATAGGCATGCGAGAAAATCTCCGCATTACTGTAGCTATTTTGGTTGCACAGAGCGACAGACGGTTTGGTGGAATAGGCTAACGGCAGACGTTCGCTAAAGGGATAAGTATTCTTAAACTTTGGATGATCGGTATCCAGGTTTTCTGTCGCTCCACGAGGAACGGTATACGAGTGTTGCTTTACGCTAAGCACCGCCATGAGATAGTCTGTGGTCCAACCTCCTCCGTTGTAGCGCACATCGATAACGATACCTTCCTTCCCGTAGCCTGCCGCTACGAGGTCGGTCTCGAAGCGTTCAAAGCTTTTCCACCCCATCGCCCTAATGTGCAAGTAGCCCAACCGTCCTTCCGAATAGTCTTCAACCATTTCCCGACGCTCTTCTACCCAAGCATCGTAAAGCGCCAAGTTCAAGGATCCTGTAGGCCACACAATACTCTCGAATACGTCTTCTCCACGTTGTACTTCCAAAAGGACCTCTGTATCCGCCGTATCCACAAGCAAGGCGAAGACATTGGAATCCGATTCGACTCGCACCCGGCCAACCGATACTATGATATCCCCTACCTCAATCGGAACCGAAGCCTTTGCCAATGGACCGCCGGGCACAACCGTTTTAAGCAGAAATCCTCCGTCCGTATTTTTCCCTTCCATACCAAGTAGTCCGGATTTTTGGGACTGAGTTTCTTTGGGGTTTTCCACTCCCCGCATTCCCATGTGACTCGCGTTTATTTGACCGAGCATTAGATTAAACGTATTCTGAAAATCTTCCGTGGTCGATGCGGCCCTAGCGATTGGCAGGTATTTGTCACGAATGGCCTCGAAGTCGTGCCCGTGGAAACCGGGATCATAAAAGGACCGATTCAACTCCCGCCAGGCGTCATGGTAAATTTGCTCTCTCTCACCTTCCACATCTATTTGGATACGAGATAAAACTGGGAGTTTTTCCGTCTTGCCATCTTTGGTGATGACCCGTCTAAGCAATCCACCCTTGCTTAAAAAATAAACATGGTCGCCGGTTTTCGAAAGGTGAAGCTGCCGTGGAACACTGTTGTCACCAATCAGCTCTTTCTGGCCTTCCCCGTCCCAACGAATCTCGTGAAGATTACGTTCCGTGGAGTAGTCCTGACGGCCCGGACTGCCGATGGTGAAATATATTTTTTCACCCTCTTTATCGAAGACGAACGGACCCTCATTACCTGCCATGGCGGTAACCTGCTCTAGCCGCAAATAAATTCGATCAATGTCGATTTCGATTGCGGGATCTTCTTCGGCTTCTTCCTCGCCCACCTTATCTTCTCTCGTCGCTTCGTCTTCAGACGCTTTGTAGACTGTTTCCTTATCGCTCTTTTTCTTTTCGGAATCTTTTTTGTCTTTCTTCAGGTGGCGTTCCCGCTCCCATTGTTGCTCCGATTTTTCCCAATCGGATTTCTTCAACCAAGCAAACCATACATCGCCATCGTTGTTGTTCCTTTCAGAAACAAAGCCTAGCTTGCTACCGTCCCGACTCCAAACAGGATCACTATCCTGACCCGGATGCATGGATACATTTATAGATGAAGACGGATTGTCGACCGGTTGGATGAAAATCTCCGAATTAAAATTAAGATCGGACAAAGCGTAAGCGATCCAACGACTATCGGGAGACCATTTAACTCCTGAGGGATTAGCCCACCCGTCGAGCAACGTGACGTGATTTGATAGAACGCCAAGCTCATTGATTTCGGCCACAACTAGAGTCCCCGTATCCAACCGGTATACAAGTTGCTTTCCATCTGGAGCTAAGATTGGGTCGAATTCCTCTTCAGTCGATTTGGTTAGACGTCGCGTTTTGGTCTTCAGGGTTTTAAAAAGGTCCTTCTCCTCCTCGTCGTCCGACTCAATGAGGTAGATCTCGTTTTGTCCCTCCCGATCCGATACGAACAGAACAGCGTGGTCGTTCAGCCAGACAGGACTGCGCTCGCGAGACGAGCGGTTGGTCAAGCGGACGCTACGGTCATCATCCTTGTCGTTGCGAGTGACAAAGAGATCCCCCCTCACCCCGAAGACCGACAGCTTGCCATCAGGTGACAACGCATACTCCTCGATATTGTCCTTTATGGTCTTACTGACAACAGGATCAAAACGAAAATCAGCGGATAGCTCGATATTGAGGCACTCACTCGACTTCTTGCCCAATTGCTGGATCGAAATATCCGCACCGTGCTGGTAGACGATTCTTTTCTTAGCAGCACTCAGGTCGAAACTATTCACTCCAAAGTCCCTCTCAAACGTCACTTGCTTTGGGGAGCCCTCAAGTGAACTCTGAAACACATTGTATTTGCCTTCTCGTGACGAAATAAACAGCAATGTTGAAGGATTCAGCCACTTAGGGGAAAAATCATTACCTTCAAAATCAGTTAGTTGGGTATAGATCTCGCTCTCCACGTCGAAGATCCAGATATCCCGATTCGCCGGCCCCTTGTAGGCCTCCCTTTCGACTCGACACGAGCCCCTAACAAAGGCGATTTTAGAGCCATCTGGAGATACCATAGGATCGGATCCCAATGCATCCATAAATCGCGTTGGCGTTCCTCCCTGTGAACTCGCCTGATAGATTTCATACTCGCGCTCTACCTGCGCGTACACCCGCCGAGTCACGAACAGAATTGACCCATCCGGCGAATAGCTGGATAACAAATCAGGCGCGGAATGAAACGTGTGGCGAATCGGCTTCCCGCCATTAATTGGGATCGAATAGATGTCATTGTTTCCATATCGATCGCTTTGGAAAGCCAGTCGATTTCCGTCCGCACTCCATCTGGGATTGGAGTCGTAGCCCTCATGAACCGTCAGCCGGTACGGACGCCCTCCCGCTGATGAGACAGACCAGATGTCACCCTGGTAGCAAAATGCTAATTGACTGCCATCCGGACTGATCGCTGGTTGAAGCACGCCGGCAACAGAAGCACTTATAAGGGAAAAAAATACCGAGGTAAAACAGAAGAGACATTTCATATTCTGGAGGGAGACTAGTTATTGAGAAGAATCACAATTCCCTTATTAGGCAAAAACAAATATAATAATGCCTAGTTTTTGGAGAATCCGTACAACTCTTTCGGTCTAGTCCAGAATGCTGCTATGCAATCTCTAGTTCTAAAGGGTAGTGAAGACGATTGAAATTGGTTTCATAAAGCGTATTTCGACAAAAAACTCCGTGGAGCAGGGCGATACCAACCGCTTTGACTAATTTGCCTTTTTCAATTTCAATTTTTTTCTAGTTGTCCCAGCCAAACCTAGATTTTAAGCGGCACCGGAAAGTCGAAAGACTGCGACATTCTTTTCGAAAAGCGCGGAGATCTTGAATCCGTTGGGATCTCCAACCAAAACTAACCGATCAGCTTAAAGGCTTTCTTGAGCGAATCCACGGTCGCCTTGCAGGCGGGATCGTCTTCGAGATCGCGCAGGGACTGATTGAATGGTTCGGCCCGAACGGGACCGTCGTAGCCGATCTTGACGAGGGCATTGAGGAAGCCCTTGGCATCAATCGTCCCCGTAGCAAGGGGAAGCTCCCGCTTGCCGTCGAGCTGGAGTTTCTTTTCAATCCCTGCAGGAGCGTCATTAAGGTCAACTAGGATAATGTCCTGCTTGTTGAGTCTTTCTATATCGGCTATCGAATCGCCCGCTTGCCACCAGTGCCAACTGTCCAATACAATGCCGGCATTGCCGGTGCCGATCGTATCGACCAATTCCAGTGCCTCCGCCATCGTATGCAGAAACGGATACTTGCGGGCTGCGAGTAAAGTAGCTGTACCCACATATTCTAGACCAATTCTCAAATCATAGTCTTCGAGTACTCTACAGATCTTTCTTAGTCGATTGGAGTGCTGCTTGAAATTTTCCAGGTAAGTCAGCTCGTCATGACAGGGCATGATCCAAGTATTGACGCACCTCACTCCTGCTCGTTGCAGGCCAGCGGCCAGCCTGGGTAATTCCTTGAGACCTTTCCTGAAAGTGTCCTCGTTCTTACGAAAATCCACAGACAACCCCGATGTACCCCAAACGAGCTTCTTTTTCTTGAGATCGGTTTTGAGAGCCTCTAACTCTCCATCACTCAATTCGGCCAAATAGCTAGAGTGAGCTTCCACCGACTCAAACCCGTGCTTGGCAGCAAGGTCAATAGCCCGAGTTTGACTGGCTTTGACGCCGATCGCACCGCAAACGAGATTGATCGTCATTTTGCGGTTCGCCGATCTGGACTGAGCAGATGCAGTGCGTTGCCGGGTAAATGGGGCCGCAATGCTGACGATGGCAGTAGATTTAAGAAAATGTCTTCTTTTCATTTTGGGTCTGACTCGTCGACTAAGTTGGTGAAGCCTACTCCAAGGTCAACGCCGTAGATCGTAGCTTGCTTGAATTTGGAAAGAGGGCACAATAATATCGACACGATTTAGTTATGCTGAAATTCACACTATTTAAGATTCCTATCTCTGTTCATTGGATGTTCTGGCTTCTCGCTGGTTTTCTCGGCGGAGGACTGCAGGCCCAAAGCGCTGCCGACTGGCACAAGGTGCTAGTCTTCATGCTGGCAGTATTTGCCTCTGTCATAGTTCACGAGCTAGGACACGCCCTTACAGGGTGTAAATTTGGAGCCGGACAGGCTCAGATACAACTCCACGGAATGGGGGGAGTCGCTCAGTTCGGTAGTGGAGGATTGAGCCGGAAACAGCGGATTCTAATGACCATGGCCGGTCCCGGGGCGAGTATCCTGCTGGCGATTATTTTTTGCTTTGTGGCCGTTAACATGCCTCAAGGATCTCAAGCTGATTCGTACCCAACATTCCTTCTTGCCTATTTCGTGGATGTCGTGGTTACAATTAACATTTTCTGGGCCATCATCAATCTGTTTCCAGCATTACCGCTGGATGGAGGGCAGATCCTCCGTGTTGCCCTAGGTCCAAAAAAAATAAAACTTACGTGTGTAGTTAGTTTCATTACATTGGCGGTACTCGGAACGATTCTCTTGATGAAGACACGGTCTATTTACAACCTGATGGTCATACTATTACTCGGATCCTACACATGGAATCTGTACCAGCAAATTCGAGAGGGATAAGCAGAGCCTAAGCCTTGGCAGGATCTGGAACCTGGGGCTCATCCGCCTGCAACGTCTTCACTCTCTTTGGCAATAGACCAAATCGGGGTGAACACAACCGTCACTAATATCAATGGTAGGGCCTTCGTCATTGAGATTCGCCTATAGCAAACTCTGGGTGTTTGTACTGTTTTTGGGGTTTAGATGATCGATTCGGCACAAAAAAGAGGCGGTCCCCAAACCACCTCTTAAATAAATCGACCGAAAGCACCCTATTTTACAGATATGGGTACTGCTACCCATTTGTCTGCCCAACGGAGGTTCATGTGAGCTCCTACATTCGAAAGCGTATCGAAATCAATCGTGAACCATTCGTAGCCTGGGCCATCCTGTAAAGGTAAGCTAATGCGGGCAACGTCCTGCGACTCGTCGTATTGCGTCCCCCAGGACAATTTAGAGTTAATGATTACGGTGAATTTACCACCTTCAGGTATCGAGTAGACCGAATAAGTTCCGGCGTTGATAGACGCGTCTCCGACCAATACATCTCCGGAGAAAGTAATGACTGTGGACTCGTTCGCCCCTGTTCTCCATACTTTGTTCTCAGGAACCAGCGACTCAACCGAACGACCTTTCAAACCTGGGCGACCGTAATTGACGGAAACTACTGTGGTTCCTATGGTCTGACTGATGGATGCGTTGGGGCTCGGGCGAGCCTTTTTGTCGCCGCGTACTTGGGCAATGACAGCCAAGTTGCCACAAACGAGGGCGGTGAGAGAGATCAAAGTGATTCGAACAAACATTTTCATAATTTAGTTGGCTTAAGATGATTAGGAGCTGGCTCAGGTAACGTAGCCGAATTTATAAAATGGAGAGAAAGTCAATTGATCGGCAAGCAGATTCGGCACTGAGAGAGGTTCAGCAATTGTAAATATGGGTAAAGAACAGACCCCAAAGGCTCACTCTTTTACTCGGCATTCATTTTCCACGTAGCCATCGAGCTCATTTTCCAATATCTTTAGCTACACTTTATCGGTTGAGTAATAGTGGCTTGCTTAGGGGGCAGTAGTCAGTTCCTTCGTAGACCACTTCAGCATGTCTCCCCAAGAGCTATTGTAGAATAGATTCTAGGTTGCCAACGATAAGCTTGTAGATTTCTAATCAATCTCAAGCCGATCAACATCCAGCACATTATAATGGTTCCTCCAAAACCTGAAATTTTCAGCTACCGAACTCCAAAACGATAAATCGTAGTGGACCGATAGACTTGGCCCGGATTCAAGCGAGTAGTGGGAAAATTCGGCTGATTGGGAGAATTCGGAAAATGCTGTGTCTCTAAGCAGAATCCGTTGCGGAAACGATAACGAGCACCCTCTTTGCCAACGATCGAGCCGTCCAGAAAATTTCCAGTGTAAAACTGCAAGCCCGGTTCCGTCGTCAGGACATCAAGCGTTCGTCCCGAATGAGGCTCGTATAAAGTGGCAGCCAAATCTAATGAATGAGGTGCCTCTTTATTCAAAACGAAATTGTGATCGTACCCTCGTACTCTTTTCAGCTGCTCGTGCGAGTCGTCAATCCGGTCCGCTATTTTGACGCTTTCTCTAAAGTCGAATGGCGTTCCCTCGACCTTAGCAAAAAGGCCGTTGGGAATCAGGTTAGAATCGACAGGCGTATACGAGTCCGCATTTATCACCACCTTGTGTTCCAGGTTTTGGCCAGCAGCATGACCGGAAAGATTGAAGTAGGAATGCTGAGTTAGATTTACAACGGTGGGTTGATCAGTTGTGGCTTTGTATTCAATGATCCATTCATTCTGATCGGTTAACTTATAAGTTACCACCACATCCAGGTTCCCTGGATAACCTTCCTCTCCATCTGGACTCAGGTAGTTAAGCCGTAGTCCGGTATAGCCCTTGCCAGAAATGGGCTCGGCATTCCATATAACCTTGTCAAACGCCCGAATACCTCCGTGCAAGTGATTCTCGCCATTATTTCGAGCCAGCTCGTATCTTCGGCCATCAAGGCTAAAGCGACCTTGAGCAATTCGATTCCCGTAGCGACCCACAAGAGCCCCGAGATAGGGAGACTCTTCGCCGTAATCTTTTGCCGCGTTACATCCTAAAACTACATCGGAGAAAACCCCATCACGATCCGGCACATGCAATTCCATGACAATCCCCCCATAGTTGGAGACACGCATTCGGACTCCTCTAATATTTTCTAAAATAAACTCGTCCATCGAATACTCAAAAGTTAACGTCAAAACCGGTAACAGGTCAAGACTCCTTAAAGAGTCCTTTACCCTCAAAATACAAAGAAATGATAACGCCACGGTAGGACCGCCCTGCTCCTTTCGGCGAAACTTCTGT
This sequence comes from Opitutales bacterium UBA5694, assembly GCA_002420185.1. GTDB lineage: Bacteria > Verrucomicrobiota > Verrucomicrobiia > Opitutales > Opitutaceae > Pelagisphaera. The sequence goes on from DIHO01000008.1 coordinate 80,661, forward strand.
ATATTAAAGCCCCGCCCGCTCAACTTTTCGGCAGCAGAGTACACAGCGATCTCTTCAGAAGATACCTGCGTCATAGGCCACAGGGAATGTTTAGCAGATACAGGAGCTTGACCTTCTGCCTCCCCACCCAAAATCTTTTCCTTCTTCTTAAAAAAGTCTACCGCTTTAAAATCAAATCCTGTGCCCAAACCCAATTTCCTCCTAGTCCTATCTGACGAGCACCAGAAATATGTGGCTGGATGCTACGGAAACCCACAAAACGTCACTCCTAATTTGGATGCCTTGGCAGAACGAGGGACCCTCTTCTCCCGCGCTTACACCACCTCTCCCATTTGCGTACCGGCACGTGCTTCATTGGCCACTGGCAAGTACGTCCACGAAATCGGGAATTGGGACAACGCCTTCCCTTATAAGGGAAGTGAACGTTCCTGGCACCATGAAGTACGCGATGAGGGGCTGACCGTCGACTTGATCGGCAAACTTCATTTCCGAAGCCAGGAAGACGACAACGGCTTCTCTAATGAAATCCAACCACTGCACGTAGTAAGCGGCGTCGGAGATCCCTTGGGTTGCATGCGCGATAGTCCAGTCCTTCGAACACGCCGCGGAGGAATCAATTCCGCGGGTGAAGGCGATACGACGTACCAGCAATATGACATTAAAAATGCGGACGAAGCCATCAAATGGCTCGAGCAACATAAAGATGATGAGCGGCCTTGGATTTTGTTCCTTTCATTCGTCTGCCCGCATCCACCTTACAAAGTCAAAAAAGAGTACCTCGATAAGTTCGATCCTGAAGAGTTGCCCCGTCCGCCGCAATGGAAGCAGAAAGACTGGCCCATGCATCCACACTACATCTACATGCGGAAGTATTTCGATGCTTCTGAACAGCATACCGATTCCCAAATCAAGAATCTTATCCATGCGTACTATGGTCTTACCAATTTTCTGGATGAACAACTAGGACGAGTACTCAATCGTCTGGAAGCACTGGGTCTTTCTGAAGACACTAACGTACTGTATTCAACCGATCATGGTGAATGCCTATCGGCCCGAGGCTTCTACGGTAAATTCACACACTATGAAGAGTCTGGAGGAGTGCCTATGGTTTTGGCGGGCCCGAAAGTACCAAAAGGCCAGATTTGCGATACTCCTGTTTCACTTCTAGACGTTCACGCCACTATATATGATGGACTCGGGCTGGAAAAACCGATGCATCGCAATGCTGAATCGCTGATCAAACTAGCGAATTCGCCGGAACAGCAAAGAAGCGTGTTTGGAGAATATCATGCGTTAAACAGTGAGAATGGTTCCTTTCTTCTTACGGACAATCAGTACAAATTGATCTACCACGCAAACCAGTCGCCACAGTTGTTTGACCTAAAGGAAGATCCTGATGAGCTTGTTGATTTGTCTTCGAACGAAGAATACAAGGATATCCTAAATATGATGATTAGTGAATTACGCTTAATATGCGATCCAGAAAAAGTCGATGCCCAGGCTAAAGTGGATCAGCAAGCGTTGATCGCCCGATATGGTGGAAGTCAAAAACTGAGGGGACGCGGGTTCTTCGAGAACTCCCCCGTGCCAGGCGAGACTCCCGTATTCAAGAACTAGCTCAAAAGCCGAGCTCGTTTTCCTGAAGCTGGATACTAGTTTTGTTTTCTCAACGAGACCGGTTACGGATTAGTTGCTGCCATTGAGTAATAGGCTCAAGCGGTCCGGAACTCTACTCGGTTTAATCCCACTCTCAGGTGCGGCGAGGTGATACCCACGAAGCGACCTTCTCATAAGAAACACTGCCTCCAAATATATCTAGGGCACTACCGATCGTCAGGTCCACCCTACCTTTACCTAGCTCATCCACATGGTCCAGATCCTCGATTCTACTGGCTCCTCCAGCATAGGTAACCGGAATCGGGCTGGACTCCCCCAATAGAGAAACCAGTTCGCCCTCTATCCCAGACATCTTTCCTTCGACGTCCACTCCATGAATAAGGAATTCATCGCAGTATTTGGATAACTTCGACAAGCTCTTTGCCGAAACCTCCAATTCTGTGTAGCGAGTCCAGCTATCCGTGACAACCCAGTAGTCATCACCTTTCCTGCGGCAGCTGAGATCCAAAACCAGTCGATCGCGCCCGATAACCTTAACCAGCGACTTCAATCGGTCAAAATCGATCCGTCCTCCTGAAAAAACGTAGGACGTCACAATCACATGGCTCGCACCAGCGTCAAGAAAAGTGGCCGCATTTTCAGGGTTTACTCCTCCTCCGTAGTGCATTCCACCTGGAAAGGCACCGAGTGCTTCCGTGGCCGCTTTTCCATTGCCCTGACCTAAAGCGACTACGTGTCCTCCAAAAAGCGCGTCCTTTTGATAGAGCTTGGCAAACTCAGCTGGCTTTTCTTCCGTCACGAAATTTGTAATCACGCTTGAGCCGTCAACCCTAAGAGAGCCCCCTACGATTTGGACGACTTTGCCGTTCTTCAGATCGATGCAAGGACGAAAGCGCATCTTGCCGTTATTTCCGAAAAAGCTGAAAGTGCGAGCGTTTAATTAATTCAAGAGCCACACAATTTTCCGGCAAAACTCAACAAATCCATAACTGTGCATGTCTCACCCATTTTCAACGTCGTATACGATCGGGGTCAAGGTTTTGGCAAACGGCTTTGGAATCACAAGCTTGCCCTAAAAACTAACCCCCAGTACTGGACTACATTTTATAAAATCGGAATCACCGGGAAACCTTCGATTTTGCCAACATTATTACTCCCATTTTGGCTTCGCAGATGGATCCTTAGTAATCATCTGGCAGTATAATCGTCGATAAGGCCAACTTATTCATCAGTCGTTAAAGGCACTCAAATCCTTCATTGACTACTTAAGAAACTGATCCGAGTACAACTCGAGTACTGATTCGCCAGCCCAAGATTAGCGAGGAGATCGAACAGCCGAATAACCCTCCAATTTGCCATTCGAACAAGCTTGCAAATCCATCGTTTTCGTTAGATCGACAGTTTTAGTTATGTTCGTGAGACTTGGCAGAAAAGGGATATCTTTTGTCATCGAATTAGGAGAATTGACAATCTTCGGAGCGGCTTCCTTAGGTTCTCTCTTTCACCAGCGTCACATTTTTGAAAAGCTAACGCGATCGATCTACGAAATTGGTGTAAGATGTATTCCCATAACCTTGATTGTCGGACTCTTTACCGGACTAGTGCTAGGGCTTCAGCTCTATTATGTTCTTACAAATTTTAGCTCTGAAAGTCTTCTTGGACAGGCAGTTGCACTTTCAATAATCATGGAAATCGGCCCAGTCTTCACCGCAATAATGATCGTGGGACAAGCCGGATCGGCTCTATCCGCTGAGATTGGAATTCAGCGAAATGCCGAACAGATCGACGCTTTACAGACTATGAACATCAATCCGCTGGCATTTCTGGTTTCGCCGCGACTCTACGCGGCATTGATTTGTTTCCCGATTCTAACAGCGTTTTTCGATATTGTTGGAATTTACGGCGGGCACTTGACGGGCGTCAGCATGCTTGGAGTCGACCAAGGTGCTTATTGGAGCCGGATCTACGAGGCTGTGAGCGTCAAGAACGTTATGGATGGGTTTTGCAAAGCCCTGACTTTTGGCATTCTAACCACCGTTATATGTGCCTTTCAAGGCTACTATACGCATGCAAAAGCGAGCATTCCAGGAGCTCGTGGCGTTTCCCAGACAACTACTCGGGCGGTTGTGCTTTCAAGCATTGCAATACTCTCAAGCGATTACCTGCTGACTTCTCTCCTTCTCGAAAAATGAGCGGCACCTTTCTCCAACTTAGAGGACTCAGCAAACGGTTCGGCCCGCAGGTTATATTAGACGCTCTCGATCTCGATATTCCGTTGAACTCTCACACCACTGTGATTGGGAGGAGTGGCATAGGAAAGTCTGTCTTGCTCAAGTGTATTTCTGGAATCCTTAAACCCGATGCGGGGACGATCAGTCTTTGCAATTCCACGGAATCCATTCCGCAGTTCGCTTACATGTTTCAGCAGAATGCGCTTTTCGACTCTCTCAACGTTTTTGAGAATATCGCCCTTCCCCTGAGAGAAAAGGAAAAGGTCACTGCTCAGAACCTATCCAAACAAGTTAATCGCCTCATTGACGAGCTAGGCCTTCAAAACGCAGCTACAAAGTACCCCTCTGAAATTTCGGGAGGAATGAAAAAGCGTGCCGCACTCGGCCGAGCACTCATATCCAAACCCGAGATCATCCTATTCGATGAGCCTACCACAGGGCTAGATCCTGAGAGGAAATTTTCCGTATTCGATATGATTCGCAGCTATCGAAAGCAATTCGGATTCACCGTAATTATGGTTAGCCACGACGTACCTGAAGTTTTTGGCATTACGGACCAAGTTGCCTGGCTAGATGAGGGGCAGATTAGATACTGGGGACCACCCAACGAACTTCTTGAATCGCCTCCAATTAAGTTGGCTGGATTCCTTAACCCGAAGCTTTCAACCGACAAACCTACATCATGAACCAGAGACGAATCGAATTTTCCGTTGGTATTTTTATCCTCATTGGCATCGCCGCCATTCTGTATCTAGCTATTCAAATCGGAAACAGCAGCTTTTTGGGATCCGACGCTAGAGTCATCGACGCAAGATTCACCAATATAGGAGGTCTAAATGAAGGCAGCAACGTTATGACAGCCGGAGTTAAAGTTGGTGTGGTGGGTGACATCACTCTTGATACGGAAAACCATGTCGCCATGGTGCAACTAAAGCTTCGCAAGGATCTATCCATTTACGATGACGCAATTGCGTCGATAAAAACCAACGGCTTAATCGGTGACAAGTACATTGCCCTAGATCCAGGTGGAGGCGGGTTTGAGCTAGAAGAAGGCGAAACGATTGTCGATACAGAGTCCGCACTTGATATAGAAAGTCTCATTAGCCGTTTTGCGTTTGGGAGCCTCGAAGTAGGAGAATAATCCAAACCCGGTAAATTTTTTTTTTAAAAAACTATTTTGAAGGAAGTCTCAACCTTCAGTGTTTGAGATCTTTGGATCCGTTTGTGCAATCCAATCCGCTTCCTCGCACGTATAGGATCCAAACAAACTTACTAGAAACGCCATGAACTCTTTCTCTCTCCGTTCGCTTTTCGCCATTTTGCTGCTAACTGTGGCTCTTCTGCCAAACTTGCGATCCAACGATCTAGTTAATACTAAGGACGCTCTGGAGTCTACCCTTAACCGGCTGCTAGACGTTCTTCACGCGAATCACAGCGCTGCTCCCTATTCTGTCAAAAAGGATCGGATTATTGGGATATTGGATCAGCAGTTCTCTTTCGACGTCATTATTCAACGTTCGCTTGGACGCAATTGGAGCAAGCTCAATGACTCACAGAAAAACCAAGTATATACGCTCATAACCGATTTGATCTTACAAAGCTACACGCAGGAGCTCCAGGACGGACCCCGCCCTGAACTAAGCTTCTACAAGCCCAAAGTAATCACCTCGAGTAAAATTGAAATCGAATCCATCGTCCTACTAGCCGAATCGAAGATTAATATTAGCTACCGCTTGGCAAATATCAAAGATCGTGGTTGGCAGGTATATGACATTCTTGTTGAGGGTATCAGCATGGTTAGCAATTATCGTAAGCAATTCGACGAGCATTTTCTGAAAAAATCTGCTTCAGACTTAATTGATCTTCTCAAGACCAAATTACAAGGGGCCTAGCCATGAAAATCTTGATACTTTCAGGAATTCCTTTCGCCATAATTGCTATAGGGGCTCACTTCTCAAAAGCGGGAGCCAAAGACTTCGTCGACTTGGACGACCTATTGGAAATGGATGAACTCCTTGACGACGATGGCACTGAAGTAAGAGAAGGGTCTGCCGCAATTGCAGATCCGCTCAAAGTTCTCAATCAAGCTATCTTTGAATTTAACGATGCGGCATACAAGAACATCTTTCAACCTTTCACTCGACAGTACGTTAGAGTCATACCCAAGGAAGCCAGGAAAGGCATCGGCAATTTCTTCAACAACCTGGAGTACCCTGCACGCTTAACAGGCAGCCTGCTCCAATTCCGTTTCGGGCGAGCTTCTCGAGAGACAGGAAATTTTTTTATCAATACCACTGCGGGCATGGCCGGTTTTATGAATGCCGCTCAGGAGTTCGAAGCTCTACAGCCACCCAAAGAAGACATTGGACAGGCTTTCGGAGCGTGGGGATTTAAGCATGGATTCTACTTCGTCCTCCCATTTCTCGGTCCCACAAGCTTACGTGACTTTGTGGGCAGAATTGGGGGAAACTACGTCGAGCCAATATCCGAGCCCTCTACACAAGTTGACTCTTCCACCGATCGCTTGATTTTGACGGCCGTCGAAACGGTTAATGATATTCCAGAGATCATCGATATCTATAATTCCATTACAGGACCGGCCTTAGACCCATACACAGCAGTACGAGACGGCTATGCCCAACTTCGAGCTGTGCAGGTAGCCGAGTAAGAATTCGTCCCCCCTTCTTAATGGTAGTTGAGGCGAGAAACTTCCATAGGTAAGTCCAATTTGGCGTTCCGTCTGTCAGTTCTCCGACCTGTGGTTCGCATCGTTGAGGATCGCCTCTTTGAGTCTTTCCAAGTTCTCCCGCGTTTTCGACTTAGCTGCCTCTAGGGCGCTTTCGTCTGCAACCGACTCGCTCCCGAACAAGTAGAACTTTATCTTGGGCTCAGTTCCACTACCGCGCACCGCATACCGATAGCCATTCTCAAGTCGTAGAAAATAGAGATCCTGCTTAGGAATTTCTTTTCCATCAGCATCCACAACAGTCTCCACTCCAAAGTCCGTAAACTTCGATACATTGGCCCCCAAGAATTCGGTCGGGGGATTTAACCGGTAACTTTTCAGAATATTCTCAATCTTAGCGGCTCCCGCCGCACCATCGTACACGATTTGACCCAGAGACTCCAGAAAGTAACCAAATTGGAGATACAGACTATCAAGGTAATCAAGGACCGTGCGGCCTTCCTTCTTTAAGCTAGCCACCATTTCACAGAAAATTAAGCTAGCCGCATTCCCATCCTTATCTCGAACCGAATCGGTTGGTAAATAACCGTAGCTCTCTTCTCCACCGAAGACGTAGAAAGTGCTGTATTTTTGCAACAGTTTAGATCTTTCTTTTTGACTAAGTTGATCGTAGTCTAACGGACCGCCAAACTCTTTTTCATAGGAGTTTTTCAGCTCTTGCTCGTATAGATGCAGCTTTTCGCCAATCCATTTGAATCCAGTAAGTGTATTAATTATCTTAATATTATGCTTCCTAGCGATCGCCTCTTGCATGGGTGATGTTACAAACGTCTTAATCAAAACCGCGGATTGAGTTCCTTCTTTAGGAATCCAGCCCATAGACTTGAGTTTCCTAATACGATAATCAGCCAACATAGCTCCGATCTGGTTCCCCGTCACTAAAACCATTTTGCCCTCATCGCTTTTTACCGCAACCCCCATCCGGTCGCAATCCGGGTCGGTACCGAGGAGTACGTCCGCACCTTCGTGCTCAGACAACTCAATCGCCAGACTGAGCGCCTCCGCATTCTCAGGGTTGGGCGATTTGACGGTTGGAAAATTCGAGTCTTGGACCATCTGCTCCTCGACGAGTAGTGGCACCAGGCCGAACTTCTCAAGGGCCGGAAGCACGGACACCGCACCCGTTCCATGAATTGGTGTGAAAACTACTTTCAACTCCGAGCCATCGAGGACACTGCGATCAATAACCGTTTCAGCCACTGCTGCGACATAGGCTTCATCATGCACTTGACCGAGTGTTTTTACAGAATCTAAATTAATCGCCAAGTAGTTTTGTAACCCGCTCAATTGAGCAGACTCCACCTCATTAATTACTCCTTGATCGTTCGGCGGAACCAACTGCCCCCCATCTTCAAAATATGCTTTGTATCCATTATCATGAGGTGGATTATGACTCGCGGTAATAACAACGCCACAGGTAGCGCCTAGACTTCGGACCGTAAAGCTCAATTGAGGAGTGGATCGTGGTCCATCAAAGATAAACGCCTCTCCTCCACAGCGCGTCCATACTGATGCAGATAATTCACAGAAGTACCTCGAAAAGTGCCTAACATCATGTGCGATGACGAGTTTGGGAACGAGTACCGAACCCTTTTTCTCCAGATACTTCCGAGCGTATTCGAACAATCCGATCGTGGCTTTGGCCACAGTATATTCGTTTAGCATGTTGGATCCAACTCCTGGGCTTGCCGGAACTCCGGTTAATTCCATGTCACCTTTTTCTACGGCGGTGGATGTCGCTCCTATTGTGCGACCTCTTAGCCCTCCTGTACCAAACGCTATGTTTTTGTAGAACCTATTGTTTAACTCTTCCGCATTGCTGGTCTCAATTAATTCTGTAATACTAACCAAGGATTCTGGCGAAAGGAACCCTCCCGTCAGCCAGTTTCTAATATTAACGGCGGCTGACTCCATTAGTCCTCCACCGTTTTGCAGTTCTTCAATCCGTTCGGTTAGTGAAACATCCATCGCGGTCAGTAGGGCAACATTCTTTTCTAGAATCAAATTCTTTTATCGGCGAGATTCCTCAATTTGTCTGTTGCCCGGCCCGAAATAATAACCATCGTCGGTTCTTCTACAGGATTAAACAATCTAACAGGCGATGTCGGAACAAGACTTCACATACATTATCGGCCATAAAAATCCCGATGCAGACTCAATCTGTTCGGCAATCGCTTACGCGAATCTCAAGACCCTCCAGGGGCAAAAAGGATTCATTCCTGCACGATGTGGTAACACGAACGCTCGAATTGAGACAATACTGAATAAGTTCAACCAGCCTGTGCCTTTATTCATTGGAGACGTTTCCCCGCGAGTTCGAGACATAATGGTGCAGGACGTGGTCAAAGTTCACGAGAATGCCACCCTCTTTGAGGCATTAGAATTAATCGATACACATGACGTACGAGTTTTACCAGCAGTAGACGACGAAGGCAAATTAAAAGGGTTTGTATCCATTTTTCAAATGGGTGATTACTTCGTTCCAAAATTCAGCGAGCCAAGAGCGATGCGCCAGGTTCACACGAGCATCAATGACGTTGCGAACGCACTTCGTGCAGATGTCAAAGTCACTCGAAATCCTGATAGACTTGAAGACATGTATGTCAAAATCGGTGCTATGGACATTCGGTCTTTTGGGAAGCTAACCGATTCAGACGCGACCCCTGCCAACGAAACCATTATCATCGTTGGAGATCGTTGGGATATTCAACAGAGGTCGATTCAAATCGGGGTACGACTTCTCGTAATAACAGGTAGCCTCGGAGTAGACCCAGAAGTAATCGAGCTCGCTCGTGAAAAAGGCGTCTCACTCATCATCAGTCCGCTTGATTCAGCAACCACCGCTTGGACGATTCGGACGGCAACTAGAATTTCAAAAATCATAGAAACTGAAAGTGTCAGCTTTAGCCCAGACCAGCTCGTAAAGCAACTCGGCTGGCGGGTGGCAAATTCGAACGCGCAAGCTTTCATGGTGACCGACGATTCAAATCGTCTGCTGGGGATCTTTAGTAAAACCGATATTCTTAAGCCCAAGAAAACCAAGCTCATCCTGGTGGATCATAACGAGATGAGCCAAGCAGTTCCGGGTGCAAAAGAAGTAAATATTGTCGAGGTCGTCGACCATCACCGTCTCGGAATCAACACTGCCCAGCCCATTCGCTTTATCAACGATCCAGTAGGGTCAACATGCACAATCATTGCCGAGCAGTTTCACAGGAGCGACATCGAACCTTCGCCAGAGATCGCGGGTATCATGATGTCAGGTATCATCTCTGACACGTTGAATCTATCCGGGCCCACCTCCACGAAGCAAGACTCGGAAGCGATGCAATGGCTGGAAAACATTGCGGGCGTCACAGCGACAGATCTTGCAACGGAAATCTTCAATAGTGGATCCATCATTCTTACTATGAGTCCTGAAGAGATAATAAAGGCCGACCAAAAATTCTATGAAGAAAACGGCTTGAAGTTTTCTGTTTCGCAAATTGAGGAACTCGGATTCCAAAACTTCTGGAGCAGCGAAGCTCTATTGATGAGCGCTTTGGATCAACTGGTTAAGTCAGAGTCTCTGGATTTTGCCTGCGTTTTGATTACGGACATCAACAAACACAATTCGATCTTGATGGTCACTGGGCACGACGAATTTGTAAGCAATATTTCCTACCCCAACATTCACGAGGGTCCGATTTTCGATCTCAAAGGAGTCGTGAGCCGGAAGAAGCAGCTGATTCCGTTTATTTCAAGCACTCTGAAAACGATCGCTCCCGATCGCTAGGGTTTTCTGTCTGATCTTCGCCAATGCCGAATCCACCTCGAACCGTTCTCCAAATAGGATGACTTCGGCGATGACATACTGTTTTACGCTCATTGTTGAAATGAAAAGCTACTACCCGAACAGCGACATAGGTGTTGTCAATTTTTACTTGTGACCGAGCTCTTCCAGCAAACCTTTAAGTGCGGCTGCAAAGACATTACCCATTTTCAGCAAACGTCGAGAATAATGTGTAGAACTTATTGGGCAGTCGCTTCGCTCGCAAGCCCAGTAGTGATATTCTCAATGAGCGACAAATTGAAAAAGAGGTAGACACTCCATTGACCTCTCCCACGAACCCAACTGTCTCCCAGGCAAACCGCTCTCTGCATCGTCCCCGAACCTTGAATTAGAAATATGTGTCTTTGACAAATCTTTAGAAGCGGCAAAATTTACTCTCTTGCAAACATTGCTTCACATATCTTACCAACAAATCTCGCAACCTTGCTTTCGTGAATTTCGTAGTGAATATCCAGTGTGCTCTTTCGGTTAGTTACATTTTCGAAAAGCGAAAGGGCTAAAGGCTTAAAAAATCAATGTATCCGACTGATAGTTTGCCAGAATCATCCATAAAATCGTAAAATACCACCTATCTTCAATCCTTCCCAATTTCATGCCACACAACTTTTACGAGTCAGACAAAGCAGTATCAGAGTATCTGTTATTTCATTACGGATCCCATTCAGATTTGCTTTTCGACCAAATGGGACCAAAGGAAGCGCTTGGATTCGCTCGTCGTAGCGGACTCTTACATGAAGGACAATCGATCGATCGGAGACGAGCCCTGGACCTTGGCTGTGCAGTGGGTGCAGCCTCCCATGCTCTGAGCGAGTCATTCATTGAGGTAGTCGGAATTGATTTTTCACACGCCTTGATTCAAGCGGCTAATCGCATTTCGAGCGGTCGCAAAGCAACCATCGAGGTCGCTACGGAAGGCGATCTGACTCGGCGTGTTAAGGTTTCGATACCGAACAACTCTCAGCCCGGACGTATCACGTTCACACAGGGAGACGCAATGAACCTAAACCCCAAGTTGGGGAAGTTCGATTTCATTTTGATGGCCAATTTGATCGACCGCCTTCCCAACCCCAAAAAGTGCCTCCAGAATATCCACTCTTTCACCGCCGAAAATGGAGTCCTGGCCATAACCTCACCTTACACTTGGCTTGAGGAGTATACGCCTAAGTCGAAGTGGCTCGGTGGCTATGATCAAAATGGCACCCCTATCAAAACCGTAGATCAGCTAGAGGGTATATTGGCTCCGCATTTCGAGAAGATCGATTCCCAGAACCTACCTTTTCTGATACGGGAACACGACAGAAAGAACCAGTATTCAATTGCCCATGCAACCCTTTGGAGAAAGCTTTAATGGCGTCATGAGGCTCTTCAGTTTTTTACCCTATTTGAGCAAAATTTCAATTTGCGGCCTTGGTATTGCTCTGATGTTCCAATTGGGGTGCTCGAAAGGACGCGATACGCAAATTCTAGTAGTCGGCATGGAGTTGTCCTATCCGCCATTTGAAATGACGGATGAAAATAACAAGCCAACGGGTATCAGCGTGGAAATGGCCCAAGCCCTGGCCAATCGACTGGGTAAAACTCTGCATATCGAGAACATTCCTTTCGCAGGACTAATACCAGCTCTCAAAACCGGCAAAATCGATCTCATCATTTCATCGATGACTCGTACAGAAGAGCGGGCCCAGTCCATTTCCTTTTCCAACCCATATTTGCATACTGGACTGTGTGTTCTTGTATCCAAAAGCTGTGATTCTAATTCTATCACGGACATCGATCAGTTTGGTGCAAAAGTTGCAGTGAAGCAAGGAACTACCGGACATATTTACGCAAACGCAAATCTTAAGAAAGCCGAAATACTGATTTTTGACAAGGAATCAGCTGCCTCTCTAGAAGTCGCCCAAGGCAAGGTTGATGCATTCATCTATGACCAGATCTCTATTTATTTGAACTGGAAAAAGCACTCAGATACTACCCGTGCCCTTCTCAATCCAATCAACAGCGAATCATGGTCCATAGGCATTAGGAAAGGAAATGATGGACTCGCAACGCAAGTAAATCAATTTCTAGCTGATTACGAGGCGAGCGGCGGATTCGACCAACTTGGCGACAAATATTTGTCGGAACAGAAGGGAGAGTTTAAAAAACTCGGATTCCCTTTCTTTTTCTAGTGTCGTTCGTCTCATTATTTTTTGGCTCGGGCGACGCGAGTGAAACGAAGAGCCACGCTATGTCTAGATGGGTATCGTTCGGCGGTGCAATTTTGTTTCTCTCCCTCGTTTTCTACACCTCGTTTTCCGCTCTAGAATATCAGTGGAACTGGGAATCGGCTTTAAGATACAAGAAGAAGTTCGCTGATGGCTGGATCGCCACTTTGTGGATATCGACGCTTTCATTGTTTTTCGCTTTCCTAATAGGCTCTCTGGCAACATTGTGCCAAAGGGTTCGGATTCCCCCCATTCGCCACCTTTCAATGATCTATGTAGAATTGACTCGAGGAACGCCTCTTCTTGTGCAGATCTTCTTTTTCTTCTACGTTGTTGCGGATGCCGCTAGTATCCAAAATCGCTATATAGTCGGGATTGCCATTATGGCCATATTTAGCGGTGCTTATATTTCAGAGATTCTGAGAGCTGGTATTGAAGGAGTTGGCAAATCCCAGCTTTTGTCCGCCAAAGCCATCGGTTTTTCCGAGTATCAAACTTTTCGTTATGTAATTGTACCTCAGGCCCTTCGAAGCAGCCTCCCCGCATTAGCAGGGCAAACGGCAAATTTGATCAAAGACTCCTCACTACTTTCTGTCATAGCCATCAGCGAGTTTACTTTGAACGCTCAAGAAGTCAATGCGATCACCTACAGTTCCTTTGAGAGTTTTTTCCCTTTAGCCTTCGGTTATCTCATTCTCACCCTACCCATAATGTGGCTATCCCGATCGATTGAAAACAGGCTTAGGTTTGAAACATGAAACTAGAACTTGAATCTGTTGTTAAGACCTACGGAACGCAACGAGTGCTAGACTCGCTTGACTTGACTATCGAGGAGACCATGTGCCTCGCTTTGATCGGTCCATCGGGTGGTGGAAAATCGACAACACTTCGTTTACTAGCAGGCCTCGAATCGCCCACTTCCGGAACTATTCGAATCGATGGTAATGAGATCGCCCACGAATATCGGCAACTGCGCGAGTATCGCCAAAGGGTTGGGGTTGTTTTTCAAGCCTACAATCTCTTTCCTCACTTCGACGCGATTACAAACATCGCCCTACCCCTTGAAAAGGTCCATGGATATAGCAGAGGAAGGTCACTTGAAAAGGCGGGGATGCTTTTGGAGCAATTCCAACTAACGAACCATCGATTTAAAAAGCCCGCCGAATTATCAGGAGGGCAAAGCCAGCGCGTAGCGATCGCCCGCGCGATCGCGCCCGATCCAGATATCGTAATCCTTGACGAACCGACATCTGCCTTGGATCCCGAAATGACGGCCGAAGTTCTGGAAGCTATTGAAACCCTGATTGAGTCGAAGAAAAAGCTGCTCATCGCCACCCATCAAATGGGATTTGCCAAACATGCGGCCGACACGGTTGCGATCATCGCAGAGGGGAAACTTGTAGAAGTGGGAAATTCTTCCCAAGTAATCGAATATCCCCGTACTGCTCGTGCACAAAAATTCCTCAAAGCGTATTTGAAGTTCTAAAGTCTATCGCCTTGGTGGAAGAAAGCTTGCCTGATTAATCTTCCCTAGCCCAGCAGGAGAGAGAATAGAACGCTTCTTCGTAACCGTATCGAACAAAACGATACGCTCATCAGTCCCATTTCGGGAGGTGTAAATCAGGTGGCGACCATCATTCAGCCAACATGGCTGAATACCATCACCTCGTTCGTTGGTCAGAAATTCGCTTTTTCTCGTACTGAATCGGTAGGTGGCCACCTGGAACCTATTTCCCACTCCCGCGGTAAAGGCAATCAAGTCTGAGTCTGCATGGTTCCAATCGGGTTCCGCACAATAACCGCTTATCTGTGTGGGTATATGGCTGAACTGACCTCCCGCGGCGGACCCTCGGTAGAGGGCAAGGCCTCCATTACGATCCGACGCGAATATAATCTCCCTACCATCACGCGACCAGCACGGTGTTGCCTCTAATCCGTTTGAATTCACAATCCGCTTCAAACCTTTCGCCAAGCTAGATCCCACGTAAATGTCAGCGTTCCCTGGCCCCGTGAGAACCATGGCAAGCCGCGTCCCATCCGGACTATAGCGGGCACTAGAATTGGTGCCTTTGAAATCTACCATAACCTCAGAACGCTGTCCACGGATGTCAATCCGCCGAATATTAGGGAATCCGGATAGGTAACTTGTGTAGACGATGTAATTGCCATCAGGCGACCACCTCGGACGGACAGCTTCAACCCCGTGGTTTGTCAAACGCTTCCCTTCTCCGAAAAGAAAATCTCGAAAGTAAATCTCCATTCCCCTGCCTACTTCGCCCACATAAGCGATTTTTCCTCCGAAAAAGCCACGCATGCCACTAGTTTTGTAAATCGCAAGATCAACCGCCCTGAGAACTGAATTCCGAAGCGATTCCCCTTGCACTTGAGTCGTGTACTGAAGTCGCTCGGGGATGCCCGAGAATATTTTCAAAGTCGAGAGATTCGATCCGACCGGATCCACCTGTATCGCAAACGAGGCTTCCTGCATCGAATTGGCAACTCGGTAGCGACCGTGGATACTAAATGCCGTCTTTAGAATGTTCAGGGATTCACCATCCTGCGAACGAGTAACCACTGGTACAACATCTCGCTGAACATTTACCTCTCCCACACCTATGTCCCTTTGGGCACCGGCGGTCGGACCGAGACTGAGGGTAGCTGAAAAGACAACTAATCTGATAAGAGTAATTTTGATGCGTTTATTCATTCGCTATAAGCCTGGGCTTGACAGATCCTCGAATGTTTCAGGTTTCTGATGAGCCTTTTTAAACAACTAAACGAAAATTTGCTCAAGCAGGGAAAGCAAATAATCTATAAACATCAACAAGCCGTGAGTAAAGAAGCTATCAAAAACGCCCTAAGTGCCGTCAAGTACCCAGGGTTTAGTCGGGATATCGTATCCTTTGGCCTAGTACGGTCCGTCGATTTTGAAAATGGGAACGCCGTGATTGGCATTTCCGTAACAACTAGCGATCACAGCGTGGCTGCACGAATACGCGATAACGTCGAATCCGCCCTTAAAGCGGTTCCCGAGGTCAAAAACGTCGATGTGAACGTGTCAATCTCACCCTCTAAAAAGCCTGAGGAAAGCCCGAGTCCAGGTGGAGCCAATCTCGCCGATCTCCCAGGAGTGATGAATGTAATCGCTGTGGCAAGCGGCAAAGGAGGCGTGGGCAAATCTACGTTCGCCTCTAACGTAGCCTGCTCCTTGGCAAAACAGCTTTCAGCGGAGGGCAAAAAAGTCGGACTACTGGACTGTGATATCTACGGACCCTCCATTCCGTTGATGATGGGGGTAGGTGGCCGACCCGAAATCGAAAACGAGTCCATAATTCCCCTCGAAAGCCACGGAATCAAGGTCATGTCCATGGGGTTTCTTATCGACGAGGATACACCCGTGGTTTGGCGAGGCCCAATGATTCAAAAAACAATCAATCAGTTTATCAACAACGTCAAATGGGGTGACCTGGAAATTATCGTAGTCGACCTGCCTCCGGGAACCGGCGACGCCCAGCTTTCTCTCGTCCAAACCATACCTCTCAAAGGGGCCATTATCGTAACGACTCCTCAACTGGCAGCCACTCAAGTCGCTAAACGCGGTGCTCGGATGCTTGAGAAGACGAACGTGCCCCTCCTCGGAGTGGCAGAGAATATGAGTTTTCTCGAAAGTGAAGATGGATCAAAACAGTTCATTTTCGGCGAAGGCGGTGGTGAGAAAACGGCGGCGGTACTTAACATTCCTTTGCTAGGCAAAATCCCTCTCGATCCCGGCATAAGGGAGGCCGGAGACGCGGGTTCGCCCATCTCGGTTTCTAAACCGGACTCCTCGTCGGCCCATGCGTTTGATCTGATCGCAACTGAAATAATTTCCCGACTGAACGGCTAATCTCTTCGGACTAAAAACTCTCGAATTCCGGAAAGTCTTCAGATTTTTCATAATACTTATTTTGGAAAATCGCATTTCCTAAGTACCACGACGCGTTATCAACAGCGTTTAGTACTGATTCAGGCCGAAAAGTGTTGGTTTCGTGCGAAAACTTCGCATTGACTCTTAAGTCATGCTCACGGAACATCACTTAGCCTTGGAGGAGTATTCAGCGATCGGAAAACCATCCAAGACTAGTTAAGTGTCATAAAGATTCCAATCTAAATTCAAAAGACGGTTTTAACCAGGCCTGAGCGGGTTAGCTAGAAAATGGCAAAGGAAGATTCCCAACCAGAAGATCAGAGCGATTTCGTGAAACGCTCTAGCCTTTATCAAGAATTTCTCGCAGAGAGAGAGGAGATTCTTCGGCACAAGTGGCTCGAGTCCGAAAGACTCGGAAAGGATATTGGTTTTGAGCGTGCCCTGCTCGACTGGATTCGAAAATACCGAGATGGATGGCGCAACTCGAGGCGGGATTCAGATCACAAGGAATCATCCGTATAGTGCTCTGGTTCTCAACGAGACCAAGTAACTCCTTCTCAAAAGCAGCGACGCCCTGCCAATACCGCACTCTGCAATTATTCGTGGGGGAAGGGAATCTACTTGATTTCCCGGTGAAGCGTATGGCGCTTCAAGTTCTTGTTGTACTTCTTTTTCTCCACTCGCTCCGTCACCGTCTTCTTGTTTCTTGAAGATAGGTAGCGCGAGACGGGCTTACCCTCCGCCTTAGCTTCTGTACATTCCAGTGTAATAACTTCGCGTGCCATAATTAGTGTTAATAAAGAACTCGAGGAAGATCACTACCTAAAAACAAAATGCAACTGAATTTTTATCGTGTAATCACTAAATTTCAAGGGACTCCCACGATACTAGCCGTCAAACGACTTTTCCATGAGCGGAAGAGCGATCCCGTTTCTGAAAATCGTCACCTGTCCACTACTGGCCGATACCACGATCGCGAGGCATTCTGTTGCAACGGAGACCGCGGCAGCTGCCGCATGTCGGGAACCGAATCCACTTGGGAGCATATGAAGATATTCCGGAGCGTGAATAAGCGTTCCAGCAGAAATAAGTACTCCATCACCTCTAATCACGAAAGCGCCATCTAGACCGGAATACTCTTTGACGGTCTCGTCCATGAACGGGCTCAGAACATTGCACTCTTCCTCTTTGTAGCCGTAAAACGGATTAAGAACGAGCGGCTTAGTCAACTCCTCCACCGCTTTGGTGGCCCCGACTACAAACAGCGTGCCGACAGCATGGCCTTCCCTACCCTCAACCGACAACTCCATCGCAATGCCGATCACGCGTTCGAGGACTTCCGGCAATATATCGGTGGGAAGGAAGCTTTCTTGATCTGCGAGCAGTGCTCGAAATTCACTACGTAGATCGATTACTACTATCGTATCGAACTGATCGCTTCCGGGGATTCCTCCCACGCAGCATATCTTGTCATTCACCCCAATAATTCCTCGAGTGATTCCGACGAGAAATGCGGAACGAGACTGAGCAAGCCGGCCTTGTGAAAAAGCTCGAACTTGTATGATGTTATCGAACGATGATGCCTCCACTTTCCCCTCTTTGGCCCGCTTCGTAACAAGAATGGTTTTAAAGTCAGCGAAACCTTCGTGAGGATTCAATCTATCCGAACTCATAACATCTCCAAAGACTGTGATGAAATCACAATTGGCCCCTTTAGCGATTCGCATAGCCTGATTGAATATGAGCTTATTGATCGAACTCTCACTTCGCTTCGCTGCAGTTGCCTGCATTCCGCCAAATCCAAGCAACAGTTCATCGCTGAGCGCATCCAAGTCTGGAGTGCCCACCAGATCATCAATAAAAGCCTTGTCCTTAGCCAAGCGGGCTACGTCGGCGAGAACCTTCAAATAGTTCTGAGTGTTTTCGCCAGCCAGCATGAGGATGATCAAGTGGATCTTCTCGGCTTTTTTGGGTCCGTCATGGGAGATACCAACTTTGCAACGGCCGATCGCAAAGACGTAGCGACGCTTCATCCTTATCCGCAAATGAGGCAATGCGACTCCGTTGCCCAAATAAGTCGTCATTGTCGCCTCTCTCTTAAGAAGTCCTGAAAGAAGATTCTTTTTTCGGCCTAAATCCTTAAAACTAGCGGTGCAGGATTTGATCAGCTCTTTTAAGCACCCTTCGAGGGAATCGCTTTCTAATTCCAGTAAACGTTTTCGAGAGAAGTATTTGTCTAATCGCATCAAGTAAGGGCGGTTCAAACCGTTGCGGGGCATTCGCCCCCACTAACTCACTATTTTTCCCAATCGAGTCCGCCCTTTTTGATTTCGTAAACGAGCCCAACCACCAGAACCGTAAGAAAAAAAAGTATCGGCCCTAGAATGGGCAGACTGTTAGCAATGAAATCACGATAAACCAAAACCCAGGGAATCAGGAACAACACTTCTATATCGAAAAGAATGAAGAGCATCGCGGTCACATAGAATTTGACGGAGAACCTTGTGCTGGTTTTTCCCTCTGACTTTATCCCGCACTCGTATGCGGAATTTTTAATAATCCCTTTCGAGCCCCGCTGACCAAATAGATGGCTAGCCGTTAAAATAACTCCCGCGAGTCCCGCTGCAAAAGCGACTTGAACTAATACTGGGGCGAAATCAGAAACCTCCATAACTCTGAAAAATCCGCAATAAATTTTACAATTTCAAGGTAAAAGAACTCCAAGAATGAATTAAGCCATTTCCGTTAATCTACAGCAGCGCGAAGGACCTTCAAGAAAAACAAAAAAGGCGAGGCCTGAATCGGACTCGCCTTTGAAAAAAGTAATTAATCGCAGAATACGAATTACTTGGTCGCCTGATCGAGAATATCTCCGAGGTTCGTCAAATCGGCGCCATCCTTCATATTATCGTAAGTCTGGGTTTCTGCGGCAAGCTGCTCTTCATCGTAACTAGCCGCCTTGATGCTTAATCCTATACGACGCTCTTCACGGTCAATCTTGATCACGCGAGCCGTGACCTCGTCACCGATATTAAGCGAGTCCTTGATTTTCTCGATTCGTTCTTCGCTGATCTGGCTAATGTGAACCAGTCCATCGATGTGGTCCTCGAGCTCAACAAAAGCCCCAAACGAAGTAATCTTAGAGGTCTTTCCAGTAACCACGTCACCGATACGGAAGCGGCCATCAATGTCCGCCCATGGGTCGTCCGTAAGCTGCTTAACGCCGAGAGAAATTCGTTGGTTCGAAGTATCGACATCCAATACGATTGCATCGATTTCGTCGCTCTTCTTCAGGACCTCACTTGGATGGTTGATCTTCCGCGTCCAAGACATATCTGAAACGTGGACCATCCCGTCAATTCCTTCTTCCAGCTCGATGAAAGCACCATAGGTAGTAATATTCCGAACCTTGCCATGTACATGGGCACCAACTGGATAGTTGTGAACCACCATATCCCACGGATTCGGATCTAACTGGCGAATGCCTAACGAGATTTTCTCTTCATCCTTCTGAATTCCAAGAACAACTGCTTCGACATTGTCTCCCACCTTTAGAAGTTCGCTTGGCTTGGTTATGCGCTTTGTCCACGACATTTCGGTTACGTGAACCAGTCCTTCCACCCCTTCTTCGATTTCAATGAACGCTCCATAGGGCACCAAATTGACCACCTTACCAGCCACGTGAGCCCCAATTGGATAGCGGTTTTCAATGCTGTCCCATGGATTGGACTTTGTCTGCTTGAGACCCAGCGAAACCCTCTCTTTTTCACGATTGATTTCGATAATCATCACGTCGATTTCCTCACCCTGCTTGAGCATTTCGCTTGGATGTGAAATCCGGCCCCAACTCATATCAGTAATGTGAAGCAATCCGTCCATTCCATCGAGGTCGATGAAAGCTCCAAAATCAGTGATGTTCTTAACTACACCCTTGACCACGTCGCCGGGGTTAATCTTGTCGAGAAGTTCGCGGCGCTTGGATGAACGCTGCTCTTCGATTAGTTCACGGCGTGAGAGAACGATGTTCTTTCTCTCTAGGTTGATTTTCAGAACTTTGTAGTCGTAAGTTTGGCCAAGGTACTGGTCCAAATTCTTAGGAGGCTGTATATCTATATGCGATGCCGGTAAGAATGCGTCCACTCCCATACCGACGATCAAGCCACCCTTAACTTTACCCTTCACGCGACCTTGGACAATTGAGCCCTCTTCGCATTTAGTAATGATATTCTCCCAGTTCTTCTTCTGCTCAGCTTTGTCAAATGACAAAATGGGATTACCATCCCGATCCTCAAGCTTTTCCAGAAAAATCTCAATTTCCTCGCCAATTTGGAGGTCACCGAGGTCAGAGAATTCTGATGCAGAAATTAGGCCTTCGGATTTACCGCCGATATCGACAACGACCTCGACTTGGCGTATTTCAGTGATCGTGCCCTTTATAATAGATCCTTCCTTGAGCTTGTCAAAGGTGGTCTGGGCGAGAAGTTCTTCCATTATAGAACTCATTGTACTTGGTGACAGCAAATCCGAGATGCTTCCGAAAATCCCAGGTCTCCTGACTGTATGCACGTTGCCTTTGAGACAACATAGTTAGAATAACAGTAACCCGTTCGGAAGCGCCGCGGCGGAACGAGCGGTTGGTAGAATGCCGCAAGGATCACGGAATGTGACCCATTAATTTTCCGGAGCAAGCGAAATCGAGCGTTTTCTCAAACCCGTTTCAAAATCGGATAGTCCCTTCAACGCTTCCCTATCTCAGTAGACAACCTTATTTAGCGGGTATTCAATGATTCCCTCCGCTCCAAGCTCTTTCAGTTTCGGAATGATGTCGCGAACATCCTTCTCACTCAAAATCACCTCGACCGCGGACCAGCCTTCATCGCTCAAACGATTAACCGTAGGGTTTCGCAAGGCCGGCAGGATCTTAAGGACATGCTCCATGCTATCCTTTGGAGCGTTCAGCTTCAAACCCACCTTATCAGTCGCTTCGAGAGCGGCTTGGAGCATCATCGCGATATTTTCTATTTTTTTCCGCTTTATTGGATTGGCCCAACTCTCCTTGTTGGCTATCAACTTCGTGTTGGTTTTTAACAGGGTCTCAATGATACGCAGCTTGTTCGCGACCAATGAATTACCCGTCTCCGTCAAATCCACGATAGCGTCTACCATATCGGGTACCTTTACTTCCGTTGCCCCCCAGGAAAACTCGACCTCCGCCTCGACCCCTTTGTCAGCGAGAAACTTGCGAGTCAGATTCACTACTTCCGTCGCAATACGCTTACACTGTAAATCTCCAACTGTCTTTATGGGCGACTCTTCTGGAACTGCCAGCACCCAGTAGGAAGGCCGATTAGATGCTCGGCTATACACAAGGTCGCAAACTTCCACAACATCGGAACCATTCTCCACGATCCAGTCGTACCCACAAAGGCCCACGTCGAAAAATCCGGTATCTACATAGCGGCTGATCTCTTGGCTTCTAACAAATCGGCCGTCCAATTCAGGGTCGTCGAAGCCCGGCTTATAGGAACGGGAACTCTTTCGAATATTCCAACCCGCTTTCGCGAATAGCCGAATCGTTGGATCTTCAAGGCTACCCTTTGGCAACCCAAACATAAGTATTGGCTCTTCTTTTGGCACGCATTAGGTCGAAATCCATGCAACCCAAAGTCGCAAGCCTAATCTTTTCCACTTTTATGGCTTTTTTTTACATTTTTACAATTTACACCGAGTCATTTAGTAATTGTAAATATTTACAGGTTCGCCTCTACGGCTCTTTGTAGTTAGTTCCTTGAATAATTATGATCTTTATTCTTCCACAATAAAAGACCCGCACTCCTTATTTTGCACAACCAAATAAACTTAAGTTACTCCTATGCCCAGTAAACCCAAGCCATTAGTTCTAATCGTTGAAGACGAAGCAGAACTCGCGAACGTCATTGCTGAACACCTCGAAGCAGCAGGGATGCAAACCCAGATTTGCAACCGATGTGCTCTGGCAATGCGATTTCTGAAGAACAATTTCGCCAACATCATTTTGTTAGACCTTACGCTTCCGGACCAGAACGGGTTTGCGTTCATGGAAGACCTAAAGTGCGAGGACATCAACATCCCCACTATCTTTCTAACTGGGAATGATTCTGAAATCTCCAAGGTGAAAGGGCTCGAACTTGGAGCAGACGATTACGTCACCAAGCCATTTAGCGCACCGGAGCTTGTCGCTCGCATTCATGCCGTACTTCGAAGAGCGGAAGTCGCCAATGACTTCAACGTAACGAAGAATGTTAAGCTCACTGACTCGCCATTCACTTTCAATACGGCTTCCATCAATCCCACCACGATGGAAATCTCTTTTACGGACGGAGAGATTGTGGCTATTGGCCGCAAGGAAATCGGTATCCTTTCCTACCTCCATGATAATCCCCAAACGATTATCACACGCAAAAATTTGATTCATTCGGTTTGGGGAATCCACGCGGACATCCGCAGTCGCTCTCTCGACCAATACATCGTGAAGATCAGAGATCTTTTTAAACGGAAAGATGTGCCCTTGGAGAATCTCAAAACGATCCACGGAATTGGCTATCAATACGAGCCGCTCGAAGCAGCGGAGGCACCACTAGCCGATTAGAGATCCGTAAAAACCTGCGGTACGACTTGTGGATTAACACGGTCAAACTCTGCTTGTATCGTAAGATTCTTAATCGGGCAGCAAAGCGACCCGTTCCTGTCCCAATTCCCTTGCCCGAAACGGATTGCCCAATAGGTCTGCTCGAATCGTTCGTTTCTTTGAAGCCTTCTTGAAATCCTGTTACCGACTGATACCCCTCCGTCGCCTTTTTGGAGCTTACGATTAAGACAACGATACCGGCGACTGAAGAGACCGCAAAAATTATCAGTAAGGGTTTCATCACGTTAAGATCGACCGGACGATTCCGTCCGGAAATCTGATTAGGGTCGTATTACAGAATTACGGTGTGAATGGCAACGGCACTTACGTCGAGGCCACTTGCACCGCCACAAAGTGTTGTAAGTGTAATTTCATCAATATCAATCTTAGACAGACCCTTTCAGTCACTATCCCCAATTAATGACAAAACGCTCGTAATATTGCGAACACCTATTTGGGGAGCGACTTCGACAGCGGAGCTCGTGTTGAAGCCTGACTCCATGCAGGGCTCCCAATGACTTCAGATAAAAGGTAACCCACAGTTACCTACGTCATGGTCTAAAACCTCAGCCCTAACGAAGCCGATAGTACTCATCTGGATTGTACAAATAGTAAAAATCGAATGGCTCGAGTCGAGGAAGGGCCATAAACGGCTTACCCTCCTCATCCAGACTTTCCTCTAGAGCACCTTCGGCAAAAATAAAGCTCCGGCCGAATCGATCCGGATTCTTGTCTACCGACATTTCCCAAATTCGGTCCACTACCTGGTCGATCCACTTCAGCTCCTGTGCCCGATCACCGAACTCCCGCCAGTCGCCATCTGAATTCTTGTCGTACATAAGAGCAATAAACTCGTCTAGCGTGAGATCCATCTTCTCTGCGACCGGTCGGGCAACGCGGCGCCACCACTCTTCCGCCTCCTCTAAAAATTCTCGTTGCTGAGTTAGGTTACCGCTCACTCCCCAACTTATCTGGTGATGGAGAATTACAGCATTGGGATAGCTGAAGGAACGCTCCGCCAATGTGGCTATGCTGGCTGCCATACTCGCAGCGTAGGATTTAACAACGACGAACACTGGTGCCTCGCTTCCATGCATCGATTTCAAAATTTTGTACCCAGACATAACCGAGCCGCCTGGCGAGGAATCGATTACGAGAAAGATGGGATACTCTACACTCTCATTGTTGAAAAAGTTGATCCGCTCGCTGACATAATCAGCTAAGCCACTCCATATCGGTCCGTTTAAGGCAATTCGTCGGTCACTGACATGAAGAACCCCATCTAAAAAAGGCTCTTGTAGGTACATGGCTTCCTCATCCCTGTATACGATATTGTCTACTAAATCGCCCTTTTCCTTCATAGAAAGTTTCGCCTGCAATTCAGCCACTCCGGCGTCTAACACAGACCGTTTTAACTTTAAACGAGTGTCTTCCAGTCTGAGCCCGGTTAGCTCACCTTCCATCTTTTTCGACAAAATTGAATTGGATAGAATTAGACGCTCCTCCTCTAACTTCAAAGCCGCTAGCTCTTCGGTAAGCACTTTTTTTGACTCCAGACCAGCCAGCGATATTTCCTTGCTTAACGCATCCATTTTGACACTCAAACGCTCGTTTTCCGCCTTCAAATCGGTCAGTTCCTGATTCAACCTCTCTCTGGCTAACGAATTTTCTAACGCCAGAAGCTCCTTTTCTTCTTTCAGAGCCGCTATCTCCTCCTTAAACTTCTCAGCCCTTAGAGACATCCTGGCTTCGATCAACTCCCGCTCACCGTTCAAAGCCTTTACTTCCGCCTTGCGTTCCTCTTCCTTTAAATCCGTCGCCTCGTCACTATCCTCACTCTCCTCAGAACCCGCCTCTTTAAACGGAGTTTGGTCCGCGTCCTCAGTCTCTACTTCCTTATTCGCCTTTACGACAAGCGGCTGAAGCTGACTTTGAGCAGCCATTTTACTAACGGCCAACAAAACCACGATGAAAACAAAACGAATAAGAATGTGTGAATGGCTCATAACACTAGTAAACAACCCAACCTGTGGTAGGAATACGATTGATGCACGGGAGGTTTCTAAAACGCAAGCTGAAGTGTGCCATTGGGACATTCCGGACAATTCTTGAAACGCACAAGCGAGTATGATTCTCGAGGATATCTCATAATATATCTAGAATTCCCTCAAATTAGTCATAGGAATACCTTCAGTGAGTTTAGAAGACCTACAAAGTGTAAAATCTTACATGCTTTCTCTTCAAAGTAGTGTGTGCGACGGAATTGAGTCCCTTGAAGACTCTGGCAACCGTTTTATTCGCGACGACTGGACGCGAGAGGCCGGGGGCGGAGGAATAACCCGTGTACTTGAAAGTGGAGAGACGTTCGAAAAGGCTGGGGTCAATTTTTCGCACGTCATGGGAGACAAGCTACCTGCTTCTGCAACGGCGAGCCGACCAGAGCTAGCGGGAAGAACCTTTCACGCCACCGGCGTCTCGATCGTGGTACATCCCAAAAACCCCTACGTCCCAACTTCGCACGCTAATGTGCGCTATTTCTACGCCCCAGCAAAGTCGAGCGATGAAACGGATGTCTGGTGGTTCGGAGGGGGATTCGACCTTACACCATACTACGGTTTCAAAGAGGACGCTATCGAATGGCACAAAGCCTCAAAAGCGGCTTGTGAACCCTTTGGACCAGAAACTTACCAAGCATTCAAATCCACCTGTGACTCATATTTCTTTATTAAACACAGAAACGAGCCCCGAGGAATTGGAGGACTATTCTATGATGACTACAATTCTGGTGGATTCGACAACGCGTTTGCTCTGACCCAGAATGTTGGGAACCAATTCTGCAAAGCCTACCTCCCTATCGTTATCAGACGTAAAAACCATCAATACGGAGAACGAGAACGATCTTTCCAAGCTTACCGGCGGGGAAGATATGTTGAGTTCAACCTCGTTTATGACAGGGGAACCCTTTTTGGACTTCAAAGCGGTGGAAGAACCGAATCCATACTGATGTCCCTTCCGATTAATGTATCATGGAGTTACAACTACAGTCCTGAACCAGGATCTCCTGAAGCAGAGCTTTACGACTACTTCCTTCAACCACGCGATTGGGCAAGTGAAACGCCCTAAGCGACTACCCGCTCACGACCGAGTCATAAAAGGATCAAATGAATTCCCGCGAACGCTTTTTGAATGCTCTAAAATGCCAATCCCTCGATCGTCCACCTATTTGGGTGATGCGGCAGGCCGGACGCTATCTACCCGAGTATCGTGCCCTAAAAGAAAAATACACCTTTCTTGAACTCGCCCAAACTCCAGAGCTCGCATTGGAAGTAACTCTGCAGCCGCTCAGGCGCTTCCGCTTGGATGCGGCAATTCTATTTTCAGACATTCTGGTCATTCCTGAAGCAATGGGACAGAGCTATCATTTTAGGGATACTGGAGGGATTACGATGAACTTCCGCCTCGAGAACAGGCAGCAGATAGAAGCCTTAGACTCTACCCGGATCGAAGAAAAACTGAACTATGTTTCCGATGCCCTTCAGCTCATTCACACAGAACTTTCCGGGAGCAAAGCATTGCTTGGCTTTGGAGGTTCCCCTTGGACACTAGCCACTTATATGGTTGAAGGAGGAAGCTCGAAAAATTTCGAGCAGATCAAAAGCCTCTTCTACTCTGATCGGCCAACCTTTGATGCTTTGATGCACAAACTTACAAATAGCTTGATCTATTATTTCAAAATGCAAAAAGCCGCTGGTGTCGACGCAATCCAGATTTTCGACTCTTGGGGCGGCATCATAGCAGGCACTGAATACGAACATGCATCGTTAAAATGGATACGTAGAATTATTGACGCAATTGGAAATGAAATTCCTATAATTCTCTACGCTAAAGGCACATCCGTCCACCTTTCTGAGCAATGTGCCACAAATCCAAACGCAATCTCGGTGGACTGGACGATATCCATCGAGGAAGCCTCTAAGAGAATAAACGGCAACATCGCTATTCAAGGTAATTTGGATCCTTCAATTCTGAATACAAATCCAGAAATCGTTCGCAATCAGGTCCTGAAAATTTTAGAAGCGATGCGCAATCGTCCTGGTCATATTTTCAATCTGGGACACGGAATTCATCCGACAGCTAAAATTGAAAATATGGAGGCTCTCGTTGAAACAGTGGTAGGGTACAAGGCGTGAGGTAATCGCAAACTGGATCAACTAGGCATAACGTAATCCACTTAGGTGAAAGAAAAACACGATCTGATGACATGGATTTAAACACCATTACTAATCCAAGAGGCAACAAATGACGAAATGGCGTCAAACCGGTGAATTTAAAACAAGTCGGCTTAACCGAAAAGCTTGAACTCTTCAAATTTCGAATCTAACGGATCATCGCCTGCTTAACTTGGCCAATCAATGACTTAAGCTCGCTGCTAGGTTTCCTCAGAAGAGCGCGTTGCAGCAATTCAAGTGATTCAGAAAAGCGATTTTCATCGATGAGGGTTTGCGAAGCCAAAATCAGGGCATCATATTCATGTTTTTCCGAGTTGTACGCTCTTTCGAAATAGTACATCGCTTTCGCCTTCTGGCCTCTCTCGGAATGATGTGACCCTAGTAGAGTTAGCACTTCGCCATTCAATGGATCAATCTCTAAGGCTTCCACTAACTTTCCTTCTTCCCCAACACTATCTCCATCGTGCTTAGCGAAAGTCGACTCTAAGAGTAAAAACCGCGTTTTATCCTCTATCTTCCAATGCATTTCTAGTGAACCAATCTTATCAAAAAGACGTCGGGCTTCACCCACCTCATCCTTTTCTATTAAGAATTTCACCGACAGAAGGGCTTCAGAAATTCGCTTAACCAAATCGCCCCGCTCAGCCCCTATATAAGTATCGATCGCAAGTTCGTACATTCCTTGCAAACTGTATATATTCGCAAGCTGCACACGAGTATCCATCGTTCCATCGCCGAAAGCCTCGATCATTTCAAAAACTTGGGCAGCCTTATAAAATTGCTCGGTTTCAACATAAACATTCGCCTGATAGATGCGATAGATATTTTTCTGGGGGTTACGCCGTATTAGTTCTTCCAACAATGGCAATGCTTCCGTGTACCGCTTGGCCATCATCATAGCCTGGGCCTTGCCCTCGACCCATTCGATATTATTTGGATCAAGCATGACCGCGGCATTGTAAGCCAGTTCAGCCGCCATCAGATTCCCTACGCGCAAATGGCAATAAGCCGCCGAACCGTAGGTATCGGGGCTCGTATCTCCAAGTTCGATAGATCTAACAAGTGCTATCATCCCCCCTTCATAATTCGCTAGCCTCGTCTTCAGCATACCTAAGTTTTTCCAGGCCCTTCTGAATGTAGGAAATTTTTCGATCGCTCGATCGTACTCAGCCAAAGCGTCTTCCCAAGCACCTCCATTAAAGTAAAGGTTGGCTAAGATGAAATTGAATGAAGCCGTCGCGGGTGTTTCTTCACCCAGCATGCCTTCCAGCATAGATTTGGCAAACTCCGGGTTTTCTTCTACCATCGGACCAATTTTTTCCAATAAAGAAATCTCCAGTTCCTGGAGTTCCGGCTCCCGGTCCTCCAGAACTCCATAGCTTGCGGTGAATCGCTTTTGAAACTCGGGTCCAAACAAATCCGGCTTCCCCATTTCATCGGCTTCCTGGTCCTGCCCAGAAGTGTAACCAATACTTAAAACAGCGAATGCAACTACCAATTTTTTCATAGACTGAATGGAGAAGAGGACGATTTCTGATAGACGAGGACAAAGCGTACCCAACACTTAACCTTCTGACCATTTTTCTTGGCTGGCCTGAACCGCCAGCGCCTTAGGTCTTTGATAATAAAGGGTCTTGCTTCCTCAATAGGAGTATTCAAGACCATTACATGGATAGGGCGCCCGTTTTCGTCGATTGACAGCTGGACGATAATTCTAGCATTTCCCACTTCCTTCCTCAATTTCGGAGGAAGTGTCGGCATAGGACTATAGTTCCTCGCAGGAATTTGATCCACCTCACTCTTCTCAAAAACGATCGATTCTAGATTCACTTCGATGTTCGGCCTTCGAAAATCGGTCAAATTGACTTCAATTTTATCGGTGACTTGCGATGGTGCGTCTATGGAAGTTTTTATTGGCGAAACAGTCAGCTTCGCAGGATCTGGATTCAACGTGACGTCGACCTGTATCGGAACTTGAGATATTTCAACCGTTTCCACTATCTCCGGTGGAGGTGGTGGAGGTGGTGGCGGCATGAACAATTCAATCTTCGCAAACGCAACGTCTTCTGTCTGCTCGATATCTCCAAGCCGAGAGATTGACATCGCTAAAAACAAAATAGCGGTCACGATGACTGCAAATGCGACAACTCTGATCGAATTCGTAGACTGATTCAATCTCGTCTCTAGGGAATACGCCTTCATTCTTTCGTCGCAAAATGAATGTCCTTACCGCCCGCAGCCTTTACTTCACCATATACCTTGGCAAAGGTATCGTGAATGGACTCCCGGTCAGCCTGGATTATAATCGGAACGTCTTCGATAGTGAGGACCCGGTGAACGATCGGACGCACGCGTGCGAGTGAAATCTCTTTTCCTCCGTAAAAGATCCTACCGTTATCTGTAATCGCGATTAGAATACTGTTTTTTGGAAGCGGTGTGGAGTTACTAGCCTCAGGCTTTTCAACATCGATACCTGCTTCTTGAACGAAAACCGTCGTAACTATGAAGAAAATGAGCAGAATGAATATACAATCGATCATCGGGGACAAATTAATTTCTGTCTCCCCACCTAGATCTAAATCTGCCATGTTGCGCCTCACTTCGCAAATGCCTCTTCAATATGAATCGATACAAGTTCCTGATGGGCAATTTCCTCCTGCCGCTTCTTCGCTTCTCGCTTGATCCACTGAATCATAAAAATCGCCGGAATCGCTACGATCAGCCCCGCTTGGGTAGTAACGAGGGCAAATTGAACACCTCGGCTAACTTGGGAAGTTGTCTCCTGCATTCTTTGCGAAAGACTTTCAAACGTATCCAGCATTCCAATCACGGTACCTAGAAGACCTAGCAAGGGTGCGGCGGCCGCGAGCATACCGATGTATGCGACTTGACGGGAAACAATTTCACTAAACTCGCGTTTAGCTTGTGAATACGCTATCTCCTGCTCAACATTTGTTGCGTTTTTATCTAGACCGCTTGCAAACTCAGGGATCGAAAACCCTTTGACAAAAAACAAAGTACCGAGTGCAGACCTATAAAGCAGCACCGACAACAGGATCAGCGAAATCATCACAACTCCTCCATCCTGGATAGATTGCCAGGCCTCCAGATAAAACGCGTCTTTCATTTCAAGCGTCTCCCTTTCCTGTAAGCTTATTCACGATCTTGGAAAACTCAGTGGCCGCTAATTCCATTGTGCTGATACGGCGTTTAGCTAGCCGCAAGAGCGTTCCATGAATAATCAGCGTAGGAATCGCAACCACGAGCCCTAGTTCCGTTGTCACGAGTGCCTCAGATATCCCAGCCGAAAGGGCTTTTGGATCTCCCGATCCGAATATCGTGATCAATGTGAATGTTTTAATCATTCCAACCACCGTCCCCAGAAGACCCATCAAAGGGGTCGCCGCCGCCGTCACTGCTAGCCAAGGGAGAAAGCGCTCGAGTCGAGGCTTACGATGCAAAATCACGCTAATCATGTGGTCCTCCATCAATTCCCGATCTTCGTTGGCATGAGTCGCTCCCTCAGCAAGCATGGCCCTCATCCACGGCTTACTTTTCGTAATCTGCTCATTCGCTTTTTCAAGGTTTCCTTCCACCGCCGCCGCCGCAGTTGAAGCCAGATTTGAAGGAATCGATACGTTCAACGCGTTGAAGTCGATTAGCTTCACGCCAGCAAGGATGAACGCCAAAATACCCATTGCAATGATAAGATAGCCGACCACTCCACCTTTTTCAATGTGCTCCCGCCAATTATCACTCGCCCTTTCGAGCGATGCCGCTTTACCCATCGAGGCGTCCAAAGGCAGGTTAAACTGACCTGAGGATCCGTATTTTCTTAAAGACTCACCAAATGCCCCTTCCAAAGTTGAGATTGCGGGTTGGATGGCTCCCGGTCGGTAGTTAAGCGTCCCCACTTCCCTACCACTTTTCTCCCGAAAAAATGCTGCCGGACCAAAAACAATCACATCGCCATCGAGAATCTCGCCAGCCTGATCGATCCCTTGCCCATCGAAGGAATAGCCACCAGAAATTAGCTTGAGGCGCTGCAGGCAAATTTCGACTGCCTCAGTACGCTTCTCCCGAGCTTCCTGCGTCCCTGGGCCTGCTAGTTCAATGGCCTCTCGATAAGGATCCAGCAAAGCCGAAAACCTCTGGTCCTCCGCAATATTCAATCGCCCTTCATACGTATTCAAATACTGGGCAAACAACCCAGATACGTAATCATTCTGAGTCCTTAAATCTCCCGTTAGCAATCGCTGGGCTCTTAACTCTTCTCGGGCCCGTTCTTCCCCTGAGCGGATCGATCGCACCTGCCCGCGCATTTCGATGACTTGGTTTTCAAGCTCATTGATAAGCTGTGTCAAAGGGACTTTCTCCGCAGCAATTTCCTCTTGGAGAGCGCGATATTTCTGCAAGCTTTGCTCTACCCTAATCTCCATTTGATTTGCCAAATCGGCGATATCCTTTTTTTGACCGAATGTGGCCGATGAGAGACAAACAAGTGCCAAAGCGATCGACGAAAATGGTAAAAATAAATTCCGTAACCTCATTTCTCACCTCCTAACTCGTGAAAAACTTTCCCCGGTACGGACTGAATTGACGGAGGTCGCGTCTGCCCGTGAATCTGCACCAGTTCATGAATTTGCTGGATGTACTCGGGTCGATCATGCCAAACCCAGCCTTCCAGTCCTGGTTTCAACTCCCACGCGATTGTGCCCTGAGGATCAACAGCATAGGCTCGAGCAAGACCCCAGTAAAGAACTGAAACCATCACATCCCGACCGTCGGCAAGTTCTCGTGAGACATAGTCCATAGTAACGGATCGGTTGAACTCTTCGACACGAGTGAATGCGGCTATCAAAATTTGCGCCCGTGTCCCCAGAGCAATCGGATCAGCCATTTCCAGTTTTTCCTGAGCGGTATTCATCTCCTCTTCAAGATAATCTGGCACGAATGCTCGGAAACGCAAAAAGAGCTCGGTTAACTCATCCAGCTTACCAGCATAGTAAGCCCGTGCTACCTCCTGGTCCTCATAAGTATGCTCATTTTTCGCGAACTCGCTCGATCGCATTTCGGCTGAAACTTTCAAGTTATCCAGTACCTCCGTCAGTTCGCCAATGCTGGCTTCAAGCACTTTTACACTCTGAGACAAAACTTTTCTCTGGGATTTCCAGGCGTTGTGCTCTTCTGCTATTCGCTGTTCCAAGTCTAGCCAACGTTTCGTGGCCGACTCGAGACGCTCGTAGTCGTCACCTAAGGCACTCACTGCGACTCCGAGAAAAATTGCTAGTTTGAAAAAGCAACGCGTTATAAAACGTGCTATGTGAAAGGGAGAAGGTCCTTCTGTCATCTGGTTTGGCGCAAATGCTCGTCGAGCGATCTTTTTTTGCATCCTCAACGCTTCCAAGTTCTCAAAGCCAATCCTCTGGGTCAAGCGCGTTCATTGCAAACAAACCTCATTAATACAGCAGATATCAACTAGAACCTAAGATTAATAGTCAACACTCTCAGCTGTAAAAGGCAAGCAGGGAAAATTGGGAAACGATATTAAAGAACTAGAAGTGAACTATTTCTAAAAAGACGGCGGGGAAATGACATCGATTAAGACGGTGAAGGCGAAGCGGCTTAAAAAAATGAATATGGCACAGCCCGCAAAATGAAATCAGTAGTCGTATTCAATCGTGAAGGACACCGCGGATTGGTAAATATTCTATCAGCATACCAACCTCCAACGATACTACCTTTAAGGACCTTTAAACAATTTCCGAATCTGGTCCAATGTTTAATCCCTATCTATTTTGACCGTTTTTTTCATACGTTGCGTAACCTTCACCCAAAAAAGTACATCGCTGTAGCCCTTTATCCTTCGCCAAACCCCTTGTGCCAACCACTTCCTCCCCCTGCTCTCATGAAAATGACAAGCCTATTCACCTGCTTACTCACAGCTCTAATCTTCGCATTTTTCATTTCCCCCACCGCTTCCACCCAAATTTCCATGACTCGAGGGCAGGCAGAGGAAGCGAAGAACCACGTTACCGATATCATAGAAAACCGGTTGCTAAGAGTTCTGCAAGGCATCGGAGTCAAAAAGAAGCAGCTCAGACCCATGCAGGAAGCACTCACCCGGTTTTTAGTAACCATACAAATTGAAGAGGCAAAGATGCAGGCCGATTTCCAAAATGCTGACTGAAGGCGGCCGCCCCAAAACCAAGGATTGCCAAGCAATTGTGTAACGGAGGGAAAAGCTCTAAAACTTCGTGGAGAACTGAACAAAAAAGTGAAGGCAACTACCGTCAAAAGTAGTACAAGACTTTCCAGTCGACGATGACAAAGCTCATTCCTTAACTGCGGCGTGCTCCGGGTGGCCGAGGCGGTCGCTATGTTTGTGGTTTAGTGGATTTTTGTTTGCACTTGGTGCCAGGCACGGCCACTGAGAACGCTGCATGGATTTCGACCTTCGAATCGTAGAACGACACTTCCCTGTTCTTACGTCGCTTCAATATGAACGACTCGCCCAATTCGCTGATTTGATCGGTGAATGGAACCAGAAGATCAATCTCATATCACGGTCTGACATTGGCAATCTACCGAAGCGACACATTCTCCACTCGCTCGCCATTGCCAAAGCGATGCCTTTCCAACCTGGCACTCGCATCATGGACGTCGGCACTGGAGGGGGGTTCCCAGGTCTTCCTCTGGCCATACTCTTTCCCGAATGTGGATTCCACTTGGTTGATTCAATTGGAAAAAAAATCAAAGTAGTTGTAGACTGCGTCCAAAGGCTCGGTCTGGACAATGTATCCGCTGAACAAGTGCGAGCAGACAAAGTCCCTAAGCAATTTGACTTCGTTGTCGCTCGAGCAGTGACACAGCTTCCAGAGTTTATGAATTGGGTGCGCAAGAAAATAAAAAAAACCGCTTTCAACAATTTGCCAAACGGGGTCCTCTATCTCAAGGGGGGCGTCCTAAAGGATGAATTCGAAAAAATAAGGGAGACGCCAGTTGCGTTTCCCATACGGGAATTCTTCGACTTCGAGGATTTCGATCAGAAGTATGTGATTCACGTTCCTGTTGAACGAGACTAGGGCATTCGGATCTAAAATCGTGGACTTACGCATAATCATCCCACCGAATCTGGGCTCTTCCGCACTGCGGGACGCTATTCCAATAAAGCTGGAAGCACTTGATCGCGAAGGCAAAGTTCAAACCCCAGAGGCCTTACCTGAGACTGCATTTGGAGATCTGACCGAGAGCCAACGCATCGCAGCGTTTTCACTTTTCCAATGGTCCGGCGGGAAACTGTCTTCTTTTTTACAGCTGGATAGGGTAAAACTTTCTCATCTGGTGGACACACTCCAAGGTCAGCAAGTCTTCTTTTGGGTAAACCACCCGAAGGTACCAATTGAATGGAATGGGGGAGAGCTAATTGGGGTGAGCGAATTTCTGTCTCAAGAGCCTTCTTCTGGCACCCCGCCAAGGGAAAGCTCGAGCACCGACCAAACTGTAGGAGCACGATTCCCTTTACCCAGGCAGAGAGAGTCCTTTTCTGGAAGCCCCATGATTGTCGATGGATCCTCTCATTTTCTAACTGTTTCACTTCCTTCTAGGGAACACCCTTACTACTCGGAAATTCGCGAATTACTGGATTCTTCCCGCTTTCGACTGGAACCTCGAAATCGTAAGTGGTGGCTCCGCGATCGTCACCAGACTTTGAATTTCCTCGGAGAGTTCTGGACAGACCTTGAAGAAAGATACAGAGCCGAGTTCACTGAAAATTTCCGCTCTCGCACCGCGGAAATCAAAGAAGCTTCAATCAAGGCGTCGATTCAGGAAGATCGCAACCACTACAGAGTCACGCTTTCGGTCCAAGCAGGAAAAATATCAGAGCAGTCGGTACGCCATTCGCTCAACTCGGGGTGTCACTACGTGGAATCAGGGCAAAAAGTCTTCCTCATCAAAAAACGGAATCTGGAAAAATTACACGCACTGCAACAGTCCCTCGAATCGTCTCCTGATGCTCCGCTTCTACACAAGGGGACCTACAAAGTTCCTTTTTCTCGAGCACCAGAGATCGAAAACGAACTAGTCGCGTTGAACCCGAATTTCAAACCGCCCTCGACCTGGCGAGGCCGAAGCACGGCTCTTCGCGACCTCTCAAAACTCATCAGCCCCCCTCTCCCTGACTCCTTATCGAAAATTCTTCGACCCTACCAGACCATCGGAGTGTCTTGGCTTCATCATCTATACACCCACCAACTCGGTGGCATTTTAGCAGATGAAATGGGTCTGGGTAAAACCCTGCAAGCACTCGCTTTAATATCTAGCCTTAAGCTTTCTGACACTAAGAGTTTAGGGGCAAAAGACTTTCCTCATTCAAGCGGATCCAAGCGATCACTCGTCATTTGCCCCGCTTCGCTCGTCGAGAACTGGAGACGTGAAGCGGAAAAGCATTGTCCAGAATTGCGCGTATTCGTTAACCAAGGATTCAATCGTATCAAAAACGAGACAGACCTAGGCTCAGCAGACTTGGTTATTACATCCTACTCCACACTGATTCGAGATCAGTCTATTTTTGCCGTAATGGACTTTCGCTGTGTTTTCGCCGATGAGGCACAGCATATGAAAAATCGCCGCACTCAGAATGCGAAAGCGATTCGTAGCCTCGAGTCGCGAGGACGCTTCCTTCTGACCGGCACTCCGGTTGAGA
The DNA here is from genome assembly GCA_002420185.1 of Opitutales bacterium UBA5694. Classification (GTDB taxonomy): domain Bacteria; phylum Verrucomicrobiota; class Verrucomicrobiia; order Opitutales; family Opitutaceae; genus Pelagisphaera. The sequence continues at coordinate 116,801 of DIHO01000008.1, forward strand.
ACAGCATTCGAGACCTTATGTCACTTTTAGAATTCATTTTACCAGTAGGATGGAAGGGAATTCCAAGAGACGCCAAAGGCGAAGACAGGAAATGGCACGAAAAACGAATTCAAGAGCAGGCCACACCCTACATTCTGCGACGATCAAAGGCTCATGTTATTCCCGAACTTCCAGAGAAACTAGAGCATGTGGTCTATGTCGAGATGACGCCCGAGCAAAGAAAACTCTACGATCAAACTAAAAATCAGGCAGAGTCCGAGCTGACCGAACTAGAAGAATCAGGAGCTTCTAAAGGATCGATCCGGATGAAAACGCTAACGCAGCTTCTCCGTCTTCGTCAGGTTTGTTGCGATCCCCGACTTTTGGAGTCCGAGACAGAACCCAACGCCTCAGCCAAGCGATCCAATTTCTTCGAACTCCTCGAAGAATCCATTGATGGAGGGCACCGAGTCCTCGTGTTCTCACAGTTTGTTTCTATTCTGACTCTTCTCAGAGACGACCTTGAAGATCAGCAAATCGATTACTGCTATTTAGATGGATCCACTCGTAATCGAATGGATGTGGTAGACCGTTTCCAGAACAATGAGACAATCCCTGTGTTCCTTATTTCGCTAAAAGCCGGAGGAGTGGGACTAAATTTGACCGGTGCCGATACGGTGATTCACTTCGATCCCTGGTGGAATCCAGCCACTGAAGCCCAAGCCACTGATCGAGCCCACCGAATCGGGCAAAACAGAGTCGTTACGAGCTACAAGCTCATCGTTTCCAATTCAATCGAAGAGCGTGTGCTTCTAATGCAAAGCACGAAAAAGCAGCTCCTTGCGGAAATATTCGAAGCTAGCGAGGCCAACAATTCGAAAATTGGACTCGAAGAACTTAGATCACTGTTGCGATAGTATTGGGATATCCCATGTCAATTAGAGCACGTCTAGCACATCCTCAATCTCCTATGTATCAGACCGTAGAGAATGAGACAGGAAAAAACCGGGCGATTACTAGGTTGAGGTGCCGGGATCGATGAAGACGCGTACTTTGTGATTACGGGAGATCAAAAAGTGGCCTCCGAAGCACTGCTGTTCCTATCCGACCCTCGCGCTTAAGAACCGCAGTGATTACTCTGCATCTAGCCGTTAGGGAGAGTCGCACGATTGTTCCTGAGCTTTGTGCAGGCTATCGTAGCCATAAGTAGCTAATCCGATCCAAATACAGGAAAATGCAAAAAGTCGGTCTCCGCCAAATGGCTCTCCAAATACAAACACTGCTAAGACCAATGCCATAGTTGGCATGATGTACTGCAGGAGCCCCATTGTAGTAAGAGAAACGCGACGAACTGCATAACCATACAAGAGTAAGGGAATCAGAGTAGCAACTCCAGTAGAAACGATAAGCCAATCATAGCCAACACCATGAGTTCCCCAAACCAGTTGGCCTTTTGACCCGAACCAGAAAAGCGATATTAACGCAAACGGAGCTAAGAGCGTCATTTCCATCCCGAGACTGGCAAAAATCCCGAGCTTCGAGCGCTTCTTAACAACGCTGTAGCTGCTCCAGGTTAAAGCAATTCCAGTCGCGATATAAGGAAAGTCATTCAAGTTTAACGCTAGCCGCCCTACTCCCACAGCCGCCAAGATAATAGCAAATAGCTGCAGGTAATTTAGGGTTTCTTTTTCAAAAACACGTCCCCAAAATATGGTTGCGAAGGGACATAAAAAGTAGCCCAGACTAGCATCTGTAATTCGCCCATTGGTCACGCCGTAAACAAAAAAATACCAGTTGAGGGCAAGAAGGGAGGCCGCGACCAAATGCCACTTGATAACATACCAATCACGAAATGCCTTTAGAAACTCAGACAGGTTTCCTCGAAAGTAAATAACCACTACCATTGCGACCAGCGTCCAA
>DIHO01000009.1 GCA_002420185.1 Opitutales bacterium UBA5694
AATGGCAATAAATGGCATATTATTCTGTCAGCTACCGAAATCGGGAGCTAACTTTATTTCCACTAATAACTGCTTAACAGCTACTTATAAAATTTACTAGCTTATACCCATCGCGGGAGTCGCGGTTTCGACTCCCGCCACCTCCACCAATTTAATTACTGTTAACCAACAAATTAGGTATAACGATAGTATTTTCCTTTCATAATCAGTGCAGGACAATGCACTCTCAAGACACTAGCTACTAGGGATTCGTCCCACAACCCATTGCTCCTCTAGGACTTGTGCGATTTCACATTTCTCCTTGACCCAGATAGAGCAACCCCCATGCATCAATCGAAGGAACGTGCGTCACAAAACTATCCCCAGAATCTTTTATATCCAATTTCATAGATGGCATGGAAGGTCTCAATAAATATGCATTCAAATCCTTGGGGTTTTGGTAACCAATATAATGTTTATTTATTTCTACTTTTACACCTTCTCTTGGCTCAATTTTCTTCGAGCTTGTATTAAAATTTCTGTTTAACAAATGAATCAAATGTTCGTTTGTTTCGGAAGTTCCCCAAGGAACACTAATAACCGATTGATCAGGCGTGCGGGCAGGACTTAAATAGCGGTCATAATCAATTTTATTTTGAAATTTCATTAAAATCGACTGGTCCTTTTCGTTATACCAATTGATGGGATCTACTAATATGATTCTTTGGACTGCCTCAAGACTGATTTTGTCTAGGTGCCTTGGGTAGTATTTATCGTCTGCAAGGAATATGGTAAATGGAACATCATTATTAATTAATTCTGAAATTATTCTCTCAGTTTTAGCTTGCATCGTTCCATATCTAACAACCACAGCTGTCGTTGTTACTTGATTAAAATTATCAATCAGAGCCTCATTTTCATGAATAAAATTGAAAATCGGTTTAAATTTTTCTGGGTTTAAATATAATCTTTCATCCATGCTCTTTCTCCAGAAAGCCCATGGTACCATTATACGATGCCCCATGGCATAAGATTCGGCGATATACGCAGGTATTATGCCTGCTGCAAAAGAAGGGTTTTCGGCAAAAAAATCGTTCTCCTCCCCTTTGGGAGTGGATACTAGCTGAACTTTTAACGCGTTAGCCATTTTGTATGCGTATATGCTGTTGACGGACTTAAGCTCGCTCCGAGGGTAAAAATGGACTTCGGCACAGAGAGCATCTACTACAGATGAATTGTAAGCAAAGGCTGATGGGGCAAACCAATCTGGAGCACCGTTTGAAGTTATTGGGATGTGTCTTTCGGGCCTTCTAAGATCGAGATGCTTTCGAATCTTATGATAAGTATCAACTGCTACACTCCAATGAAATTCACGGAAGAGGTTTGTAGTTTTAATACTTTCAAGTTTTTCCATGTACTCATTCTTAGTTTTGATACCCTTTGTATTTTTTAACCAATGTAGATAATTAAACCCGTTTAAATCTATTGGTAATCCATATTGAAGTCTTTCGTCCTTTGTTAGATTCTGATCGAGCCATTGAGCAAATCCTTCCATAGATTCAGGAGAAAAATCTCCACCAAGCGTTACCATCATACCGCCGTTGGGGAACCCATCTAGTTGGATTGAATTTGCATTTAATGACAGTGCATAATCTAAACCAGTATATAGCCTTCTTATATATGGTTTCCTAACTGCGCTTAACAATTCACGAAACCTAGAGAATCTGCGCATCCACGGAGGAATCACCTTCGGTTCTAGGTTGAAATCAAGGGCAGCAATATCCTTCAAATCATCAGTAGGCTCAACTGGGAAAGCACTGAGATTAAGTGTATTTGTGTCTATCGTAAATGAAACGCTCGGAATCAGTTGCGATTGTTCAGGAACTGATTTAGAATAGTTCCATATATCATAATCAATTGGATAATGCTTGTAGGGATAAGGAGTATACAATTCATGACTGAATCGTTCATGAAATTCCTCGGCAGTCATAAAGCCGGGTTGAGAGAGTGGTGCGTACGCTCGCATTAGAGCAATGTCGGAATTTCTAAACATCTTCCTGTTTGGATATAATGTATACGCTTTTGACACGTAATCTGATAATGGACCAATTACGGGCTCATATTGAGGGCTTACATAGCTTTCGGATGAAATTGGTCCACTCCAAACAAAATCAGACTTTAGGCCCTCCGTGGAAACTGCTTGTATTTGGGCACGAGATATAAATGGATACCTTATTAAGGGTATTCGCACTTTCAAATCTAGATTATAATCATCCAAAATCTTCTCAAAATACTCAATCTTGCTCTCAAAATTATCTTCTTTTGTGTACCCATCATTAGAAACAAACCTGCCTTTTTTTGCCTGAAAATTATATAGTAGTTGGTAGACTCCTCCATGATTATTAAATAGTTTTAGTCTTACGCTGCTTAGAGTGTCCTTTAATTCCGGTAAGCTTACTCTAATTGATGTTTCAAAAAAACCCTTTTCGGGGAATGGGTAGGAAACTATTTTTAAGATTGCTGGTCTTTCGAGTTTGTTAACTTTATGCCGGCCTTTAAAATAGGTTGAAGTTCCTGTAAATCTTTCTTCATATCCTACCCAGGTATACAGATTACGATCAGTATATTCATCAAAGGCTAATCTTGGATTAAACCGGACTATAGAAGAAAACGATTCATAATCACTTAAACTAATATCAAGCAGTTCAAAGTTTTGATGGATTCGAATAAATTCAGAATTAGAATATTCCCCTTCAAAAAAAAGATGCTGGTCCAAATCGATTCCTACAACGGGCCCTTCTGGAACCTCGGGGGATTCACTTATAACAAGAAAAACTTTAGAAATATCCTCAAAACCATCTGTGTCGTTTATGGAAATTTTAAAACTATTAAACGGACCTTGGTTCTCTTCCTGCCGATAATGACTTACTGACGGCGGAAGATTAAATCCTATCAGAAGCCTTTTCTTCAAATTAAGGAATTGGTCATCGCTGGTTTGCAACTCTAGGTCATACCACCCCCTTGTTGAGGGGCCAAAGTCAATTTCGATCTTTTTTTCATCAACAGTCTCTCCATAAACTGACAATCGAGGAAAGTATGAGTTGGAAGTATCTCGATTCTCAGATTCTAAAAAATTAATTGAGAATGTTTTATTCGAATTATCAACAGAGGTAGCTTTAAGTTCAAAATTTGTCTCGCTGAGATTAATCTTTTTGAAATCCAACATTAAATTTCCATTGGGCAACCTTTGTATCCAATTTATTTCATTTGCTGTTACCGAACTAAGAAGAACAAAGTGAAAGATAAGTAGTCCGCCAATTCTTGGGATGCTAAATATAGGGTTATTCATAAAAAATTGTCACAAGTATTATATTAAAGATATGGTGTGTGATCTAAATTTTAGGATACCTTATATAAGAAAAATTTAGGCTATATATTAGGGTAGTATACCATGAAGGTTTTTCTATAAAAACAGGAAAAAGAGCAGGTGGAAATCGGAGAATCTAATAGTTAAATAACCGACCGTTAAAGTTACCTTTGTGAAGTCGCTAAATCTGGTACTAACATTTTGTTAAATCAACGATAAAATATAGTTCTTCTGAATTATTTTTTTTGTAATTATGCTTTGGGGTTTCCTTTTTGTTTAAATTCAATTGATTCATGAATCTAAATAACACCCTAAACAAAACGCTCCAAGCTTTCGGCGTGCGAAATAACAAGCTCGCCTATGCGTGCGGAGTCCCCAATTCCGCCTTGCCAACTTCCTGTAAGCCAAGCGAGTCTATCAATTGTGATCTCTGGTGCTTTTGCTGTAAGCAGCTTCTCCCTTATAGTTGGCGTTCCATGATATGTCGTACCATGGTTTACCGACCGTGACGTGCTTGTTGACATACAGGAGGTAGTCACCGGGAGGCCAATCAACTTCAAAGTTGTAATCGGGTCCGTAGATGCGGATAAGCCACTCGCCATCATCTCGCTTCACCTTCTCGTCTCGCCACAAAGAGCAGACTCCATCCAGAAACACTTCCCGTTCCCGCAGAACGTATCCTGGGCTTTCAACATTACGGGCTAACCCGTTTGAATCTGCGTACCACTGAGCGGTGAACTTGGCATAGACTTTCTCCAAACTATCCCACTCGCCATCGTCCGCCTCCACGTCATGGGAAAAACCCAAGTCTTCAATGGGCGTGAGCATTGGCTCGTCCAACTTCGGCTCTGTTGAGAGTTTTGAGCAGCCGAACAACAGAAAGGAAATAAGCAGGGCGGCGTACAATCTCAAGTGATTAAAGCAGGTTAAACAGTGAGCTTAGCAGAACAAAATCTAAAACTGAGAATACCGAAAATTAGCCAAAAATGGCATAAAATGAGGCAAAAATGACGTTTTTTGGCTGTTTTTGGGCAAAAATGAAAATGGCCCATCAGGATGGTAGGAGGCCAAATTCTAATCAGTAACGGTGCCTCCTAATTTACGGGAGGAGCCATTCGGACGACAATTTTTTCGGGGGCAGTAGATGTATATAAATTGCGATGCTGCCGCCCCCCGCGACCCCCTCCCCGTTGCTGTCTGGGTGCTACACTTCAGAAAGCTCAAGTGAGCTGCCTTCGTTGGCATGTAACGTTCAGAAAATAGTTTTTAGTGGAGTACTATTGGAGTATTTGTCCTGTTCTGCAAAGCTTAGACATCAGAACGACCACTGAACTATTTCCCTATAATACTGATAATCAGTAACTTGAAAGTGGTGCGCGAGGAGGGACTCGAACCCCCGACCTACTGGGTGTAAACCAGTTGCTCTAACCAACTGAGCTACCCGCGCATCGCAAAAGGCAGGTGATAAGGATGAATTCACTTGGCCTTGGCAAGGCAAAATTGTGCCAAAAAGAGGGTAATGTCAGAGGCGGGAAAGAGAGCGTGAGACTTATGTAAATCCCCCTTGCATGACACCATGGGGCTGTCTATGAAGTCTTGTTAATCTTAAACAGTATAATTAATGAGACATACTATCTCCGTTCTCGTAGAAAATAAATTCGGTGTTTTGGCTCGCATTTCGGGTCTGTTTAGCGGCCGTGGCTTTAACATTCATACGTTGAATGTTGCGCCGACGCACGACCCCAAAGTATCTAGAGTTACGGCGGTGGTTCGAGGCGATGATTCGGTGTTGGACCAGATCACTAAGCAGCTCAAAAAGCTGATAAACGTGATAGAAGTTCACGACTTCAAAAAAGGCCAAGCGGTTTCGCGTGAATTGATTCTAGTGAAAATAGAGGTGAGTGCGGAAAATCGATCAGAACTCATCCAGATATGCGAATTGTTTCGGGCAAAGATCATAAGTGTACAACATGAGGATTTGGTGGCGGAGCTTACCGGAGACGAAGGTAAGATTACCGCATTTCTGAAGCTGATCGAGAAGTTTGGTATCATAGAGCTAGGCCGTACTGGCAATCTAGCGATGCACCGCTAAACTTTCTGCCATTTACACTGCTAGAACGGCCTTTAAACAGAGGACTTCAGTGATGATACAGCCAGCTAAAGAGTTTGTTGTGGCGACCCGGAAAAGCCCTCTTGCTCTAAAGCAGGCGGAAATGGCAGTGGCTTGTTTTGAGCGAGCAATCCCTGGGACGCTGTACCGCGTCGAAAAAATAGTCACGACAGGAGACAGGCAGCGGGAATGGTCTTTGGAAAAGGAGGGGGGAAAAGGGCTGTTTACGAAAGAGCTGGAAGAAGCGCTAATTGAGAAACGAGCTGATTTCGCGGTTCACAGTGCAAAAGACCTCCCTTCCGAAATCCCGAAAGGACTCTCAATTGCCGGGTTTCTTCCGCGAGAGAGCCCGGAAGACGTACTGGTATTGAAAAAAGGGATAGAAATACCAAAGGTGATCGCAACCGGAAGTCCGCGTCGCCGGATCCAATTGAGATTCCTGTATCCAAAGGCTGAATTTATCGAAATCCGCGGAAATGTGGACACGCGCTTGAATAAAATAGCGGAAGGCGATGCAGACGCAACGGTACTGGCAGCAGCCGGTCTTAAGAGACTAGGAATCGTTGGATGGGAAGGAATAAAGTTCGTTAAGCTTGGCTTGGATGATTGTGTTCCCGCGGTCGGCCAAGCGGCGGTAGCGATTCAGTGTCGTACCAGCGATGTGCCGCAGTTCGAACGGGCTCTTGACTCATCTACGAGCATTGCGGTGTGTCTAGAAAGAGCCTTTATGGAACGGCTTGGAGGTGGTTGCCAGGTTGCGTTCGCAGTAAATTATTCCGACGGAAAACTGCGAATCTATCACAAGGATTGTGGTAGGGTATCCAGATCGATTCCCATTGAGTACGCGAAGGAAAAACCGACTGAAATAGCAGATCAGCTAATTCAGCAGCTCGAATTAGGTCATGCCTAAGGGTTCAGTCTATTTGGTTGGTGCCGGTCCTGGTAATCCTGGCTTGATAACCGTAAGAGCGAAGGAGCTCATTGAGTCCTGCGACACGCTCATTTACGACTCGCTTGTGCATCCCGCTGTCCTTGCCTTGCAAAAGGAGAAGTGCAAACAGATTTTTGTGGGCAAAAAATCGGGCTGCCACTCAGTTCCCCAGGCTGAGATTCAATCGTTGATTGTTGCAGAGGCGAAGGAGGGCAAGCGTGTGGTGCGGCTCAAAGGAGGTGATCCTTTTATTTTTGGTCGTGGCAGTGAGGAAGCTTTGTTTTTGCGCCAAGAGGGGGTCGATTTCGAGATCGTTCCAGGAATAACCGCTGCGATTGGGGCGGGAGCCTTTAGCGGGACTCCTTTGACGCAGCGAAACTCGAGTTCGACCCTCGTGATTGTGACGGGACACGAGGACCCGGAAAAACCAGAGATCTCGGTGGACTGGGCCAATATTCCTCGGGTGAACAGTACGGTCTGTATTTACATGGGAGTCTCAAGATTGGAGCCAATAGTAGCCAGTCTGATGGATGCTGGATTTGAGAGCGATACCGCTGTTGCCTGTGTTGAGTGGGCGACTTTAGGTTGCCAGCGTATTTGTAGAGGTAAACTGGATACAATATGTAGAGAAGCCAAGGATTTTAAATTGAAATCACCTGCCGTAATAATTATAGGAGAGAATGCTGGAATGGGGGATGTAATATCATGGTTTGAGTCACAACCTCTTCAAGGACGTTGCTTCGTTGTGACACGGAGCCAGGGGCAGGCGAGTGAGTTGAGTGAAAAACTGGAGAAGCTGGGAGCGGAGGTAATAGGTCTACCTTTGATTTCCATTTCCAGAAGCGTAAATGAGCAGACTCGGGACGACGTGTTTGCTGAACTTGCCAGCTATGACTGGATTGTTTTCTCGAGCCCCAATGGCGTACGGTATTTTTTCGATACGTTCTTTGAGAAATTCGATGACATACGGTCCTTAGGCTTTATCCGTATTGCAGCCGTTGGCAAGTCAACAGCTAAGGAAATTAGCAAGTTTTACGTATCCACAGATTTGATACCATCGGAGGCGAATGCGGAGAGCCTGGCAGACGCTCTCGTGGCAACGGAAAGTTTGGATAGTGCGAAAGTACTATTGGTTACGGGGAATTTGGGTAGAGATGTTCTATTGAAGAAGTTGGAGGAGGCGAGGGCGATCGTTGATCGATTTGAAGTCTATCGGACGGATCCAACGGATCTCTCTAGCGATCCAGCTGCGAAAGCGTTCAGAGAGCAAGGAGCCGACGCCATACTTTTTACTAGCTCATCGGGCGTGAAATCTTTTGTGAATCAAGCGAAAGACTTGGTTTTAGGTGCCGATGCGATTCGACCCAAGACTGTGAGTATTGGCCCCATCACGAGCGCTAGTATGGAGCGTCTTGGAGTGCCTAAAAATTTCCAGGCGAAGGAAGCCAGCCTTGGTAGTCTGGTTGAGGAAATTGTGCGGAACTTCGGGAAGGAATCGAATTTAACATGAAAGTACCCTTTATTGACCTTAAACGAGCTCACGATCCGATCAAACCGGAGCTCTTGGAGGCATTTTCGAGCACCATAGATCATGGGGGGTTCTGTCTTGGAAAAGATGTCGAGCAATTCGAATTGGAATTCGCTAAAGTCCAAGGTGTGTCCCGCTGTGTGGGTCTAGGCAGTGGAACCGAAGCACTGCATTTGATCGCTTGTGCGATGGGTATCGGTCGAGGAGATGAGGTTATTGTTCCAGCGTTTACTTTTATCGCATCGGCTTGGTTTGCCCAATATGTTGGAGCCCGACCCGTTTTTTTGGATATCGATCCCGAGTCGTATACATTGGACCCAAATAGTATTGAGGCTGCTATTACGGACAAAACTAGGGCTATTGTTGTGACGCATTTGTTTGGTCAATCGGCTGACATGGATGCCATATTGAATATCGCTCGTTCAAAGGGAATCAAGGTAGTCGAAGACGCAGCCCAAGCTCACTTGGCAACTTATCGAGGAAGATCTGTAGGGGAGATTGGCGATGCGGCAGCGTTTTCTTTTTATCCAACCAAAAATCTCGGTGGATTGGGTGAAGGGGGATGTGTGTCGTCAGATGACTCCGCATTACTCGACCAAATCGAAGTGTTGAGGGCCCACGGTTCCAAAGAACGCTATCTGAATCACTTCGTTGGATACAATAACCGGATGGAAGGGTTGCAGGCGGCTTCCCTAAACGTTAAGCTCCCGAGTTTGGCGGAGAAAACAAAGCGGCGGCAGCTGATTGCGAGTCGTTACAGAAATGAAATAATTCACCCCCGAATCAAGCTTCCGGCAGTTGTTGAGTGGGGGGAATCGGTGTATCACATGTTCACAATTCAGCACCCGGAGCGTGACCAGTTGAAGAGCTATCTAGCAGATTATGGAATTGGAACTGATATCGTGTACCCCTATCCGTTGCATCTGCAGCCCTGTTTTTCCTATTTAGGTTACAGAGAAGGAGATTTTCCTATTTCGGAGAATCTGGCTCGCAATTGTCTGAGTCTGCCAATCGTCCCTGAATTATGGGATGAGGAAGTTGACTATGTGATCGAGAAGATTAACCAATTTGTCGGGTGAGCGGATGATAGGAGGTGTAAAAGTCAAAGTTTGCGGTTTGACGCGACTGAGTGATGCGAAAAATGCGGCTGCAATGGGGGTGGACTTCCTTGGATTTATTTTCTATCCTAGATCTCCCCGATTTCTCACGCTGAGTGCGTACGAAACGTTTCAATCAGAATTGCCGGATTTGCCAAAAGTGGCGGTAACGGTTTTACCTGATTCGGACCAGCTCAATGCTCTCCTGCAGGCAGGATTCGATTACTATCAGATCCACTTTCCATTGATAGGGCCTTATCGGCAGCAGATCGAGGAATGGTCAAGGCAAGTGACTCCGGAAAAGCTTTGGTTAGCCCAAAAAGTGGGTCCAGAGGAGGAATTTGATGAAAACCTTCTCCCTTACGCGAATACGTTTCTTTGGGACACCTACCATAAGAGTGCTTTCGGTGGAACAGGCAAAGTTAGCGATTGGGAAGGTTTCGAACAAGTGTCGAGGAAGTCCCCCAATAAGAACTGGGTTCTGGCGGGTGGGTTGAATCCGGGCAATGTCCGCGAAGCCATTGAGAAAACAGGAACGAAGCAGGTCGATTTGAACAGTGGGGTAGAGAAATGTCCTGGGATGAAGGATCTAATTAAGTTGGAGCAGGTAAGAACAAAGCTGCAAAACATATGATTTTTGTTTCGCCATAGTTGTAAAACGGTCTAGGGTATCGGGAATGTAGCTTCTTTTCTTATGACCTTTCGATCACTTCTGTTTTTCACTTTTTTAGGATTAAGTCTCGTTGTCGGCCCTCTGGGGTTAGCTGATGAAGCTGCCAAGCTAAGAATCGGGGAGACAAAGGAGGCCAATGCTGAGAGGAGGGTTGAGCCGGCTTCGATCGATAAGGTGAAGATTAGTAGGACGACCATTTTCGACGAAACGGAGATCAAGAGGCTATATAAAGAGTCGAAAGCTCAAAACGAGAAGATGAATGAGGGCCTGCCCGCTCATCTAAACTCGGAAGAGATGGAATTGGTAACACTGAAGACATTAAACGTCGGTGGGGATGATATCAAGCTGCAGAGGGAACTCATGGAAGTCTTAGATCCTAAACCAAGACGCCGGCTCGAAAGAATCGCTGACCTTGATCCTGATGCGGCCCACGAAATGATGGTGACGATGAGGAATGACCAAGAATTCATGTCGGGCCATTATGACCGGCCCGTTTCCGCGGGAGATCCTGGACGTCCGGCGAATTTCAATGCCGGACAGATAGCAGGAGCCTTTGATAAGCTGATTAGCTCGCTTCAAAGCTCTAGAGCCAAAAGGGAGAAGCAGCAGAAGGAAATAGAGGCGCTGCAAAACCAGAAATAGGTTCAAAGTCGCGTAAAAGGCAAAGAGCAGATTTTATTCTTCCTACTCTTTTGCTTCAGCCGAACCAATTGAGCTGGCTTTTAAAAGGGAAGCTTTCCTTTAAAGCCCCCCAGCCCACTACCCAGGTTGCCACCGGCCAATTGAGAAGGGTCAAGGCCTTGAGATTTCATTTGCTTCATCAGTTTCTTCATTTTTCCGCCCCCGTTAAGCTTTTTCATCATCTTCTTCATCTGCATGTGCTGCTTAATGAGCTGATTGACCTGGCTGATTTTGACTCCGGAACCTTTCGCGATACGATTGCGGCGGCTTGCGTTGAGCACATTAGGCGAGCGACGTTCTTGTAGCGTCATGGAGAGAATGATTGCTTCGGACTGCTTCATCTGATTTTCCGCTTTGTCTTCCACTTTCATTCCACTGATACTTGGCAACATTCCCATAATTGACTGCATTGATCCCAGTTTTTTGACTTGGCTGAGCTGGTTGAGCATATCTTCGAAATTAAAATCGGCAGCCATCATGCGGTCGGCCATTCTCTCCGCCTCTCTCTCGTCGATCGATTCTTGCGCCTTTTCGACGAGCGAAACCACGTCGCCCATCCCGAGAATCCTTGAAGCCATCCGATCGGCATGGAAAAGATCGAAGTCCTCCAGTTTCTCACCGGTACCTGCAAATTTGATCGGAACGTTGGTGATTTGCTTCATTGATAGAGCCGCACCACCTCGGGCATCTCCATCGAGTTTTGTCATGGCGATCCCTGTTAGTTCGACTGCTTTGTGGAAAGACTCGGCCACATTAACTGCTTCCTGACCGATCGCTCCATCCGCAACCAGAATGACTTCTTCGGGTTGAATGCGTCGTTTGAGTTCCTTTATTTCCTCGATCAGTGGGGCGTCAATTTGGAGCCGTCCCGCGGTATCGAAAATGATCAGGTCACGTCCTTCAATTTGGCTCTGCTTTAGTGCGTTTTCGCCAATGAGAGGAACGTCAGGCGACGATCTATCTGAAAATACAGGGACACCGATCTGTTCACCGATGGATTCAAGCTGGTCGATCGCAGCGGGACGATAGATGTCGCAGGCAACCAAAAGAGGATTGTAACCGTCTTTTTTGAGAAACTTCGCGATCTTGGCAGAGGTGGTTGTCTTTCCCCCTCCCTGCAGACCCACCATCAATATTTTTAGGGGCCGATTGGTTGACAGCCCAGTTTCACCCTCACCCAAGAGTTTAACCAACTCGTCGTTGATGATCTTGATGATCTGTTGGGCCGGAGTAACCGACTTCAGGACTTCTTGTCCGACGCACTTTTCCTTAACCGTTTCAATAAACTCCCGCGCGACTTTGAAGTGGACGTCGGCGGAAAGGAGGGCGGCGCGCACATCCTTCAGAGCTTCTGACATATTTTCCTCGCTCAGCTTCGCCGTACCGCGAAGTTGGTGCATGGCGTGAGACAATTTGTCGGTTAGGCTTTCAAACATGGACGAAGATATTAGGAAGTTTGTTTCAAGTCGTAAAGCTTTCGATGGGCGTGATTCGATTTACGGCTGGATATTATGTCAGGAGCGTGCATTTTGTCGGCCATCATGAACGAGGTATTAAAGCTTCTTACTGAAGGAGAGCGTTTGAACGAGAGCCAGATGGCTGAAATTCTTGGCATGTCCGAAGAACGCGTGAAGGAACAGCTATCAACCTTGAAGGGAAAAGGCGTTTTTCTGGGCTGGATCCCGGTTTTGAATCCAGAGGCAGATGCGGAGATGACCGTTCGTGGGGTGATTGAGGTAAAAATCACCCCAGAGAGAGAGGGTGGGTTCAATCGTTTGGCTCAAAGAATAGCTCGATTTGATGAAGTGGAATCCTGTTACTTGATGTCGGGATCCTATGATCTTCTCGTAGTCGTGCGACAATCTACACTTCACAAAGTGGCCTCGTTTGTCTCGGAACGGCTATCTACGATTGAAGGGATTGTTTCAACGGCGACGCACTTCATGCTGAGAGCGTACAAAGAGCAAGGCTTCCTGATTGAGCAGCCCAAAGAGGACAAGGAGCGATTGGATGTTTCGCCGTAGAACCGCTGCTAGCCATAAAAACTTTGGATGGGTCCATGGGTTTTCGATCCTTTGGGTCCCCTTTGACCTAGCGTAAACTCAATTTATTCGTGGAAAACTCAGAAAACCGTTTTGTAGCCGATCATGTCACCGGACTTCCTCGTTCGGGTATCCGAGATTTCTTTGAGCTTGTCGCGGGAATGGAGGACGTGATTTCCCTTGGAATTGGCGAGCCTGACTTTACGACACCTTGGCATATCAGAGAGGCTGCGATTTACTCGATTGAAAAGGGTCGTACTTTTTATACGTCAAATCTCGGGACGCTCGAGTTGCGTCGGGCAATTTCAGAATATATAGATAAGTATTTTAATATTCAATACGATCCGAAGAACGAAGTTATTGTAACCGTTGGTGTTTCTGAAGCGATGGATATCGCGTTGCGAGCCATCCTTAATCCGGGAGACAAGGTTCTCTACCAGGACCCCTGCTTTGTGTCTTATCATCCGACGGTAATGCTGGCCCATGGGATTGGTATTCCGATCAAGACGGACGCGGAGTCCGCCTTTACGATAAAGGCAGCGGAGGTGAAAAAATCGTGGGTGCCTGGATGCAAGGCCCTGATCATTAATTTACCTTGCAATCCGACGGGTGGTGTTGCTGAGCGAGACGAACTCGAAGAGATCGCCCGATTTGCAGTGGAAAAAGACCTTGTTGTAATCAGCGATGAGATTTACGCGGAACTCACCTACGACGGTGAGCATTTAAGTATAGTGAATTTTCCGGGGATGAAGGAGCGAACGATTTTCCTTCACGGTTGCTCCAAGGCTTGGGCGATGACCGGGTGGCGCTTGGGTTATGCTTGCGCTCCCGCGGTTATGATTGAAGCAATGATGAAGGTGCATCAGTACTCGATGATGTGTGCGTCTATAATCGCCCAAGACGCGGCGGTAGAGGCGTTGCGAAATGGGCACGACAGTGTTCAAAAAATGAAGCAACAATATCTTCGTCGTCGAGATATGGTCGTTCGTAGATTCAATGAGATGGGGCTTACTTGTCATTTGCCTCAGGCGACGTTTTACGCTTTCCCAAACATCGAATCGACAGGACTTTCATCAGTCGAATTCGCCAAGCAGCTTTTGGAAAAAGAGAAGGTGGCCATGGTTCCGGGTAGTGCGTTTGGCGAATTTGGGGAAGGATTTGCACGTTGCAGTTTTGCATCAGGCTATGATGACCTATTGGAGGCTTGCAACCGAATCGAGTGCTTCGTCGCGTCTTTAGGTGCAACGAGAACGGTTGTAGCGAGCGATTCGATCTAGAAGATTTAAGGGCAGCAACTAGTAGAAGTCTCTACTAGCTGGTTTGCATACATAAAATATATATTATGTCATCACACTTTACTGTCGCGATCGTCGGACGTCCGAATGTTGGTAAAAGCCGACTTTTCAACCGGATGATTGGGAGACGTGTATCCATTGTTCATGATATGCCGGGAGTGACCCGAGATATTTTGACTTACGATATTGATGAAGACGGCTATTCGTTGATGGATACGGGTGGGATGGGTCTAGTGCCGGGGATGAGCGATACACCTGAGCAGCTGGTTGATGCGGTTGAAGGCCAGATCGCATTTTCAATCGATACGGCGGACTACGTTTTGATGGTTGTGGACGGCCGAGAGGGTCTGGTTCCCCTGGACTTGGAAATGGCTGAAATCCTGCGCCGGAATAAAAAACCGGTAGGACTGGTCGTCAATAAAGTCGATAAGGCGGACACAGAGATCGAGATAAACGAGTTCTTCTCCCTTGGCCTTGGTCAACCATACCTTGTTTCGGCTGAGCATGACAGGGGTATCTCGAGTTTACGTTCTCTTGTGTTAGCGAAACGTAATGAAATCGCGGGACCTCCCGAACCCAGATTAGACGATGGCCGGAAAAAGATTCGAGTTTGTTTTATTGGTCGCCCAAATGTCGGAAAGTCCTCTCTGAGCAATTGTCTCGTCAAGTCAGAACGGTTCATCGTAAGCGACATTCCTGGTACGACTCGAGATTCTATTGAAACGCCTTTCACCTGGAGGTCTAAGCGTGGTGAAGACTGGCATTTTATCCTGACCGACACCGCAGGAATTCGAAAGAAAACCAAGCTCAGCTCATCGGTGGAATATTTCTCACGAGTTCGTTCTATTGATGCGATTCGAGATGTGGACGTTGTATTTATGGTGCTCGATGCGAAGGAAGGCCCTACCCATCAAGACAAAGCGATTGCGGGTGAGGCATCTAAGCTTAACAAGCCAATCGTTATTGTTGTCAACAAATGGGATTTGGCTTTAGGGGCCTGGGAGAAGGGCGAAATAGACGGGTTTGAAACCGAGATTGAATTCAGAAAGGCTTTCGAGAAAGGACTTCGTAGGGAGATCTTCTTTACACCGGGCTCCCCGATAAGATTTGTATCGGCTCTGGAAAACATCGATATTGAAAAGATGCTTTACGATGCCCGTCAGATGGACAAACGCACGGAAAAAAAGATTTCCACGGGTAGATTGAATGATTTGCTTTATAAATTAGCAGAACGGATGCCGGCACCAAAAGTCGATGGTCGTCGCTTTCGTATATATTATGCAGTACATATCGCGAATCGCCCTTATCGGATAAAGGTGTTTTGCAACCAGGCCAAAAAGTTAAACGATTCCTACAAGCGTTACATGCAAGCGGCGATAGTTGATGCGTTTAAACTTGAGGGTTGTCCTGTAGTATTTGATCTTGTGAACAAGAAGAATCCGTATGTGAAGACTGATTAAGTGGATATCGCTTACAGATTGACGAGTTGTTTTGGATCAGGGTCGGGTTGAATAAAAGCATGAGGCAAAAGCTAATATTCATGGGATCGGATTCAATAGCACTACCTGCTTTGAACGCTATTTTGGGCCGGAGTTGTGGAAGCATTGGTTTGTCAGCAGTGTACACCCAACCCGATAAACCCAGAGGGAGAGGAAAACGGATAGAGGGTAATGCCATCAAATTGTGGGCACGGGAGAATGGTGTCCCCGTTTTTCAACCGTATCGCTTGGATCAATCGGTGAGGGCTGAAATAGAGGCGCTCAACGCAGATACGATCCTTGTTATGGCTTATGGTCACTTATTGCCCCAAGCATTGGTTGATACACCTCCTCTGGGAATTTGGAATCTGCACACTTCGATACTTCCCAGATATCGTGGAGCTTCTCCCATTCAATCCGCTATTGCTTCTGGTGACCTAGAAACTGGGGTAAGTTTTATGAAAGTCGTCAAAGAAATGGATGCAGGGCCTGTTCTCGATGTTGAAAAAGTTAAAATCGAAAGTTTGGATACGGCCTTGACCTTGGAAACCAAACTTTCCTGGGCATGCCTGCCTTTGTTGGAAAGGTGTTTGCCCCTCGTTTTTTCGGACGGAGCGATACCAAATCCGCAGGACGAAAACAGTGTCTCCTATGTGCGAAAGTTGACTAAAGCAGATGGAGGAATCGATTTTAGACGCCCTGCGGAGGAAGTTGCCAAAAGAGTTAATGCTCTTTTTCCCTGGCCAGGAGCCCGATTCAGATATGGCGACTCGTTTATAAAAGTCGGCTTAGCCGACCACGACGCACTAGAACTTGAGGCTTCTGCGGGTCAGGTGATCAGTTTGGAGTCGGAAGGATTGGCAGTGGCCTGCGGGACAGGCACATTGTACCTCAAGAAATTACAGCGACCAGGTGGGAAAATGCTCGACGCGGCCAGTTTTGTTCGAGGTTTTGAGCTGCCTGTGGGGACCGTTCTGGAATCCGTGGAAATGGCGAGTTTGGTCTCAAGGCAGATTTTTTAAGGCAGCTTAACAATTGTTTCCCATTTAGACTTGGGTTGAAGCTTGTTTTCCGGACTCATTTTTTCCACCATTCCAAAATGGGCGGAGTTGTTAATTGCAAACTAGCACGAATTGCCTGGGCTGGATTCCTAAGTCTGCTTTTTGGACAGGTATCTGTTTTCGCCCAGACCAGTAATTTGGCGTATCAGGTGGCTAACTTGGTTGAAGATATTCGGATACTAGAGGAATCGATTAGATCGATGCGAGTCGAGGTTGATAATATACGCAGAGAGAACAATCAACTTCGGCAGCAAGTCGGTTCTTACGAGACGCGTATAGACAGCAGCATGAGTCAGCTCGCGACGGTTGTGCAGTTGAATCAAGCCATTGCCAAGGCAGTTACCTCATTGGAACTGAGGGACGAAAAGATGAAAAGCGAGATCGTTTTGCAGGTGACCGAACAGATAAAGAGCTTCGCGGATAGCGTCAAAAATAGCATCGGTGGGTTACCTCCTCCACCGGTTAAACCAGATCCAGATGTTTTAACCTCGTTTCACGACAATTTCCCCAAGACAGGAACAACCTACACGGTGCGTAGTGGGGAAACGATTTCTGGGATCGCCGCCAAATTTGGCTCGACTAGGGATTGGATCCAAAATGCCAATGAGATTTCCCACCCCAAATACTTGCAGGTTGGCCGAACGCTGTTCATACCCCACCAGTAAATTTTCTTTAGCTCATGGCGAAACCTAAATCTCGACTCGGTAAAGGCCTTGCGGGCCTCATCTCCGGAGGATCCGGAAATTCTGGTCCTGCGGCAAAAAAAACAGTCGCGAAGAAGGTCGCTACTGCGGCAGCGAAATCCTCAGCAAGGACCACAAAGGCCAAGCCGGCTACGAAAAAAGGGTTTGCCGTGGAGGGAGCCAGACCAGACTACTTGGAATTGCCGATAGGGAAAATCGAACCTAATCCTTACCAGCCACGGAAAGAGTTCGAAAAGAGCCAGTTGGTGGATCTCGCGGAGAGTATTCAGAGTGAGGGGTTGATTCAACCGATTGTGGTCCGGGAGGTAAATGGATTTTATCAATTGATTGCTGGCGAACGTCGTTGGAGAGCGTTTCAGCTGCTGAAACTCAAGTCAATTCCGGCCAGGATTCTGGAGGCGGGGGATTCGTCCGCAGCTTCGATGGCCTTGATCGAGAATTTGCAGCGCGAGAATCTGAATCCCATAGAAGAGGCTATGGGCTTTGCTAGTTTGGTCCGGGATTTTGACTTAACTCAAGAACAGGTAGCAGAGCGTGTTGGAAGAGGGCGGGCAACTATTGCGAATTCGCTTCGTTTGCTCTCTTTACCGGAAGAGGTTCGCGGGTATCTCTCATCTCAGATGCTATCAACAGGCCACGCAAAAGTGCTTCTAAGCCTCGAAAGCAAGCAGGAGCAATCGCTGCTAGCCCGGAGAATCATTGAAGAGGGCGTTAGTGTACGTGGCTCCGAGGATCTCGTTCAATCGATGGGCAAATCGAGTAAATTCAAGTCGAGTGCGACCCGTGACATTTCTGAAGTAGAGCTGGCCGCGGTTGAAGATATTGAAAAGCGCTTGATGGCGTATCTGAGTTCAAACGTCTCTTTAAAGCATCACCCGAAGAAGGGCAAAATCGTCGTCGAATACACGGGGAATGACGACCTGCAGCGAATTCTCGAAAAAATCGGGCTCGAGGAATAATTTCGGATTCTCCTCGAACCTCGGTCGCATTCGATGATTGCCTCAACTTTGTTTAGAGAGCTGCCAAGCTGCTTAGGCCGAGTAAGAGGGTCATGGTGGGTCACGTTTATTGATTGCTTTTCGCGGGGGTCTAATCTGGTCAAACTGATCTAGGTCGTCACCGCTGCCATCCAGTTTAGGTCTTTTATTTTATGCCACATGAAAGAAAATTGAGAGCTGATATCTCTGATTTAAGGCATCTCTAGTTTTTGGCTCTGCTTTTCTGAGCTTTGATTTTTTAGTTGTGAAGAGGAGAGCTTCTGTACTTGTGGATTCCTTTACCGAATAGAATTACCTCGAGTCGAAATAGACGGATGAAGGGCTTGTCCCGGAGACGTATCGACTTATTCAGGGTAAAAAGATTGGTGGGTAAATTAGCCATAAGTAATTAAGCGACGTCCCCTTCATCGAAATGCCTGAGAATTTGGCTGAGCAGCTCAGGTCTAAAGGCGACTTCCCGACACAGGCTAAGGAGGAGGGTAACCTTCTGATAATCGTGAATTGTGGAGTGACTCATATGCAAGCTGACTTCGACAAGCTTCTTCCGACCGACATCGAGGAAGAGACAAGTGAAGAAGGCGATGCATCATCCGACTCCCTTCTCGATGAGGTACCCGGCTCTGCCGTTGAAGGAGGAGAGTATATTACATTGGGCAAAGTAACGCGGCAATTATAGGATTTGATCTAGCCTTTAGGAGAAAAGTCTTGAGAACTCAGGACCAATTTGAGCTGCAAGAAATGCTTCAGAATGAGCGGTATTTTATGATTCTGTCCGCATTCGATTGGTAGTTACTGCGTAAAATAGGAGCAAAGAAGCTGCTTTTGACCACGAGGTTCAGCCTGGATGCGGTGAAGCAAGGCTTTGATAAAGCACACTTTGCTTTGAGTCGGGGTGCGGCAAACTACTTTTGGATGAATTTAGATGGCGACGTGGGCAAAGTGAATACTCACGTCGGATCTGTTGGGGTTAAGACGGTCGAGTTGAAAGTGATTGAGACTAAAGAGGAATAGAAATTAACGTCGTCGGGTTATTTCTCGAGTGGCAAAGGAAGGGATTTGTTTTGAACCGCCCTACCAGTGGATGGGACTATAAAAAACCCGCCCTTAAAAAAGAGCGGGTAGAAAATTTTATCGTTAGCTTTCCAGATTTAAAAGCCGTCGCGTTGCTGGCGTCGATCTCCCCTTCGGGATCCCTTACCACCGCCACCACCGCCGCGATAGCCACCGCTACCACTGCCGCCGTAGCCACTGCCACCGCCGTATCCACTGCCACCGTAGTCTCCGCCGCCGCGATAGCCTCCGCCCCCGCGTGGACGTTCCGGTCTAGGAGTTGCTTCGCGAACTCGGAGTTCGCGACCCAATAGTTCACTTCCGTTTAGCGATTCGATCGCGGTATTCGCTTCGTCCGATTCCGTCATGTTTACAAATGCGAATCCACGTGGTCTTCCGGTTTCGCGATCCATGATCATTTTTACAGATTCGACTGTACCGAAGGTTGCGAACGCTCCACGAACATCATCTTCCGATGCATCGAATGACAGATTGCCTACATATATATCCATTTTTGAAAAAGCGCCTTTTCTAGATATGCAGAGCAGACAGCTGGCGCCTCCATCATTACTGCTTGAAAACGCACCATTAGAAGCGGTTCCCCAAATATGACGTCATTGAAAGATGTCGTTGTGATTAATGCAAGGCGTAATCCTGCTAAGTTTAAAGTAGATTTGGTGTATTGGGAACCGACTTGTCCTCTAGCCCAATTGCCTTATAGCCTTTACCCGTGATAATTCTTCCCTGTGGAGTCCTTTGCAGAAACCCATTCTGGATTAGATAGGGTTCATGAACTTCTTCCAAAGTGTCTCGTTCCTCCCCTACAGCGACGGCAATGGTGCTCAATCCAACGGGACCACCCTTGTAGGTCTTGGCAATCGAAGTTAGGATCCGCTTGTCCATTTCGTCCAAGCCATGTCGATCTATCTCGAGCAATCCGAGCGCTTTGCTAGCGATGTCCCGGGTAATCACCCCTTCACCTTTTTCTTCTGCGTAGTCTCGAACAAAATACACAAGGTTATTGGCGATTCGTGGCGTCCCTCTCGAGCGGCTAGCGATTTCGGCACTCCCCTCACCCTCTACGGTGATGTTTAGAAGATCGCAGCTTCGGTTCACGATACTCAATAGCTGGGCCGTATTGTAGTAGTCGAGTCGCGTCTGGAGAGTGAAGCGACTCCGAAGTGGGGCTGTGAGGAGACCGCTGCGCGTGGTGGCCCCTACCAACGTGAACTTGGGTATGTTAAGCCTAACGGATCGGGCGTTAGGGCCTTGGTCGATCATGATGTCGATGCGGTAGTCCTCCATCGCTGAATACAGGTACTCCTCTACGGTTTTTGGTAGTCTATGAATCTCATCGATGAAGAGGATGTCGCCTTCCTGCAAATTTGTAAGCATTCCCGCGAGATCGCTGGCCTTTTCAATTACGGGACCTGAGGTAATCTTAACATTGGTACCCATTTCCGCACCAAGGATGAATGACAAGCTGGTCTTGCCGAGACCAGGAGGGCCGCTGAGCAAGAGGTGATTTAATGGCTCGTTGCGTTTTCGAGCGGCGCCTGACATGATTTTGAGGCGCTCGATGGTTTTGGACTGTCCGACGAAGTCTTCGAATGAGTGGGGCCGAAGCACAGACTCGGTTTGACTATTGAGCGGAGATTCGAGCGCGTTTGCGTAGAAGTCAGTTCCGGTGTGTATGGGTTCGCTCATTGGGGATGATGTCATTCGAAGACTCGATTTTTGGAATTAAGAAAGAGCTTAGTGATAAGAGCAAGTGCAAGGTAAGGAAAACCCCGCTCCTTGGATTGGGGAGCGGGGTTCGAATTTTCTGCCTATTCAGAAGGTGTTTTTCTTCGTTCACCCTGCGGACGCCTGCGTCGTCTTTGGCGGTTACCGCCCTGTCGGTTGCCTTCGCTATTCTCGCCTTCGCCCCGAGGACGCCGGTTTCGACGTGGACGACGACTTTCTTGCCCTCCACTGGAACCTTCCCTTTGCGGGCGGTCGCCTCTACGGCGGTTTTGTCCACCGCGACGTTTTTGGTTGGGTTTGCGGTTATTCGGTCGGCCTTTTCGCCTTTTTTGCGGCTGATTAGGCTCGCTAGCAAAAAGAGATTTTAGCCAAGCAAAGAAACCCCTTTTCTCGTTAGGAACGGGAGCATCTGAAATCCGATCTTTGTAGGGAACCCTCTTTTCAGGTGCAGCTCGTTTGCCGTCCTTCGATGGGCTGAACTCTTCGATCTGGCGTGAGCCGGTCCGCTTGGACTCATCTACTGCAGCAAATCGCCTTGGTCGGCTGGACTCCTGGCTTGTATCAGAATCCTCTGCATCTGTTGGATAGGCCTCAAATTCAGAAAATGGGGAAAGTGTATTCTCCGCGGATAAAGAATCGTCCCGTGCGGGTTCATTTCTCGGCTCAGGTTGCTCGCGTCGTTTGCGTTCGTTCGGTCGGTCGTTCTCAACAAGAGCCGCTGGAGCTGTCGATCTGGTAGGGAGTTCGTCGATTTCGATGATATCGTCATCGTCGTAAGCTCCACGGATTTGATCCAAGGTTTTGGCGGCCGACGGTGTTTGGGCGCCTGGCCGGCGTTTTCGAGTTCCATACATGATGGTTGCTTTTCTGGGGGATGGCTGGGAAGGCTTGTCGCTTTTTGGCGATTCAGAGGAGCTTCTTGTAACTCCTTGATCCTTAGTTTCTTGCACCTCGCCTTCTTTCTTGCCATCGTTTATTTCTTCGTTTTCGGACATTGTTGTATCATTTACGTCGATCGGAATTTAAGCGTCAATCGAGCTTAGGTATTTCCTAATTTCGGCGGCGTATCCCTGCGTCGTGAAGGGTCATTCGTTTTCGCCACGAAAGATGGGTACTTTACGAATATAGGGGATTATTCAATCTTTATTCGTTCGAGATTGAGTTAGTTAGTCCTCAGTAAATGGATCGTTTCAGCCCTTTGGATTGAAATTGTGGCTTAGATCTTTGGCCTATTGGCTTGCCTGATAGGACAATGGAAGCTAGCGGTCGAATAATGGACAAGCTCACGCAAATATTTGAAATGCAGGAAGAACTGAACTCCCGAATAGGGGTGAACCTCAGGGACATCGACGACGATGAAAAGACTAAGTGGATTTTGAATTACACTCGGGCGATGCAGCAGGAACTTGCTGAATTGACGGATTCTGTGCCCTGGAAATGGTGGGCGAAGTACCAGGAATTCGACCATCAAAACGCGAAGGTGGAAGTCGTTGATCTGTTCCACTTTCTGGTATCCCTCGCCCAGACTTTGGGAATGACAGCGGATGACGTATTCAACGCCTACATTGCTAAAAACAAGGTTAATCACGAGCGTCAGGATTCTGGGTATACGGAAAAAAACGAAGCGGATTCGCGCCATATCTAGTTGGTTTCAATGTTTGCTGGATTCCTCAATTCGATGTGTTTTCGAACCTGAAAGAAATTCTCGAATCTAAAGCCCCATGATCCGATCGATCCATAGTTTCCGATCACTTGTCTTTTGTTTTGCCTGGTTGCTCGTTCTCCATGGCTTGAGAGGTCAAACGAACCAAATTCCGCTATCAAACAATACCTCGAGTGGGCTTTCCCGTGTTGGGGATGTGTTCTGGAAAGCGGAAAGTGCCGAGAGAGCCTTGGAGGCGGGTCTCTACGAACTGGCTTCTGAATATGCACGTACCGCCGTGCAAGACCAGAGAATCACTGACCAAAATTTGCGTAATAAGCTACGGTTGATTAGAGTAGATGCCATGCTGGCAACAGATCGCTTATCTGATGCGGATGCTGCCCTGGAAGAAATTGGTCAAGAACCATTAAACACTAGTTCGGTGGATCTTCGCAAAGCGCTCATAGCATTGTCCCGCAAAGACGCATCGTCTACCTCCCGATATCTGGAATCTGTCCAGTCATCGGCTCTAGAGGGCGGTGAGCTCGCTTGGTTGGCGTTGATCCGCGGCTGGCTCGATCTCAATTCGGGTGACTACGACGGATCTGAGATTGAGTTTGAAGAGGCTGCGAATGTTGCTCAACGCACGGCTCCTTCCTTGTATGCACAGATCGGATTTCTAACCTTTCGCTTTCAATTAGAGTTTGCAAGCGATCAGTTGTCTGTGGAGGATCTAGAGGTAGCCTATGAACGGTCTCGAGGCTCCGAAACCGGTTTTAGGTATGCTCAACTCCTAGCAGTGTCGCTTCAAAATGATAACAGAGCTGACGAAGCAATAGAAGTATTGAGTAATGCCATTTCTGAAATTCCGGAAACGTACGCTGAAATTAAAGACGGCATGCAGCTTCTCCAGATTCTTATTGCTGGGTTGGACTCAAGCCTCGGTCAAAATGCGGCTAAGAGTTTGGCTATCGAAGGAGGTGATTTGAAGCTCCGGCGCATCGCCCTGCAAAATCTAGTGTCAGAAGGCTTGAATGGTCCTGATGGAATTAAGCAAATTATGCGTGAGACGCTTGACGAGATTATTACCACTTCACAAGGGCATCCACTGACAGCTGAGGCGCTTTACTACCGTAGTATCGATGGGTTTCAGAATGAGGATCATACAAGATTAGAGGACGACGGGAAAAGAATTGCTGATCTATACCCAGATTCAGAATACAACCAAGGAATGCTCACATTGTTGGCCTCTTCCGCCTGGAAACGGAATCGGTTCAGGACGGCTGCGAGCTTTCTTACTCAGTTGAAATCAAGATTCGCAGATAAGTTGGATGTTGATAGGCTGAACATACTGATTGCGGACTGTTATTTTAGGGCGGGAGACCAGGCGGATAACGAGGGAGATTTTTCAGATGCTGCAGACGCCTACAGGGTCGCTCTGGAAGGAGATTTGGAGGAACAAGAATTCAGCCAGATTTTTTTCCAACTCGTGCTTTCGCACTTGAATGCCAACGATTTCGATGAAGCGAAGCGAGTACTAGACAATCCTGAACTTAGTAGAAAATCGTCACCGGTGGAGATCTGGCAAGCGGAATGGATGCTCATTAAGCAAATGCGGCTGCGTCAGGAATCCATAGAAGCCTATCAGAGGATAAACTCCTTCGTCAGCCTTGAAGGACTGAGTTTGAGTCTGCAGATGAAGATGCTCTGGCTCGGTTCGAAACTCTCCTACGAGTCCGGATTGTACGGAGAGACGCAAACTTGGGTAGATCGGCTGACAGCGGTTTTGGGGGACCTACTTGAAGACGTGGAGTACACGGAATTCGTCAATCAGGTTGAGTCCGATGCCCTGCTTACGCTAGCAGAATCGCTTTTGAAATCGGACCAAATTAAGGAGGGACTGGCTATTTTGGCACGAGTTCGCAACGAGTTTGGTGGTTCCGAGTCGGCCGAAAGATCCTACCTCGTAGAAGCACGGCATCTGGCGGACCAGGACCTTGTGGTTGAATCCTCGCAGTTGCTTAATGTTCTGGTTGCGGATAATCCTCAAAGCAAGTTCGCCCCGCTCGCTCTATACGAAATTGCTCTGAATGCAGAAAAGCGAGGACAGGGTGAGTACCTGAATCAGGCTTTGGAGTTGCTGGACAGGATTACCCGGGACTATCCGGAGTCGGATTTGGTGTATTATGCTAGATTGAAGCAAGGAAATTTAGCTCGCCGGCTCAATAAGTTCGAAACGGCGGAGGTTGTTTACGAGTCCTTGGAAAACACCTACCGCGATCGGCCGGATCGTTATTGGGCGCAAATTTCCCTCGCGGATACCCTGATTGCCAGAGCCAGCGAGGATCCGAGTAAATTCGAAGCGGGTATTTCGAGACTGGAATTGCTGATGGATCTCCCGAACGTGCCCATCGAACTTAGAGTGGAGGCCGGCTACAAGATTGGAACTGCCTGGGAGACCCAAGGTGAGAAGTTAAAGGCGAAAGCAGCCTATTGGGATCTGTATGACCTGTTCGTTCTGAAGGAAGAAGGTATACAGAGCCTTGGTAAAAAGGGTAGGTACTGGCTTTCGAGATCGATGTTTGAGTTGGCGGAGATATTTGAGAATGAATCGAACCTGGATATAGCTGTTGAATTCTACGAGAAAATCGAACTGCTTGGGCTGGTTGGCTCCGAACTTGCGAGAGCTCGGATAGAGCAATTGAGAGGACGTTCTCCAGTTGCTAGTGTTCAGTAAATTAGGTTTATGTATTTCGCTACCATAGATTCGATACACATAGAGTTGTTTGATAAATTTCAGCAAGGTGGCATCGTTATGTGGCCCATGTTCTTAATGAGCCTTGCTGCCTTGGCTGTATTTATTGAAAGGGTACTTTTCCTGCACCGAAACCAAATTCGGTCACGAGAGTTCCTGGCGGGAATTGAAAATACGCTCAAGAAAGGCAGACTAGTTGAGGCATTGACCGTTTGCCAGGATACTCCCGGTCCTGCGGCCGCGATGGTTAAGGCGGGATTGATGTCGTTTAGAAAGTCCGATGAAGAGATTCGCGAGTCCGTAAGAGAGGCTGCTGTCGTGGAGTTGGGGCCTATCAGGCGGCGAATTGGAGCTCTGTATGCAATAGCGCACGCAGCCCCGATTTTCGGGCTTTTGGGAACGCTGGTTAGTTTGATAGACGCATTTTCCCAGTACGAGGAGCAAGGGGTTTACCTAAACGCTGGGTTTCTTAGCGGGAGCATGTGGCAAGCCCTTATTTCGACTGCGACGGGACTAGCTCTCAGCGCAGTGTGCATTCTGGGCCACCACTTCTTGGTCGGGAGAATTCACTCAATAGTTCAGGAGATGGAGTGGCTGGGTAGCGAACTTCTACTGTCCTTTGTGGAGATCAAAGCTAATGCCGATATAACAACAAAGGAGGGCGTTAATGAGACTGTTGACTCTTAATCTGAAGAGTGAAGTCCCAAAGGCTGTGAACCTTAATTTCTGGCCGTTTTTCGACCTATGTGTAATCGGCCTCTTCGCTACGCTTTACGGCTCCAGTTTTGTAATTGCTCCGGGTATTAGTATCGAGTTGCCGCGAGCGAACCACATTCAGTCTTCGGTTGCCCAGAGACTCGAGGTAATGTCTGTGGACGAGGTGAGCGGAGAGGAGCAAATCTACTTCGAAGACCGTCTCCTCAAACTGAGGACCTTGGAGAAGATGCTTCGCACTCGGGGTGAGATTTCTGAAAACGTTGCTTTGCTCATCCGGATCGATGGTTCAGTATCAGCTCAGACATTCACTTCAATACTGGAAATCGCTGAGTCGGCAGGGTATCGTAATATCCAATGGGCGACGGAAAATCCAGAGATGGTGACGGATGTATTAGATCGTGGTAATTTATGAGACGGTCAACTTCCAGATGGATCGTTGGTGTGGCTGTTGGTGGAATTCTTCACATTGGCATTTTTTGGAGCCTGGCGTTGCTGGTACCCAGAGATGTTGAAGTGGGCTCGAAGAAGAGAGAAGAGGCTGCTAAAGTAGCCTACATCGGATCAAATTCAGGGGATCTTTCGTTAACAATGCAGCAGCAGATCGAGTTGTTTGACCCCAAGCCCCTGATGCAACCAACCTCTTGGAATACCGCCAACTTCGATCGTGTAGGCGATTACGTGGAGGCGGATTTGGAGATCTTTGTTGATTACCAACCAATCTATGGCTCTGAGGATGGAGAGTTTGTCTCAGTTTTTGGAAACACGTGGAGCTCAGCTGGTTCTGTCGAAGAAACGATACTGGGCTTTCCCCTGTGGACAACACGGCAAATCGGAAGAGTCGCTGCTAAAACTCAGAGGCTGGCAAGAGAAGGTGTGGAACTTGAAGTGGTCCGAATGCGGGATGGTACAACGGTTTTTGAAGAGACGTTCTATAACAATGTAGCGGATGAAATCCTGAAAATACCGGGAAGCTGGGGTATCGCCTCATTTATTGTTCAAGTTGTTGATTCCTTCCAGGTTGGCCGTCCATCTATTGATCAATCCACTGGAAACTCAGAGGCCGACAGTCAATTGAGTAACCTAATTGTCCTTCAATTGCTTCCTAAAGGCCTGCTGACCAACGGTTTTTTTCATGTGAAAGTCGCTCGGTGAAGAAGGGTGAATATTTATTAAAATTTCAGTTGACGGGAAATTTTGGCTTAGGCATCTTTTTGCTTCTTTTTTCGATACATACCACTTGGAAAGGCCCTTGTAGCTCAGTTGGTAGAGCACATCCTTGGTAAGGATGAGGTCGGCGGTTCAAATCCGCTCGAGGGCTCCATGCGAGCGAGGACCTTTATTTTGGGGGGTGTCGGAAGCTTAAAGTTCAATTTTTATTAACACAAACAACTAACAACCAAAAATGGCTAAAGGAACCTTCGAAAGAACAAAACCGCATGTCAATGTCGGCACGATTGGACACGTTGACCACGGCAAAACTACCCTGACCACTTCTATCTTGGCAGTGCAAGCAGGCAAAGGCCTCGCAGAGCTGAAAAGCTACTCAGACATCGCAAAGGGTGGTACTGTTCGCGACGAATCCAAGATTGTTACGATCTCGGTGGCACATGTTGAGTACGAGTCGGATAGCCGGCACTATGCACACGTTGATTGCCCAGGTCACGCCGATTTCGTTAAGAATATGATTACGGGAGCCGCTCAGATGGATGGTGCGATCTTGGTTGTTAGTGCTGCTGACGGACCGATGCCGCAGACTCGTGAGCACATTCTCTTGGCCCGCCAGGTTGGTGTACCTAAGATCGTAGTTTTCTTAAACAAGTGCGACCTGATCGACGACGAGGAGCTTCTTGAACTTGTGGAAATGGAGGTGCGTGAGCTCCTCGACAAGTACGATTTTCCAGGGGATGATACAACCATCATTCGTGGTTCGGCGATGCAGGCGCTTGAGGGAACGGAAGAGGGAAAGGCACACATCCAAGCCCTCATGGAAGCGATCGACAGCGACATCCCTGAACCGGAGCGTGAAATCGACAAGCCTTTCCTAATGTCGATCGAAGACGTATTCTCTATTACGGGACGTGGTACAGTGGCAACAGGACGTATCGAGCGTGGTGTAATCAAAGTAGGCTCCGAAGTCGAAATCGTCGGTTTGAAAGAAACTGAAAAGTCAGTTGTCACTGGTGTGGAGATGTTCCGTAAGATGCTTGATCAAGGGCAAGCAGGAGACAACGTGGGGATTCTTCTCCGCGGTGTCGAAAAGGAAGCAATAGAGCGCGGTCAAGTGCTTGCTCAGCCAGGTTCAATCACTCCTCACAAGAAGGGCAAAGCAGAGATCTATGTTCTTTCGAAGGACGAAGGTGGACGTCACACTCCTTTCTTCAATGGATACCGTCCGCAATTCTATTTTCGGACGACTGACGTCACGGGCGTATGCGAATTGCCCGAAGGCGTTGAGATGGTAATGCCTGGTGATAACATTGCGATTGAGGTTTCACTGACGAAACCGATAGCGATGGAGAAAGGCCAGCGCTTCGCGATTCGTGAAGGAGGCCGTACCATTGGGGCGGGTCGTATTACCGACATCGTCGAGTAAGCGAAACGGTACAGTTTGTTTTTCTTGCCGGAACCCCCATAATGGGGTTTCGGCACTTCTGTTTTTTTGATTTTAAGGTATAGGGTAGTAGCTCAATTGGTAGAGTAGTGGTCTCCAAAACCATTGGTTGGGGGTTCGAGTCCCTCCTGCCCTGCCATTCTCGAAAATCGTTTAATGAAAAATCCTTTCCGCAACATCCGCCTGTTCGCCAGCGAAACCTGGAGTGAATTGCACAAAGCCTCTTGGCCAACACGGACTGAGCTCCGCGATCATACGATCGTCGTTCTTATTTCAGTCGCCATCCTGGGGCTTTTCATTGCAGTGGCGGATTTCTCTTTGGCAAACGTGGTGAATCTTTTCACTGGATGGATGCGCTAAGCTCTGAAGCGATGACTGAAACAAGAGTAAAAGACCCCGGGGACTGGTACGTAATCCAGACACTCTCAAATCAGGAAGGAAAAGTGAAGCGATACCTGGACAAGTTTATTGTCGAGGAGGAAATGGAGGACTACGTTTTCGAGGTACTCGTTCCGACTGAAAATGTTGTAGAAGTTAAGAATGGCAAAAAGACTCAGATAACCCGCAAGTTTTATCCTGGATACGCCTTCGTGAGGATGCGGCTTTATGATAACGATGGCAAATTGCTAAACAAGCCTTGGTATTTTGTGCGGGAGACAGCGGGTGTCATCAATTTCGTGGGTGGCGATCGGCCGGCCCCTCTCAAAAAGTCGGAGATCGATACGATCCTGAGCCAGATAGAGGCGGCTTCAGGCAAGGAGACTCCGAAAATACAATACGAAGTCGGTGAAGAAGTAAAAATCACCGATGGACCTTTCCTTAATCTTAATGGCCGGATCGACGAAATTGATCCGGAAAAAGGCAAGCTCAAGGTGTCCGTTTCCATTTTTGGCCGTTTCACGCCAGTGGAGTTGGAGTATTGGCAAGTCGAACGCATAACTAGCTAGAATCATAAGATGGCAAAGAAAATAACCGGAACTATTCGTCTACAACTGCCTGCTGGCGGTGCCAATCCAGCTCCTCCTGTGGGTCCTGCACTGGGTGCTGCTGGGGTCAACATTATGGCCTTTTGCAAGGAGTATAATGCGAAGACCCAGGCCCAAGCGGGGACGATTCTTCCAGTAGTAATTTCAGTCTACCAAGACAAGTCATTCAGCTTTGTTTTGAAGTCCCCCCCAGCGGCTGTGCTGCTGAAGAAGGCAGCTGGTCTTGCCAAAGGTTCAGGCGTACCGAATCGCGACAAGGTTGGTAAGGTCACGAAAAAACAGATTCTGGAGATTGTTGAGACGAAAAAAGCGGATCTCAATGCGAATGATCCTGAAATGGCGTCGCGCATTATTGCAGGAACGGCCCGATCGATGGGTATAGAGGTCGTCGACTAATTTTTATTAAACAAAAACCCATGAAGCAGGAGCTTAAAGGCGTGTGAACTGTAAGGAGTTATAAATGATTAAACTGACTAAACGTTTTCGAGCGGCACGGGAGGCTGCCGATTTAACTAAAGAATATACGGTCGAAGAGGCCGTCGAAACTTTGGCGAAATTTCCCAAGGCGAAATTCGACGAGACTGTGGAGCTTTCGATGAAGCTTCTCGTTGATCCACGTAAGGGGGAAGAAATGGTTCGTGGAACGGTGATGTTGCCTCACGGGAGTGGAAAGACAGTACGTGTCTTGGCGTTCACTTCCGATGTTGAAGTAGCAAAAGCTGCAGGAGCGACGGAAGCGGGACTGGAAGACATAATCGAAAAGGTCCAAGGAGGCTGGGTTGATTTTGATGTGGCTGTCGCGACACCGGATGCCATGAAGGAGGTTCGCAAGATCGCCCGTGTTCTTGGTCCAAAAGGCCTGATGCCAAACCCAAAGGCAGGCACAGTTTCGCCAGATATCGATAAAGCGATAAAGGAAGTGATGGCTGGTCGAGTGGAGTTCAAGTTGGATAAGAGTGCTACCTTGGGAGTAGGCGTTGGAAAACGATCCTTCTCAAGCGAGCAAATCGCTGAAAATGTAAACGCGATTTTGGATGCGATCGGTAAAGCTAGGCCAGCAGGCTTCAAAGGTCGGTACATTCGAAGTGCGAGTATTTCAGGCACGATGACCCCGGGCTTGAAAATAGCGGGATCCGAATATGCGAAATACTAAAGTTTAACTAGAAACGTTACACAATGAGACCGGAAAAACAATTTCTAGTGGATGAGGTAAATTCTCATCTCGACAAATCTAATTACGTATTTGTTGCTGACTATGAGCGTGCGACAGTTCCTGATATAGCGAGTTTAAGGGGACAACTTGCAGCAGAAGAGGCTGAATTTCATGTAATTAAAAATAACATACTCAAAGTGGCTGCGAAAGGCCGTGGGTTCCCTGAGCTTGATGACCACCTTACGGGTCAAAATGCAATTGTAATTGGAGGTAAAAATCCTTCCGGTGTCGCCAAGGTGTTGACTAAATTCTTTGCGAAAGAGGGAAAGATTCAAATCAAGGTGGGTGTTCTCAGCAATCAGCGACTGGGGAATGACGAGGTAGTCGCCCTTTCTAAGTTGCCTTCGATCGAAGCGCTTCGTGCCCAACTCCTTGGCTTGCTCAGTCAACCTGGGCAGCAGTTGGTGTTCGTTATCAATGCGGTACCACAGAACGTTCTAAATGTTCTTCAGGCTAAAGTCGACGCGGAGGGTGGAAACTAATTTTTATCATTTCGGGGGCTTGGGTGCCTTCGTCTAACAAAAACCAAATAACTAAAGATACAGGCTAGGGCCGGATTTGGCCTTAAAAGAGGATTACCAAACTAGCCGATCAAAAATAAAATGGCAGACCTAAAAAAAGAAGACGTAATCGAGTGGCTAAGCAAACAGTCCGTGCTAGATATTGCCGGACTCGTTAAAGATCTGGAAGAAAAGTGGGGCGTTAGTGCCGCTGCTCCCGTAGCCGTAGCTGCTGCTCCTGGCGTAGGTGGAGGAGAAGCCGCTGAAGCCGGCGAAGAAAAGACTGAATTCGACGTTATCCTAACCGAGGCCGGCGCTAAGAAGATCAATGTGATCAAAGAAGTTCGTGCGATAACCGGTCTTGGCCTGAAGGACGCTAAGGACCTCGTTGAGGGTGCTCCGAAGACAGTCAAAGAAGCCGCTTCCAAGGACGAAGCTGAAGAAATCAAATCCAAGCTCGAAGCTGCTGGCGCAAAAGTAGAACTCAAATAACATTGCTCAGTACTGTTTCTAACAGATTTCACAGCAAGACAGGTGCGTTTTCGTGCGCCTGTCTTTGCTGTCTCTATATGCCAGCCGGGAATCCATCTTTTCTCGACTGTTTTCCCAACATAATCACGCACCTAATCTAGCTTTTCACGCAAGAAATCGTCATGGCCGACCGCATCAATTTTGGAAAACTCAAGGACACTCTAAGTCCACCAAATCTGATTGAAATTCAGATCAATTCCTACCTGGATTTTCTGCAGAAGGATACCCCGATACTCGAACGAAAGAACGACGGTATCGAGGCTGTCTTTCGCGAAGTCTTCCCCATCGAAAGCTATGATGGGCGTCTTATTCTGGAATTTGTTTCCTACACGATTGGAGAAGCGAAGGCGACCGAAATTGAGTGTATCCGTGAGGGCATCACATATTCGGTTCCTCTATACGTTAAGCTTCGTTTGCGTGAAGAAGACAACCTAAAGGATGAAGAAATTTACATGGGTGAGATGCCCATGGTTACTAGCCGGGGGTCGTTCATTATTAATGGGGCCGAGCGCGTTGTTGTTAGCCAATTACACCGTTCCCCTGGAATTTGCTATGAAGTGACGCCGCATACTAACGGTAAGCTACTTCATTCATATCGGGTGATTCCCGATCGTGGTACCTGGCTGGAAGTTCAGTTCGACAATAATGAACTGCTCTACGTCTATCTCGACCGTCGCCGTCGTCGTCGCAAGTTCCTAATTACAACTCTATTAAGAGCGGTAGGGTACAGCTCGGACATCGATATTCTCAATTTATTTTACTCGATCGAGGAGATGCCGATAGGCGAAGCCATGTCCAGAGAGAATGTCAGTCAGTATGTCTTGGTTGAGGATGCTGTTGATGCGGAAAAAGGAGTGGTCATCGCCCGTGCTTTTGAGCCGTTAACAAAAGCGATTGTAAGAGAATTTGAATCTCATGGCATTCCCGCACTGAAGATCATAGACACTTCATCGGATGAAGGGGCAATCGTTAGAGCTCTCAAGAAGGACACTACTCAAAACGAGGAAGAGGCACTTAAGGAAATTTACAAGCGTCTTCGCCCGGGTGAACCACCGACGACGGCAAATGCGAAGGCATTGTTGAAGCGGCTGTTCTTTGATCCCAAGCGCTACGACCTTGGACGTGTTGGCCGCTACAAGATAAATCAGAAGCTCGAGATGGATGTTGATGTCGAGCAGCGAACTTTGGAAGGTGATGACATTGTGCTTG
The DNA here is from genome assembly GCA_002420185.1 of Opitutales bacterium UBA5694. Classification (GTDB taxonomy): domain Bacteria; phylum Verrucomicrobiota; class Verrucomicrobiia; order Opitutales; family Opitutaceae; genus Pelagisphaera. The sequence goes on from DIHO01000009.1 coordinate 32,905, forward strand.
CCACAAAGTACCTGATTAAGCTCAAAGGTGGCGAAGGTTACTTGGATGATATCGATCACTTGGGAAGTCGTCGTGTGCGAACCGTTGGTGAACTTCTCGCCAACCAGTGTCGTCTCGGTCTTTCTCGCACAGAGCGTCTTGTGCGGGAGCGCATGACCCTCTATGATCAAAGTGTTGATTCGATAACGCCACAGAAGTTGATTAATCCTAAAGCACTGACGACGGTAATTCGCGATTTCTTTGCACGCAGCCAGCTGTCCCAGTTTATGGACCAAATCAATCCATTGGCTGAACTGACGCATAAAAGGCGTCTATCCGCCCTTGGGCCAGGTGGTTTGAACCGTGAACGTGCGGGATTCGAAGTTCGCGATGTGCATCCCTCTCACTACGGTCGTATTTGTCCTATTGAGACGCCTGAGGGACCCAATATCGGTCTTATTAATTCGCTCTCAACATTTGCCCGCGTCAACGAGTTTGGCTTTATCGAAACCCCATATCGGGTAGTCGAGAAGGGCAGAGTATCACAGGAAATCCGTTATCTTAATGCGGACCAGGAAGAGGGTAAGATCATTGCTCAGGCCAATTCTGAAATTGACGACGAAGGTAATTTTGTTGGCAAAGTGACGGTTCGTCAAAGCGGAGAATTTCTCGAGGTCGACAAGGAACAAGTCAATTTCATGGACGTTTCTCCTAAGCAGCTCGTATCGGTTGCGGCAGGGCTGATTCCTTTCCTTGAGCATGACGATGCTAACCGAGCCCTCATGGGTTCAAACATGCAACGTCAAGGGGTTCCGCTTCTCAAAGCGGATTCCCCATTGGTGGGAACTGGAATCGAAGAGCGTGTTGCTCGTGACTCGAAGACGGTATGCGTGACAGATCACGATGGAATCGTGGCTTCCGTGGACGCAAACAAGATTGTAATTACAGACGATGGAAATTTACCGGAGCACTTTTTTAGCAAACCTGTATCGGATGATGCAAGCGGTGTTCATGTAGTTGAACTGCGTAAGTTCATGCGGTCCAATGCGGGCACCTGCTTTAACCAGAAACCGATTGTTTCGAAGGGTCAGCCAGTAAAAGCGGGTGACATCATAGCGGACGGCCCCTGCACTCAACAGGGTGAGCTAGCTCTCGGCCGAAATATCCTGGTGGCGTTCATGCCTTGGAACGGATACAACTTTGAGGATGCTATTCTTATATCTGAAAAAGTACTGAAGGATGATATCTACACATCGATCCACGTAGCTGAGTTTGAAGTAACTGCTCGAGACACCAAGCTCGGACCGGAAGAAATCACTCGTGACATTCCAAACGTTGGGGAGGAAGCTCTGCGGAACCTGAATCACGACGGGGTTATTCGTGTAGGGGCTGAAGTGCATCCAGGTGATATTCTGGTGGGTAAAATTACGCCTAAGAGCGAGACTGAGCTCGCTCCAGAAGAGAAGCTGCTGCGTGCCATCTTTGGTGAAAAAGCCGCCGATGTTAAAGATACCTCTCTCGTTGTGCCTTCAGGTGTTGAAGGTATCATAATGGACGTGAAAGTTTCGAGTCGCATTGACTACGAACGCGAACGTCTGAGCCCCTCTGATCGACGTCGTCAGGTGAAGCAAATCAATGAGGAATACAAGACTCAGATGGATAAACTCCGCGAGGGATTGACCGAAGCACTGTCTAACATTCTTTTGGGTGAGAAGATCCCATTGGATGTGGTCAATGGCCAGAACGGGGAAATAATCATCCCCGCGAATCGCAAGATTACGAAAACACTTCTTCGTAAACTGGCCGCGGTCTCCAAACACGTAGAAATCGATCCCTCGCCGGTTCGTATCAAGATTATGGAGATCATCAGTTCTTATCAAGGTAAGTTCGATGAGTTGGAAGCCGATCGTGAGAGAAAGACTGCTAACATTGAAACTGGTGATGATTCTGCACAAGGTGTGATAAAACAGGTTAAGGTCTATATCGCTACCAAAGAAAAACTTAAGGTAGGTGATAAAATGGCAGGGCGTCACGGTAACAAAGGTGTTGTGGCCAAGATCGTTCCAGAGGAAGACATGCCTTATCTTCCAGATGGCACTCCGATTCAAATCTGTCTAAATCCGTTGGGGGTTCCTTCCCGAATGAATGTCGGACAGGTTTTGGAAACCCACATGGGCTGGGCCTGTAAGGTGCTAGGAATGAAGGTTTCGACGCCAGTCTTTGATGGTATTCCAGAAGTTACCGTTCGGCAGCACTTGGCGGATGCTGGATTGCCGACGACAGGTAAGAGCGTTCTTTACGATGGCCGCTCAGGAGAGAAGCTAGATCAGGAAGTGGTCGTAGGCTGGGTTTATATGATGAAGCTGAATCACCTAGTTTCTCATAAGATCCATGCTCGTGCGGTTGGTCCTTATTCATTAGTTACTCAGCAACCACTGGGCGGTAAAGCTCAGTACGGTGGCCAGCGTTTCGGAGAAATGGAAGTCTGGGCTCTCGAAGCCTATGGAGCGGCCTATACTCTGCAAGAGCTTCTAACAGTCAAATCTGACGATGTTCAAGGTCGAACCAAGATTTACGAATCCCTCGTAAAGGGTGATTCGACTCTACAGGCAGGAACGCCAGAGTCATTTAATGTGCTGATCAAAGAAATACAGTCTCTCGGTTTGGATGTCAAACTGGGTCGTCAAAGCGAACTGGAGTACAAGTAGTAAAAGTTTAATTAGGAACAAATAATGTCTAGCCAAGAAGCTCAAGAAACCCTCGGTATCGAACGTGAATCGAACTTCGATTGCGTAACTATTAACGTCGCTTCTCCGGAAACGGTCCGTTCCTGGTCTCGTGGAGAGGTCAAGAACCCAGAAACGATTAATTATCGTACCTTCAAGCCAGAGCCAGGTGGCCTGTTTTGCCAACGAATTTTCGGCCCTGTTCGCGATTACGAATGCGCATGTGGCAAGTATAAGCGAATTAAGTACAAAGGAGTGATTTGTGATCGGTGCGGAGTAGAAGTGACAGTTTCTCGTGTTCGTCGTTCCCGTATGGGTCATATCGAACTCGCGGTTCCTGTTACTCACATCTGGTTTTTGAAAAGCATGCCATCTCGTCTTGGCTTGTTGCTTGATATGACTGCCCGCAGCCTAGAACGCGTCATTTACTATGAAGCTTTCATGGTCACTGATCCAGGACGCACTCCTCTAGAGGAAAAGCAGCTTTTGACGGATCAAGAGTACCTTCAAGCGGTTGAGGAATACGGCGACGATTCCTTTGTTGCAAAGATGGGTGCGGAAGCCTTACGCGAAGTGCTATCTGTGATGGATATGCCGGGCACTGTTCTGGAGCTTCAGGAGTCGATGCGGAGCACTAAGTCGAAGCAGATCAAAAAGAAGTTAGCGAAACGTCTTAAGGTTATTCAGGGATTCATTAAATCATCTTCTCGTCCCGAGTGGATGGTTCAGGAGGTTCTACCAGTAGTTCCACCGGATCTACGTCCTTTGGTCCCATTGGAGGGTGGTCGCTTCGCGACATCGGACCTGAACGATCTGTACCGTCGTGTAATAAATCGTAACAACCGCCTTAAGAATTTGATGCAGTTGAAAACGCCGGATGTGATCATCCACAATGAGAAGCGTATGCTCCAGGAGGCGGTCGATGCTCTATTTGATAACGGTCGCCATGGTCGTCCCGTGACTGGAGCTGGAAACCGTCCGCTAAAATCTTTGAGTGATATGCTCAAAGGTAAGCAAGGTCGTTTTCGCCAGAATCTTCTCGGCAAGCGTGTCGACTACTCGGGACGTTCGGTAATCGTTATTGGCCCAGAGCTTCGACTGCACCAGTGTGGTTTGCCAAAGAAAATGGCTTTGGTGCTTTTCGAACCTTTCATTATCCGGCGTTTGAAGGAACTTGGGTTTGTTCATACCGTTCGTGGAGCTCGTCGCATGATTGAGAAGAAATCGCCAGAAGTTTGGGACATACTTGAAGAAGTGACCAAGGGGCACCCGGTTTTATTGAACCGTGCACCCACACTGCACAGACTTTCCATCCAGGCTTTTGAACCTGTATTGATTGAAGGAGAAGCGATTCGTGTTCATCCATTGGTCTGTACTGCGTACAATGCGGACTTCGACGGAGACCAGATGGCGGTACACGTTCCGTTGTCACTGGAGGCTACTCTTGAATGCAAAACACTGATGATGGCGAGTGGAAATATTTTTTCTCCATCGAGCGGAAAGCCGATTTTAACTCCTTCTCAAGATGTCATTCTGGGGTCGTATTATCTGACGATGGAGCCAGGGACAGTCGAAGAGGATGCTGGACGTATTCCGCTGGCTGCGACGGATAATGAAGCTCTATTCGCTCAAATGGATGGAGTTAGGGAGACGCATGATTGGATTCGTATTCCAAACCCAGACTATGGACGTGAAACGGTCTTTGGGAATAGCGATCGTAAGATGATTACGACTACGATAGGAAGAATCCGATTCAGTCAGATTTGGCCAAAAGAGTTGGGTTTCTTGAATTTTCAAGTAGATAAGAGCGAACTCGGAAACATTATCAATAATACGTACAAGGTCTCGGGTCCAGAGCAGACAGTACTTTCTTTGGACAGGCTAAAGAAGCTCGGTTTCGACGTTGCGACTATGGCCGGTATTTCAATCGGTATCGATGATATGATTATCCCCGAGTCCAAGACAGATATCGTTGCCAATGCGTTTGGCAAAATAGATGAGGTTGAAGGTCAGTACCGTAAGGGAATTATCACGACAGGTGAACGTTACAATAAGATCATCGATATCTGGACGGTTGCTACTGATGAAATTAAAAAGGCGGTTTTCGAAAAACTCCAGACGAACGGTGGAAAAGGTGGAGTGAATCCGGTCTACGTTATGATGGACTCAGGTGCTCGCGGTAATCCGAACCAGGTCCGTCAGCTGTGTGGTACCCGCGGACTGATGGCTAAGCCTTCAGGGGAGATCATTGAGCGACCGATTCTTTCCTCATTCAGGGAAGGGTTAACCGTACTTGAGTACTTTATTTCTACCCACGGAGCTCGTAAGGGATTGGCTGATACAGCCCTTAAGACGGCGGATGCTGGATACCTAACTCGTAAACTTTGTGATGTGGCAATGGACGTTATAATAACAGAGGACGACTGTGGTACACGTGATGGAATTTGGAAGAGAGCTATTTTTGAAGGTGATGACGAAATTGTCAGCCTGCGTGAACGTATCGAAGGGCGCTGTGCTTGTGACGATGTTTTCAACCCGAGCAATCCAGACGAAATTATCATCACGTCAGGGGAGCTAATCTCGGAAGAGGCGGCTCAAAGAGTTGAAGATTGTGGAATTGAGCGGATCAAGGTGATGTCGCCTCTGACATCATCTGCAAGCTACGGTATCGATTCCAAGTCTTATGGTATCAACCCCGCATCCAACGATTTGGCAAAGCTTGGTGACTCAGTCGGAATTATCGCAGCTCAGTCTATTGGTGAGCCCGGAACTCAGTTAACAATGCGTACCTTCCACATTGGAGGTATTGCTAGTTCAGTTGTGACGGATCCTCGTATCATCGCTAGAAATACAGGCCGTGTTAAATATCGTGGGTTACGCTTGGTTCATATCGAGACTCCTGAGGGACCTGTTTTCATTGCTTTGAATAAGACCGGAGCGATTCAGATTCTGGATAAAAATGATCGTGAGCTTGAAGCCTATGATATCGTAGTTGGTTCTGCCATCCGTATTCCGGATGGCGAAGAGATCGAAGCCGGTGGTGTATTGGCAAGTTGGGATCCCTACAACATTCCCAATCTTTCCGAGAAGGCCGGAACTGTGAGGTTCCGTGATATGATTCGGGGTGTTACGATTAAAAAGGAGCTCGATGAAAGCTCTGGAAGAATCGCGACGGTAATTATAGAGCACAAGGAGGACCTGAATCCGTCCGTAGAAATCTGTGACGATTCAGGTAAGGTTCAGGCGGTTTACAGTATTCCAACTGGAGCACAGGTATCGGTTGCTGAAGGCGATATTATTGCTCAAGGAGCGCTTCTGGCGAAGACTCCGAGACAGGCTTCGAAGACGAAAGACATTACCGGTGGTTTGCCACGTGTCGCCGAGCTTTTCGAAGCACGTCGTCCAAAGGAAGCTGCGGAGATGGCCCGTTTAGATGGGGTTGTTTCTTTCGGTGGAACTGTTAGAGCGAAACGAAAGCTGATTGTTTCCAACGAAGAAATGGGCACTGACGAGGAACATTTGATCCCGCATACAAAGCAGATTATTGTTCAGGAAGGTGATGTGGTGCATAAGGGTCAGCACTTGACCGAGGGTTCTGCGGATCCTCATGAAATCCTCGATATTTTGGGGCCTAACCGCCTCTACGAGTTTTTGATTAATGAAGTGCAAGAAGTTTATCGCCTGCAAGGGGTGACGATTAACGATAAACACATCGAACTGATCATTCGTCAAATGCTTCGCAAGGTTCGTATCTCCGATCCGGGTGATACTGAGTTCTTCTGGGGCGAACAGGTTGAGCGTACGACTTTTTTGCGCGAAAATAACCGGATTATCGAAGCAGGTGGGAAGCCAGCGGAAGCAGAACCTGTATTGCTAGGAATTACAAAAGCATCGATTGAAACCGAGAGTTTCATCTCGGCTGCTTCATTCCAGGAGACGACTCGCGTATTGACGGATGCATCAACACTGAGTAAAATCGATACGCTTCTCGGGTTCAAGGAAAACGTAATCATGGGGCATTTGATTCCTGCGGGAACGGGTCTTCCTCAGTATCGAGATCTTCGAATCACTCTTCCGTTTGGAAGTGAAATTGATGAGGAGGTTCCGACCGAGGAGGCAGCAGAATCCATGGTTCAAAATTCTGAAGCGATTTAATTTCTCGAGAACGGAGATAAACTTTCAAGCCGCGACCGAATGTCGCGGCTTTTTTGTTCCGGAGATACCGGCGTTCAATTTCTCGAACTAGCTATTCTACTGGCAGGGAAAGTACTTGGATGGGGGGATGTATTGAAGAATCTTTTCTTCCACGCTGCTGAATAGAGATTGTTCGATAGCCTCCTCGTAGCCAATGGCTCCATCCTTTAGTTGAAGATTGCCCATGAACAAAGGTTCCTTCGGATACAGCGACTCCATCTTTTTAAGGACGTTTTTTGGGGAACGAAAGGTTCCAAGCGTCACGGAGTGGATGTATCCGGGAGGAACTGAATCGAAAACCTGATCGATAAATTGGCTATATTTTTCAATGCCGTTTTCGAAGTGAATGAGCGGATCAAAACGAAGTCCAATTTCCCATCCTGCTTCAGCTAGTTTTCTTAGTGCAGTTAGACGGTTCTTGATTGGTGGAGCTCTGTGCTCGAGTGAATCCGCTACTGGTTTGGGATTTAAACTGTAAGCAACTACCACATTTGGAATAGGTTCCCTTTCCAAAAGAGAAGAAATGTTAACGCTTTTTGTGCGGAGCTCTAGCCAAGCATTTTTGTGTTGGGCAAAGAACGGAAGGAAAACTTTTGTGAAACCAGTGACCTTGTCCATGGCCAGACTGTCACAATCGTATCCACTAAAAAAAAAGCACTGCTTGGAAGGATCCTCGTCGAGAGTGGCTTTGATGTCGTTTACGAAATCCTCATAGTTTACGAAAAGAACATAGTTAGCCGATTGGTACATTCCTTGGAGGAAGCAGTATCGGCAATCGTACAGGCAATTAAGCATGTGAGAAAAATAGTAATGCTGGTCAGCTCCAAGGCCGTATCCGGTTGGAGTAGGGAGAACTCGGTTTCCGTGCTTTGTCGCTAATATGAGAGCTGGATTCTGCTTTTGGAGGCGGAAGCTCTGTCTTTTAGGATTAAAAACCTCGCCGTATCGTCCACAATCGATTCGTTCAGCGCGATCGTAGCGGTTAAGAATCTCCAGCGTTCGCGGATGGTTTTGAACCGCTTCTTCTATGTATATGCGACCAAACATTAGCAGACTCGTTGTCGAGACACTTGGTCGATTTTGGATTGAAGTTGTTCGAGAAATTGGCCTTTCTTTGGGCTGCTCAAGAGGAGCTGCAGGCAAAGGCCTTCTTCTAGGTCGAGGAGAGCATCCAATTGGCGTATCCGACTGGATAATTGATGCCTCTCCGTTTCAGTAAAGGAATAGCGGTTTTTTGCCTTAGTCAGCAGATCATTTGCCCAGCTTTTCATGTAGTATTGAGCTTTCGAAAAGCCTGCATTCTCCAGAAAACTTTCGATTTTTGGTATCTGAGAAGCAATCAGACTTGAGATTTCCGTCTTGTTGAAATGAGTGCCTTTGGGAGACTCAGAGTTGTCCGAAATAATCTTGATACACTGAACGCGTTCGGAAGAGGCGAATTTGAGAGCGGCGGTGTAAAAGCCGAATGCCTCCATGTCGAACACCCGATTGGTTTCATAGCGGTTCGATGGGGTATTTAGGGTTTTGATTTCGATCCCAGGCCAAGGGGATTTTCCCACAAGTTGAGGATAGAATAGTTCGCGTGAATAGTCAGAAGTGATCCTGTTGCCTATGAATGCATCGCCAATCGCAAAGTCTCCCCCGCCGCAAATTCCGATATTCAGCCAGGTTGAATCATTTGAAGGGAATCTTTCTCCCAATACGGTTGTTGCGACCGCGCTAGATAACGAGCCCACTCCAGTCACAGCCAGCCGAGCTGTTTCGCCCTCGAAAAATTGGGCCTGACCGTGCTTGCCGCATGGTTTCATGCGGAAGTACTGGATGATCGGTTTAGCTTCGCAATAAAGGGCGAGCACGAATTGTTTCATATTCTTCGTTTTTACCTTGATGTCATTGGGACGAATCGGCAATACGCAAGACTCTCAAATTTATCGTAGCTGATAAACTATAGAGTTTCCCTCAAGAGGCTCGCCCGATTTTCAAGCATATCAGGCCAAATTTTGGCAGGGTATGCTTTTTACTCGTTTTTCGGCAGAAAATACTTGCCGAGGTAACGCCTTAAGCTAACTTCACGCTCCTTCCTAAGAATCTCCCATAATGCCAACCATTAATCAACTTGTCAGAAAAGGCCGCAAGGTGGCCCGGACCAAGTCTAAGTCACCCGCACTAGACTCAAATCCGTTTAGACGCGGCGTTTGCGTGCAAGTCATGACGCGTACGCCAAAAAAGCCAAATTCGGCCATCCGAAAAGTGGCGAAAGTACGCTTGACAAATGGCATCGAAGTCATCGCCTACATCCCTGATGAAGGTCATAGCCTTCAGGAGCACAGCATCGTTCTTGTACGAGGCGGCCGTGTGAAGGACTTACCGGGTGTGCGTTATCACATCGTTCGGGGTACCTTGGATGCAATGGGTGTGGAGAAGCGTCGACGCAGCCGGTCAAAGTACGGCGTCAAACGCCCAAAGGCATGAGAATTCAATTATTAAGATAATGTCACGTCGTAGAAGAGCCGTTAAACGCCTAACCAAACCGGATTCCCGTTATGGGAGCACTCTGGTGGGCCACCTAGTGAACACCGTCATGCGTGATGGGAAAAAGACTTTGGCTGAGCGTATCGTGTACGCTGCGTTTGAGAAAGTTAGTGAAAAGCTCGAAAAGGGCGATCCAGTTGATCTTCTGTTGGGAGCTCTCGAAAACTCACGGCCTCGGTTAGAGGTGAAAAGCAGACGTGTTGGAGGGGCTACCTACCAGGTACCTTTAGAAATCCCGTTCGAGCGCCAGGAATCCCTTGCCATGCGATGGATGGTAAAAGCCGCCGCCGCCCGGAAGGGCATTCCGATGAAGGACGCCCTCGCTAATGAAATAATCGACGCATATAACAATACAGGCGGGGTTGTTAAGAAAAAGGAAGACACACACAAGATGGCACAGTCGAATCGCGCATTCGCCCACCTTCGCTGGTGATCGATTTTGCTCCCTTATGTTCTTTGTAAAATGGTTGAAGCTCCCTCAGATATCTCCACGAAGAATGGCTCTGGACGTCCAGTGCCAATGGAGCGGACTCGCAATATAGGCATTGCGGCGCATATCGATGCGGGTAAGACAACTACGACTGAGCGTATTCTCTATTATACAGGAGTCGTTCACAAGGTAGGGGAGGTCCACGACGGCAATTCCGTCACGGACTTTATGGAACAAGAACGTGAGCGCGGAATTACGATTACTTCCGCTGCAATATCTTGTAATTGGGAAAGTCGATTCGGCCCGTTCTCTGGGATTAGTCATCAGATAAACATCATAGATACTCCCGGCCACGTCGACTTCACAGCTGAAGTTGAACGGTCATTGCGTGTACTTGATGGAGCAGTTGCGGTATTCTGTGCGGTCGCTGGAGTCCAGCCCCAGTCGGAAACAGTTTGGCGCCAAGCCGTGAAGTACCATGTTCCGCGGATCGCGTTTGTAAACAAAATGGATCGCACTGGGGCAAATTTCCTCGGGGTCGTTGAGGAGATGCGGTCCAAGCTAGGCGCGAATGCTCACCCGCTTTTTCTCAATATCGGCTCAGAGGAGCACTTTATGGGGCTGATTGATCTTGTTCGCCAAAAAGCCTTTCGGTTCGATGAGTCAGACGCGATGGGTGTTAGCGTTATCGAGTGTGAAATTCCGGGAGATATGGCTCGCGAAGCGACGGAATTGCGGGAATCGCTAATCGAAGCAGTCGCTGACTTTGATGATACTCTTGCCGAAAAGTATTTAAATGGTGGGGAGATCGACGATTACGAGTTGGTCTTAGCGATTCGGAAGGCGACGCTATCCTTGAATTTTGTGGGAGTTATTCCAGGTTCTGCTTTCAAAAACAAGGGCGTTCAGAGCATTTTGGATGCGGTTGTAAACTACCTGCCCAGCCCGATCGACATGCCTCCTATCAAAGGTCAAGACAGCAAGGAAAGGCCTGCTTCTATCGAGCCCGACGACAACGGTCCCTCAGCGGCTCTCGCTTTTAAGCTTTGGAGCGATCCCTACGTGGGAAAGCTCGTATTCATCCGCGTTTACAGCGGGACGATCAAGAAAGGGGATGTCCTTTACAATCCTCGCACTCGAAAATCGGAGCGAGTAAGCCGTCTTTTATTAATGAAGGCGGATAGCCGTGATGATGTGGATTGTGTTCGCTCAGGAGATATCTGTGCAGCGATCGGATTGAAAAATGTTTGGACGGGTGACACCTTTACTTCGAAAAGCCTCGATGTGGCTCTCGAGCCACCGTCATTTCCGGATCCTGTCATTTCGATGACGATTGAGCCAGCAACATCCTTGGACCAGGAAAAACTTTCTGTCGGATTGGTGAGGTTGTCAGAAGAGGACCCGACTTTTGTTGTGAAGAGCGATCAGGAAACCGGCCAAACAATCATTTCGGGCATGGGCGAGCTCCACTTGGAGATCATTAGAGACCGACTCTTCCGTGAGTTTAAAGTCAAGGCCCAATCTGGAAAGCCTCAGATCGCCTACCGGGAAACCATTTCTAGCTTGGCTGAGGGAGAGGGAAAGTTTATACGCCAATCCGGAGGACGCGGCCAATACGGTCATGTGGTCATCAAACTCGAGCCTCGAGAAACAGGAAAAGGGTTGGAAGTGGTTAACGAAATTGTGGGTGGCGTCATTCCGAGAGAGTTCATTAAACCAACTGAAGACGGAATCAAAGAGGCAGCGAACAATGGTGTTGTTGCAGGATACCCCGTGGTTGATTGGAGAGCTCGTATTATCGACGGCTCTTTTCATGAAGTGGACTCATCTGAGATCGCATTTAAAATGGCAGGTATCTTTGCTTTTAAGGAAGCGATGAAGAACGCTGGCCCGATTCTTCTCGAACCAATCATGAAAGTGGAGGTTTCGACTCCGGATGAGTATCAGGGTGATTTGATCGGCGACCTGAATCGACGTCGTGGACATATCCAGAATATGGAGTCGAAGAACGATTTGGCTATCGTCAACGCGGCTGTACCTCTCGAAACCATGTTTGGTTACGCAACCGATGTTCGTTCACTCTCAAAGGGAAGGGCTAGTTACTCCATGGAAACCTCTCACTTTGAGCAAGTACCACCGAATGTGCTCGCTAGGCTTACCGAAGACCCATCTAGATAGGGCATAATTATTTTAAAAACCGAAATTTCATGACTGGACAAAAAATACGCATCAGACTTCAAGGATTTGACTACCGAGTGATCGATCAGTCTGCATCCGAGATTGTGGATACCGCCAAGCGCTCGGGCGCTCGTGTTTCCGGTCCTGTACCGTTGCCGACGCGCATCGAGAAAGTCACCGTGAACAAGTCGCCTCACGTAGATAAGAAATCTATGGAGCAATTTGAAATCCGCACGCACAAACGTTTGTTGGACATCATCGAGCCTACTGCTCAAACGGTTGACGAACTTAAAAAGCTGAATCTTCCATCAGGAGTGGACATTACCATTAACGTTTAAATCAACGGATACAGCATCACACTTTCGCCGGCATTTCCTGGTGCTAACGTGGGTCTATTAAAACGGAGCAGATGCTCCACCTACCTCTTAGAAATATGAACTATACACTCTTAGGCAAGAAATTGGGCATGACTCAACTGTATGACGGAACCGTACAAGTTCCCGTCACGGTGATTCAGGCGGGCCCTTGCCCCGTTCTTCAGGTGAAGACAGTGGAAACGGATGGATACAATGCGATCCAGATCGGCTACGAAACCAAGAAGGAGAAGCGAGCGAGCAAGGCAGAGCAAAATCATGCCAAGAAAAACGGTGCCGCGACACCACGAGCCATTCGCGAGGTACGCTGCGATGGCACTCCGGAGTACAATTCTGGCGATGTTCTTGACGTAACGAAATTCGAAGAGGGCCAAAAGATCGACATTATTGGAATTACCAAAGGTCGTGGATTCCAAGGTGTAATGAAGCGCTTCAACGTTAAAGGGGGACCTGCTTCTCACGGCTCAATGTTCCACCGCCGTATCGGATCGATTGGTCTTTGCCAATGGCCAGGTCACGTATTCAAAAACCAAAAAATGCCAGGCCGTATGGGCGGAAGGCAGCGCACGGTTCAGAATCTAAAGGTGGTTAAGATCGATGCAGAAAAAAACCTCATACTCGTAAAGGGCGGAATCCCTGGAGCCAATGGCGACACGATTCTCGTTCGCAGTGCGATTAAAGGTAAGTAACACGGGGAGGACTGATTGATCATGAAGTTGAAAGTATTTAAAAGCGATGGCTCCGCAAATGGAGAAAGTGATTTCGATATCCCTGTTTTCGAGGACGGTAAAGGTCTTCAAGCAGTGAAGGAAGTAGTAGTCGCACAAGCGGCCAATATTCGCCAAGGCAGTGCGAGTACAAAAACGCGCGGTGAGGTTCGGGGCGGTGGCAAAAAGCCATGGCGTCAAAAAGGAACGGGTCGTGCCCGAGCAGGAAGTAGCCGCTCTCCGATATGGGTTGGTGGTGGAATCGTATTCGGCCCGAAACCGCGTAACTACTCTAAGAAGATTAACAAGAAGGTTCGTCAGCTGGCCTTTAATAGAGCACTGTTTGAACGTGCGAGTGATGGCTCGTTGGTTGTGGTGGATGCCCTCGATATCGCTCCCGCGAAAACGAGTGTGGCATCTGGTTTCATCCGAGGCATCGCCCCGGAAGGAGACGTTCTCGTGGTAGAAAAGGAATTCAGCGATACTTCAATGCTAGCACTACGCAATTTGCGTGGAGTGATCCTAGAAGAGGCTGCGATTGTAAGCGTTACTGATCTCGCCGATTTCCAAACAATTGTTGTAACGCGTCAAGCGATGGAAGTACTTCTTGGCCGCTCGAAAGGAGGCTCGAAATGATTCAAACAGACAAAATCTTAAAATCTCTTCGTTTGACTGAGAAGTCCAATCTCCAATCGGCTGAATTGGGTCAATATACGTTTGAGGTCTTCAAAGACGCTAACAAATACGCTATCAAAGCCGCTGTCGAAAAAGTGTTCGATGTTTCGGTGACGCGTGTGAATGTTATTAATCAAAAAGGGAAGCCGGCCCGTAACCGTAAGACTGGTCGTTCTAACTATAAATCGGACTATAAGAAGGCTATCATCACTTTGAAGACAGGTGATACGATCGAAATCGTATAAGCGAAGGGGATACATATAATGGCTATTATAAGTTTTAGACCAACCACTCCGTCTCTGCGTTTTGCGGAGCTCCAGAAAAGAGACATTACGCAGAAGCGTCCGGAGAAAAAGCTAACCACTTCTTACAGCAAGTCTGCGGGACGTAATTGCTACGGTCGTGTGACATCACGCCGCCGTGGAGGCGGGCACAAGCGATTGCTTAGAATCGTGGACTTTAGACGCAACAAATTCGACATCCCCGCAAACGTACAGGCGATCGAATACGATCCAGGCCGGACGGCTCACATTGCTCTGGTCGCCTACGCAGATGGTGAAAAGCGTTACATCATAGCTCCTGAGGGATTGAAGGTGGGTGACAAGGTTCTATCGGCACAGAATATGATCAGCTTTGATATTGGCAATACCATGCCACTAGAATTCATTCCTCCCTCGACTCGCCTTCACGCTGTAGAACTACTTCCTGGGAAAGGGGCCCAACTTGCTCGTTCAGCAGGCAATTCTCTCGAGCTGATCAATATTGAAGGGAGTCATGCTCAATTGAAAATGCCTTCGGGTGAAGTTCGTTTGGTGAGCAAGAAGTGCCTCGCTACTATTGGATCTGTTAGCAACGCCGAGCACTCAAAGGTAGTCATTGGAAAGGCGGGACGTAACCGTTGGAAGGGCAAGCGTCCTCGGGTTCGGGGTGTTGTTATGAATCCGGTGGACCATCCTAATGGCGGGGGTGAAGCGAAAAGCAAAGGTGGCGGTGGTCGCCAGATGCTCGTTTCTCCTTGGGGTCAGTTAGCGAAGGGTTTCCCCACTCGTCGCAAGTCTAAAGAGAGTAACAGTCTAATCTTGGTGCGTCGCAATGGCCGCAAGTTCAAACGATAATTTTTATTACGATATAGATAATGGCTCGTTCAGCTAAAAAAGGATATTTCATCGACCCAAGCCTCGAAGACAAGGTGATGGTCGCCAAGGGAAATGATGATCGTAAACCAATTCAAACTTGGTCACGTCGTTCTACAATAACACCCGATTTCGTGGGTCTAAATTTTGCCGTACACAACGGAAAGACATTCATCCCCGTCTACGTCACGGAAAACATGGTGGGACACAAGCTCGGCGAGTTCTCTCAGTCGCGGATGTTCAAGGCTCACGGTGGCAGCAAATAATCAAGGGAGCTAACATAATGGAAGTTCAAGCACTAACTAAATACGCACGCATGTCGCCGAAAAAGGTGAATGAGGTAGCTCGTGCCATTCGCGGCAAACAGGCCACGGCAGCTCTCGATTTGTTGAAGTTTATTCCACGAAAGTCGGCGGCACTGATTTCGAAGACATTGCAATCGGCGATTGCGAACGCTGAAAACAACCACGACTTGTCTGCGGATAACCTGATCGTTGATAAGGCGATCATCGAGATGGGTCCGGCCCTTAAACGTTTCAAAGCAGCTGCTCGAGGCGGGGTCGCCAAACGAAAAAAGCGCATGTCGCATATCCGCATCGTACTAACCGACAACGCTAACTAATTTCAGAAATATGGGTCAAAAAACAAATCCGATAGGTTTTCGTCTCGCAGTTAATCGCAACTGGCAATCACGTTGGTTTGCACCCAAGAACGAATTCGCGAAGACACTACACGAGGACTACATCATTCGTGAGAAATTGATGGAGAAGCTGAAATACGCTTCCGTACCTCGTATCTTTATTGAACGTGCGTCTTCACGGGTCCGTGTTAAGATTTTCACTGCTCGTCCAGGAATCGTTATTGGACGGAAGGGCCAAGAAATTGAAAAGATAAAGGAAGAGCTCTCTTTGATGACGGGAAGGGAGATCCTTCTCGATATTCAGGAGGTAAAAAAGCCCGAGCTCGAAGCAAAGCTGGTCGCGGACAATGTTGCTCTTCAGCTGGAACGCCGTATCTCCTTCAGGCGTGCAATGAAAAAGGCTGTTCAAATTGCTATGAGTTTAGGTGCGGAGGGCATTAAGGTACAGGTCGGAGGAAGACTCGGTGGTGCGGACATCGCTCGTACCGAAGTTCAGCGCCAAGGTAGTGTACCTCTCCATACATTGCGCGAAGAAATTGATTACGGTACATCAGAAGCCAGAACAGTATACGGCATTATTGGCGTTAAATGTTGGGTTTTCAAAAAGGACGAACAATAAACATCTCTAACTGAGCTATGCCAGCACTCACTCCATCACGCACAAAATACCGGAAGTCCATGAAGGGCCGCATGCGCGGCAACGCAAAGGGCGGCGACTCTATGGCGTTTGGCGACTATGCCATTCAGGCATTGGGTCGTGGATACTTCACAGGTAATCAGATCGAAGCCGCTCGTGTCGCCATCACGCGTCACATGAAACGTAAGGGAAAGCTCTGGATAAGAGTATTCCCTCACAAACCGATCACGAAGAAGCCTCTCGAAACTCGTATGGGTAAAGGAAAGGGACCGGTTGATCACTATGTAGCGGTAGTTAAACCTGGCTTGATATTGTTCGAATTAGCAGGGGTTTCGCTTTCTATCGCTCGCGAGGCGATGCGCTTGGCTGATACGAAACTCCCATTTAAGACACGTTTCGTCGTCCGTGAGAACATGGATTGATCCCAGTAAGGAACCGGAAATATGAAGGTAAAGGACATCAAGGAACTTTCGCTCCCAGAATTGGAGAAATCGATTCGTGACACGCGTGATCAACTTCTCGAATTGAAGCTGCGTAAGCAGACAGGACAGGTTGAAAATACAGCGGAGCTAACTCAGCAACGCAGGGTTATTGCACGGATGGAAACCATTCGTAGTGAAAAAATCCAGGCGGAATCGAAATCTGCCTAAGAAGAAAACTGATACGCCATGAAAAACTCTCGCAATAGCAGAAAAAGCCTAATCGGGTTCGTTACTTCAACCTCCGGGAACAAGTCGATCAAGGTTACCTATAATTACAAGATTCCTCATCCTCGTTATCGAAAGGTAATTAATCGAAAAACAGTTGTCCATGTTCATGACGAGAGCAACGATGCTGGTCTTGGTGATCGTGTTGAAATTATGGAGACACGTCCAATAAGCCGCCTAAAACGCTGGCGTTTGGTTCGGGTCATAGATCGGGCACCTGTAGCAGGTGGCTTGAAAGAAGAGGAAGTAGAGCAAACCGAACCAGCTTCTGCTAAATAGAGGAGCGAAACAAAAATGATTCAATTACGTTCAGAACTTCAGATTGCAGACAACACAGGTGCCAAGCGGGCCCATATGATACGCCGCTTGGGTCAGCGAAAGAAGACCGCTGACGTTGGTGACGTCATCGTCGTCAATATTAAAGAGGCAAGCGTAGACTCGTCTGTTAAGAAAGGCACGGTCGTAAAAGCTGTTGTAGTGCGGACAAAAGCTCCAATTCGCCGTCGTGACGGTAGCTACCTCCGTTTCGACAGCAATGCGATCGTTATACTCGACAACAATGGCAACCCGCGTGGCACCCGCATTTTTGGGCCAGTTGCTCGCGAACTTCGCACGAAGCAATTCATGAAGATTGTCTCGCTAGCTCCGGAGGTACTTTAATAATGGCAAAGACACATGTAAAACAAGGCGACGAAGTCGTTATCCTTTCGGGCAAGGAAAAGGGTAAGCGTGGCAAAATCTTAGAACTTCGCACCGCGAAAAACAGAGCAGTTGTTGAAGGTCTCATGATGATCAAGCGCCATCTCAAGAAGTCGGAAGAAAATCCTGACGGACAAATCGCGGAGCGCGAAGGGTCTATCCACATTTCAAACCTGATGCTTGCGTCGAAGTTCGACGAACGTCAGGCCAAGACAAACTAAATTACATAGAGAACTGAACCCGTTCCGGGTCGGAAGTTCGGACAAAAGCTATGAGCTCTAAAAATTTTCTAAAAGAACATTACGAAAAGACAGTCGTCGAAGGACTCAAGAAGTCCCGTGGTTACAAAAACAAGTACCAGATTCCACGGATTGAGAAAGTGGTTCTCAATATGGGCGTGAGTGCTATGCTCGACAAAAGCGTCATGGACGAGGCTGTGAAGAACATGGGCCTTATTGCTGGACAAACTCCCGTTCGCACCCTTGCGAAGAAGAGCATTGCGAATTTCAAACTCCGAGAAGAGATGCCAATCGGTTGTAAGGTTACTCTGCGAAGCGAGCGTATGTGGGATTTCCTTCTTCGGTTGGTTGCGGTATCCCTTCCCGCAATTCGCGACTTTCGTGGTATTCCGCAAAAGTTTGACGGAAACGGTAATTATTCTCTCGGGATCACAGACATCACGATTTTCCCCGAAATCTCCGTGGATTCAATCAAACGGCAATCTGGAATGGAACTTACCATTGTAACCTCTGCAAAAACGGATGAAGAGGGTTACGAGTTGCTCGACCTACTGGGAATGCCTTTCCGGAAGAGGGAGACTCAAGATGGCAATGACGACGCTCCAACTGAGAGCGAAAATGAAAAAGGCGAAACAGCAGCGTAATTTAACATGGCAAAGAAATCATTAGTAGCACGTAACGAAAAACGCCGTCGCCTCGTAGAGCGCCTCGGTCCCAAAAGAGCTGAACTCAAAGCAATTCTTTCCAGTCCTGACACGACAGACGAAGAATTTTACCAAGCGCAGCGCAAGCTAGCCAAGATGCCTCGTGACTCTTCTAAAATCAGAATCCGCAACCGCTGCAACGTAACAGGGCGACCAAGGGCATTCACTCGCCGTTATGGGTTGTCCCGTTTAACTTTCAGAGAACTCGCCTTAGAGGGAAAAATACCTGGTGTTACCAAATCTTCCTGGTAGGCCTGTCACTCAAAATTTCATTATTAATCAGTATTTCGTGCAAACGCACATCCCGGGAGTGTGGATATCACCCGGTTAAAAACTAAATAATCATGCATACCGATCCAATCAGCGATTTTCTAACTCGCATCCGCAACGCATCGAGCGCCGGCAAAGACGAATGTGTTTCTCCTCATTCGAAAATGAAAGCAGAGATAGCCCGAATTTTAAAAGAGGAGGGCTTCATCTCAGACTTTTCCGATGCGAAGGATGATCGAGGGCACAAAACTCTTGTGGTTCAACTCAAGTACGTGAATGGCGAGCCTTCGATTAACGGTCTGGAGCGGGTTAGCCGCCCGGGTCTTCGACTTTACTCTAAAAGCTCGGACATTCCTCGAGTACTCAATGGACTAGGTGTCTGTATTCTCACTACGCCAAGAGGCATTATGAAGGATCGCGATGCCCGACGCCAAAAGCTTGGCGGTGAAATGGTCTGCAACGTTTGGTAGAAAAGGACGCGAATTATGAGCAGAATAGGAAAACTACCAATTACGATACCTGAAAAGGTTGACGTAACGATCGATGGCTCGACCATCAAGCTTAAGGGCCCAAAGGGAGAGCTGACCAAAAAGTTTGTTAACGACGTATCTTTTGAGGTCGAAGATGGGCAAATCAAGGTTTCCCCAGTGAACAAGACCCGTTTCGCTAACGCCATGTATGGGACTTCTCGATCGATCGTGAATGGAATGGTTGAGGGGGTTGTTAACGGTTTTAAGAAAGAGATCGAGATTAGTGGTGTGGGATACAATGCCACTCTGAAAGGGAAAACTCTTTTGCTGAAGCTGGGATTCTCGCACGATATCAATTACGACATCCCAGATGGCGTGACGATCACGGTAACGGATAATGGGACGAAGTTGAAGATCGAAGGAATCGACAAGCAGATAGTGGGACAAGCGGCGGCATCGATCCGGCACTATCACCCGGTTGAGCCCTACAAGGGCAAAGGAGTCCACATCGTTGGCCAGCATGAAATCCGCAAGGAAGGAAAGACAGTCGCTTAAAGCGGTCAGATAACCTGCAAGGAATAACCTTTAAAAGAATTTCGAAATGAAAATCCAAAAGAAGAGAGAGCTCGAACAAAAGAGACGCTGGCGCATCCGTAAGAAGGTTGCGGGAACCCTAGTGCGGCCGCGGTTGAGTTTACATTTTAGCAATAAGCACATCTACGCCCAGGCCATCAATGATGACGAGGGGAAGACGCTTTTGTTTGTATCAACTGTTGCGAAAGAGCTTCGTGAGCAGAATTTGAAAGCCAATAACGACGGTGCTTCTGCCCTTGGAAAGTCCTTCGGTGAAAAGGCGAAGGATTCTGGCATCAGTAAGGTGGTATTCGACCGCAACGGCCGCAAGTACCACGGATGTGTAAAAACTTTTGCAGATGCCGCCCGTGAGGCCGGCCTAAAATTCTAATTGCCCTATGAGCACAGAAACAAATCAAACACCCAGTACAACCCCTAGCGAAGCTTCTGCGAGTGCATCACCCGCTAATGATGGACCCAGCGGGGGCTATCGTGGACAAGGTGGTAACCGAGGACAAGGCGGTAATCGTGGGTCCAGGGGCGGCAACCGCGGACGGCGGGAAGAGGAGAAACCGGATGACGGTATCTTCGAGAAAGTCGTGTTCATTAACCGTTGTGCGAAGGTAGTAAAAGGAGGACGTCGTTTCAGCTTTTCTGCTCTCGTCGTTGTCGGTGATCGTGCCGGAAAGATCGGAGTAGGATATGGAAAGGCCAACGAGGTTCCCGAGTCTATTCGGAAAGGGAGTGAAGGTGCTCGCAGAAATCTTGAGCCGATCAAGCTCAAGGGCGACACTATCCCACACGAAGTTCTTGGCGAGGCCGATGGTGGCAAAGTTCTCTTGCGTCCCGCTACGACGGGTACAGGGATTATCGCTGGTGGTGGAGTTCGTGCCGTGCTCGAAGCAGCAGGGGTACACAATGTTTTAACGAAGTCGTTGGGCTCGAACAACGCCAACGCAGTTGTCAACGCCACGCTTGACGGCTTGCGGAAATTGAAAACGTTCGAAGACTATAAAGTGCTTCGTTCCTAATCAAAAATCAGAAAAGACTCGAATCATGAGACTACACAATCTTTCAAATGTCAAAGGAGCCGTTCACCGTCGCAGGCGGGTGGGCTGTGGTGAAGGTGGCGGACACGGTAAAACGTCTGGACGAGGTGGCAAAGGCCAGACGGCTCGTTCTGGTGGCGGTATCCGTATTGGATTCGAAGGCGGTCAAATGCCTATATTCCGGAAACTTCCTCGTCGTGGCTTCAACAATAAGAACTTCAAGACTTACTACGAAACGGTTAATATTGGCGAACTTGCTCGGTTAGACGAGTCTATCAATGAGGTGAATAGGGAATTCCTCGCTGCAGCGGGACTCGTCCGCATGAATTCCAATCCATTGAAGATTCTGGGTGAAGGCGAAGTGAGCAGAGCTTTAAAAATTACGGCTGATAAATTTAGTTCTTCGGCTAAAGCGAAGATAGAAAAGGCGGGAGGTGAAGCAGTTGTTCTCGAAGCTCCTGCTGAAATAGCCGCTGCAGTCAGCGAGTAATCAATCACCTAGACTGAGAAGGCATGCTATCCGCATTTACCAACTGTTTGAAAATCCCTGAGCTGCGTCAGCGTATTTTTTTGACGCTCTCATTGCTTTTCATTGCTCGAATTGGGGCTAATATACCACTTCCGGGATTGGATACGCAGCCACTTCAGGCATTTTTCGCCGATCAAACCGCCCAAGGGGGTGGTAGTCTCCTTGGATTGTACAACATGTTCACAGGGGGAGCGCTACTCAAGGGGGCCGTTTTCGCTTTGGGCATTATGCCTTACATCTCCGCTTCCATTATCTTTCAATTGATGGGGGCTGTCTTTCCGGCTCTGGCTCGTCTTCAGCAAGAGGGCGAAACCGGCCGTCAAAAGCTCAACCAGTACACGCGTTACGCCACGGTGATCATTTGCGCGGTTCAGGCCGTGCTGTTAATTCTGGCACTCGAGAATCCGGGACGACTGTTTCCGGGCTACTCGTTAGCCGAATACGGTGACATCGTAATTGTTGGAAAAACCTGGTTCCTGATCACCTCTACGGTTTTCCTTACTGCAGGGACGGTCCTTTTGATGTGGCTGGGTGAGCAAATTACAAAATCTGGAATTGGTAATGGGATATCACTTCTCATTACAGTTGGCATTCTAGCGGACTTGCCAGGAGCGGTTCAAGCGACCTATGGCTTGTTTTTCGGTCCAGTTGGAGCGGGAGAGAATCTTACCTTTGTTCACGCAGTAGGAATGATGGTTTTAGGTCTGGGTGTTACTGCTGGGCTTGTAGCAGTGATTCAAGCCGTTCGCAAAATTCCCGTTCAATACGCAAAGCGCGTGGTGGGAAGAAAAGTGTACGGTGGGCAAAGCTCCTTTATGCCGTTAAAGGTCAATTATTCGGGAGTCATGCCCGTGATTTTCGCCTCGGCGATCCTCGCTTTCCCACAACAGATTGTCTCGCAGTTGGGAGCCTGGCTTGATCAACAATGGTTAATCAACATTGCCAACTACATGGTTCATGGGAGCGTTACTTATTACGCGATATTTGGGCTCATGATTCTCTTTTTCTCGTATTTCTGGGTTTCCGTGATGTTTCGCCCTATCCAGATCGCGGATGACTTGAAAAAGTATGGTGGATACGTTCCGGGCGTCCGTCCAGGAGCTCCGACAGCAAAGTTTTTAGATTTCATCATGACGCGTCTGACTTTAGCGGGCTCGATCTTTCTGACCATCATTGCGATTTTCCCGGATATTCTGTTGTTCCAGGCCAATATTCCCATGCGGGTAGCTATCTTCTTCGGGGGTACAGGTATGCTGATCACTGTCGGTGTGATGCTTGACACGATGCGCCAAATAGAAACGCATCTTTTGCAGCGCCATTACGACGGTTTTCTGAAGAAAGGGAGAATCAAGAGTCGTGGCAATACCAAGGGTCTCGATACTGGTTTGGCCGGAGCGGCGGACATGAACAATGTTGGAAAGTTGTACCTCTGGCTGCTCGGTATTTTTGCGATCGGAATCGTAGCTTGGGTATTACAATTATCATCAAATTAAATCTTTACTTTATGCTTACGAAACGTCATCACCTCACTCTTTTTCCTCCTGTGTGCCGCTTGGATGGGGACAAACTGGATCAAATCAGTCATTTGCCGTTTTTTGCATTCCTTTTCCTTTGAGACCATCGAAATCACCAATATACCTAAACATCAACAACTTGCTAAACTAAAATGCCACGTATTCTAGGCGTCGACATTCCAAATAATAAGAAACTCGCATATTCGCTCCGCTACATCTTCGGAATCGGGCCTAAGCGTGCCGATATTATTTTAGAGCAAACGGGTCTTGATCCCGACATGCGGGCTAAGGAGTTGGATGAAGAGCAGATCAACGTCATAATGTCGAAGATCAGCGAGCTCAACTACCTGGTAGAGGGCGATTTACGTCGCGATTATGCGGCCAACATGAAACGCCTTCAGGCTATCAATTGCTATCGTGGCCTCCGCCACCGTAGGGGTCTTCCAGTAAGAGGGCAACGCACCAAGACAAACGCTCGTACACGCAAAGGTAAGACAGCCAGTGTTGGTGGTCTCCGCAAGTAATTTTTGAAAGCGAATTAAAATGGCTGAAGAAGAAGTTCAACCCGAAGAGGAAAAGAAGGTAGCGAAGGCTCCGGAAGCGGAAGTGCCCGTGGAGGAAAATGCGGTGCCATCCTCAAAAAAAGAAACCCCCAAAGAGACTGCGGAGGTGGCTGAGGAAGGCGAAGAGGTTCCCAAGGAAGAGGAGGAACTTGCTCCAGGTGGCGTGAAAAAGCAGCCAACTGCTCAGGATTTGCTCAAGGAAGAAATTGGAGAGCTCAAAATTCGCAAAGCGAAGGGTAGTAAGAATGTTACTACTGGAATCGCCAAAGTGAGTGCAACTTTCAATAATACCATCGTTACGATTACAGATACCAAAGGTAATACCATTTCGTGGGCGAGTGCGGGTAAGATGAATTTTCGAGGATCACGCAAGTCTACCGCATACGCGGCTCAGGTCGTTACGCAAAACGCGGCGAAAGCAGCAATGTCTCATGGGCTGAAGGAAGTGATCATTCACGTTAAAGGTCCGGGAATGGGTCGCGATTCTGCAATTCGAGCGTTCCAATCACTCGGCCTTGAAATCGCTTCTATCGTGGATACCACTCCGATTCCTCATAATGGGTGTCGACCGCCAAAGCGCCGACGTGTTTAGTGACCGAATCGGCGAATTTTAATTTATTAACTTCATATACAAGATCCATGGCTCGCTACACCGGTCCAACAGTCAAAATCAGCAGACGTTTTGGTCAGCCTATTTTCGGCAACCACAAATCATTGGAGAAGCGTGCTTATCCTCCAGGTCAGCACGGTCCTCGCCTTCGCCGTAAACAATCTGAGTACTCGATCGGTTTAAGCGAAAAGCAAAAGCTTCGTTTCATGTATGGCCTGATGGAAAAGCAGTTCCGCCGCACGTTCGATCGTGCAAAAGGACAACGAGGTGTAACGGGTACTATCTTTCTTCAACTTTTGGAAACGCGTTTAGACAGCGTGGTTTACTTGCTCGGCTACACGAAATCTCGCCAAGCAGCCCGACAGTTCGTAAACCACGGTCATATTCGTGTTAACGGGCAGAAAGTAGATATTCCAAGCTTTCAAGTGAAGCCAGGAGACGAGGTTGAGGTTCGCAACGGAACATCTTCCCGCCAGTTGGCGACTCGTAATTTGGAAGCAACTCGTCTTCGTAATGTGCCGGACTGGATGACTCGCAATGATGAGGCGTTCAGGGGTGTAGTAAGTCGCCTTCCAGCTCGAGAAGAAATGGAACCAGCCATCAATGAACAGCTCATTGTAGAATTCTACAGTCGCTTCTAATCACTTTTTAAGTACCAGTTTCTCACTAATCCCGCTAAGCCGTACTCAGACCATACCGCGAAATGCCAAAACGTATCGGAAAGTTCGAACTCCCTAATCGTCTCGTAAAAGTTGAGGAAGGTTCCTCGACTACATATGCCAAGTTTATTGCCGAGCCCTTCGAGGCTGGATATGGTCATACCATTGGTAATTCCTTGAGACGTGTATTGTTAAGCTCTATAGAAGGAGCGGGCATCACATCCATTAAGATTGATGGCGTTAGCCACGAATTTCAGAGCGTTGATGGAATTGTCGAAGACGTAACCGACATCGTTTTGAATCTAAAGCGGATTTTGCTGATCTGTCATAATCGGGAAGGAGCGAAGTTGATGATCAACGTCAACCGCTCAGGCCCAATTACCGCTGCCGATATTCAAGCTGATCATAATGTAGAGATCGTAAATCCCGACCAAGTCATTTGTACTTTGGATCGCGAAATGCAATTCACTGCTGAGCTTGAAATCGGAGTAGGACGGGGTTATTGTCCAGGGGAAGAAAACAAGAATGAGGAACAACCAATTGGCGTAATCCCAATTGATACGCTGTACAGTCCCGTTAGTCTTGTGAAGTATTCGGTCGAAGCGACTCGTGTGGGACAGATCACTGACTACGACAAGTTGATCTTAGAAATTTGGACAGATGGACGAATGACTCCAGATGACGCGCTCAAACAGTCAGGAGCCATCCTCAAGCATCACCTCGATGTGTTCGACAATGTGTCAGACGAGAATTACGAATTCGAAGACGAGGGAGCAGAAGTAAGCGAAGAGCAGAACAAGCTCCGTAAGCTCCTTAACATGAGTGTCAATGAGATCGAGCTCTCGGTTCGTGCCGCAAATTGCTTGAACAACGCGAACATTACAACGGTAGGCGAGCTTGCCATGAAGAGTGAGCAGGAAATGCTCAAGTACCGTAACTTCGGAAAGAAATCTCTAAACGAAATTAAAGATAAACTAGAATCGCTCGGCCTTTCTTTAGGCATGAAATTCGACGAGCGCCTTCTTGATATGAAGAAGGAGCTATAATCGTAAAGGGTTACAACTTAAGGAAAATTATTTAGGCCATGCGTCACCGCAAGCATAGCAATCAACTGGGAGTCAAGAAGGAGCATCGTGAAGCTCTTCTAGCTAATCTTTCAAATGCTCTCATCACTCATGGGAAGATAAAGACGACTCTAAAGAAAGCGAAGGCACTCCGCCCCTTCGTGGAAAAAGTGATTACGCTTGCGAAGAAAGGAAGCCTTCACAATCGGCGTTTAGCTATTGCACGGGTTCGCGACACCGGTGTGGTGCACGAGCTCTTTGAAGAGAAAGTCGAGCAATTCCGTGACCGAAATGGTGGGTACACCCGTATCTACAAGCTGGGCCCGCGCCGTGGAGACGCGGCAGAAATGGCTCTAATCGAACTCATCGATGGGGACGACGAAGGTTACGGTAAAAAGAGTAAACCAAAGTCAAAAGCGAAAAAAAAATCGATAGTTGCAGTCGAGGAAACTGAAGTGACTGAGAAAACGGCGGTTGCGGAGGAGAATGACGGTGCTGCCGAGGAAGATTCGGTAGCGGAAGAGAATTCTGTTGTTGCGGAGGAAGCGTTGGCTTCGGAAGTCACCGATGAAGTGGTTGGGGAGACCAAGGCGGATACCTCGGATGATGTCGAAGGAGGAGAGGAAGGTGAAGGAGAGAAAAAGGGCTGACTCCTTCTCTTCAATCACTTTAGTTTATGGTGCGTTTTTCGATTTGAGGAACGCATTTTATATTTGAAGTTGGTATGCAAGCGTTAACCTTTTTGTTGATAGTCTACTCTGGATCGGCTTTAGTTGGGTTATCTCTTCTCTGGTTTTTCTACGATGGGAGAGACAAGTGTAGTTTTGAGGCGAACCGCCGACGAAAGGTCTTTCATTGTGTTAGATGTGGTAATCTGTACTCTGTAAGAAAAGGTGATGTTTCCACTGGTGAACCATGTCCGGAATGCGAGTACAATAATTACGAACTTTCGTTCTAGGCTTCAATCGGCGTAAACACTCCTTGAATTCGGAAGTTTGATAGGGATCGAATCCAGCGTTGTTGGCTATTTTATCTTACGTTCAATCGTCTAAAGGTCGAGGTGGGGTTGTATCCGGGCAGAGGGGATAAGGGTGGCTCAGAAAGATGACTCGAACCAGTAGGTTGTCTGCTCTTTTTAGAATCCACGGATCATGAAAAAGAGCCTTCTTTGGCGCCCGGTCTTGATTCTTACATTTTCTACAACATTGATCCGTCTCTTCCGAAGAATGCGAATTCTGGACAATCTGGCGGATTACGGGGTTTTCTTGAGCAACGAGGTCAAACCATTCGTTTAGTGAATTCCCTTTAAAAGTGAGTGACACTGCTGGCGATCAAGTGGTTAAATCAACTTCTTTCTATATGAAGCATCAAACCATAGCGGTTCTAGATTTTGGATCCCAATACACTCAGGTTATAGCTCGCCGCATACGTGAATGTTCCGTCTACTCCAAGATTTATCACTACAAGGCATCGGCTAAACAGCTAAAGAAAGACAATGTCGTAGGGATTATCCTCTCGGGAGGACCGGAAAGCGTGTTGTCCAAAGGATCTCCTCGGCCTGATAAGAAGGTTTTTGAACTAGGGGTTCCCGTTCTTGGAATCTGCTATGGGGTACAGCTCTTGGCACACATGCTCGGTGGAAAAGTCGAAAAGAGCCATGCTCGCGAGTACGGACATGGGGAATTGAAAATTAAAAGAAAGGGAAGCCTTTTCCGAGGATTACCAAGCGTCTTGCGCGTATGGAACTCTCATGGAGATCGCTTAGTGAAGCTGCCAAAAGGATTCCGGGCCGTTGCGTCTACTGAGAACTCAGGATTTGCCGGGATCGTTGATGAAAAGCGCAGGTTTCACGGTATTCAATTTCACCCAGAAGTTCACCATACGGAAGGAGGACTGAATATCCTGGAAAACTTCCTGAGAAAGATTTGCGGCTGCCGAGCGGATTGGTCGATGGCCTCTCTTGCCGAAGAATCCATCGCTAACATTCGGAAAAAAGTTGGCAAGGACCGCGTCTTGTTGGGCTTGAGCGGTGGGGTTGATTCATCTGTAGCTGCTGCCCTAATACACAAAGCCGTCGGTAGGCAGTTGACGTGTGTGTTTGTGGACAACGGGTTACTCCGCCTTAATGAGCGCGAATTGGTAGTGGATCTCTACAAGCGCCACTTCAACATGGATGTCCGGGTTGCGAGGGCTGGGAGCAAATTCCTAAAACGGCTAAAGGGTGTGTCCGATCCGGAAAGAAAACGAAAGATAATTGGGAATACGTTCGTTGAAGTTTTCCAAGATTCTCTGAAGAGGATTGGAGACTCCAGATTCCTTGCCCAAGGTACACTCTACCCAGATGTTATCGAAAGCGTGTCGATAGATGGCAATCCGGCTGCCACGATCAAGAGCCATCACAATGTTGGCGGCTTGCCTAAAAATATGAAATTTGAGCTTCTTGAGCCCTTGCGCCAGTTGTTCAAAGACGAGGTTCGTGCTTTAGGAGCTGAGTTGGGATTGCCGAAAGAGGTCGTTTGGCGCCAACCGTTCCCGGGTCCCGGACTGGGGGTTCGAGTGTTGGGTAGCATATCCAGGCACAAGCTTGACGTTCTACGGAAAGCGGATGCGATACTGCATGAAGAGATGATGGCGTCGGATCTCTATTTTAAAGTGTGGCAGTCTTTCTGTGTATTCCTGCCTGTTCGCACCGTGGGTGTGATGGGGGATGAGCGCACCTATGAAAATGTGATTGCGGTGAGAGTGGTTGAGAGCAAAGACGCGATGACTGCCGATTGGGTGAGGGTGCCTTACGAAGTGCTTCAGCGGGTTTCTAACCGAATTATTAACGAAGTTTCTGGCGTGAATCGTGTAGTTTACGACATAAGTTCCAAACCTCCTGGAACAATTGAATGGGAATAGGCGTCAGTTTGAGACTCTTACAATATCACTATGAAAACTAAACGATTAACCCTGGCCGCTCTCGCGGCTTCTATCCTGTTAAGCTCAATAGCGTTCGGAGCTGAATCCGATGAAGAAATCATCGAAGAAACGATCAAATTGGCACGGTCTTATTTAGGTGACAGTAACCAGTTGGACTCGATTACCAGTATTCATTACAAAGGCTCTCTGCTCTATAGCTCGGGGGATTTGGGTACGATAGAGATGGTCTACCAGAAACCCATGAAGCAGCGTATGGTCGCGGTGATCGGAGACAGGAAAGAGATATCGGTTTTAAACAACTCAGAAGGCTGGACCACTTTCGAAAGAGTTATTGATTCAGTCCCTCTGAGTATGGAGATATTTGACCCGATCCGAATTCTTATCATGCAGGCGAGCGTTCGGGAGGCTTTTGGCTTTTTCAAGAAGCCGAACGTCCGCAATGGAGAAATCATCTACGAAGGCAAGGAGATGGTCAAAGGCCATGAATGTATCGTTTTGACTTATCATCATGGAGACGGAATTGCCTTTCAGCGCTATATCGACGCGGAAACAGGGCAAGTTCGCAGAACCCTCGATAGTAAAGGTGTGGAGTACTTCGAAGAAGGTGAAATAGTGGTAGAAGGAATCCG
Organism: Opitutales bacterium UBA5694; assembly: GCA_002420185.1. Classification (GTDB taxonomy): domain Bacteria; phylum Verrucomicrobiota; class Verrucomicrobiia; order Opitutales; family Opitutaceae; genus Pelagisphaera. The sequence goes on from DIHO01000009.1 coordinate 62,311, forward strand.
CTTTCCCAAGAAGATGGTGAGCACGTTCTCAACTGCCATTGGAAGCCAGACTATGGAATTTGCATACACGTCAGTGAAGATAAACAAGAATCTGCCTGAATCGGATTTCATAATGCCTCTGCCATAGGATTCGTTCGTGCTTGGAGATTCCTTTAGGGATTGATACTTTAAAATTACATTTATCTTTGCCAAGCACGTGAGGCTCTTCCATTAGTGGCGGGATGGCAGATTTGGCATATCGTTCACGCGGCTTTCAGGAGAGGTTGGCAACTTTCTGCGAGACCGCAGCAGTCCCACAGCATATAGTCGATACTGTCTCCAAGATCCTCGCGGATATTAGGGGCAAGGGTGACAAAGGAATTGCGGCTACGATGCGGCGCATTGACGGGCTCCGTTTGAAGCCTTCCCAATTCCGAATCTCCGAGTCAGAGTTGGTAGGTTCTGTCAGAAAATTGGAGAAATGGAAGCTCAAAGCTATCAAAGAGTCGATAGCTACCGTATCAGATTTTCACCGCCATGCACTCCCCCAATCCTGGACTGCTAAGAACAAACATGGGGCCACAATAGGGGAACGATTTTATCCGTTGGATCGTGTGGGGCTCTACATTCCTACGGATCTAGCATCTACCGCGATAATGACTGGAGCGCTAGCGAGATTGGCCAAGGTACCGGAATTGGTAGCTTTTACGCCCTGTGGAAAAGATGGATCGGTCAATCCAGCCGTACTCGCCTCTCTAAAGCTTTGCGGCATCAAGGAAGCCTATCGGATTGGAGGAGTGTCTGCTATAGGAACGATGGCCTATGGGACGGAAACGATTAAGTCGGTATCCAAAGTGTTCGGACCAGGAAATGCCTTTACCGTTGAGGCTAAACGTCAGGTTTATGGGACCATCGGCGTTGATCTGCTTCCAGGTCCGAGCGAAGTGCTGGTAATAGCGGATGATTCTGCCAACCCTCGATTTGTGGCAGCCGATTTGCTTGCCCAAGCAGAGCATGGTTCGGGTAGGGAAAAGATTTTTTTAGTAAGCCTCTCGAAGGGGGTAGCTACTCGAATTAGGGCTGAAATAAAAATACAGATGAAGGAACTTACCCGCACGAAGCTGATTCGAACGGTGTTGAGGGAAGGGTTCTTATCGGTTGTCGTAGATACGTACGAAGAAGCAGCGAAGGTCGCAAATTTTGTGGCGCCCGAGCACATGGAACTAGAGGTCCAGTCAGATAAATTGGTATATCTTACCAAAGCGATAAAAACGGCGGGAGCCATCATGCAAGGTGGCTGGTCGGCGACCGCCCTTGGAGATTTTGTCGCGGGTCCAAGCCACGAGTTGCCCACGGGAAGATCGGGAAAGTATTCTAGTGGCTTGCAGGGGATCGACTTTTTTCGGCGCTCCAGTTTAATTCGGTACTCCGAAAGTGCCCTGAAAAAGGCGGCTCCAGCAGCAGAGGCTTTTGCCAAAATGGAGGGTCTGGATGGGCATGGCCGCTCCGTTTCGATTAGATTGGAGAAGCGATGAGTGATCAAATTCTAGTTTCGGAGTATGTGCTGCCCCATATAAAGAAATTGCAAGCCTACGCACCGGGCTTTCAACCAAAAGAGGATGGCTGGGTAAAAATAAATACGAACGAAAACCCCTATCCGCCAAGCCCCAATGTTGAATCGGCGATCAGGGACGCTTTAGGGGATTCACTACGTCTCTATCCAGATCCCCGAAGCTCGGAGCTGCGTTCAGAATTAGCGAATCTGCATGGTTTGGATGCCTGCAATGTGATCGTTGGAAATGGCTCGGACGATTTGTTGAATTTGCTGACGCGGGCTTTTTCGACGATCGAGAGAAAGGTAGGTTATACCTTGCCCAGCTACTCACTATATCCCGTTCTTTGCGGGATTCAAAATTCAAGTACTATCGAAATCCCGTTTGGTCGTGATATGGACCTGCCCTTGGTAGAGCTTTTAGGGTGCGACGCTGGAATACTTTTTTTCACCTCGCCCAATGCACCCACTGGAGTAGGTTTCTCGAATGAGTCGATCAGAAAACTGCTAGAGAGCTTCAGAGGCATCGTCGTGGTGGACGAGGCATATGCCGACTTTGCGAAGGAAAATGCAGTCGAATTAGTCGAAGTATTCTCGAATCTGGTGATCACCAGAACGCTTTCCAAATCGTATGCTTTGGCGGGCTTGAGGGTGGGCTACGCACTGGCGAGCGCGGAGGTTATCGAGGCTTTGGACCGTGTGCGAGATAGCTACAATGTTAACCAAGTGTCGCAAGCCGGGGCATTAGCGGCGATACAGGATCAGAGTTACATGAAGGCGATTGTGGGTAAAGTGGTTCGCACGCGGGACTATTATTTTGAAGAACTCAACTCGCTCGGATGGTTTACCTATGAATCTGAGGCGAATATGCTGTTAACGGAACCTGTCAATGGAAAGGGAGAAAAGGGGCCGTCGGTTGCTCTGAACTTGTTCGAGTTCTTGAAATCCGAGAAAATATTGGTTCGGTATTTTCCTGGACACGCCTTGACTGACAGTTTTTTAAGAATCAGTGTTGGAGACGAGGGTCAAATGCTCAAATTAATCGAATCGATAGAACAATGGCTGAAGAACGAATAGCATCGCTGGTACGCGAAACCAAGGAGACGCAGATAAAGGCATTTCTCAATCTTGATGGTATCGGTAAGGCTGAGGTCGATACAGGAGTTCCCTTCTTCGACCACATGCTGACATTGTTCGCAGCTCATGGGTTATTCGATTTAGAAGTTGTCGCAAAAGGAGATGTAAAAGTAGACTACCACCACACGGTTGAAGATGTCGGAATCGTGCTGGGGCAGCTTTTTAAGAATGCGGTTGGAGACAAGAAAGGCATGCGTCGCTACGGTTTCTTTATTCTTCCGATGGATGAGTGCTTAGGAAGAGTGGCGATCGATCTCGGCAATCGTCCGTTTCTTGAGTATCAAGTGATTGCACCAACATTCTATGTGAGGGACTTTAATATCGTCCTTGTGAAGGAGTTTTGTCGGGCTTTTTCCAATACGTTGGGAGCGAATTTACATATTAAGCTTGAGTATGGAGAAGAGCCTCATCATATTGCAGAGTGTATCTTCAAGTGCTTGGCGAGGGCGGTCGATATGGCCAGTTCAATCGACAGTCGTCTCGAAGGACGTCTTCCGTCTACCAAAGGAATGCTTTGAGTAGGGATAAGTTGACTGTTGACTAAGGGTCTCCCAGTGACGTACGGATCCTGACTTCTTGATGGAATGAGTGCCAGAATCGCAATTATCAATTATGGAATGGGAAACCTGAGGAGTGTGGAGAATGCCCTCGTAAGGGTGGGGGCCTCACCAAAGGTAGTCACTGAGCCTTCCGAAGTTACCGATGTCGAAGGATTAGTGCTTCCTGGAGTGGGGGCCCTCGAAGATTGCGTCGACGGTTTGCGAGCATCGAATTTTGACGATTTAATTGCGGGATGGATACAGGAAGATCGGCCCTTTATGGGGGTATGCCTAGGGCTGCAAGCGTTGTTTGATGTGTCAGAAGAGCGACATGTGAAAGGGCTGGGGATATTTTCAGGAAAGGTCGTCCGTTTTGTTTCGAAGCCCGGGTTCAAGATTCCCCACATGGGTTGGAATACCGCCAGGACCGAACAAAATGACTCTCCTTTCTGGGAGAATTTAGACAGCGATAGGGACCACTTTTACTTCGTGCATAGCTATTACGCAGTGCCAGAGGACTCTGAACTGGTACTAACGACCACGGAATACGACGGTGTTTTTACGAGCTCGATCTCCCGTGCGAACACTTTAGCCTGCCAATTTCACCCAGAGAAGAGTCAGGAAAAGGGGCTTCAGATATACTCCAATTTTGTCTCGATTTGTAATTAGGACGAATCCTTCGCCTCTCAAAATCGCTAATAGTTAACTTCTAGGCGTGTCGTGCTTTACATCAGGCTACCAAGGAAATTAGTTTACCCGTTCCATTTATTCGATCACACCACATTCTCAGTAACTTACAAGCACGAGATCTCATGAGCAAACCTGCAGTCCTAACATTGGAAGACAAAGTATACGTTTTTCCAACCATCAAAGGTGTTGAGAATGAAAAGGCAGTTGATTTTCGGACGCTTCGTTCAGCGACTGGCTACATTTCCTACGACGAGGGCTATGGAAATACGGGATCTTGCCAGAGCGAAATAACCTACATCGATGGAGAAGTAGGAATTCTTCGCTATCGTGGTATCCCTATTGAACAACTTGCTGAAAAGTCGAGCTTCCTAGAGTCGTCATACATGATCCTGTACGGAGATTTGCCGACTCAATTCGAGCTGGATCAGTTTAAAACTAGAGTTCGAGAGGGAACTGCGGTATCGCCAATGATGTGCGACGCACTGAAAGGCTTTCCCCGCGATGCCCCGCCAATGGGGATGTTGGGTTCGATGCTAGGTGCTATGAGCTGCTACAATGCGAGCTTGGCTACTAACGATCGAGCCGTGGATCTTGAGCATTTTGACGAGGCGGCAGCTGTAGCCATCGCCCAAACCGCGACAGCGGCGGCTCTTGGATACCGTGTGACTAAAGGACTTGAGGGAAACCAGCCTGATTCATCGCTTTCGTTTGGGGACAATTTCTTGCACCTAATGTTTTCCGAAGAAGGAAGGCCTTATAAAGCAATTCCCGAAGTAAGTCGGGCACTTGATCTAATGCTGCTACTCCACGCAGACCATGAGCAGAATTGCAGCACCTCAACGGTGCGCATGGTGGCCTCAGGCGGAGCTAATTTATTTGCCTCCGTTGCTGCGGGGTGCGGAGCCCTTTGGGGACCGGCCCACGGTGGAGCGAACATGGCAGTGATTAAGATGCTAGAAGAGATTCGAGCTACAGGAGACGACGGTTCGAAATTTATCGAAGAGGCAAAGAGTGGTAAGAGTGGAAAGCGGTTGATGGGCTTTGGACACCGGGTTTATAAGAACTTCGATCCACGAGCGAAAATTATCGGCAAAGCCTGCGGGGAGCTCTTGAACAAGCTGGGAATTGACGATCCTTGCTTAGATATTGCACGTCATTTGGAGCAGGCCGCTCTAGCTGACGATTATTTCATTTCCCGCAATCTGTATCCGAATGTGGACTTTTACAGTGGTATTGTTTTGCGGGCTTTGGGTATTCCATCGGATATGTTCACGGTGATGTTTGCCATCGGCCGTATGCCTGGCTGGCTGGCGAATTGGCGAGAAATCGCAATGAACCCTAAAATGAAAATTAATCGCCCTCGACAAATTTATCAGGGTTCTGCGTTGCGTGACTACGTGGCGTTGGAAGACAGAGGATAGAATTTCGAATGCCGCTGGGTCGAGTCGGGTCTCTCAAAGCTTGCAAACTGGGCTTATTGATGGGATGGAGACTTCCCTATCGTACTCACCGCCCTCTGCCAAATTTGTGGCGTCAATTGCGCTGGACCGAAAAACCCCGAATTTGAGGGACCGTTTAACTTTTGCTTTTTGGGTGCATGCCCTACTCCCCACCCGAAAACTAAGAACGGTTTGACAACGTAGTCGAAGCGGTCAATCCTGACAAGGGGTTAGAGTTCGTTGGAGCCCCACATACACACCGGGTTAGTTTGCAAGTGGAACCTGAACCAGCACATGCTTTCCGGATAAGCCAGTTGATCGTAGAAGAGAATCGCAGATAGCGATTTGAAATTTCAGAATAGGGCCTACTTTTTTGAATGATGAGGATGCATCAGCTCCTCGAATTTCAACCCGGTCAGCTTCATAATCCCGGCGTAGAGTTTCCACATGGCGACGATGGAAATCGCCATTCCTGGAATCACGATAACGATGTAGGAAATCCAGGTCATGCGGCCCATTTGTTCGTTGAAGAGCTCCGTACCTCCTGAACTCGTTACTAAAACTCGGGCTAGTACGAAGTTCATAACCACGCTAAAAACTGAGGAAACGACAAAGAGGAGGGTAGCAAGAGAGAATAGCTTCTCAAAAGCAGACTCCTCATTTCTCTCGACTACAATCTTGTTGATCTTATCGACGTCGATTACATCAGGATTGTAGAAGATGGTTCTAATGAGAGGTTTTTCGGTTTTCGCACTTGCGAGAACCAGTATTCCAAAGATCGCCGGGAGACTGGCTTCTTTTACCGCGACCCAAAGGCCATCAAGAGCAAGGACTCCGATGAGTCCTGTGAGTCCTACGTTCGCGAATCCGAGAATTGAGAATAGATTGACATTTCTCCTATTGATGTAGTCGTAGATTCCATACGCAAGTGGAATTGAAACGGCGATTACTAGAATTTGGGTTGGACTCAACATGTCCTCTAGACCGACCTTTTCCAACAAGTCATCCAATTTTGAGAATGTCACACTAGGTGCAACAATATTAAAAATGATGTTGAGAAGCAGGTTTTCTCGTTTGGCGTTATTTGGTGTCATTAATTTTTTCTTTAGTTGTCTTCTATGGTTCCTGCTTTCAGTCTTTTGAAGGATTCAAATGAAAACCTTAGCCAATTGAGCACCATGTCTAACGCAAACATTCTTCTAGGCGTCAATATCGATCATGCGGCTACGGTTCGCGAAGCCCGCTATCGGGGTCTAGGACAGAAATTTGGCCCCATTGTCGAACCGGACCTAATTGAGATCGCTCTGTTTTCAGAAAAGGCGGGAGCCGATGGGATTACTGTGCATCCGAGAGAAGATGAGCGTCACGTTCAAAAGAGTGATGTTCTCAAGATCCGCGAAGTGATTTCGACTCGCTTAAACATGGAGATGGCGGCGACAGACGAGATGATGGCTTTCGCCTTGGAAGTCCACCCCGACTCGATCTGTGTTGTTCCTGAAAGCCGTGAAGAAGTGACCACCGAAGGGGGCTTGGATGTGGTTGGTAATTTTGAAAGAGTGAAGGCAATTGTAAAAACCGCAGCCTCTGCCGGCATAGTAACGAGTCTGTTTATCGACCCTGATTCAGATCAGATCGCTGCATCCGCGGATTCGGGGGCTTCACATATCGAGTTGCACACAGGGGCGTACGCAAATGCTTACTATCTCGAAAACGGCGCCGATGAATTCGATCGACTACTTGTTGGAACCAAGCAAGGGCTTGATTTGAAGCTAACGGTGAATGCGGGGCATGGAATCAATTACACCAATATCAAGGAGGTTAGGACGATTCCCAACCTACATGAGTTAAACATCGGTCACAGCATAGTTAGTCGGGCACTGTTTTGCGGAATTTCCGATGCCGTTCGAGAGATGAAATCCTTGATTAATGGTTAGGGTTTTAGTGAAATTTGAATGATGACTCTTGATTTTCGGTTGCCTCCTTCCGGCCCGCTTCTGGGCCTTGGTGTCGATATTGTTGATGTAGAGCGAATCAAATCTATGCGAAACCGCCAAGGTGACCGGTTCTTACAAAGAGTCTACACACCAACGGAATTGGATTATTGTATGAAGATGAAGTATCCTGACCAACATTTGGCGGCTAGATTTGCGGCTAAAGAAGCGGTATCGAAGGCATTCACGACTGGAATTGGTGAATATTTCGATTGGAAGTCTATCGGAGTCGCAATGGGTGAAAGAAGACAGCCTGAGATTGAATTGGATGAAAAAGCGCGACGTTTCATGCTCTCAATTGGTGGATCTCGGATATCCATCAGCCTCACTCATACCGAAAAAACGGCAATTGCGATAGCGGGACTGATAGGATAGATAGGAACATTCTTAAGGGAGAATGGCAGGAAAATGAGGATAGAATATTTCGAAAATTCGGATCCGGTACTTAGCTGCAAAGAAGCGGGGGAATATGAGAAATCCATATTGAATTCAGACGAGAAGATATGGGATGCCATGTCTGAAGTAGGCCGTAAATTGGGCCAAGGAATTCTGAAAGAGTATAGATTTTCTAGATACAGTAATAAATCACTTTCGGTTCTCGGTCTTATTGGCAAAGGCCATAATGGAGGAGACGCTCTCTTGGGGATTGATGAAATGACCAGAGTGGGATCGGTGGGGATAGTGACGCTTATACTAATAAGTCCAGAGAGTACCCTGAAACCAAATACGGCTCGCTCTTTAGAGCAATTGAAGAATCGTGTTCCAGAAGACCGGTTGGCGATTTTTGAAAGAGATGATGACGTAAGCAGCGATTGGTATAGCGAAATCGCAAATTGGCAGGCCGGCGAACCGTTTGATATATGTCTCGATGGACTTATTGGCATGCAGTTTCGTCCGCCGACGAAAGGCCCTACCCGGAAAGTAATCGAATTTGCAAATAAGCTTAAAGATATTCGGCTTAGGGTCGCGGTTGATCTTCCTAGCGGGTTGGGTGATAAAGCAGATGACCTTTGTTTTAAGGCAGACGTAACCTTTGCGACGGGTATTTTGAAGAGCCCCTTGCTGAAAAGTGGGAGAGACGCTTCGATTGGTAGTATACGATATTTGGATATAGGTCTTTTCAACGACCCGATAGAATCAAAAAATCGGGTATTGAATGACTCTACTCTGAATATTATGAGAAAACGGCGTCCAATATATGTCGATAAACGGTTCTACGGCCATCTCTTTATCCTAGCTGGATCGAGAGAAATGCCGGGTGCGCTTCTCATGAGCATTCGAACAGCATTGCTGAGTGGAGTGGGTCTGGTTACTGTTTGTGCACCGGCGGGTATCGTTCCCGTGTTGGCTCCATTAGTTCCAGAGGCTATGTGGGTGTCTTGGCCAGAATCCCCATCTGGTGGACTTTCCTCTAAAGGGCTCGATTATATCAGGACAATTAAGTCAAACGCTAGCGCAATCCTAGTGGGTCCCGGAATGGGGAATGATCCAGAGACAGTCAACCTGCTTGTCGAACTGCTTAAACGATGGACCGGATCCATTGTTATCGATGCGGATGCCCTGCAGTCAAGTGTCCTACAATGGGTTCAGGGTGTTTGTATCGTTACTCCCCATTTGGGGGAGTTTAAACGAATCCTTGGTTTGGAAGGAAAGATTTCCGATGTGAACAGCAAACTGCAGGAGTTTGCACAAGAGCATTCTATAATTGTTGCCCTCAAGGGAGCCATGACTCGAATTGGTGATGGCGAGAGCCTATATTTTAGTACAACTGGAAATTCTGTCCTTGCGAGAGGGGGGAGTGGAGATCTACTGGCTGGCCTCGCTGCTGGTATTTTAGCTCAGTCCCCAAAGAATGCGCTGAGTGCTGCTTGCAGAGCGGTATACTGGCATGGAAAGGCAGCAGATTTGTTGGCAAGTCGAAAAGGTCAGGTTGCTGTTCGGACGACAGATGTGCTGGAGTATTTGGGTGAAGCCTTGTGTGTGGAGGAAGAGAGGATTGACGAATAACGATGCGTATTAGGTATTCAACGGTCTTCAAGGAATCGGGCCGATATAGCTGAACCAAAATGTTGGAGCGTTTTGGCGGTAACCCCGTGAGAGTGCTGCACACAGACAGAGCGGAGTTGTCTGAAGTGAGAGGATTTACTCAATGGGGGAGTGGATGCTATTGTAAATTGGCAATCGAATTTCGACCTATCCCGAGAAGAGGAGCGAGCAGTTAAAATGGGGTTCAGGTTTGTAGACCGAGAGAATGAGCGGTACCCCGGAGTACTAAAAGAGATACACGATACGCTGTAGGCCTTTAGGTGTTTGGAGACTATAAGTTTTCCAGACCAAGTGTACCCATAGCGGCCAGTAGGCGAACAACGCTCTATGGTCAAGGCGTCGCTAGAGAATTCGGACGCGAGCTTTCTGGTAGAGTTATTTGTGTGACTAGTGGAATGGCTCGTGGAATTGATACCCGTGCTGATCAGGGGGCATTTAACATAGAGGGAGGAATGACCGTAGCCGTCGTAGGCTGCGGTATTGATATCGTGTATCCACCTGAAAACATCGGTTTGTATTTAAATATTTGGTAGATTGGTGCAGTCACTTCAGAATTTCCATTGGGCGGCCGTGCGGATAAACAGACCTTTCCGATGCGTGACTGGCTCGTCAGTGACATTTCACAATCGGTGATTGTTGTTGAGTCTTATGAAACTGGAGGATCGTTGATAACTGCACTGTTAGCAGGTGAGTAGGGGAGACTTGTCTGTGCGGTTCCGGGTAGAATTGACCAGAAGACGAGCCGAGGTTGCAATCGGTTGATTCGCGAAAAAGCACTTCTCCTGTCTAGCGTTGGCGATCCACTGACGGAGCTTGAATACGAAACGATGCTCCCCATTTGAACATCGTGTACCCTAGAGGATGGGAATACAACATTGAGGAGCTTGATGAAGTTGAATTTAAATTGATAAAGCTGTTTGAGGGTGGGGAGGCTCTTGATGCTGATCGAATAGCGAAGCAGCTCCAGATTACTGCTGCAGATATTACTTCGGCCCTAATGATGTTGAAACTGAAGGGATAAGTGGCCAAACGCTTTGATAATCCCTATGAAGCTGTATCCAGGTATAGCTAGAATGATTTACCCATGGTCAGCCTGGGGGCCAGGCCATCTGGCGACCTCCCAATAGATGAACATGAAGATGAGGAACGGCTTCTCCCCCATGTGGGCCATTGTTGATCACAATTCTGTAGCCTGCCCCAAGTTCCAGCTTGTCGGCGACTTTGCTGGCAGTCAGAAGCATGTGTCCTAGTAGAGACTGATGGTCTAGCTTCGCTTTGCCGATTCGTGTTATCGGGACCTTGGGTATTACAAGCACATGTGTTGGTGCTTGGGGATCGATGTCACGAATAGCGAAGCAGAGGTCGTCTTCGTATTCGAAGTTGCCAGGAATTTCTCGATCAGCGATTTTTTGAAACAGGGTTTTTTCAGTGGGCATGTTCGAGTTTGGCTAGATTTGGTTTTTCCGCGAATCTCTTAAGGAACTAAAAAATAATAAGCGATAGTTTAGACGAAGCACGAGAGCGCTTCTGGCAAAATGTGCGCACGTAGCAGATCGCTTCCTCATACTCTATCTTTCTCGTTTTGGACCAGCGTCTTCCGCTTGGGCAAATGGCTTCCTTCAGCCCAGTGAGTACCACTACACCTTTATCGAATCGACAGATCTGTTTGAGGGCATCAAGAAGATTTACACGTAGGTCGAGCATGGAAAAGGGTACTTGCTCGGAATCAGCTTCAACCAATTCTATCCCCGTTTCAGCCGGATTGTTTTCCAATTTTGAAACCAGTTCCTTCGCCCGAAAAATGAACGGCTGAAAAAGCAAGGACTGCTCTTTAGAAAGCGACGCTTCGATGGACTCTTTTATTTGTTGAGCGAAATAGAGGTCATTACCGACGGTCTTTGAGAATAGAGAACAGACTACCTGCAATTTCGAAAGATCTTCTGGTTTTGTACCGCTCATAGAATGGGTTGTTTCGACAGAGATCCAATCTCGTCTAAGAACTCTTCCAGATTGCGAAAGTCTTTATATACACTTGCGAACCGGACGTAGGCGATCGGGTCAATATTCTTGAGATTCAAGAGCACTTTTTCTCCAATCGCAGTGGAAGGAATTTCCATACCAAACTCGTTTTCGAGCTCGTCGATCATATCTTCGACGAGGATATTGATCTGTTCAGCGTCAACAGGGCGCTTCTGGCAGGCTCTCCTTAAGCTATTAACTATCTTTATCTTGTCGAATTCCTCCCGTCTTCCATCTCGCTTGAATACGTACAGATTCTCGCGAAGAATTTCTTCGATCGTAGAATACCGATGTCCACATTCCATACATTCACGGCGCCGCCGAATGGTTGCCCCATCCTTGCTGATCCGGGAATCGACTACTTTGTCGAGCGTCGATGCACACTTCGGGCATCTCATGGTAAATTAAAGATTGATGAAATTTTTTAAAATATCCATCCCATTTTGCGTCGCGATTGATTCTGGGTGGAATTGAAGGCCCCAAATGGGCCGCTCACGATGGTGGCAGGCCATAATCTCGCCTTCATCCGTCTCGGCTACGATTTGGAGAATATCCGGAAAGGATTCCTGTTCTATGATCAAGGAATGGTATCGAGCAATTCTAATCTCATTTGGAATTCCTGCGAAGATCCCTTTTCCGTTATGCTTTACGACGGAGGTTTTTCCATGCATAAGCCGATCTGCCCGGACTATGTTGCCACCGAAGTACTGTCCGATCGACTGATGACCCAAACAGACTCCAAGAATGGGTACTTTGTCGGCAAATGCTTCTATTATAGGAATACTTTTGCCAGCCTCATTTGGAGTACAGGGACCAGGAGAAATAAGTACCTTTGAAGGTCGAAGCGCCAAGGCTTCCTCAACTGAAATCTTGTCGTTGCGAAACACCCGTTGCTCGATCCCCAGAACTCCAAAATACTGTACAAGATTGTACGTGAAGGAGTCGTAATTGTCGATGACCAGTAGCATTATCAATGAGGGCGTTTAAATAGGGGTGATCTTTCGGGGTCAAGGACGGGATTCTGTCGGATGAACCATGCTACTTTGTCGCTTTTGTTGGGTCTCATTGGATTTGAGTAAGGAAGTGTTGAAAGCTTGCTGGAAGTCCTCCCTCTTAGCGTTCGAACAAATTCAAATGACAGATCATTTTCAGCTAATCGCCACTGATGTGCATTCATTCGCTCGTAGAGGAAGACTGCAAACATTGCACGGAAATATCGAAACTCCGATCTTTATGCCGGTCGGAACGCAGGGTACCGTTAAAGGTCTGACGTCTAAACAGTTACATGAGATTGACGCTCAGATCATTCTAGGTAATACATACCATCTAAACTTGCGGCCAGGTTCGGATTTGGTTCGAGACTTCGGTGGTCTCCACTCTTTTATGGGATGGAACAGGTCAATACTGACTGACAGTGGAGGTTTTCAAGCTTTTAGCTTGGCAAAGTTGAGCAAAATCAGCGAAGGGGGAATTTCGTTTCAGTCCCATTTAGATGGATCGAAAGTTTTTCTAGGACCGCGGGAGGTAATGTCCATTCAAGCGAATCTTGGGTCTGACATCGCTATGGTGATCGATGAATGTCCACCTTTTCCCTGCGAGAAGCAAGATTGTGTGAAGGCGGTTGAGCGTACGACTAGATGGGCTCGAAAATGTCTTGAAGTTGCGGATGATATAGGTTTCACCGCCTCCGGTCGGCATGTGTTTGCGATTGCTCAAGGTTCTACTTTTGAGGATTTGAGGCGTCAGTCTGCAGAAGAACTCTCTGCTCTGGAGTTTTCGGGCTATGCCATTGGAGGGGTTAGCGTTGGAGAGCCGGAGCCTGAGATGCTCCATCAGGTGGGAGTGACTATACCGTTTCTGCCGCTAGAAAAGCCTCGCTACACGATGGGTCTTGGGACTCCTCCTCAGATGCTGAAAATGATTGGGCTTGGAGTTGACATGTTTGATTGCGTGATCCCTTCTCGTGTGGCTAGGAACGGGGCGTTTTTTACACCTTTCGGAATGAAAAACATCCGGAATGCAAAATTTGCGAAAGATCCATCGCCATTGGTTGAAGGTATGGAGAATTATGTTTGTAAAAACTTTAGCCGTGCTTACCTACGGCACCTGACGGTTGCCAAAGAGATTCTGAGTTGTACCTTGCTGACAATTCACAACCTTTATTTCTATTTAGATTTAATTAAGCAGGCCAGAGATCACATTGAGAGCGGCGATTTTTCGTCATGGAGTCGCGAGTGGATTGAGAAATACGAATCCGGGGACCGATCTGAGAACTAGATCACTGGTCTCCCATTCTGGAAGACTTTCAATTCAACGGCCGGTTGACATAATTGTGCTTGGAATCCCATACTGGTGATCGAGAGTAAACGTCCAATGAGAATTCTAATCACAGGCGGGGCAGGTTTTCTTGGCAGTCATTTAGCGGATCGATTGCTTGAGGACAGGCACGAGATCATTTGCATGGATAACCTATTTACGGGCTCAAAGAGAAATATAGCGCACCTGATGCAGAATCCGCGCTTTGAATTTTTGCGACACGACGTGACAGATCCCTTTAAACTAGAGGTGGATCAGATTTACAATTTGGCCTGCCCGGCGTCTCCAGTGCATTACCAGTATAATGCGATAAAGACGATTAAAACTTCAGTTATGGGGGCGATCAATTGCCTTGGCCTGGCGAAGCGAGTAAATGCCCGCGTGTTCCAGGCGTCGACTTCTGAGGTATATGGAGATTCAGAAGTTCATCCACAGCCGGAATCGTATTGGGGGAGTGTTAATCCGATTGGAATTCGGTCGTGTTATGACGAGGGCAAACGTTGTGCGGAAACTCTATTTTTCGACTATCACCGGCAAAACGGGGTCGATATTCGTATTGTGCGCATCTTCAATACTTACGGGCCAAGAATGTCGCCGCAAGATGGCCGAGTTGTTTCCAATTTCATAGTACAGGCCCTCAGGGGCGAAGACATCACGATCTTCGGCGACGGTTCCCAAACCCGTTCGCTCTGCTACTACAGTGATTTGATAGAAGGCTGCGTCCGTTTAATGGAGCAGGACAAACTGGTAGGACCTGTCAACATTGGGAATCCGGGTGAATTCACGATGCTTGAACTCGCTGAAAAAGTGATCCACCTTACGGGGACTCAGTCTAGAATCGTGTATGAGGCGTTGCCTGAGGATGACCCGAAACAGCGCCAGCCATATATCGATCTCGCCAAGACGGAGTTAGGATGGGAGCCCAGAGTTTCGCTAGATGAGGGTTTGGTAGAAACGATCGACTATTTTAGGTCCTATTTGGATAGCTAGATGAGATTTTTGGTATGTTTTCGTGAATAGGGGTGCTAACGCCCTTGATGAGATGAACAAAGAAAATTTTTTCGAGCAAGCACCCTCCAACCAAAACCTGATCCAATTGTTTGAGGGCCAGTGGTTTTCGATTATGCCTGAAAAACTGGGTGTTGATTCCAAAGGAATCGGAAAGCTTCATGATGATGGCCGTATTTACTGGGCTTCCTCAATTCTTGGTGGTTTTCGCGACAAATCCGTTCTTGAACTTGGCCCGCTAGAAGCCTGTCACACCGCCATGCTTGAAAAGGCCGGAGCCCACTCGATTCTAGGAGTAGAAGCGAACTCAGAAGCCTTCCTCCGATGTCTGGTGGTAAAGGAGCTGCTTGATCTGAAGAGGGCCCGATTTAAGTTGGGGAACTTCGTGGGCTACCTTCAGGAGCAGGAAGAACGTTTTGATGTGGGAATCGCCTGTGGTGTCCTCTATCATATGAAAAATCCAGTTGAACTCATTGAGCTCTTGTCGAAAAAAGTAAGATCGCTGTTCGTATGGACCCACTATTATGACGCCGAGCTGATTGCAGGAAACGAAGTAGTGCGAAGCAAGTTCTCAGGGAGCTGGTGTGCGGGCCACATGGGTTTTGATCACCGGCTACATGCCTACGGTTACGGCGAAGCGTTGGAATGGAAGGGATTTTGCGGAGGAGGTAGCGAATCTTGCAATTGGATGGAGAAAGAGGAGATGCTAAGGGCTTTCGACCATTTCGGATTTGAGTTGCTAGGTGAGAAGCTTGAGCCGGACCACATTCATGGCCCAGCGGCCGGTCTAGCGTTTGAAAACAGAAATCTCAAGCCTATGCTGTAGCTGAATGGCTAGTGGACAAAGCTAACCTTTCAGAATTTTGGCATTTAAACCCGCTGACAGAAAGAAGAACCTTTTCATTGCAAGCTGGTCTTCTATCCGATACCCGACAGGGTTTTATTCTAACAAGCATAATGTTATCATCAATTTTTAAAAGATTCGCCGGCCGCTCCAACGCAAAGTGGCTCAAGTCTTGCCAACCATTAGTTGAGAAAATCAATGAACTTGAGCTGAGCTATCAATCTCTCAGTGAAGAAGAATTAAAAGCGCACACGGAAAAGTTCCGTGAACGTTTCAAGAATGGTGAAACACTAGAAGACCTGTTGCCTGAGGCGTTTGCCACGGTCAAAAATGCTGCCCGAAGATTGGTTGGATCAAAAAGTCTTGTTATGGGGCAGGAAATCCCTTGGGAGATGGTGCACTACGATGTACAGCTAATTGGAGGGGTGGCCCTTCACCAAGGGCGTATCGCAGAAATGGCTACGGGTGAAGGGAAGACACTAGTTTCGACCCTTCCTCTCTACCTGAATGCCTTGTCATCTAGAAACGTACAATTGGTTACCGTTAACGAGTACCTCGCACAGCGGGATTCCGAGTGGATGGGGCATTTGCTGAAGTACTTAGGACTCACGATTGGCTGTATTAAGAACCAAATGCCTCCTGACCAAAAGCGTGAGATGTATGGTTGTGACATTACTTACGGCACTGCATCGGAATTCGGGTTTGACTACCTTAGAGACAATGGGATGGCTCACAGTAAAGAGGAGCAGGTTCAACGCGATCACTTTTTTGTGATCATCGATGAAGTTGACTCCATTTTAATCGATGAGGCGAGAACCCCACTAATTATTTCTGGCCCGGCCCCTATTCAACGTGAGCAGCCTTACACCAAAATGAAGGCCGGTATCCATCGATTGGTAACCAAACAAGTTGCATTGTGCAACAAACTTGCAAGTGCGGCGAAAATTGAGCTCGACAAAGACGAAGAAACGGTAGCGAAGGAGACGCAGGCTTTCCAGGAAGAGTCGGCCCGGATTGCCAAAGAAAATAAGACTCTTGGAGCGAATGGAGAGCCTCTCTTGCTTCAGCCGGAAGCGGCTGATCCTTTCGCAGATCTTTTGTTGGTGAAATTAGGGACACCTAAGAACAAGACTTTCTTGAGGCTCATGGAGAATGGGGAGTATCGCCGTGAGTTCGACAAATTTGATACGGAAATGCATGGAGACCTGAATAAGGATCGCATGTACAACCTCAAAGAGAGGCTTTACTATGTGATTGACGAAAAGCAGAGGCAAGCTGATCTGACTGAAAATGGAAGGAAGGCGCTACGGCCCGATGATCCCGACGCATTCATGCTGCCGGACCTCGCGACTCGATTCAGCGAACTCGATAAAGACTTATCTCTGTCGTCGGAAGAAAAGGACGCCGTCAAACTATCTGAGCAGGAGAAACTAGAAGAAGTTGGAGAAGATATACACGCGATCAGCCAGTTGCTGAGAGCGTATTCGCTCTACGAGAAAGACGTCGAGTACGTAGTGCAAGATGGGAAGGTTGTGATCGTGGATGAGAATACTGGACGTATTATGCCTGGTCGGCGTTGGGGCGATGGACTGCATCAGGCAGTTGAAGCTAAAGAAAACGTGACGATCGAGAGAGAGTCACGAACCTATGCCACTATAACAGTTCAGAATTACTTCCGATTGTATGACAAACTCGCAGGAATGACGGGTACGGCGGAAACCGAGGCGACTGAGTTTCATGACATCTATTCATTGAATGTCGCGATCATTCCCACAAACGAGCCCTGTATCCGGATTGACGATAACGATGTAATTTTCAAGTCGCGTCGTGAAAAGTACAATGCGGCGATAAACGATATCGAGTTAGCTCATAAAAAAGGGCAGCCCGTCCTTGTTGGGACGGTATCGGTTGAAGCTTCGGAATTATTAGGGCGGATGTTGAGGAGGCGGAACATCCCTCACAATGTTCTCAATGCGAAGTACCATCAGCAGGAAGCAGAAATCGTTGCCCGTGCGGGGATTAAAGGAGCTGTAACAATCGCCACCAACATGGCGGGTAGGGGAACGGATATCAAGTTGGGGGAGGGCGTCAAGGATCTTGGTGGCCTTCTGGTGGTCGGTACAGAGCGGCACGAGTCCCGACGCATTGATCGTCAGCTTAGGGGCCGCTGCTCCCGTCAGGGCGATCCAGGGCGGTCGAAGTTCTTTATTTCGTTGGAGGATGATTTAATGCGCCTTTTTGCGAATTCAGGTCCCATGGCCAAAATTTTGCAAAATTCGATGGAAGAGGGTGACCCTCTGGAGCATTCTCTCTTGAATCGCTCTATTGAGACGGCCCAGAAAAAAGTCGAGCAGCAGAACTACTCGATTCGTAAGCGTCTCCTTCAGTATGATGACGTACTAAATAAGCAGCGAGAAATTGTATACGGGATTCGCAACGAGGCCCTGCGAGGTGAGTCTCCCAGTAATACTATTTTTGAATTGGTTGAAGAAGAGCTAGCTGAACGGGTTGAGACAGAGTCGAACGGAGTGGACGGCGACTTGAGCGGCTTTGTAACCTGGGCGAATTCGCATTTCCCGATTGGCTTGCGAGATGAGGATTTCCTTGGAGTGGACTCGGAATCCGCGATTGATGTGGTGATGAGAAAAGTCAAGGAAGCTTATCGCCTCAAAAAGACAGCGGAAAATGAGGCGGCTCTTCTGCACCTTGAGCGCTTTATAATGCTGAACTCGATAGATGGGCGCTGGCAGGAGCATCTCACCGAAATGGAAGAGCTTCGAAGGAGTGTTTCACTCAGGAGCTATGGACAAAAGGATCCGCTAAGTGAATACAAGAATGAAGCCTACAGCTATTTCGAGGAGCTGGTCGGAATGATCCGAACCCAGCTCTGTTCGAAACTTTTCCGGACTGCTACCAATCTAGTCGCAATTGAAAACGTCAAGACTATGCAGGCTCGCCAGGCAGTGGCACGAGGGCCAGGTGATGTAGATCTATCTGGCCCAGTAGGTCAATCGAGGGGTCAGAAGAAAATCTCT
Organism: Opitutales bacterium UBA5694; assembly: GCA_002420185.1. Classification (GTDB taxonomy): domain Bacteria; phylum Verrucomicrobiota; class Verrucomicrobiia; order Opitutales; family Opitutaceae; genus Pelagisphaera. Next base: position 80,906 of record DIHO01000009.1, read on the forward strand.
CTGCCCAAAGTAACGGTGAAAAGGGCGGTGCCGAAAGTAGGTAGGAACGAGCCCTGTCCGTGCGGAAGTGGTAAAAAGTATAAGCAGTGTTGCGGGCGCTAGGAGTTTTTGCACACCGCGCGAGCAACTTTCAAATCCGAATAGGTTGGGGTAGTGGGATGTATTAGCCTGAATAGCCAGTTTCCCTCTTTGGACTTCGATTATTGGTAGATTTGTTGTTTTTTCGCTCAAAGAGTTAAAAAACGAAACCAATGGCTTGTTTTATCCGTGTTGAACATGTTCTAATATCGAAACTCGATAACGGAGAGTGGCAATGAATTACACTTGGAAGGGGAAAAAGTTTTTAGCAATTATTGCTTCGGTTGCTGCTGCAGGAACGGTCGTCAAAGCTCAGGAGGTTTATTCGCAGATTGTGGGAGCCATCTCTATCAATTTGCCGGCGGAAAGTGATGTCATTGTCTCATTTCCGTTTAAGCAGTCAGCTGAGTTTCGAGGCTTTCTCGATTCAGCCTCAGGGGCAGGGAATCTGGTTGTGAATGTTTCTGCTGATTCGTTGACGAATGGGGCGTTTGATGCACAGTCCGGATTGTCGACGCATTACCTTGTGATTGAGTCAGGCACGCAGCAGGGGGTTCACATTGACATCTCGTCCAACACCGGATCTCAACTCACGCTTGTCGGTGGTGATCCGACCGGACTCGCAAATGGAGATCAAATCGCTGTTTATCCGCACTGGACCCTAGGATCGGCATTTCCGTTCGGGGTAGCGAAGGAGGATGAGGCTGAACCTGGATTAAGAAAAATTGAGGTAATTGTCCCGCAGGCGACCTCGTCCGCTGGAAACATGATCCCTGAGGGCATTTTCTACTTTTCGGGCGAAGCCTGGCGCCAGGTTGGGGCAGGCATCAACGCGGTAGCTGACAATTCAGTCTTGTACCATGGACGAGCGTTCGTTATCCGAAATAACGGTACGGTAGCGAAGGATGCTCTCTTCTTTGGTGAAGTAGTTGACGCTCCCATTGCGATACCGTTAAGTGAGTCCGAAAAGTATCCACTGAATAACTTTATCGGTCTCAATCGGCCGTTAGCTATCAGTTTAGACGAACTAGGACTAGCAGGGGGAGGAGTTTTTGAAGAAACGACGGATCCAACTAACCTACGCGATAAGCTGTTGACATACTCCCTGACAGGAGCCGGCAAGAACAAAAAACCCGTTGGGACGTATTACTACTACAACGGAGCCTGGCGTGAAGAAAGTGCTGGTGCTAGTGCAGACAAGGGAGGCGATTTAATTCAACCAGGGATGGGTCTTGCAGTGCAAAAGATCCAAGTGGGCTCTAATCCTGAAGATTCCAACTGGGTAAATGAATGGGAGCTGCCACAATGATTACAAAAAGATTAATCACAACAGGGGCTTTGACATCGATCTTTGTAGCCAAAGCATGGGGTTCAGTCTTCTTCACAGTAGATGTGGGTAGCTTACAGGACGAGAACGGTACCGCACTGGTGGATAAAGGGATGCTCTACCTAATTTCTAGTGGTGCCGATGGTTCCTTCTCACTTCCGACAGAAGGCTCAATCACTGGTGCGGGAGACGATTCGGTCGTCGCAGCATGGGACTTGAGCACGGAGACCTCGACCCAGGGGGAGTATATTGTTTCATCGGGCAAAATTGCTTATGACGAGACATGGGCATTGGGTGACGATCTCGCGATCCTCTGGTTTCCAAATTTAGCGGTGAGTAACCAGTCTCCGGCCGCAAGCGAGGCTTACGGATTTTACCGGAACACTTCCGTTAGCGGAGGGGGCGACGTCTGGGAACTTCCAGAAGATGGGACACTCTTGCACAGTTTGAAGTTTTTCACTGAAGGCGATAATCCACTTGTCGAAGGCAGCGACGTGCCTGCGTTGCTAGCGGCTGCAGGACTTGGAGTCGGCGAATCAGCGGGACCTCCGACTGCCCCAGTGAAAGTCGCAACCAACGAGAACAATCCCGGTACAATCGCCTTCGAATGGGAGGGAGCAAGTGTCCCAGGAGGAGCTTATCGAATTGAAAGAAAGCTGGCTGGCGTCTCAGACTGGACAGTATTAGGTACCGTGGAAGCAGGAGAAACAAGTTTCGACGATCCTACAGTAGGTCGAGGGAAGAATTATGAATATCGGTTGGTGGGCATAAACGGCTTTGATTCCGTTGCGAGCTCTGAAGCTTCGATACAATCGCTACAATCAAGCCTCGCCAATATCGCAACCCGTGGAGTCCTAAAAAGTGGGGCTGAGGCGCTGATCCTAGGATTTGTGATTAAGGGGACTGGTCAGATCGACATCTTAGCAACGGCTAAAGGTCCGGAGCTTGCGAACGTAGGCATTACCAATTTCGCTCTGGATCCGACAATCGCCCTGTTTCCCTTTGGCGCAACTGCTCCCGATGTGGAGAACGACGATTGGGGAAACACGCAACTTACGGAAATCAATGATTTCGTTGGGAGATCTTTCGCCACCAATTTTACTGATCAATCATCGAAGGACGCTGCTTTAGCGTTTTCGCCAGAAGGCACGCAGTTGTTCACCGCTATTGTCAATGACAGTGGTAATGCTGATGGCGTAGGCCTCGTGGAAGTTTTCGATGCCACGGGAACGTCGCGTAATGGAGTCGCTCCCAATGATGCACAAAATCGACTCGTCAATGTGGCTACTCGTGGGTTTGTGGGTACAGGCGACGAAGTGTTGATTGCTGGGTTTATCGTTGATGGCCAGGTTGATTCCAAGCTACTGTTGAGAGGGTTAGGACCGTCGATCGCCGGTTTAACCGGAACGGTTGAGGATCCGACGATAACGTTGTTCCGTACTGATTTTACTCAACCTGGCTTTCCCCAAATTGAAGTCGCGACGAATGACAACTGGGAAGATGATGCTAGCAAGGTCGATGAAATAATCGCTACATCCAGACAAGTTGGAGCAGCGGTGCTAGATTCCGGTTCTAAAGACTCGATCATTTTAATCGATGCGGTACCCGGTTTATACAGTTTCGTAATGTCGGGTGTGAGTGATGGCACTGGAATTGGGCTAGTCGAGGTCTTCCTCGCGGACTGATCATCTCCTCATCTCAAAGTGTTTCGAAACCCGGTTTGCCTCCGAGACCAACCGGGTTTATTTTTTGGAGATATCCGGGCTTAAATGATCTGAAATTCGCTGCAATCGGATCAATCATATGCTAAATTCTACCGATTTGACGAAAAAGGCTCATCTTGTTCAGGCAATTTTGACCACGTCCTTTGAATGAGATTATCCGTAATCGTTGCTGCCTTCAATGATGTGGTTTGACTTACGCATCACCCTCCAGCGATTCGAAGTTATTAGAATTATGAAAAACTCAATACGTTTAATATGTTTTATTGCATCAGTTATTGGTGATGTTTACGCTGTCGATCAGCCGAATATCCTTTTCATTGCGATTGACGATATGCGGCCGGAATTCGCTTGTTATGGCTCTGAATTGGCGGTTACGCCGAACCTCGATAAATTGGCGAGCGAAGGCGTATTGTTTGAGCGAGCTTATTGCCAGCAGGCGATTTGCAGTCCTTCGCGGGCGAGCATCATGACCGGTACGCGGCCAGATACGAATGGTGTGATTGAAAACTACACTTACTTTCGCGATGCGAATCCGGATATCGTGACGCTTCCGCAGTACTTGATCGAACAGGGGTACGAAACAGTTCATGCAGGTAAAATCTATCATAGCGCGAGATTTGGAGACCAGGAAAAGTCCTGGAGTCGGCAGCCGGTTTCCAAATTGCCGGGAATCAAGCGTCCTATGCCATACGCCAAGAAAGAAAATATGGAGATTCAGAATAGGAATCGCTCAGAGGCAGCGGCCAAGTACAAACCGGAAGCCCGAGGGGGAATGGGCAATGGCCCGGCATATGAAGCAGGGGATGTGGCGGATCACTTTTATTCGGATGGATACGATACTTTGAGGGCGATTGCGACGATGAAGGAGATGGCGGAGAAGCCTGATAAGCCATTCTTTCTCGGACTGGGCTTCAAAAAGCCACATTTGAATTGGATCGCTCCCAAGCGCTATTGGGATTTGTATGATCCGGAAGATATTACGTTGGCCAAGCATCAAGAGGCTCCGAAGGATGGAGCGGCGATGGGATTACATGCTTCTTTCGAACTACGGGTGCGTCATGGCATTCCTAAGGATGGACCGATCGGTCCCGAGTTGGCGCGTACTTTGCGTCATGCTTATCTGGCATGTACCAGTTATGTGGATGCGCAAATCGGTTATGCGATCGATGCCTTGGAGGAAGCAGGACTGCGTGAAAATACGATTATTCTCGTATGGGCGGATCACGGGTGGCATCTGGGCGACATGGGCGTTTGGGGAAAGGCGACCAATTACGAAATTGCGACGCGTGTGCCGCTGATTGCTTGGACGCCGGATTTGCCAAAATCGAGTCGCGGTTCGAGATCCTCAGCCTTGGTTGAATTGATCGATATGTATCCGACTTTGTGCGACCTGGCGGGCGTTGGGATTCCGAATCATTTGGAGGGCACCAGCTTTACACCGCTTTTAGAGAATCCGAATCGCAAGTGGAAGACGGCGGCGTTTAGTCAGTACCCGAATCCCGCTTTACGGGAGTGGGCGGCTAACCCATTGGCACAAGGCGTTCGGGATACTTTCTTCGGTCCGCTGATCGAGAAGGTTGAAGACCGAATCATAAAGCAGCAAGGTGAGAAGTGGGATCGCGATTTGTTTGAAAACGATTTGATGGGTTACGCCATGCGGACGGATCGCTATCGCTTGGTTGTTTGGAAGGATTACACGAAGCCGGAGGTGGAACCGCTTTTCATCGAATTATACGATCACAAGAAGGATCCTGCGGAATCGCGGAACGTTGCGGCCAAACGTCCGGAATTGGTTAAGCGATTGCTAAAGCAATTCGATGCCGGATGGAAAGCTGCGCTTCCTAAGGATGAAGGGTGAACCCCTAAAATTGCATAATAATCCTTATCCATCGGCCCGCAGGGCAATCACTCCATGTTTGCTTCCAAATATGCGAGGATGAACTTGTCTAGTTCATTCTCAATCCACTGCATTAGTGCTGACTTATCGAACACTTCGTAACGCATTTCTCTTGCTGCAGAAACAAAGAATTCAGGCAAATAATCCGTTCTATAATCAGGTACACCTATTTTTTCTGGGGGCAGTTAGCCTAGGTATGCCATCAAAACGCTAATCTAATCGCGATCCACTAAAGCTGATTGTCCGTGGGCCAATAAACTCTCCCTCAACGTTATCTCCCTCAATAACAGCTTTGAGATCAAAATAATAATCTCTAATTGTAAAATTGGCAGTTACCGAGCCATCAGATTCAAGGACTACGTTTTTGAGTGGTGTCTCGCCTCGTGGAGAAATAAACGCACCCGAAAAGCCTTCACTTGCTTCATTGAACCGTAGTTCCGTACTCTCTTCCGCTCCTCGCAAAGGGTTAACATATTTAATTAGGAAATTGCCGCCGAGCGGTTCTTCATCCACTTCAGGTGTTTGAGCTGATTGAGTCTCAGCTACTTTCGGTATAGTCTGACAGCCAGCAAATATGAGGCAACAGAGGGCGAGTAGTGCGGGGACTGATCTCATGATCTAACTTGAACAGAGATTGCCCCATAGGGCGACAATTTTTTCTGGGGGGAGTTGATACAAATTAGCTGGAAGAAAACCCTCTATTGGTCATCCTCTGCTTTTCTCCCAAGCGATGAATTTTTCTCTCCAGTCTGAAGGACTATAATTCGGTGAGCTTTTGAAAGCATCCAAATCCGTTGCCCAATCTGAGTTTCTCGTCTTGGTATCCAGGCCTAGGAAGTCCCAGAGTGGTTGTCTGTTTACGGCCATTTCCATGCTGAACCGATAAGGTGCATAGTCCATCAGGCCAATTGTGTGCTGAAAGTATGAGTCTTCAAGGCGATAGAATCGGGCAAACTCATGTTGCAAGAGCTGGCCTTTGATTTCCACATTTTCAAGTAACGAGAACTCTGCATCTACAAATACCCTGTGGTACATTTCTGAAAAGGCGACGTCCCTAGCATTTGCTGAGCATTGGTCGATTATGCCAGAGACCCTCTCTTGCCTGATCTCCGACAGAGCGATTCTCCGAGTCTGCTTCAATTCAAATAGCAAAAAGACCAGGCCGATGAGGACCCCAACGTTGGCAGTTGCTGTACTTAAAGTGATAAAGGTGTTTGGTTTCATAATAAAACCAAACATGAAGAAGACC
>DIHO01000013.1 GCA_002420185.1 Opitutales bacterium UBA5694
CCATTTATGACCGATGATACCAGTAGTGCTGCCGCTCTCGTTACTCTCGATGTAGGGGTTTATACAGTACAAGTCAGTTCAGCTGATGAAGGCACAGGTGAGGTGTTGGTAGAGGTTTATGAGGTTACCAATTAGCCAAACCCAAACCGATTAGCGCTGAGGCTTTCCAAATAGCTTACGCAATAAACGCATATTTCGTTTATTTCTATTTAAAGCGAGAGGCTTGAAGATTCTTCAATCCGTTTGTCGCCACAATGCACACTAGTGCGGGTACTCCTCAGGGGAGGTTTTTTATCCTGCCTCCTAGCTTCTTAGAATTTAGCTATTGGTAAAAGAATACTGGATACTTTTTATGAAATCTGGGGACAGAGGGTCCTGGCGTGGTTTCCTGATTGTGACAGTGCTACGTTCCAGCCTTCCGATCCCGGTGGCCCCCATTTTGAAACTGTGCGGCCTGAATGAGGGAAAGCGACCTGCATGAGACTAAGAAAGGCTAGGATGAATGAAAGCAGCTTCATGATTGAAAAGAGAGCTTGATGAGAGGTAGCTATGATGTAAAAAGAAGGCATGTTAAGAATTTAATTAATTCTTGCACTGGTTGATTTAGCGACAACATTGTTTTCAATTTCATCTATTGGCTCAGATATAGATCCGAAATACAAAGGAGAATTGGATACGCTATTTGATTACTGGGATTCATTGAATGCGAACTAGCTATCAGAGGAACGTATGAATGATTTGTTCAGCGAGGGATTCTGTTTCGTTGGGCAGCCAAACTTGTTCTTTAGCAACATATCTGAAACGACTGGGTTTTACAACGCTGTGCGAAATGAAGAATATCCAGCGATATGTAGCCCCTACGATTTTGAGGCACTAAAAATAGCCAGAATATCATATATTCCTGTAGAAGAAAATTCAGTATTAATTGGATTGATAGACGTTTTCCTTACCACTCCGAATTAAACACCAAGAGTTGCTATGGCGTTTGCTTACAATCTAGTTTTCGACGAAAATAAGGGAAAATGGCTGATGAATAGTCTACTAAATTTCAGTGTAGATTCATATCCGATAAAATGGAAAAAATTGGCTGTAAAACCTCGTTGGAAATATAACGAACAAAAACCACTTGAAGAATAAAGGCATATATTGGCCCGTGAGGTGACCCCCTAGGCAAATTCTTAGAGCTTGAATGACCTATGCTGGAGCGTTTATAAATTTGGGTGAAGGAGACGTAGAAAATATTTATGAATATATCATTTTTTAGATTTGTTAGGAGTGTGTTTAATGGTGAAAGAAGTGTATTCTCTTATCTAGTGTATGCGTCAGGAGAACTGATTCTTATAGCTTTAGGCATCCTTCTTGCACTGCAAGTAGACAACTGGAATCAGAGCCGATTGGATAGAACCCGAGAACAGGTGTTATTAGCAGAGATTCACGATGAATTTCTTTTTAATAAGTCGGAGTTGGTTCATACGGTAGGAATTTTTTCTAAAGTTCGAGAGAACTGCGCCAACCTCGTTCAACTGATCTCGGAAAAACCAGCAACATTTGACGAAACACTTTTAAGTTCTTATCTAATGGGTATTACAAGTGCCGGCACCGCAGACCTTTCAAAAGCGACTATAGACACATTGAAGAATACCTCTTCATTTCAGATCATAAGAAACGACGAATTGAGAAGTACCTTAATACTTTGGGAAAGTCTTCTATCAGACTACAAGGAAAGGGAAAAAAGAGCGGAAGATTTTGCTATTGAGCGTTTGACACCATTTCTATCAAAAAGAATACCTCTCCCATATCACCTGGGTATAAGTGATCCGAGAGTCGATAAGGCTTTCATTGAGGATATTGAGTTCGAAAACTTGATCAGAGGTAGGGGTAGGTTAATCAGCACCTTTTTGAATATGGCGGAGGGTGATAATCCAAAGCTGATGGAAACAATCGAAAGGATAATTGCACTTTCTGGCGACTAAAAGGTGCCATTTCGCTTTCTCAATAATTCGGTTTCCTTGAACATCCGTTTATACATCGCCGAAGAAATGACCTCTGATTAACTCGCCGAAGCACAGAAAATGGCCTAAATTCAGCCAAAATTGAGGATGGCCCATAGACATCCTCTGGATAGTGCTTCCATATGGAGTCCTGTGGATTGAGTTTCTTCAGCAAGTAAATTCTAGGCATCTTTTGATTCTAGCCAGTTAGAGAAACGTATGGCCCATGGCTCTGGAGAAAAGTATTCGGAAGTGTGAAACCTATCAACCTCAGCATTCATTCCAGCATTGGGTTTAGGTATACCTAGCCATCCCCACAAAGCCTTCCTGTTTGCAGCAAACGCCATGCTTTCCCTGAATGGACTTTCATCAATCAACCCATTTATGAACTGATAGTATACGTCTTCAAATCGTTGGTACCTTACCCTCTCAAACCAGAATAGTCTTTCTTTCTCTAGGCCAGTGATAGCCTCAAAATCACCTTCCATTAACGCCATATGAACAGAGAGCACTGAATCTTCGGAGTATATCTGGCTGAATTCCTCAATCATCGCGTTACTGCGATCCTGCCTTATCTCAGAGCGAGCGATACTTGAAGTCTGTCGCAGTTCAATGATCAGGAAAACGAGGCCAGCGAGTACAGCTACGTTTCCAAGTGCTGTGGTGATGGTAAGGATGGTGTTTGTTTTCATAATGAAACCAAACATGAAGAAGACCTGTTAGGGCGACAATTTTTTCGAGGGCTAGTTGATGAATAAAAATTGCGAGGCTGCCGCCCCCTGCGACCCCCTTGCCCGTTAGTGTGAGAGAATGCTCTTGATAATTTTTCAAAAGGAAGCTTTTAAGTTCCCGTTTCCACTAGTAGGGCAAGATCTTATTAGGTATTTATAGGGCATCTACTTTTTGCTCTAGATTAAATTACAGATTTTTATCTTATAATTTGAGGCTTCTAAGTAATTTGCCGGCGTAGCTCAATTGGTAGAGCAACTGATTTGTAATCAGTAGGTTGCGGGTTCGAGTCCCATCGCCGGCTCCACTTAAAAAAGCAAATAAGAGTAACCGAAGGATGAATCTGGTTTTTCCATTCTATCCCATTGTTATTTGTTTTGTCTTGGTGTTTAGTGGAACTTTTTAAGAGGAAGTGATTGTCAATGCTGAGGTCTCACCTACGAGTTCGGGAAGAAAACTGTTCGACCCATCGGCGTTTCATCGTCGTTGCTAACCTAGGGATCTGAGGAACATCTGGGCATCTATTTGTTCGGCGATCCTAGGGGTAAGAAACCGACCGTCAGCAGTTCTCGACACAGGATCCATAGCAGTACTTTTTAGATTTGTTATACTTGTGTTAGGTGCCTCGAGGCGAAGAAGACCAGGTTAAATAAGCGAACAAAAGACGAAAACTCTCTGCAGGAGGCGACCCTGACGATGCAATCCAGCAACTCTGCTATGTTCAGACTTGCACTTAAGTTAGGATTTAAAGATTTCTTGCTCCTATCGGGTTAAAGGTTTTGGTTATCAAAGATGAGATTTATAGCATTTACCCTATTACTGTTTTCTTCTGTGCTTGCTCACGGTGGCGAGCCGACTAGACTCGATCTTCTACGGTCCGACTATTACGTTGATCAGGCAAAAAAGCAATTCGGACTGACCGACGAGGCAGGGGATGCGTTTAAACAGCTCAAATTGGGTAATATGATGGCTTACAGGGAGGTAGTCGCTCCATTGAAAAAGGAAGGCAAGGACGACGAGGCTGCCATCGAGGCCCAGAAGCTCAACAGGCCGTTTGCAAAGGAAGCCGCAGACCTTCTCAATTGCAGCGTAAAGGATTTCTGGAGCTTCAACAAAAGGGTTGGCCCAGAAATGCAAAAAATAAAACGCAACTAGTTTAGGGCACTCTGGCCCCGACGCAGGTTCCACAGCAGCCCTTCATGTAGTTAGTCTAATTGCAAGAGTTGCTGAAATGTGGAGACTGTGAAAGGGCTAACTTCAGAAGCGATCAGGGCGACAATATCCAAGGGCTAGTTGAGCCTAAGAAGAAGAGTGTTTTATTTAATTGAACAGCATTTGGAACTCCCCTCTAATTAGAAGAGAAACATGTTGAGCTCACGAAATTTGTGATTTCTCATTTGCTTGTGAAAAGTGGTACAGTTTCTCTTCTGATTGAAAATTGCCCGTTGTGTGAAAGTGGAGTACCGGAAATTCTCGCTGATTACAGAGAATTCACGTGGGTTTCATGTTCGTGCGGTTTGATTTACAAGCGTTCTGAATTAAGTCTGGGCGATGCGGATAACATCTATAACCCATCTTATTTCAAGGGTGGGGATACAAAGCATGCACATGCGTACGATAGAAGAACGAAGAGACGCATTAAAAAATCTCAGAAGCAAATTCAGCATGCATTGAGGTACACGGAACCGGGCAACTTGTTGGACATAGGCTGCTCGCTAGGCTACACCCTCAAAGCAGCCAAGAATCTAGGGCTTACGGCGTACGGGATTGATATCTCCCAGTATGCGGTCGATAAGTGTCGTGAGGAGGGTTTGCAGGTAAAAATCGGGGACTTAGATAATATACCTTATCCCGATGAAACGTTCAGTATCGTTGTGATGAAACATGTCTTGGAACATACTAGTCATCCGGTTCGTACTCTGAGGGAGGTTAGAAGGGTTATGAAACCGGGAGGTGCGATATTCATTGCTGTACCCAATGCGAATTATATAAAAGCAAAGCTGAATCCGGCTAAAAGTCGTTTCTATCGCCCTGAGACGCGCGGTGGTACTGAGCACTACGTTTACTATACGCCAAAAACTTTGTCGCAAATGTTGGAGCAGAACGGTATAGAAGTTCAGAAGGTTCATCCGCACTTAATTAGCCAGCGAAGCTCCGTGATTCGTACATTGGCCGAGTTGCCGATCGTCCCGCTAAAATTTATCGCTGAAACGGTATTGAGTACCTTGGGATTACGAAAAGAATTTTGGACTTCAGGCTTAAAAAAGGTTTGAGAAGATTTGAGAGCTAGTACGTTTGAAAAATATTGGTTATATATGGTTTCAACCGGTTTCCGAAAGGCTTAGTCCAAGCGGGTAATCGTTAGAATCCCATAGGACGATATCATTGTGGTGGGCACCCCAGTCTATCATGGTGTCACCGGAATACTACCACCAGTATCGGAAAAAGCGGTGGGCCCTTTCTTCGCTGTAATCCAAGTATGTTGTCTGCTCTTGTTACATATTCTAGTCAATCCCCTTGGGCACCGGCTTTTTTTAAACGGCCCCAGCCGCTGTTCGGCGGGAAGGTAGACATCTATTTTTTTGATGTCGCCAATGATTTCGTTGCAAGCGATTTCACAGGCTAATCGGAATCGTGGGTCGCTTCGCTGTTGCGTGCCTGTTTGCAAAATTTGGCCTGTCTTCTTCTCTGCGGCGACGAGATGTTTCCTTTCGTCAATTGCTAGGGTAAGTGGTTTTTCGCAATAGACGTCTTTTCTCGCTCGCATGGCCGCCAGAGATACGAGTGTATGCCAGCGGTCAACCGTGCCGCAGACTACGATGTTGACTTCTTTGAGTTCCATGATCTTTCGGAAGTCTTTGAAGGCCCTCGCCATGGGCGACTTTTGCTTGGTCTTGGCCAGTTGACCGTCGTCGACGTCGCAAATGGCGACCATTTCGCCGTAGTATACTACTGCCTCGGCAACGCCTCTCCCTTGGCTACCGCAGCCCACGAGCGCGACTCCTAGGCGATCATTCGCCAATTTTGGTTTGGAAAGGCAACTTTGGGCCGAGGAATCTTAGAGGTATTAACTCGGGAGGGCAGTAGTTGCGGCAGCGATTCCGGTGGTTTGGATAAATTTCCTACGATTAATTCGATTTCTAGGGGTTACGGTTGGTGGGAAAGTGAGCTGGAGATTTGATAAGTTCGTGGAGGTTTGGAATGGGACATTCTTCCAGTTTTAGCCAGTTTTTGTGGCTAAAGACTGATTTGCTTTATAGCCATGGGTTTATTTAATGAAATGAGCGTTGTTTCCCCTTTACACGGAATAGATTTTACATCTTTCTTCTCCGGTCTCCTAAAGGTCATGCAAAAGACTAAGAAATCCATAGCAAAACGCTTTAAGCTGACGGGCACTGGCAAGTTGATGCGGCGTTCCCCTGGGAAACGTCACCATCTCCACCAGAAAACCACTAAGCAGAAGCGGTCTTTAAGTCAGGACAAGCACGTGTCCCAAGGACGTCAGGCAGATTTAATGCGTGGCCTCCCACACGGTCTTTAACCCCTGTTCAACAAAAACTTATTTCGTTTGGGTAAAACATTAAGTAGGCGACCCGACGAAATCGAAATCCAGAAAGGAACAACATGCCTAGAGCAACTAATTCACCCGCGTACCGCAAGCGTCGCAAAAAGATGCTGAAGCAAGCTAAGGGCTACTTCGGTAACAAATCACGTTTATACAAATACGCGAAAGAGGCCGTAGCACACGCGCTACAGTACGCCTATCGCGACAGACGCACCAAAAAGCGCACGATGCGCCAGCTTTGGATTGTGCGTATCAACGCTGCTTGTAGAGCAGAAGGCATTAGTTACAGTCGATTCCAAGAAGGACTGAAGGCTGCCGAGATCACTCTGGATCGCAAGATTCTGGCGGATATGGCCGTTCAGGACGCTGTCGCATTTAGCGGTCTGATTGAGAAAGCTAAGGAAGCTTTGAAGAACAAAGCCGCCGCCTGAACTCGAATAGTGGCGAATCGGAAGGCAAATTCGCCGTTTCATCCATTTTCGCCTTTAACGAACGGGAGTTCGAGTATCTGCTCGGACTCCTTTTTTTTTGACTCAAGAACCCGGAGGAACCTTTAGTTTTCAGAACATATCTCGCAGCCAAGCACTATGGAAGAGGAACTTAAACAGATTGTAGGTGCGGCCAAAATCAATGTTGGAGCCGTTTCGAACCGTGCCGATTTCGAAGCCTTTAAGGCAGGGATTACGGGGCCCAACGGTTCCTTGACCAAAGTGGTGAAAGGCATGGGTCAGGTCGCCAAGGAAGATCGGCCGACCTTTGGCAAGCTCATCAACGAGGCAAAGCAGCAGGTACAGGCCATTTATGATATCGCTTTGGAGGCGATCGAAGCAGCAGAAATTGCCGAGCGGCTGGGCCCGCCAATCGATCCCTCCCTGCCGTCGCCAGATTCGGAACCGGGGAGTTTGCATCCGCTGACTCAGGTGCGGGAGGAAATCAGCCGCATCTTTAAGCAGATCGGATTTACGGTTGCGGAGGGTACAGAGGTTGAAACCGAGTATTACTGCTTTGATGCGTTGAATACTCCCAAGGACCATCCGGCACGAGATTTGCAGGATACATTCTATCTTCCGGATGATGCAGATTTTGGGAACGTATCCAAAAATTCGGACGAGAGATACTTACTAAGAACACACACTTCATCGGTGCAAATTCGTACGATGCTGAAAGGCGAAGCACCCATTCGAATCATTTCACCAGGCCGGTGTTTTCGCCGTGACACGGTGGATGCGACCCACAGTGCCAATTTTAACCAAGTCGAAGGACTTTACGTAGACAAGAACGTCACGGTTCGGGACTTAAAAGCCATACTTGACTACTTTTTCGAGCAGCTGCTAGGCAAGGGAACGACCACGCGATTTCGTCCTCATTTTTTCCCCTACACCGAACCCAGCTTCGAGGTCGATTTCTCTTCCAGTCACTTGGCGAAACTAGGAAGCGATTGGGTTGAAATTGCGGGATGCGGAATGGTCGAGCCCGAGGTCTTTGCGTCGGTAGGGTATGATCCGGAATTGTATTCAGGTTTCGCTTTTGGTATGGGAATCGAGCGTATCGCCATGATAATATATGGAATCGATGATATACGCTACTTCTATCAGAACGACCATCGCTTTTTGAAGCAGTTTGCTTAATACGAACAGACGTTATTCTACGACATGAAAATTTCCCTCAATTGGCTCAAGCACTATATCGATCTTCCGGAAAGCCCGAAGGAGATAGCGGACTCGTTGACTTTGCTTGGATTCGAAGTCGATGACATGGAATCGACAGGCTTGCCTCAATTGGAGAATGTAATCGTTGGCGAAGTTCTTGGCCGTCAGCAGCATCCCAATGCCGACAAACTGGGCGTTTGTCGAGTGGCTTTGGGAGATGCGATTGGTGAAAAGACGATAGTGTGTGGGGCTAGCAACTACAAGGTGGGTGATAGAGTGCCTGTCGCCATTCCGGGGGCGGTTCTTCCAGGTGGCTTCACAATCAAACGATCCAAGCTACGTGGGGTCGAGTCGGATGGGATGATGTGTTCCGGCAAAGAGATTGGAGCGGGTGAAGATGCCGCTGGGTTGCTTATTCTAGACGGGCGCCCGGAATTGGGGACACCAATCAACGCGGTTCTGACTGAAAGTGATACCGTTTTCAATTTGGAAGTGACTCCTAATCGTCCCGACTGTCTATCCCATCTTGGCATCGCCCGAGAATTGGCTGCAAGGTATCAGCGCGAATTGAGTTACCCCGCGGTAGACAATTTGTCGGCACCGGGAGATCGTCCGTCGGGTGAAGAGATATTTAAAAGTGTATCGGTTGAGTGCGAAGAGGACTGTCCGCTATATCGAGCTACTGTTATCAAGGGCGTGAAAATCGGACCGAGCCCCGCCTGGATGCAGGATCTTCTTAGCGCAATTGGCCTGCGGCCCATTAACAACGTGGTGGATGTGACCAATTACGTTTTGCACGAGTGTGGCAATCCACTGCATGCGTTTGATGCTCGCGATATTAAAGGGAGCAAGATTATGGTTAGAAACGCCCGTGAGGACGAGAAGGTTGTAACTTTGGACGACGAAGAAAGAACACTATCCAGCCGGATGGTGGTAATCGCCGATGACGAGCGAGCCTTGGCTGTTGCTGGGGTAATGGGAGGTCAGAACTCGGAGGTCAAAGAGGATACAAAAGATCTCGTTTTGGAGGCGGCCTATTTCAACCCAACTACGACTCGTTGGGTATCCAAAACGCTTGGACTGTCTTCGGATAGTTCTTATCGATTTGAGCGCGGAGTAGATCCGAGTTCGCTTCGATTTGCTACGGATCGGGCGGTGCAGCTCATCTTGGAAACGGCTGGTGGGACTGTTTGTGGCCCCGAGCATGTCGCCGGATCCGAGCCGATGGTCAAGAAGGAAGTGGAGCTTTCGACTGATTGGGTGAGAGTGAAGGCGGGATTCGAAATCTCTGACGAAGAGATTCGCGACAGTTTGGAACGACTGGATATGGTAATCTCAGAAGAGAGCGATGGCGACTGGCTCGTTAATATTCCAAGCTACCGAGGTGATCTCGATCGTCCAATAGACCTGCTAGAAGAGGTGTTGCGCATCTACGGGACAGATAAAATCCCGTCGGGAGCGGTTGTGGCAACTGCCACAAGAGAAAATGACAATCCGATAACTGAATTCTCTCGACGTGCTACGAACTATCTCGTCGGTCAGCATTTTAATGAAGTGGTAAACTACACGCTGCGTTCTAAAGCGGAGCAGCAGAGTTGGTCGGATTCGGTTTCCCGCATGGCTTTGGGGTTGAAAAATCCGATTAGCGAGGACCAGAGCCAATTGAGACATAGCTTGCTTCCGGGAATTCTGGAATCCCTGAGACTGAACCAGTCCCGAAAGACGGGAGCCTCCCGATTCTTTGAACTGGGTCGCGTTTTCCACGAGGTGAAAGGAAAAGTCGTTGAGATGATTTCGGTGGCGTTTGCTGAGTACTCGCTGGGGCGGCCCCGAAGCTGGAAACTCCGGGAAGCCGATGATTTTTTTACCGTTAAGAATCGGGCCACTTTGTTGGCAGGGTTTGCGGGGATTGATATCGGGCGATTCAAGGTTTCTCAGATTGTAGATGACTCTACGGCTTGGCAAGAGGGTCAGGCGGCATTGATAGATGATCCTAGAGCTGGCATCTTGGCGGAATTTGGGTTGATGAATCTAGAACGTATTAAGGCATTGGATATTGAGGGTGATATTGTAGCCGGTTCTTTTTCGATTCTTCCCGAGCGATTGAAAACGGCAAAGCGAGTTCAGTTCCAACCATTCAGTCTCTTCCCGCCAACTGCAAAAGACTTAGCTTTGGTCGTTGACCAGTCGGAATTGGCGAATGATGTGGTTCGTTCGATTGAGAAGATTGCTCAAAAGGCGACTGAAGGTGCCTTCGCCATGGAGTCTATTTACGTGTTCGACATTTACGAAGGAGAGGGATTGCCAGCAGGCAAGAAAAGCGTAGCGGTCTCTATGGTATTCCGCTCCACCGAACGAACGTTGAAGGACAAGGAAGTGAATACGGCGTTTGAGAAGATTCAAAATGTGATTCGAGAAAAAACCGCCTTTGAAATTCGGGATTAGTTTGGACCCTTCTTGTATATATTAATTTTTTTAAAATATGGCTGAAGCTCCCCACATTGACATCGATAAGGTCGCTGAGTTGGCACGGATAGCTCTGACTGAAGAGGAAAAAACGAAGTTTTCATCTCAGCTTGAGAGCATCCTTGGATACATTGATAAGCTGAATGAATTGGACACGACGAATGTCGAGCCGACAGCACACCCGCATTCGGTAGAAAATGTTTGGAGAGAAGATAGGGCTACATCGGAACTTCCCACTTGCGAGGCTGTGAAAAATGCGCCGAAGCAGCGTCAGAACATGTTTGTCGTGCCGAAGGTTGTGGAGTAATGATGTCTGCTGAGCTATATTACAAATCCGCTAGTGAGTTGAGCGGGCTATTGAACAGGAGGGAGATATCATCCGTTGAATTAACGCAATCAGTTATAGGTCGGACAAAGGCAGTAGATGACCTGGTACAGGCATTCAATAGTTTTGACGAGAAGAACGCTCTGGCTCAGGCGGCGGATTCGGATGCTCGACGGAATAGAGGAGAAAGTCTCGGATTACTAGATGGAATACCGGTAGGAATAAAGGATGTGCTTGCGGTGAAGGACCAGCCTCTAACTTGTTCTAGTAAAATATTGGCGGATTTTGTCTCACCTTACGATGCCACTTGTATTCAAAAAATAAAACGGTCTGGGGCTGTGCTTTGGGGCCGGTTGAATATGGACGAGTTCGCTATGGGCTCGTCCACTGAGAATTCCGCTACCAAGATTACGGGTAACCCTTGGAAACTCGATTGTATTCCTGGGGGAAGCTCGGGTGGATCTGCGGCGGCTGTGTCAGCAGGTGAATCGATCGTATCTTTAGGAAGTGACACCGGAGGATCCATCCGGCAACCCGCTTCGCATTGTGGGGTTGTTGGATTGAAGCCTACATACGGGCGTGTCTCTCGTTACGGTCTTGCTGCCTTTGCATCTTCGCTAGATCAAGTGGGACCTTTGGGTCGCACGGTTTGGGACACGGCGGTTCTGTTGCAATCTATATCAGGACACGATATAAATGACTCGACTTCCTACAAGGTTGATGTCCCGAACTACGTTCAAGCCATTAAACAGCTGAAAGGGAGGAAGTGGACCTTTGGATTGCCGAAAGAGTATTTCGAGAGTGCGTCGGATACGGCATCCATGGGTCCTGTAAAAGAGGCGATTGAGTTTTACAAATCAATCGGATGTGAGATAAAGGAAGTGACTTTGCCGCATACGGCTTATGCAGTGGCGACCTATTACATCGTGGCAACTGCCGAAGCCTCTTCGAATTTGGCCCGTTACGATGGTATTCGCTATACACATCGAGCCGAGAGTTTTGACGCGAAAGACTCGGTTGATATTTACCGTCAATCAAGGGCAGAGGGATTTGGAAATGAAGTAAAACGGCGTGTGCTACTGGGCACTTATGTTCTGAGTAGTGGCTATTACGATGCCTATTACTTAAAGGCCCAAAAGACCCGCACTTTGATCCGGAGAGATTTTGAAGAGGCGTTCAAGGATGTAGACGCCTTGCTTACACCGACTGCCCCTAGTCCCGCCATTAAGAGGGGGGCTCATTCGGGAGATCCGCTTTCGATGTATCTGAGCGATATTTACACGATTTCAGCCAATCTGGCAGGGATACCAGGATTGTCGGTCCCTTGTGGGTACGTTGACGGACTTCCCGTAGGGCTTCAGATATTGGGAAAGCCATTCAAGGAGGATGAGATTCTAGCGATGGGGAACGAGTTCGAGTCTGTCCATAACTTTAAAAACGAACACCCACCCTTATAAGGTTGTTTCAACGACTAATCATTTGGGAAATCGAAAATGGAATACGAAGCAGTCATTGGCTTAGAGGTTCATGTTCAAATCAAGACGGAGTCCAAGATCTTCTCCGGAAGCCGTTCGGGTTACGGTTACGAACCCAATACTTTGGTTGATCCCGTTGTATTAGGATTGCCGGGGTCACTGCCGGTTATGAATAAGACCGCCTTGGATGGGATTATCAAAGCAGGGCTCGCCTTGAACTGCACGGTTCCGGATTACTGCAAGTGGGACCGGAAAAACTACTTTTATCCAGACAGTCCCAATAACTATCAGATTACTCAATATGATCAGCCCATTTGTGATGGCGGTTTTGTTGAAATTGAAATGGAGGGTGAGACTCGTGCGGTGATGGGTTCACATCGAAAGGTAGCTCTGACGCGTATCCATTTAGAGAACGACGTTGGAAAACTAAATCACTTCGCTGAAGACAGTCTGGTTGACTACAATCGTGCCTTTACACCGTTGATGGAAATTGTCAGCGAACCAGATATGCATTCAGGTGCGGAGGCCTTCGCTTTTCTGACGGCTATTCGGCAAACCATGATTTATTGCGGAATTTCCGACTGTGATATGGAGAAGGGCCAAATGCGAGCGGATGCTAACATATCCGTTCGTCCCGTTGGTCAAAAGGAATTAGGAGCGAAGATTGAACTCAAAAATTTGAACAGCATTACCGGTGTGAAAAACGGTATTGAATACGAGATAAAGCGGCAGACCCAAGAACTGAAAAAGGGAAGGAAAATGACGCAGGCTACCTGGCGTTGGGATGCTGACCTCGGAAGAACCGAGTTGATGCGGGAGAAGGAGGACGCTCATGACTATCGCTATTTTCCCGATCCTGATTTGATGCCGGTGCGCATTGACGACGAATGGAGAGAGCGAATACGATGCGAAATTCCAGAGCTGCCTTTCGATAAGCAGCGTCGATTTATGCAGCAATATGATATTCCGTATTCGATTACATCGGTACTTGTTCCAGACTGGGAGTTGAGCGAATATTTTGAGAGGGCCGCTAAACAGATGCCGAAATGGGCCCAAGCAATCGGTAACTACGTAACTAACGATTTGCTACGAGAACTGTCCGATTCCAATACGGCATTGAGCGAATGCAAAATTTCGCCGGACGGCTTGCTTTCGCTCGTTGAAGTAATCGAAAAAGGGGTCATCACCAAGCAGATTGCGAAAGATGTCTTTATTGAAATGTTCAATACGGGAGAGTCTGCTACAGAGGTAATTGAAAGAAAAGGGCTCAAGCCAGATTTTGATGAAGGGCAAGTGAAAGACTGGTGTCAGGAGGTGGTAGATGAGAACCCTCGTCCGGTAGAGGATTTTCGATCTGGAAATGACAAGGCCCTTAATGCTTTGCTCGGCCAAGTGATGAAGAAGAGTCGAGGCAAGGCTAGCCCGCAAATTGTTCAAGGTCTACTCAAGGAATTGTTGAGTTAGTTTTGTCTGGAGTGGGGTCCGGATTGTAGGTTCGACTCTTGGTTATACAAATAACGACTCTACTGAGGTCACGTTGGGACGGTAATTCAAACAAAGAAAGCCATGAGCGAGGCAAAACGAACCGGAGTTGGTCCAATAAAGGTGGAATTAGAAGCTGGGGGAACCCTGTGATGTTTTCACTGAGAGGGTCGGTGCGGTTTTCTAAGATATCGCGGGAGAGACGAGGAATGGAACTTTTCTAATCAGCAATAGTTAGATTTGAACGACCTGCGATTGTGTCTACAAGTCTAGAAGCGCCCTAAGTTAGGGACTGGTATTTAGACATTCTGTCTTGGATTGCAGGTGCTTTGTTCGATTGGTCTTTGCTTTAATTAGATTGCGGTGGAAAAAGGGGTCGCTTATGGGTTACCGCCGATTTTTAGATCATGAAGTCATTCTACATAACAACTGCGATTGATTACGCTAATGGAAAGCCTCACCTCGGCCACGCATACGAGAAGGTTTTGACCGATGTGGTTGCCCGTTTTCGTCGCTTGATGGGTGACGAAGTCTATTTCTTGACCGGAATCGATGAGCATGGACAGAAGGTACAGCAATCGGCAGGGGAACGTGGCATTACTCCCATTGAACTTTGCGATGAGGCGGCGGTTGCCTTCAAGGGACTCTGTGCGAGTCTAGATATTTCTAATGAAGATTTCATTAGAACGACTGAAGACCGGCACAAGAATGTCGTGCGATCCATTTTGCAAAAGCTGTTTGATCAAGGTGATATCTACAAAGCGGAATATAAAGGTTACTACAGCAGGCGAGCGGAGCAATTTTTGCAGGAAAAGGATCGCGATGAAAATGGCGATTGGCCGGAGATTTTTGGTGACGTTGAGGAAATTGCGGAAAGCAATTATTTCTTTAAGTTGAGCTGTCATCAGGAATGGCTTGTTGAACACCTCAAGACGAACGAGTCTTTTATCTATCCCCGTTTTCGAGCAAAGCAGGTGCTTGAGTTCCTGAAAGAGCCGATTAATGATCTCTGTATTTCCCGACCGCGGGAGCGATTGGAGTGGGGGATACCACTTCCATTCGACGAGGAGTATGTGACTTATGTTTGGTTTGATGCCCTGGTTAACTATGTATCCGCAGTTGGATACGGTACCGATTCGTTTGAAAAATACTGGCCTGCAGATTTTCACGTAATCGGAAAAGACATCCTTGTTCCACCTCATGCTGTGTATTGGCCCATTATGCTGAAGGCTGCAGGGATAGCGTTACCAAAGTGCCTTCTAGTTCATGGGTGGTGGTTAAAATCGGGAGCGAAAATGTCGAAGAGCACAGGGACCGTAATTGATCCGCTCAATTTGATTGACCAATTCGGATCGGATGCGTTTCGCTATTTTGTTACTCGAGAGATGAACGTCGGGCAGGACAGCGAGTTTTCGCAGGAAAGGTATATGTCCCGTTACAATTCCGACCTTGCGAACGATCTGGGAAACTTGCTGAGCCGGGCACTTACAATGGTTGGCCGTAATTTTGGAGGAAAGATTCCCGGACCAAGCATCGAGGAGTCACTCGAATCAGAACTTTGGACCTTGTGGGAAGATACGCAGAAGAAGGTTTTAGATCTGTATGGCGAATTTCAATTTCACTCGGGCCTGGAGAAAACGTTTGCTTTTATCAGTGCGATAAATCGGTATGCGGAACAACGAGCTCCTTGGAAGTTGGCAAAATCTGAGAATCCGGAAGACAGGAAACGTTTCGAAACGTCTCTTTACGTAATGGCAGAATCCTTGCGCTTGGCAGTGGGGTTGCTCGAACCTGTCATGCCAAATACAACCGATAAAGTGTACGATCTGCTAGGTTGTACCAACGAGGCAGATTGGGACCGTCGATTGCTTCGAGGAGACACGCTGGTTGGACAGGAGATCGGCGAAAAGACGATTTTGTTTCCCAAGCCTCAAATGAAATCTTAAAATAGCGATTCTGTGGATACGCTCCCGTTAGACCTTTCTCAGTCCCCGACAGAGACCGCACTTGAGACGTTTCTAAACGGCTGCCGTCAGCAAGCTATTTTGAAGAGCCATCCTCAGCTGGTGAGCATTTCGGTTGCTTCAGATTTACTTGACCCATTGGCAGTGCTCGAGTCGATTTATCACCCTAGCGAGCCGCACTTCTATGTAGAGAGACCCTCGGATTGCGTGGCTTTGGCAGGAGCAGAAGTGGCAATTCATTCAGCGTCCCGTTCTGGTGATCGGTTTGAATCTGCAAAGGCTTTCATTACCGATACCTTGGACAATGCGGTCGCTGTAGGAGATGCCACACTTCCTTTCTTTGGACCACACTTCTTTTGCGGTTTCACGTTTTTTGATGACGTGGGGGATAGGGAGGCTTTTCCACCTGCGACCGTGTTTGTACCTTCTTGGCAGGTGAGCGTAAAAAGGGGAGTATGTGTCGCAACTGCGAACGCGCTAGTTGAGGAATGTAGCGATATTGAGTCCATTTCCAAACGTATATGGAATGCCAATACGAAATTCAAGTCATTCGACTATCGGTCGGTTGATGTGTCTGCGAGCGATTCTAGACGTCCGGAATGGCGGATGGAGGAGGCCAGTGAGAAAGGTAACTTCAGTGATTCTGTAGGTCGGGCTATCAAGGAAATCGATTCCGAAGTATTTGAGAAAATTGTAATAGCACGAGCCCGGGATTTGAGAGCTAATCAGGTATTTCACCCACTTGAGATCCTCAACGCGATGCGTGACCGGTACCCTGATTGTTATTCTTTCTCGTTTGCTAACGGGGAAGGTCAAAGTTTTATTGGTGCAAGCCCTGAGCGTCTGGTGAAAGTTGAGGACAAAGAGTTTGCTGCAGACGCTTTAGCAGGGTCGGCCCCTCGGGGTCTGTCTGCGAGGGAGGATGCGAGATTGGGATCGGAGCTGTTGAATAGCGAAAAAGATCGGTACGAACAGAAAGTGGTTTTGGATTCGATTTGTCGGCGTCTTGAATTCTTGGGGACTGAAATTCGATTAGAAGAGGAGCCAGCCTTGAAGCGACTCAGTAATGTGCAGCATCTTTACAACGAGGTGCGTGGAAAGCTGCTTGAGGGTACGAGTCTCTTGGATTTTGTGGAGCAGCTTCATCCGTCGCCCGCTGTAGGCGGGTCACCGAGGGGGCGAGCCTGTGAAAGAATATCTCATTATGAAGGTTTTGCTAGGGGACTGTATGCAGGACCGATTGGGTGGGTGGACAGTAATTTGGAAGGCGAATTTCTCGTGGCCATTCGTTCGGCTTTGATTGATGGCGACACTGCTCGGTTATATGCTGGAGTTGGTATCGTAAAGGGATCTATTCCAGAGAAAGAACTGCAGGAGACGAACTTGAAGTTTAAAGCCCTGTTGGAGAATCTCGTTTAGATGCAACCCGAATTTTCAAATGTTAACGAGCTTTGGTCTCGGATCATTTCTGAAACTCTGTGCAGCAAAGGGGTTCGCTTTGCGGTGATTTGCCCTGGGTCAAGAAGTTCTCCACTCGCGTTTGCGTTTGCCCGAACAGAAGGAATTGAATCAATTTCAATACTGGATGAACGTTCCGCCGGTTTTTTTGCCTTGGGACTCGCAAAACGAGAAGGATTACCCGTTGTCCTGGTATGTACGTCCGGAACGGCTGCGGCCAATTTCTATCCAGCTGTTATCGAAGCCTCAGAAAGTGGGGTACCCTTGATTGTCATAACCGCGGATCGGCCTGAGGAATTGCGCGGATGCCGTGCGGGGCAGACGATTGTTCAAGTGGGTATGTATTCCATGTATCCAGTCTCTCAGGTAGAATTGCCTATTCCTAATGCGGATCCAAAGGCGTTAGAAGGTCTGAAGGCAGTTGTGGAAGAACAGGTGGATTTCTCGTTGGGTATTCCATGCGGTCCCGTTCACGTAAATACGCCTTTCCGAGACCCACTGGCACCTCTCTCTAATGGGACTTTCGTGAGTCCGATCTCTATGGATGAGCTAAGGGTCTTGTGTGAGTCCTCTTCGAAAGTCGAAGAACCCTTAATTGAATTAGGCCTAGACGAATTTACCCAGTCTGAACGAGGACTCATATTAGTCGGTTCTCCTCTAGTGGCGGTTAGTGAAAATTGGGTTCGAAATCTAGCACGATTGGCAGATGGACTTAGGTGGCCGGTACTTGCAGATGGACTCAGTCCAATCAGGAATCACCAGAGTCTGTTTCCACGCTTGATTACCGGTTACAATGCGATTTGCCACGTCGTTGGCGGAGACTCGGAGCTGCTGCCTGATCGAATCATCGTGGTAGGTGATCTTCCCATCAGTAAGACCCTTCGAACCTGGTTAAAAGATCGGAATATTAAGTCTCAGTTTTTGACGCCCATTCCCGGTGATTTCGATTCAAATCGAGGTGATAGTGAGTCTCGGTATTACGACTTTAATCGAGCGTCACCGCCGGTGACGCGTCATAGCAACGATGCCTTTGCCTCAGCGTGGCAACGACTAGACGCGAAGGTGCGCCAATCTATCGAAGGAAGGTTGTCTCGTCTCGAGCCAGTTTTCGAGGGTTCGATTGCGGTAACGATGTCGAACTGTTTGCCGATGGGAAGCTCTCTATTTGTCTCTAATAGCATGCCACCACGGGATTTGGAATTTTTCTGGACTCCTAACGATCGACGCGTGGGTGTCTATTCCTCTCGAGGGGCGAATGGGATAGATGGTATTCTATCAACGGCTCTCGGGGTAGCGCATCGAGGTGAGCCGACTTTTCTTCTAACAGGAGATCTTGCCCTGCTTCATGATAGCAACGGAGGATTGGTAAGTAAGCGACTCGAAGGGTCGCTGACGATTATATTGATAAATAACGCTGGGGGAGGGATTTTTGAAATGCTCCCTGTAAGTCAGTTCGGAGAAGAGTTCGAAGAGTTTTTTGCGACTGATCAGCAGATCGATTTCTCGAAATGGGCTGCGACGTACAATATTGAATACATGAAAGCCAATAGCCTTAAGGAATTTGAGATGTATTTAGGAAGAGAAGCTCGAGGAGGGGTTAGCCTGATTGAGGTCGTTACAGACCGCAAACGAGATGCCGCGGAACGAAAACGGATCTTCGCGGAAATCGCTAGTAGTTTATAGATTCGCTAATCTGTGAGCCTCTACCATTTCAGCTGCGAGACCGAAGCGAAGATTGAAAAAAGAAAAATAAATCGTCTCGCAACCAAGGAACTGCATTAGTTCGCACAGGATTATGGTGGCAGTCGGGAAAATGTCCGCTCGTTTGGTAGGAACGGCTAAATTTGTTATCCTCTCATCGAAGTTCATTTCAGAGACGCGATCGCGTATTGATCTGGCGGAGATAAAATCAAATCTCTTGTTAGTACCTGGCTCAGGTGCCAATTGGGATAAGATTGACGCGGTGCCCCCGGTGAACACGGCAGTAGTGATTCCAGGATCAGGTTGTATAGAAGATCGCTGGAGTGTAGTTCTTACGGCGTTCTCTATATTCTCTCGTTGAGTCAGAGATACCGGTTTCTTGCGATCATGAAGGAACTGTGATGCGAGTCGAACGGCGCCGAGGTCGAAGCTGTGTGAAGCGACGGAAACCTTGTTCTTGAATCGAATACACTCTAAAGAGCCTCCACCAAGGTCAGAGAGTGTGAAATCATTGAGGTTCACAAGTGCTGGATCCTGCAAAACGCCTTTACCGATAAGGTTCGCTTCTTCAGCTCCTGAAAGGGTTCTCAATTCAATGCCGGTCGCAGTCCGGATCGAGTCTACGAATTTATGGCTATTGTGAGCGTCTCGTACAGCGCTGGTCGCAACGATTGAAAGCTCGTTTAGGTTGTGTTGAGAAGCGATCGAATGAAGTCGGGCTACGGCAAGAGTCCCATTCTTTATCGCACCGGATTCGATTATAGGAGGGTTCCTTGTCATTCCCTCGCCAATACGTACTTCTTCGACTTCAAAGTAAACATGACGAACCTCTGTGCCTCCCAAGCCTTCAGCAATCTGCAGCTTTATAGAATTGCTTCCTATATCGATAATACCGACCCGAATAGCTTTCATCGCTAGAGGACAAATTTCCGCGGGGCAATCACCACCGTAAATTCGCCTTTCTTAATCGAGGTTTTAAAGGTCTCGGCAACAGGGGCCAAGGCGCCGGTTGTGATAGATTCGAATCGCTTGGTCAGTTCTCTTCCAATGCAAACAAAACGATCCGGCCCGAGGATTTCTAGCATTTCGGCTATGAGTTTTTCGATACGATGACAGGATTCATAGAGGATGATTGTGTATGTAAAATCGATGTGGCTTTCGAGAAAGCGCTTCCGTGCGGTGCTTTTAGGAGGGAGGAATCCCACAAAAAGAAAACCGTTGGAAGGGAGGCCGCTCGCAGAAAGGATGGTTGTGGCGGCACAAGGGCCCGGAACGGGAATAACGGGTATAGATCGTGCGTGACATTGGCGAGTTAAGCGAAACCCCGGATCGCTAACGGCAGGAGTTCCTGCATCGGAAATGAGGGCAACCGACTCTCCGTTCGCTAGCCGGTCGGCGATTGATATCGCCATGGTGTGCTCATTTTTGTCATGGTAGGAAACCAGCCGATTCTTGATTTCCAATTTTGAAAGCATACCGCCGGAGACGCGTGTGTCCTCACAGGCGACAAATGAGACTTTTTCCAGTAAGGAGCGGGCTCGCTCGGTTAAGTCTGCTAGGTTCCCTATAGGCGTGGCGACGACGTAAAGCGAGCCTGGTTCAGGCGTGAGTGACTGATTTGCCCCTTCCATCCTCGGTTGGGTGGAGTCAGAAATCTTTCTGGAGCGACGGGAGCTGGACTAGCGGCTCGTTCCACCCATTCCCGGAACGCCACCCTCCCAGTCTTTGGGACGGCTCCAGGGAATCGTTGACTCGTCCACTTCGGTGCAGCCAGTGAATATTAGAGTCAGGCTGACGGTCGCAATTGCGAGAAAGAGGGAAAGCAGTTTTTTCATAATCTATCAATTTGGGCTAACAATGAGATCGCCCGCTTTGGGGTCGATTTTCGCAGATCTTGGCAGAATTCTTACGATGCTCAAGTTTTCCTTTACTTCACTTATACGAATTTTTGCGAGGGATTCCCCTTCTCGCTAAATTTCGAAGAGATGGTCGAGCCGAATGCCATTGGTATAGTCGAGGCTGACGATCACGAAAGAGGATTGCGGCCCGACGGTAAGGATTCTTCCATTCGCATCTCTCGGGCCTGGCTTTAGGTTTCCCATAAACCTATGCAGTGGAGGGACTAGCTATCTTCACGGGAGTGCTTTCCAGTTTGAGAATGGTTGATTCCAGTGAAGCAATCTTCTGTTCGTAGGCATCGGCCTCTTCTAGCGTGATCGAATTCGCTTTTTGGGCGGCCATCTCTTTCTTCAAATCCGCCAGGGAACGCGACAGATTCTCTTATTTATCCATCCGCATTTCCAACTCCTCTGTAAAACGCTGGTTTTCCCGCTTCAGCCGAATGGACCGAGGCGTTAATTTTGCCTTACGCAGACACTGAAAAAGTCGCTTCGTGCCAGGCTCCGGAACTGGATTTCCGGATCCCGGAAGTTTCGTTCGCGGCGAGATGAGTCGCGAGTTTATATATGAGCTCCGCTTCTGTGCTTCGGCCAATCGCCTGAGCGAGGCCGGGTGCATCCAGGCCTTCCCCTTTGGCGTCCTGGAGTGAAGCCGTGATCGCTTTACAGAGATCGATCGCAATCCCAGCTGCCCTCTTGCCTGCTTCTACTCCTGGCTGGTGATAGGCATTGATTCCGACGAGAGAAGCGTAAAGACCAACAGCTCGTTCATACAGAGCTATGAGGCGGCTAACCGATTCTGGGCTAACCGCGTCAGTTGTGATCGTAACCGATTCCCGTCCTTTCTCACTGAGGGCGTCTCTCGTACCGAGATAAAAGCCTTGAAGAAAGTCTCCGGAAGTGACGCCGTCCTCCACCTCGATGGATGGACCAGAGCGATCTTTTAGGATTTCGATGAAGGTGACGAAGAAATTCGGAATACCATCTCGGAGCTGCTGAACATAAGCGTGTTGATCGGTGGAGCCTTTGTTTCCATAGACGGAAATTCCCTGGTTTATCACATTCCCCTGTAGATCGAATTCCTTCCCTAAACTCTCCATAATAAGCTGCTGGAGGTAGCGTGAAAAAAGGAGAAGGCGGTCTTTATAGGGAAGCACAACCATGTCTTTTTTCCCTTTGCCATCGGTTGCATGGTACCAGGATAGGGCGAGCAGGGCAGCGGGATTGCTCTTGATCGAAGTCTTGCGGGTCAGCGCGTCGACGGCCTTTGCCCCAGATAGCAATGCGTCGACATCGATTCCCTGGAGTGCGGCCGGTAGGAGTCCTACCGGACCCAGCACGGAGGTGCGTCCACCGACCCAGTCCCACATCGGAAATCGGGCGATCCAGTTTTCATTTATGGCGACTGTATCCAGCTTGCTTCCATCGCCCGTGATAGCGACGGCGTGGGCGGCGAAATTAAGACCTTTTTTTTCGTAGGCTGTTTTCGCCTCTAGCATACCGTTTCTTGTTTCGGCAGTTCCACCAGATTTAGAGACAACCAGGCTGAGCGTCTGGCCGAGATTGTCCCCGATAGCATCAAGTACAAGGTCCATTCCATCGGGATCGGTATTATCGAAGAAGTGAATACGGGCCTTGTCTTGGGAAGGATTCCCAAGAGCGTAGCTCACGAACTGGGGTCCCAATGCGGATCCTCCGATACCGATGACCAGGATGTCCGAAAAGACCCCGTTTTGGCCTTTGATCTGCCCTGAGTGGATGCTTGAAGCGAATTGCTTAATTCGTTCAATTGCCTCCTTAATCTCGGCGCTCAGCTTTTGCGTAGGGGCCCGTTCCGGGTCTCTAAGCCAGTAGTGCCCCACCATTCTTCCCTCGTCTGGGTTGGCGATTTCGCCTTTTTCCAAAGCGTCCATATCTTGAAACGCCTTTGCAAATCGCGATTCGAATGCTTCGAAGTCGTCATCCTTCAATCCGATCCGGCTGAGATCAATAGCCAGGCTGACTTCCGGAAAATAAAATGAGTATTGTGTGAATCGTTCCCAAGACATGGTGACTGAATTATGAAGTTTGAATTATAAATGATGAGGAGGCATAGTTTGAAGGAATTTCAGATAGCGGGTGATCTCCCATCTTAAAATCGTAATTAGCGGGTGCTCGGAGATCGCCCCCTACCATTTTGAAAACTACAGATATTTGTCGGTGACGGCTCCTTCTGAAGCGGAAGCGACTAGTTTTGCATATTTGCCAAGGACGCCACGCTTTTCTCCTGCACCGGCAGGTTGATACGCGTCCATCCGCAGGTTGTATACATCCTGAGGAATGTTCAGTGAAATAGTGTTTCTAGTGGCGTCGATCTCGATTTCGTCGCCGTTTTGCACAATTCCAATCGGTCCGCCACAAGCGGCTTCCGGTGTGATGTGGCCGACATCGAATCCGTGGCTACCTCCGGAGAAACGACCATCCGTGATAAGAGCTACTTCCTCAATAAGCCCACGCCCGGCGACAGCCGAGGTCGGTGAAAGCATTTCCCGCATTCCAGGGCCGCCTACAGGACCCTCATTGCGAATGACGACTACATCACCTGCTACGACATCACCGCGAAGGATCCCCTGCAGGGAGTCTTCCTCGTTTTCGTAGACTTTCGCGGTACCCTTGAAGTAGAGACCTTCCTTCCCCGTGATTTTGCCAACGGCACCGGTTGGGGCGAGGTTGCCTTTGAGGACGCGCAGGTGCGAAGTTTCTTTGATGGGCTGATCCCAAGGCCGGATAATGTCCTGTTCGTTCGGATACACGGGATAGGGTCCTACTTCTTGGAGGTTCTCCGCGATTGTCTTGCCTGTAACGGTTAGGCAATCGCCATTTATTAGGCCGCGATCTAGGAGGATCTTCATCATCGGCTGAATACCCCCAATGCGAATCAAGTGGGACATGTTGTACTTGCCGAATGGCTTGACGTCGGCGAGCACGGGGACTTTCTCACCGAGACGTTCGAAGTCGTCGATAGACAACTCGACATTTGCGGAGTGAGCAATGGCGAGCAGGTGGAGAATTATGTTGGTCGATCCACCAAGGGCAATGCAGGTCGTGATCGCGTTTTCGAAGGACTTTTTGGTTAAAATGTCGCTCGGTCTCAGGTTTTGGTCGATGAGATGAAAAACTGCTTTGCCTGCGTTCTCGCAATCGATGCGTTTTTCTTCACTTACCGCTAGTTGGGCGCTCGAACCTGGCAGGCTCATTCCGAGGACTTCAATCGCGCTGGCCATTGAGTTGGCCGTATACATGCCTCCACAGGAGCCGGGACCCGGTATGCAGGTAGATTCAATCTTCTTAAGTTCGGCATCGTCAATTTCGCCACGAGCGTGCCGGCCGACCGCTTCAAAAATTGAAACGATATCTGTTGGCTGCCCCTTATGAACGCCTGGGAGGATCGAACCGCCATACACGAATACGGAGGGACGGTTCAGCCGAGCAATCGCCATCATGCATCCAGGCATATTCTTATCGCAGCCGCCAATCGCGACCAGTCCATCCATTCCTTCACCTGCGACGACCGTTTCGATGGAGTCTGCTATAACTTCCCGAGAAACCAAGCTATAGCGCATGCCTTTTGTGCCCATGCTTATACCGTCGGAAATCGTTATGGTCGAGAAATTCACTGCTTTGCCGCCTGCTTCGTTGGCCCCTTTGGTCGCGTGAGTCGCGAGTTCGTCGATATGCATGTTGCAGGGCGTCAAGTCGCTTCCTGTTGAGGCAATTGCGATCTGGGGCTTTTTGAAATCGTCGTCACCGAATCCCACGGCTCTTAGCATGGAGCGAGCGGGGGCACGATCGTTGCCATCTACGACGACAGAGGAATGGGGACGATTACAATTTTGGTTTTCTGTGGTCACGTATTTGGTATTGTTGATAACTTTGCGTTGCTTTCTTTCGTGGAGCTTGTAGCCCCTTGGCAAGATCACGGCAGGAATCGTGAAAAAGAGACCCTTTACATCAGAGGTTTTAGTTGCGATCAAGTTATTCCCCATTTCGAATTACACAAATTCTGCAGACCCTTTTTAAATGGCATTCAGCTTAGACAGAGTATTGAAGGCGCTCCTATTCGGAGCATCTGGTCCCTTGAGCACCAAGGACATCCAAAAGGTATTTTCCAAGTTCCACGAGCAAATCGAGCTATTGCCTGAAATGGAGGTAGCGATTCCGGAGGAAGACGAGGAGACGAATGTGGAACAGCCGTTTTTGGAAGCGGAGGGCATGCCCACTTCAGATGTACCCTCGCTCGTGACCGCCGGTCAGATACGAGAATCGATTGACCGTATTTCCGCTGAGCTTAAAGAGCGTGACGAGGTATATCGCTTGGTAGAGCGGCACGATGGATTCGTTTTTGTGACCTCTCCCACCGTCGGGGAGTGGATTCGCTTGCTTCGCGACGAGCCAAGGCCGTTGAAGCTAACCCAGTCTGCACTCGAAACATTGGCAGTGATTGCCTATCGCCAGCCAGTGGTTCGCTCGGAAGTGGAGAAGATCCGTGGGGTTTCGATTGACAGTGCCTTGAGCCGACTAATGGAGCGTGACCTCGTTCAAATTGTTGGACGAGCAGAGCTTCCGGGGCGGCCGATTCAATACGGTACCAGCGAAGCGTTTCTCGAATTTGTAGGTTTGAGGACGGTGGAAGAACTGCCCTCTTCAGATGTTTTGTCACCTCGTCAAATCGATGAGTGGCTCCACGAAGTATCCAACCAGCGTCACGTTACGGAAACGGAAATGGGATTACCTGAGGGAGAGCGGGCTGATGGGAGCGCAGAAGAGGTTTCAGGCGAATCCGATATTGGGGGGGAGTCGAGGGAGACCGGCGAGGTCGAGAAACTCGAGCAACCCCTCGAAGACGATGCTGATCGCGAGGCGATCTGACTATGAGCTTGGACGATCAGAGAAAACGGATCGACGAACTGGATGAGCAAATCCTCAGCCTGCTCAATGAGCGTGTTCGCTGTGCGGCTGAAATTGGTCGGATAAAGCACCAGAATGGTGGTGAAATCTACGTCGCAAGCCGAGAGGAGCAAGTATTCCGCAAACTTGAGGCTCTGAATAAAGGCCCACTCGATGGACTGGCTATAAGAGCTATATACAGAGAGGTTATGTCAGCCGCGATCGCTCTAGAGAAGCCGATGCTGATTGCTTACCTTGGCCCAGAAGCGACTTTTACCCATCAGGCAGCGATTAAGAAATTCGGTCAGAGTATAGATTATTTGGCGACGCCTTCAATTACGGACGTGTTTCACACGGTGGCAAAAGGTGAGGTGGATTACGGTGTAATTCCGATTGAAAACTCGACTGGTGGCTCCGTGCTGGATTCGATGGACATGTTTTTCGATTCGGAGTTGAAAATTTGTGCCCAGATTTACCTAACCATTACGCAAAATCTGATTTCGCAGTCATCAATCGACAAGATCAGGAAAGTGTACTCGAAGGACCAGGGCATCCTCCAGTGCCGGGACTGGCTACATGTGCACATGTCAAAGGCATCTTTACACAGCTGCGAGAGCACTACCAAGGCGGTGCAAATCGCAGCGGAAAATCCGGAATGTGCGGCAATTGCGAGTTCGCTCGCAGCTGATTTGTATAACGTGCCTGTGGTCGAGAAAAACATTCAGGACCGGTCCGACAATACTACGCGATTTTTAGTGATCGGCAAGGAGTCTAGCGGATATATTCCTTCCATGAAATTCAAAAGCAGCTTCCTCGTTTCAATTAAGGATGAGGTGGGTGCGCTTGAGAACACTCTGATGGTATTCGCGAAACGGGGACTGAATTTGAGTAAAATAGAATCTCGCCCTAGCGGAAAAATCGCTTGGGAGTACTGCTTTTTTATCGATGTAAATGGGCACCTTGAGGAAGAGTCGGTTGCGGAAGCCGTTTCCGAGCTGAAGAAGGTGTGCCCCTTTGTTAAGTGGCTGGGGAGCTATCCGGACAAGTAGTCGGTGCTCTGGTTTGGCACCTTTGAGTTGGTTCCAATTCGTTTGTTGCTCAGTCTGGAATTACTTCCTGACTTGCGTTGTGCTCGCGATTAGCTACGAAGACTAGT
The DNA here is from genome assembly GCA_002420185.1 of Opitutales bacterium UBA5694. GTDB lineage: Bacteria > Verrucomicrobiota > Verrucomicrobiia > Opitutales > Opitutaceae > Pelagisphaera. The sequence continues at coordinate 26,786 of DIHO01000013.1, forward strand.
TTCTTATACCTCCCAAAATCATTCCCATGGAAATTGATCACCCTCGAGCGCATAGAAGCGCCTGTCTGAAGATTACGCTTGGACTTCTCGCGATTTGGTTCGTCGTCAGCTTCGTTGGCGGAATCCTGTTGCGTGACTTGCTCGATGCGAACTTACCGTCCATCGGAAGCGCCCCATTTGGATTTTGGATTGCCCAGCAAGGATCTATTATCTGCTTTGTACTAATTCTTATCGCCTATGCGGTTTTAATGAACCGCTTGGATAAACAGCACGGCTACCGGGAGGACAAATAAGGAACGGTATGGCTCAAGGCACCCTCAATTTCATATTCATCGGCATAACGTTCGCGGTCTATATCACGATCGCCTTCCGTTCTCGGGCGGCATCGACTAAAGAATACTACATTGCTGGGGGAGGCGTCTCCCCGTTCGCAAACGGCATGGCAACCGCAGCAGACTGGATGTCTGCAGCGACATTCATTTCTATGGCGGGCACTGTTGCTATAACCGGGTACGACGCGTCTCGGTTTCTGATGGGCTGGACCGGAGGCTTCGTTTTACTGACGGTGCTAATGGTTCCGTATTTAAGGAAGTTCAACAAGGCGACTGTTCCGGATTTCGTGGGTGATCGATACTATTCAAAGGTGGCCCGTGGCGTTGCCGTCGTGTGTGCGATCTTCATTTGCATGACCTATATCATGGGGCAAATGCGCGGGGTAGGGGTCGTGTTTTCCCAATTGTTTGGGATAGGTATACCTGCGGGAGTGCTAATGGGCGCGGCGATTGTTTTAGTTTATGCTGGTATGGGTGGAATGAAAGGGATCACCTACACGCAGGTTGCTCAATATACTGTAATGGCTTTTTCTTACACGATCCCTGCGATATTTATCGCAATGGCAATGACTGGGAATGTGATTCCCCAGTTGGGATTGATCGGAAATTACAACTTGAATGGAGAGGTAGTTCCGTTTCTCGAGAAGCTGAACAATATCAATCTTGAATTAGGATTCCAGGAATACACTTCGGGAAAAATGAGCACAATCAATATGTTCTGCATTACGGCAGCCCTCATGTGTGGTACCGCGGGCTTGCCTCATGTGATTGTTCGATTCTTTACGGTGAAAGATGTTAAGGCCGTTCGGAAGTCCGCTTGTTGGACAATCACTTTCATTGCAGTGATCTATCTTACGGCACCGACAATTGGTGCCTTTGCTCGAGTCAACCTTATCGAGAATTTGCACAGCACGCCGTACGCGGAAGCCCCAGAATGGTTCAGCAGTTTTGAAAAGACCGGCCAAATGGCCTGGGTCGACAAGAATGGCGATGGAGCCATCCAGTACTTCGGGCCTGGCAAGTCGAATTCAAATTCGAACTCTGTTTTCATTGGAAGCGGACCCGCGTATCCAGGTGATGATGCTCCGGATTCGCAGCGGATCGGTCCGCAAGGACAGCGACTTCTTGCCAACGAAGCGGATCTGTCGAATCCGAACGAACTTTATTTTGGCAATGACATCATGGTGATGGCTAATCCCTATATGGCGGGTCTTCCGATGTGGGTGATCGCCTTGCTGATGGCGGGCTGTATTGCGGCTGCCTTGTCGACCGCAGCAGGACTTCTACTAGTCCTGTCTACTTCAATTTCACACGATCTAATGAAGAAGATCATCAAGCCAGACTTGAGTGACCGGGAAGAGGTCAATTATGCCCGTTTTGCTTCATTTATCGGATTAGCGGTAGCCGCTTATTTCGGAATAAATCCTCCATCGGCGTTTATTGCTAAAACGGTGGCGTTTGCCTTTGGTTTGGCGGCCTCTTCATTCTTTCCAACCTTGCTGATGGGGATCTTTTCCAAGCGAGTGAATCGGGAAGGAGGGATTGCGGGCATGTTTTGCGGAATTGTATTTACCAGCGGCTATATCATTTATTTCCAGTTTCTCGGGGGCAAGGCAGAGCATCTATTTTTCGGTATTACACCGGAAGGAATCGGGTTCGTGGGGATGTTTATCAACTTTGCGGTAACGTTTATCGTGAGTGCCTTTACCCCAAGGCCCCCCACTGACGTTCAGGAGATGGTTGAAAATATCCACATACCAACGGGAGCGAACGAAACGAAGCAGAACGATTTCGAAATCTAGAAAATGGTAACGGGCCAAATGGTCTTTACGCTGAAAGCGGTCTAGTTCAAACTGACAAACTTCCGGTGATTTGCGGTAGCTCAAGAGCCCAAGCGACTTCGCTCCAGAAAGTGGATCTCGAAGAATTAGCGTATCAGTGACCGCAGCGAAGATGAAGGATCATTCGATCCAGTCAAATTGCAGTTTTAGCGTTGTTGGCCTCGATACGGGCATACTACAGCCTTGCCAGAAGGGGCAGTTTGGGTGCTTATGCATCCACTTTGAAAAATTTTAAAAAACTCGGAGTTTCCGCAAAGCTGATCAAGGCCTTGTCTGAAAATAAAATATTCACTCCTACTGAGGTGCAGAGAGTGGCCATTCCCCACCTGCTGCAAAAGGGAGGCGACTTTATCGCCCAAGCACAAACTGGTACGGGTAAAACAGCCGCCTTTGGTGTACCCCTTCTTCAATACATCGATCCTAAAATCCAGAAGATTCAGGGCTTGGTTCTAGCGCCAACGCGTGAGCTTGCTCAGCAAATTGGCAAGCAACTCTTTCGATTTACGCGCTACTACCCTGACCGAATTTTCTCGGAATGCGTTTATGGTGGAGAAGCGATTGAGATTCAGCAAGCGAACCTGAATCGTCCCACTCACATTGTGGTCGCAACTCCAGGCAGACTTATAGATCTCCTGAAGGCGAAGGCATTGGATTTGTCCTCTGTGAGAATCGCAATCCTGGACGAGGCCGACGAGATGTTGAGCTTAGGATTCAAGAAAGACTTGGAGACGATTCTGGGGCATTTGCCCGGGAAACGCCGCACGTGGCTCTTCTCGGCAACGATGCCGAAAGCCCTGCGTCAAATTATCAAGGGGTATATGTCGCCGGTGGCACACACGGTCCGAGTGGATAGTAAAAACGTGGTTAACCCGAACATTGACCATCGATATGTGATCTGTCGTATAGAGGACAAATTCGCGGAGATCACACGGTGCATCGAGGCTCGTGGGGAAGAGCGGGGGCTTGTCTTCTGCCGTTCGCGGGCTGGGACGGTCAACCTCGCCAAGCATCTTACGGATGAAGGATTTTCGGTGGGGGTAATTCAGGGCGAACTTTCTCAGAGAGAACGCGAGAAGGTCATGCGCAGTTTTAAGAAAAGCCGTACTCAAATACTGGTTTCAACGGATGTCAGCGCTAGGGGTATTGATGTCGAAGATTTGAAATTCGTGATCCATCATCAACTTCCCGACCAGATCGAGTACTATACGCACCGAAGCGGTCGCACCGCTCGGGCGGGAAAGAGCGGGGTTTCCATCGCGTTCATTACAGGACTCGATGTGAAGCGTTTAAAAGAGATCGAGAGGGAGCTGGATATCAGGTTTAAGCGGCTGGCATGAGGTTCTAGAGATGGTTGTGGCCACCTGTTGACCGCAAGGGAAGGGAAGTTCGCTGAGATTTACTAGGTTGGTCGGAAAAGGGCCGCTCTTGAATTATGGTATGTACGGGCTTGCGTGTACGGAGATTCGCGACAATTCTCTTCGACTATGGCCAGGTTTTCTATTCCGAATTGTGTTACTTGTTTGCGTCTGGTTTGCTGGGTCGGCCTGGAGCTTTCATTTTTGAGTGCTAGAGGCGAAGAGTTTCGTCGACCGAACATCGTATTCATCTTCACGGACGATCACGCGATTCAATCGATCGGAGCGTACGGGTCGAAGATAAATAAGACTCCGCACATCGATCGGTTGGCCAGAGAAGGGGGGATTTTTCTTAATTCATTTTGTGGAAACTCAATTTGTGGCCCTTCAAGGGCAAGCGTTCTGACAGGGAAACATAGTCACAAAAACGGATTTTATACTAATTCGGGCGGAGCAGAGTTCGATGGGACTCAGATGACTTTTCCGAAACTGCTGCAAGAGGCAGGTTACTCAACTGCTCTGGTTGGCAAGTGGCACCTGAAGTCGAACCCGACCGGTTTTGACTACTGGGAGGTCGTGCCAGGGCAGGGTAGTTACTATAATCCGGATTTCTACACGAGCACTGGTCAGGATAAGATGCAGCGATACGAAGGCTACATTACGGATATTACGACAGACCTTGGACTCCAGTGGTTAGAGGGGCGAGACCAAGACAAGCCGTTTCTTTTGATGTGTCAGCAAAAGGCACCTCATAGGACATGGGCGCCTAATTTGAAACACCTCTATAACTACGATGACGCACCGGTGCCAGAGCCGGACTCGCTTTTTGATGATTGGACTGGGCGAAGTCAGACGCTCGCCGGCAACGCTATGTCGATTAGGGACCATTTAATATACCAATGGGATATGAAATTTCAGGAGCGGGTGCCGATTGCGAATGATTTTGAAAGTCGGCTACGCGAACCGGAGAGGCCTCGTATGACGCCAAAGCAACAAGCGGTGTGGGATGCTTACTACGAACCGCGAAACGCTGCCTTTCTTGCATCACCCCCGGCTGGTGTTGATTTAGTAAGGTGGAAGTATCAGAGGTACATTAAGAATTATCTGCGCTGTATTGACTCTGTGGACGAGAACGTGGGTCGTATTCTTAGTTATTTGGATGAGAACGGTTTGTCTGAAAACACGATTGTCATCTACAGTTCTGATCAGGGCTTTTATTTGGGCGAGCATGGTTGGTATGACAAGCGTTGGATGTACGAAGAGTCGCTGCGTATGCCGTTTCTAATTCGGTGGCCCGAGAAGATTCAACCTGGAACTCGGTTCGATCAACTATTGCAAAATATTGATTATGCTCCAACCTTACTTGAGGCTGTCGGCCTGGAAGTTCCTGAAGAGATTCAAGGTGCGAGCATTTTGCCCATATTGGAGGATCCTGACACCGATGACTGGCGCAAGTATCTCTATTATCACTACTATGAGCATCTGACAGAACATGGGGTGCCGAGACATGAAGGAGTCCGTGGGGAGCGATTTAAGTTAATCAATTTTTATTCCAACGACGGCCTAGAGCTAATCGACTTGAAAACTGATCCAAACGAATTGAGGGACGTGTCGGGTGTTCGAGAATACGCAGGGGTACTGGAGGAGATGAAGACTCAATTGAAGCGACTACGCGATAAATACGACCTTCCTAGCCACTAAAAGTCGGCGACCCATTAAACTTAAGGGGTAGCCAGCTTTGCGAATAGCTTCATTCTAGGGACTGCTCCTCCTTCGTTTTCACGCTGCAGCGGAAGCTTTCCGTGACCTATTCAACATGTACAGACAGGATCACGGTATTTTTTGTCTGTAATTTTGTATTCTCCTTAAAATCAGCGGCTAAGGATTCGCCGTTTCTTCGCGGTCTTTGAGGCCATGAAATGGTATCCTTGATTTTGGGATAGTCTCAATCAATTGAGATCGATCTCCGTTGACTCATCCAAAACTTATGGATGTAACCTATTACGATGAAATTCACTAAGCACCTTTTTTTAACTGCCTTTGCTGCCACTGGAATTCTGCTAACGAGTTGCTCGAACCCAGCAGACAAAACAGAATCGGCTACGGTGGCGGAGGCCGTGGAGGCGGCAAAGTCCGTAGCGAATTCCTCGATCTATTCGATTCGTTCGGATTCGACCATATCTTTTGTCGGTTCCAAGGTAACTGGAAGTCACGGCGGTGGCTTCAACAGTTTTGAGGGAGAAATTGCAGTAGCGGATAACAAGATTGTCGCCCCAAGCAAGATTACGATTCAGATGGACTCGCTTTGGTCTGACAATGATCGCCTTACCGGCCACCTCAAAAGAGCCGACTTCTTTGACACGGTAAATATTCCTACTGCTGAATTTGCAGTAACTTCCATGCAAGATACGCCTCAGGGTCCAGAATTGACAGGAAACCTGACCCTCCATGGTGTGACTAAGAGTATTTCTTTCAAACCGGAGGTATCGATCTCTGATAATGAGGTTATGCTGAAGGCTGAGTTCGACATCATGCGTTTTGACTTTGGTATTGTCTACAAGGGCAAAGTTGATGATCTTATAAGGGATGAGGTTGTGATCAAGCTGGATATTAAAGCAACGTCGGCCAGTTGATTAGGTGGTGCATAACGGTATCGCTTTCAAAAGCGATGCCTGTGGTACTCATTTTTCCCCTAAGTGACTTATATCGCTAACCCTTAGGATTTTGGACGGTTCCTTTGGTCTTATCGCTGCCCAGGGGAGGGGTAGCGGCCAATCTGGCTTTTTGACAGCATCCAAATCCGAGTTGAAGACCGTTTTAGTCGAACGGGACAATTTTGGGGTTACGTGAAGGGATCGTGGATGCTTTCCTTCAAAATTACTGTTAGGTTTTACTGAGTCCGCACGTCATTTGCGAGAGGCTGACCGCATTCTATCGATGCCCAAATACGGAAAATTGATCCCACCCAAACGTTTCGAAGTGGGAACTATTATGTAGGTGATGTGGGTGCTCGCTATGTTGGGAGATTGCAACGAGGAGTATTCGATCTGATCAGGGGAAGGCCGCTTTTGCAGGATACAAGAGATTGGCAGTCGGTAATAGTGAGATAGAATCCGATCGCATTGTGATTGTAACGAGATCCCATCTGACTCCGATAGCCTCCTATTAATCCCGATGATCGGGTTCGTTCTCTGGGGCCAGAAACAATTCTTTCAGCGATTAGAAGAAGTTGGTACCGAAGCGTATTTAGGTTTAGATTACAGGGTCGTCGTGGCCATCGGTGCGGGAGAAAATCCAATCTGGCTGTATTGGTTGAACCGTTCTGAAAACTCTCTTTTGGGCTTCTATCGAAATCTCGCTAAACAAAAGTGAAGGAAGCTGATTGCTGAAGAATCAGGCGGTCTGGCTATCGAACGTGGTATGTCGAAGATATTGATTTGTGCGAGCGGCCGCAATGTTGTGTTTTTATTGTTTGATTCGCAAGCAGAGTAGCAAACCAAAATCAAGGACCCGATCGATTTAAGCATAGGTTTTCTCGCTGTTCGTCTAAGTCTTGCGTCTCTCAAGTTGCTCTGTGAAATGTTTGAAATGAGGAAGATACAAGTACAAAAGCTGGATCATGTGGCCTTGGATGTTTTGGACCTTGAGAAGGCCAAGACGTTCTATAGCGAATTATTGGGTTTGCAGGATATTCCCCGTCCAGAGAGTTTTGACTTTCCTGTTGTGTGGTACGATCTCGGAAATGTGGTTTGCACATTGTCGGGCCGCGTGAACCTGCATTGGGAAAACACCACATAGCCTTTTTTGTGGAAGACGTGCATTCCTGTGCCGAAGCGGTTGAGGAGGCTGGCTTCCCTATGAAGTGGGACCCGTACAAGATTCTAGGTATCGATTGATTCTTTACAGTAGATCCGGAAGGGAACCGGACCGAGATTCAGGGTCCTGAGAGAGTGGACTGAGCTTCTCGTCTTTTTTTAGGATATAAGGCTGTCGGATTTGATCTCGCGATTTTGTCCGTTGGCGTGATGGGCGTAGGTGAATCCTTTTTGTATGGCGTAAGCCCCGGCACGGCCGGCTTTATCCATGGCGATAAAGCCTACTTGGATGGATTCCCAATCTTCGAATTTCCTTGCGATACGCTTTACGATCTCTTGGCAGGCATCTTGTGGGGAGCGACCGTGGCGGATGAGTTCCACGACCATTGCGCTGCCGGCATTCTCGATCACCGCTTCTCCCCATCCGGTGGCACAGGCGGCTCCGATATCGTTGTCAACGTAAAGCCCTGCGCCGATGATAGGCGAATCGCCTACACGGCCGTGAATTTTCATACCAGCGCCACTCGTTGTGCAAGACCCCGAAAGGTTACCTTCTGCATCCCTCGCGACCATTCCGATGGTGTCGTGGTTTTCTACATTAATTTCCGGCAGCTTGCCGTCCTGTTCGGCCTTTCGCTTCCTCCAATCTGCCAACGATTTTTCAGTAAGGAGGATTTCCTTTTTGAAGCCGTGCTTGAGAGCAAAATTGAGAGCCCCTTCGCCCACTAGCATCACGTGTTTAGTATCCTCCATCACTTTTCGGGCCACGGAAACGGGATTCTTAATATGTTGAAGAAAGGCGACGGAACCGCATCGCTGGCGGGAATCCATGATGCAGGCGTCTAGAGTCACATGCCCCTCCTCGTCGGGGAAGCCGCCGATTCCTACCGTTCCCACATTTGGGTCGTTCTCAATCATGTTGACCCCTTTCTCGACGCAATCTAGCACGCTGCCGCCTGATTGCAGCACTTCGAAGGCATAGTCGTTGGCTCGAATTCCGGTTCTCCAAGTGGATAGGATGACGGGGCCTTTAACGGGTTTCGTTTGAGCAAGTGACTTTAGGGTACCGAATCCGGTGCAAGATCCGAGAGCTGAAAGGGTAAGAAAGCGTCTTCGTGTGTTCATGTTTTAGTGGGCTCACTAATCAGATCACTTTGAAGGTTTAGTATCAAGGTGAAGTGTCGGTTTTGAATCCCAAATGCAGGAACGGATTTTGGCAGTAATTTAGTTTTTGGGTCGCGGTGCATGGTAATTGCGGTATCGAAATGTCATCCGAACGAAATCGGATACACCGTTTTCTGCTTTACCTCGCAGGTATCGTTTCAGATCGTTGTGGTTTGATCTTGAAGGAACTGATACAATACCATGGCAAAAGCAAGTGCCCGACACATACTAGTAGCAACGGAAACAGAGTGTGCTGCTCTCAAAACTCAAATTGACGAAGGTTCTTCGTTTGCCGATTTGGCTCAGCAGCACTCCCATTGCCCATCGGGTAAAAGCGGTGGTGATTTGGGTGAATTTGGTCCCGGTATGATGGTGAAAGAATTTGACGAGGTCGTCTTTTCGGCGCCGGTTGGCGAAGTGCAGGGCCCAGTTAAAACCCAATTTGGGTACCATCTTCTTGAGGTTACCAGCCGCGAGGACTGAAGCAGGTCCAGTGAGCGTAAAGGCACTTAATTGAAGTTATAAAGTTGAGGGTTTCCAATTTAGGGCGAGTAGAATGCCCACTCGAGTGTTACAGCGTGACGATACAAGGATTTGAGTAGTCATCATTGTCGATTATGATGTCAGCTTGGTCCCTAGGTTTGTGTCTTTTGGCGTACTCTGCCTGCCCGGGGAGGTAACGACGCTCGTATTTCTCTAATGTTGCTGCCTCTCCACCCAGTCGTTTACGGTCTCTTGATAATGCACGATCAATAATCGTCTCTGTAGAGGTGTCGATATAGACTCTAAAGTCGAAGTGGGGGTTGAGGACATCGCAGAATAGCATAACCCCTTCGAATATGAGAATCGAATCCGCTGATGCTTGAAGGCGATCAACTTGAGTTTCTTGATTGGCGACAAAGTCGTATTGAGATTCCCGGTATAAGAGGTTTCCCTTTGGACCGAGAGGTTGGAGTAGTTGCTCAATGACTGCATGTTTGTTGAAAGAGTTCTTGAGATAACCTACCGGGCACAATTTTCCTGTCCTATAGCGTAAGTCTGGTGGATTGTGGAATCCATCAATGGAAGCTCGAATGACAGATTTGTGACTAAGTCTAATGAAGTCGGCCAGTTCGTCGGAAAAAGTTGTTTTACCGGAAGCGCTGCGCCCATCGATTCCCACTCTTATTGGATGAGGCTTTTGGATAGATAGAATTCTGGAAGTTGTTTCCTCGATTATCCTCTGAATCATATTTCAATTGAATCGTTTATTTCGAGGATTTGTTCTTCCAATCGAGTGGCGCGTTTTACGGATCGCTGTATTCCTGATTTTAAGAAGTCAATGTCACCGAAAAGGATTAACTTTTCTTTTGCCCTGCTCGCACACGTGTAAATTAATTCTTTGGTTACAAACTCATTTTCTTCGGGTGAGAATATTCCAACGACCTTGTTAAATTCTGATCCTTGGCTCTTGTGAATGGTGAGACTGTACGCGAGATCGTTTTTTGGAAGCCAGTTCAGGCGTACTCGCTTTAGATTTTCTTCAAGGTCGTTGAACCAGGCAAATAGTTCCCCAGTTTTGGGATCTGGCCAGACGATTCCCATATCACCGTTGAAAAGTTCGAGGTCGTAGTTGTTCTCGAGGATAATCAAGGGCATGCCTTGATAGAAGGATCCGAGATCGGAATCGTGGGTTCGCCTAATCCGTGCGTCGACCAACTTGTTTAGGGACCAAACCCCAAAGTCACCGCGGTTGAAAGGGGTTAGGGCAATAAAATTGGAAATTGATTGGAAAGCAGTCTCAAGGCTATGAGCCTGAAGTCGCTTTTGGTGGGCCTCCACCATGAGATCGAGGATCGGCGGGATGGATTGGCGAGAAGCCTTTCCTATCGCTTGAAATACAAAGTCATTTTTTTGAATTTGAAGTAGACTTTCAAGTTCTAGGACATCTCCTGCTCTGCATATCTCGCAAAATCGGCAAATCGAACTCTCCTTTGTAAACCGATAGGTTTTCGTTAAGGTGGTTAATTTTCCGAATAGGGGGCTTCGGGGGTCGAGGGCCGAGCGGGTCATGTCGCCGAAGACAGAGCCTACCTCCACAGAAGCTAATTGATGGTGATCTCCAAGGAAAACAATAGAGGAAGTGCGGGGTACCGCATCCAACAGCTTTTGCATTAGGGGCAAGTCGATCATCGAAGTTTCGTCGACGACGATGACGTCGTACTCGATCGGCATCTGGCGATTGCGACGAAAAGTGACTCGATTAGGAAGACCCTGTAGCAAGCGGTGAACCGTCATGCACGGAATATCGAGCAGTTGTTGGATGATGGCATGATTTAGATTTAAGCGGGTCATTCCGTTTCGGATGGATTCAGAAAGACGGGCGGCGGCTTTCCCCGTGGGTGCGACCGCCGTGATACGTAATGGGTTTTCTCCTTCGTGTGAAAGGATCGCTTGGGTTAGGTATCCAAGTACGGTTGTCGTTTTCCCGGTTCCGGGACCGCCTGAAATAATGTAGATCTGGTTTTTGAGGGCTTGAACTACTGCGACCTGTTGAAGGTCTTCCGTGTTAGGTGATTCCTGTTTTTCGCGGGGTAAGCTTTTCGAGGAGTGGATAGAATCGGGAGCCGTTTTTTCGACAAGAGAGTGAGCAAGGATTTTCTCGTATTCGTAGTACTTATTTAGGTACAGTGCTGAACATCGAGCGATCACTAAAGGAAATCCTTCAGATTCTTTACCGATGCAAGTACTCGATTGAACGATTCGCTCCCATTCCCCGAGATTAGGCCATGCGTAGTCCATATCATTCAATAAAAGAGAGGGTAGAGTTTCGCTAGAGGATAGGTCCAAGAAGGAGTGGCCTTCTCGAGTAGCGGCGTTGCAAAGTGCAGCTATCCCAAGAACAAGGGGGTTCTCTTCTTTGTAGTTATCAGCGAGAAATTGAACAAAAATTCTGTCTGCCGCAGTAAAAGGTTCGGAACGCAGGGCTTGCTTGAGGGACTCGATGTTGGTTTCCTCCTTCATTGGCCAATTGCTTTGTCTAGCGCTTTCAGTAACGGCTGACTGGGACGATCGTAAAAGATGCCGCTATCATCATGTTCGTTAATTCCTCGTATGAAGAGGTAGAATACGCCTCCAAATAAATCGTAAAAGTCTTTATTTGGGAACCGGGTCTCAATATATCTTTTCAATGCAACGCAATAGAGGCAGTATTGCAAGTAGTAGTCGTGCTGGAACATCGCGTGCTTAATTGCACGCTGGCTGTAAGATTCGACGCTGTTTCCAAGGTGGTTGGTCTTCCAGTCCAATAGGAATAGTTTCCCGTTGTGTTCGAATACTAAGTCGATGAACCCTCTTAGCATCGAAGCCCGAACGTTCGTGTGCTTGAGTATTAGGGTGTTTATCCACGTTCGAGGTATCCCGGGAGTCGGGTTGTTTTCAAAGGCTTTTTGAATCTTTTGAAGCGTTTCATTGGAAGTAGGATAGGCGAACTCCATTTCAGGAACACGCTGAATAGGAGCGATCTGGTCGAGGGCGATTACACCGTCGAGAAGTTTTGACAATAGTTGGTGGATCGAATGTGAAACGATACGTTTGTATTCAGGATAGCCATAGCGAAGTCGGTTAAAACTTTGTTGAACGCGGTCGCTAATAGTATCGGGTTTTTGAAAATCTATTTCCTCGAGGATAGAGTGGAAAAGATTACCAGTGTTCGCTCCCTTGGGCAGATTAAAGATACTGGGTTTGTCGGGTTCCGGCTCAGGATCGGTGATCAAGTCGAGAGCCTGGACATTCTCTTTGATTACCATCTCGTCGTTGCCTACTTCTTCTATTACGAGATCGCTAGTGTGTGTCATCCGAGCAATCGTAGAGAAACTGAGTATTCGCTCTGCGGCTGGTATTAAACTACGATTGATCGGAAGGGCGTTGGGTTTGAACCCCTGATTCTCAAAATTTTGAAACAGGCTTATCGATAAATCTCCCCCTTCCGTTAAAGGTCGAGGGTTTACTTCGATACAACGCGAATCGAACTCCTGGATACGTTGCAGTAGTGAAGGCGAGATGTTTTTTTGACTGTGTAAAGTGAACGATTTCTCGTTTCCAAGAATCAATTGACAGAATGATGAAGGTCGAGGGTTTTCCCGAGGTGCGCTTTCTTCAGGAGCGAGATAAATGCGGCACTCATCAGTCGCCCGCGTTAGGGCTACGTAGATTAGACGCAGGTGCTCTGCGTACTCCTCATTTTCAGCTCTACCTAGAGCATCGGAGTTCTTGTCGGGTGCAAGATCGATGACCAGCCTTTGATCCTGACCAGAAGTATGGTAAAGGGCATGTTCCCGCTTTGCCCTAGGGCGAAGCAAGGAGAGGAACGGACAGATTACAATCGGAAATTGGAGACCTTTACTTTTGTGGATAGTGACTATTTGAGGCTTGCCTTCATCAGAGATAAGTCGCGTTTGCCAATCCTCTTGGTTGGATACGCTCTCGTCTTTCTTGCCGAGGAGCCATGCGTAGAGGTGCTTGGGGGTTGATAAACGGGTAAGAGCCTCGCTTTGCAACAGTTCGCTGAGTTGGCATAGATTCGCGTACTGCCGATCTCCATTCAATCGACCCAGCATCCGCTCATTTGCTCGAGTCAGAATTAGTAGTCGATGAAAGGCGGAATCAAAATTGGAGGAACGCCATTCACGGGACCATTCATGTAGATAGCCTACGATTTCCTGCGATTTTTCGTCGAATTTCGGGTGGAGCAAATCGTGCCAATTGTATCCACCGATTGGTGTTAGGAGAAGAGCACGTATCGTACTGTGCTTAGAAGGATTTGAAAGGGTTTCAAGCAATTGGAGCATTATATCCAATTCATTCGTTTCGAAGACACTCCGTTCTGCCTGCAGGACACAGTCGATTCCTCTTATCGCTAGCTGCTTTAGAAGGGCATTGGCTTCTCTATTAGTCCCGACCAGGAAGGCTACGTCTCCTAGCTTGAGTTGCGGATGGTCAATCGCTCGTTGGGCGAGGTCTTCGGCTGCATTAGATGCGAGGAGATTTATCGCACCCTTCTGACGGAGGGGGTTTGGTTTATCTAGACCGATCGCCTCAATTTGCAGTGGAATGTTTGTACTCGATGAACGGGCTGGTGAGGCGGCCTGGAACTGGATCTTTTCAAAAGCGAAACCGTCGGGGGATTCGCTGAACAAAACATTGACTGCTTGCACGAGTTTTGGTGAAGAGCGAAAATTCTCCGACAAATGAATACGCTGAAGCGACTTGGATTCGGTGGCGCTAAAGTATGAAAATATGTCAGCTCCCCGGAAGCGATATATCGCCTGTTTGGGATCTCCTATGAAAAAGAGATATTTGGAGCCGTCTCCGAAAAGTCGTTCTATAATATTATACTGAGTAGGGTCGGTGTCCTGAAATTCGTCCACGAGTGCGGCGTCAAATTGTTGGTTGATTGCTTGTACAACGGCATCTCCTTGGTTATCATTCAAGGCCCGATTGAGAACATGGAGAAGGTCGTTGAATGAGACAACGTTTTGACGCTCCTTCTCGGCACGGAGATTATCGAAGAGCCAGTCTCGGTAGCGAGAAACGAGAACTGTGAAAATTTGGTCGGTTTCACTCAGAAGATTGTCGACATGCTTGGAAAATGGAGGGGGCTCTAGGTGTTCGGCAGATTTTTTGAGAGAAGAACTCCAGCTAGCGGTATTGAGTTCGCTAAGCAGTTTTAGATCACTTAGGAGAGCGAAGCGGCGATTACGGAGGGCTTCGAGTGCATTGATACCAGTTTGAGTCGAGAGGCGCCTGTAGAACTTTCCACCTTTCTTCAAGTGATTAAGGAATGTATCCACAGATTCCAGAAGTGGAGTGATAGACTCGAGTAAAAGATCAAAGAGAATTTCGAGCTGATCAACGTGAGCTTCGGTCGGCTTCGGTTCGAGTAGGGCGTATGGGTGGGAAGCACATTCCTTAGCGATCGTGTTGAGGCGCTTTTTGTAAGCAGTCGTTTTGATATAAAATGCACTGAGTAAGGGCGATTTCTCCAAAATATTGATCCGAACGTATTCGTCCTGAAGTCGTTTGATTAGATCGTCATCTACGGGCTCCAGATTGGCTTCTAGGGCGATGTCTGATTCAAGGGAAACGAAATCGAGCGAGCGCTTGCAGAAGCCGTGAATTGTTGAAATCGAAGCATCGTCAAAAATTTCGATACTGTGGCGTAGGCGATTTCGAGCGACATTGGGTCCAATGTCCTGCTGTTCTATCAGTTCTTTTAGTGCCAGATCTCCGATCTCTCCGGAGTCGAGCTGAGATATCGAATCATGGAGTAGTTCCCTTATGCGGGAAATGAGCTCCTCAGTTGCCGCTTGGGTGAAAGTAATTGCCAGTATCCGGTCTATGGGAATCCCTTGCTCCACAATGAGTTTCAATACGATACGGCACAGTGTATAGGTCTTCCCAGTGCCGGCGCTTGCTTCGACAATGGAAACCCCTTTATCAATTGAGAACATGACTAGTGAAATCCTTTCTTCTGAAGAGCTTCTTTGAAGGGCCCCCAGATGCAGAGAGACAGTTGGGCATAGCCAACACCTAGCGTCGGTTCTTCGCCAAAACAGGTTTGTGCATATTTATCCCACGGGTAGGCTGGTGTAGACCAAGCATTTTGGGAGTCGTCGACGAGAAGCGATTTGCTAAAAGAGACGAATTCATCTTGCTCGAATTGAACCGTTTGCTTTTCCATTTTTTCGAGAGCATCCCAACTCAATTGCGGGAAAAATGAAAGGGGACGCTCTTGACCTCTAAGAAATAGGGAAAGCAGGTCTTCGAGAATGCTGATGGCATCAACAATCGGTGGAAGTTCTATGGACGACTCGGAATCCTGGAGGGATTGGATTAGTGATTTTTGCGGTTTGTACGCATTTGAAAAAAGATGTCGTATCCAAAATTCGATACTATATTTTGCTTTCCATCTGCCCGGGTGAAGAAAAAATTGTCGACCTTGGGAGACACCACTTATTTGCTGTCCGAGGAGGCGGTTTTTATTTAGGCTTAGTTGAATCGAGAGAATCTCTCGTTGAATAGGGTCTTTGAACTGTTTGCGCATCCTCTCTATACTCAAAGCTTGTTCGCGAAGCTTTTCGTAGGACAGCCTTTCTAGGTATCCAGGGGGGAGCAGCTTGAGTGAGGCAACCAGTGCCCGATCGATTGACTCAATGGATTGATTGTTCTGTATTGCTTCCGCGAAGCACTGTTGAAGCTTGTACCGGTCGAGAGGGTTCTGAATTAGCGAATCTATTTCAGGGAGAGTGTCCGCAATATTGGTAAAGCGAGCGCCCAGTACGTTGGTGACAAAGTATTTTTGTGGATCCTTGAAAAACCTAATGAAAGACTCGACTGGAATGGCCTTTTTCTTTGCCTCGATCGGTGTCGGTTCGAATTTAATTGCTGGATTCTCATGTTCCTTTGAAAACGTTCGGGCCAAGAAAGCTTGGCAATTCTTTGCCCTTTGGCTCGAATAAGTATAGAGGAAAATCTCTTTGAAGTATTCAGGATCGTATGACTGTCTTTTATGCGTTACGACGCGACTTTTTTTTGGAGAAGCGGGTTCAGCATTTTCAAGATAATCGATTAGTTCCGAGACGACGATTGAAGGCTCCCGCTTGATGTCGCTAACCGGAGATAGCCCTTTGTAGCTAATGAAAAGGCGTTCTCGAGCGGCGAGCAACGTTTCTAGAAAGAACTGTTTGTCCTCGTCCCGCGCGTTTCGGTCCCCCCTTTTGGGATTCTGGGCTAAAAGATCAAAGGGAGCCCGTATCGATTTGCGAGGAAAAGTGTCATTATCCATCCCTATCAGGCAAATCACTTTAGCTGGAATGCTTCGCATAGGCTTGAGCGAGCAGAACGTGACCCTTCCGCTCAAATAGCCGCTGACCGGGGCGGTGCTTTCTAGGGCTTTGATCGCACAAGACAAGGCCTCTCGACCATTCGCGAACACTCCTGATTGTTCGGGAAGCACGTTTTGGAGAGACTCTATCGAAGCCTGGAATCGATTAAGTTCGATTTCGTCCGCTGGTTTGAGTCGATCAAGTGTCAGGCAAAGCCGCTGATTCCAGTAGCCAATGGTTTCAATGCGATCAGCGTCTTTACTAATGCCTTGAAGGAAGTCGAGAAACTCGAGGAAGCGTCCGGCAAGTTCGGCGCTTTCGCCTTCAATTTCAGTGAATGGGGAGTGATTTCCCTGTATCAGTAAGCCACTGTCTCGAAAAGCGATTCCGGCAGCTAAGCGAGTTCGAAACTCAGACCAAGTATTTCGGTTTGTGGGGAACGCATTAAAGGTAGAACGGTGTGAAGCATCCCATCCCCAAACCACTCCCGTTTCGCGTATCCAGTACTCGATGCGTTCGAAATCCGATTCCGAGAAATGGAACGCTTCCAAAGTTACCGGATGTTTCAATAGCTCGATTACTTCAAGTGCCGTAACTCGCTTATTAGAAAGTTCCAAGTACTCGATCGCTCCTGATATGAATACGGATTCCTGTGGTCCTGACTGGTCGGCTATGGAGAAAGGGATTGCCGTGCTGGCGTCTTCTTGGGTTGAGAATACTGACTCGATATGGCCGACATATTCCTGAATTTCGGGGGCCATAACGAGGACGTCCGACGCTTGTGCGTGTGGATGGTTTGAGAAATAGTCGACGAGGTAGTCCCAGAGAGACTCGACCTCCCTCCTTGCCCCAGCAGATCGGTGGATTTGGATAGTACTGTCGTAACTGGGAAAACGGTGCTGAGTTTCTTCCCCGGAGGAACGATTCTCAAGGAAAAACAGATCGGATTGGAGGCAACCCAATTGAGTGCTTATATTAGGTTCTCTGAAGGTGCTGTCATCGTGAATGGGGTCCTTGTCGAGAGCGAGGTCGAGAAAATCCTGGCCCTGTTTTCCAAAGGAAGGGAGTAGGGGATTGCCTAGGTCGTAAGTGGCGTCCTCAATATCGAAGTCTGGAATTTGATCGGTTGGGGTCCTGCGTTGGGAGGCCCGAGCGATTTGCTTGGTAGACCTCAAGTCAGCCCAATACATATCGGAAGGCTGAAGGAGATAAAGGTGGACGGGACGGAATCGCGAGACGACGTCCAGAATGTCTAGATGTAAGGGCGGGAGGGACGAGACTCCGAAGACGGATATGCGAGAAGGCCAGCGGGCGCTATCTGGTCTTATATGGGTTGGATTGCTGGCCTTTAGTTGCTGCCAAATTCGGGCAATGTGCTGGGGGCGTCCCGTATTGGGAAACGCTCGTTCGCATAGTCGTCGCCAAATTTCCGCCTGCCAATCATTGGAGTCCCCTCCTGATTCCCAATCGGTGATCGATTCTGGACGGTAGAGCAGGTATTGGTCGTAAAGCCAAGCGAGACGGCTGGCAAGCTGTAGACGGCGTGCGGAACTCGGTTCGCAATATCGATTCAGAAGAGCGAATTCGGGGCGATCCTCAAGGTTGTCGAGAATGTCGAATAACTCCCAACGAGCACTGTTCTCATCAAAAATACCTGTCTTAGGATGGGTGGACGCAAAACCCGCGAATATTCTCTGGAAAAATTTCCCCGGGAAGGGGAATTCCCAGCCAAAGGATACACCGAGGGAATGGGCAATTCGGAACCGGAGCCAGCGGGCCATACCGGGGTTCAGAGTCATGACTGTTTCTTGTTCTAGTAGACCAGGTAATGGGTCTTCGCGTGACACTTCGACGAGTCGTTCAGCGAGCGATTCGATTCGATTGGAAGTGTGCAGGTAAAGCTTTTTAGCTCTCATGAGTTTTTGAAGATGAGAGGGCAGGATCCCGAGCTTGGCAATTAGGAATGAGAAGAGAATAGCTAATGTTGCGGCTATACATTGGCTTCAAGTGTCTGGGCAGGCAGAAAATCCATCGTTTGAAACACTGTAGTAACTGGTCTTTGTAGATGCTCATCTTGAAAAACGATAAGTATTTGAAGGCTCGGATGGCAGCTACGAAATGCTTATTTCCCCCTATGGTGAATTTCTTTACGCCGCTGCGATGTTTGATGACGATCTAGTGACCTTTTCACGGAACATTGGTAAGGGTAATTTAGCGTTCATTGGACGATTCGAGGTGGAGTAGACGGCTCGGACGGTAATCGTTCAATTTCTATTTAACCTGATAGGCTCGACCTCTACGTGGCTGGATAGGGCAAAAATGCGGTTTCTTTTTTAGCCGGTTTACCGCTACATGCGTAGCAAAGCTTTTAGGTAGATTAAAGTCAGGACAATACTGTAACTATAAAAAGGATACGACGCATCATCTGACAGTGGCCCCGGATGAAGAAAGTATATATCAGAGACTACCCAATTGACTTGCGAATCCGATGCTCAAATTGCAACAAGGTTCTGGATTCCTAGCGAAAAATGACGATTGGGGAGAAAATAGCTTAGTTAAAAAACTACGAGTAAATTCCAGACGTTGGCCCGCTTTCACTGGCCTCAGGCAGCCCAGAATGCAGTCATGCTCGTTTCACTGGGACAAGGGTTTTACACCGTTAATCTCAATGAGGAAGTAGGTTATACCGGTTTAGTGGTTCCTGAGATATACGTGATAAATTTGCTACCATATTGTACTGGGGTGAAGGAGGCCTTGGCCGCCAGGCCTGGCTGGCAACACTCTTTGAGCGAGGTTTTTTTAGACTGGAATCTGCCGACCGACGAGCGGCAAAAGCTCTTTTTTAGCTCTGTTTTTCCCAGACAGTGACTTGAACGATGTTGTGATCGTAAGACCGTCTGTGCTTGCGCAGTACTTGCTGAATGTCGAATGGCTTATCGATTTGTTTAAAATGAGGGGAGAGGATCGACTGCAGGCTGTCGAGGGTTGTGGTGTTTTCACCATTAACCTTGAAGCCGCCTAGCCATTGGTCTCTATCTGTCCGTTCGTTCTTCCAGTCGTAATTAGAAGCGATAATCAAAATGCCGCCGGCATTGAGACGATTATGGACTGAATCAAGAAACTTTTTCGGGTTGTATGCCTTCTCTAAAGAAGTATCCACTAAGATGAGGTCGTAACCAGTAAACAGATTTTTCATGTTGGAAATATCCGCTTGCATGAATTCAACATTTTCTCGTGAACGATCAAGGCCGAGTTCCTGAAGATTTTTCTGATGGAAAGAGACGATTTCGCCTTCCTCGGGAAGCGTATATTGGGTGTACCCTTTTTCCTTGAGGTCGACGCCGATTCTTATCATGCGAGCGGAGAAGTCGGTTGCGGTAACGCTCTCGAATTCGACGCCAAGTTCAAAAGCCGTTCGACCCGTTTTGCAACCGATGTTTAGAGCCCTTTTCTTTTTGCGGCCCTGAACGTGATTGAGAGCGACCTGGGCCAGTTTTTCAGGATAGTTCTCAACGTTGAAATATTCAGAGCCGTAATGAAGCTCACAAAAGTTGATAACCTCAGGATCCGTTTCGTAACTGTCGTCCGGAATTTCCACCGGTGTATCCGATAAAATATAGCGAAAGCCCGCATGTTGATAGAAATGGCGTCGGAAGGCGTAGCGTGAGTCCCGGATAATTTCGTTACCCGTAGATATCCACGAACCTCCTTTTATCAGGTTGTGTTTCGTATCAAATGTTGGGGTGGAGAAGTCGTCATAGAGAGGGTGGACCTCGAATCCTGGAAAACCGCGGATGGGGGTTTCGGTATGCTGCCAAACGTTGCCAAGGACATCGTAAAAGCCTTTGCCAAATGAGTAGCGGTCCACAGGAACCGACGATGCGGCGTCCTCCAAGTTGAGGTTGCCAGGTGCTTTTTCCCATTCTGGGGCATCTGGAGTTTCCGTGTAGTCGAGGATACGGTACCACTCTTCCTCTGTCGGAAGCCTAGTAGGCTCGCCGGTTGTCGAAGTCTTCCAATTACAGAACGCTTTTGCCTCAAGGTAGTTAGTTTCGGCGGGCCATGACCATGGCATTTCTATTTCTTCGAGCATGGCCCGAAAACGATATGAGCCGTTTGCCTGTGGCACCCAGAACAATGGACAAGTCGGCTCCTTAAACTGGACCCAACTCCAGCCTTCGGGAGTCCAGTAATCCTCATTTTGGTAGCCGCCGGCTTCGACGAACTCTAAAAATTCTTGGTTGGAAACGAGGAACTTTGACGCTTTGAATTCACCAATCTGGGCAGTGAATTGCCCATACTCGTTATCCCATCCATATAAACTGTCATCTCTAGACTTGCCAAGTTTAACTACCCCTCCAGAAACGGTTAGTAACTCGTTTTGCGGTGCCTCGCCCTCGATTTCGTCGCAAATTTGCCAGGCAGCATTCGTCGCATCGAGCAATTCAGCCGGAAGCTGGCGGATGAGCACCGAACTGGTTTCGAGGTGAATGCGCTCATGCTCAATCCCCATCATAATGACCCAGTATAGGCTGTCCCAGTCCACGGGGAGGGTTAGGGGAGTTTCGTCAATCAGGTTGTCGATGACCGTGCGAATTTGATTTCGGTACTCGCTCACCTCCTCGATCGCTGGCCAATCATAGTGAGCCTCGTTCAAGTCGTCCCACGACATTTCATCAACTCCAATTGCGAAAGTGGACTCGAACTTCGGATTGACTCGCTGGGTGAGAAATTTGCCAAGAAGTAGCTTGTTCAGGAAAAAGGTCGCTGTGTGACCGTAGTAAAAAATCAAGGGATGTCGTAGGGGGTCCGCACGACGGTAGAATGCCTCGTCGCTAGCCAATGTTTGGAAAAGAATTTCGTAGGCGTCGTAGGTTTCATGGAAGTACTGCCGAATTTCTTCTCGCTTCGCTTCTGGGTCTCCCTCTTTGAGAAGAACGGTTAAGGGTTTGCGAAGTTCGTTGGTAGTCATGTTTGACATTAGTAATTAGTGTTAGTTGAATTCAGAGGTTTCTGTCAGGGTGAATTTCCGAATTAGAGAAAGTTAATTTAGGGAACTATCGTGGCAACGAGAAATTCGCCGTTTCTGTGAAAGGGTATATTTTGGAAAGGATTTTTCGTACTTGTAACCGCAGGGTGTTGATTAGCGTTTGTGCAATGAAGAGTTGATGGAAGCAGTTACGGATAGAAGTTTGGAACTAATGCGATCGGGAGTGAAAACCTCCCTAGGCAATGATTTCTCGTTGGGTATTACCCTTATGGTGTGGGGTATCGATTCCAGATCTGACAGTACGGGTAGTGATTGCTGCGGGAATGCGTCATGATGCTAGCGACATTAGCGGTAGATTTTGGAAAAACCCGTATTCTATCGGGTTCAAATAAAAGCGGCTGCGGTGAATCAGTTTCGCTCGCCAATTCGAAAAATGCATCCAAGCTACAATGCGACTATAAATCGGAGTTGGTGCACTTTATGCGTGATTATAGTGCTTCAGAAGATGAAGACCTTGTGAGGGCCTCGCTCGATGGTAACTTAAATGCTTTCGATGAGGTCGTTCGGCGTCACCAGTCAATGATCACTCGTTGTCTTTATCGGTTTTGTCCCTATCAGGCAGACTTGGAAGACCTCGTGCAGGAAACATTTGTTAAAGCCTTTCGTAAGCTGGAGTCATGGCAGGCGACGGCCCCCTTCGAGAATTGGCTTAGGAAGATAGCGTACAACACGGGCTACGACTACTTTCGGAAAAATTCGCGCAACCCTGCTTCAATATCGGTCAATCACTCTGAAGAAACCAATTACGTGTTGGAGACGCTTTCTGAGGGTATCGATCAGAGGTGTTCGTACGAAATGACGGAGCAAGCTCAGAAAGTCCTGGCCCTTCTGAACAGCGAGGAGCGTCTTCTCATGACGCTTCAGTACCTCGAAGAGTTACCTTTGGCGGAAATCGCCGCCCAAATGGGCTGGGGTTTGTCGAAAACTAAGGTGAAGAGCTTCCGCGCCCGAAAGAAACTAAAAAAATTATTGATAAATAATGGAATCGCACAGGAAACAAACCGGTCCCACCTGGGATGAAATAATAAAGAGGAGTCGCGAGGAAATTCATCCGGAAATAGATGTGCGTCCACATGTTTGGGCACGCGTTGAGGGTGAGCTGAGTTTACCGGCAAAGGCTCTTACGGGTTCTGCTGTCGGTATGCTGGACGGCGTTATTGAACTGTTTTCGAAACCGTTTGCCCGCATTTCTTTGGGAGCCTGCCTCGGGCTCTCCGCTACATTGGCAATTACGACTACATCCACGGTTGAGGTCACGGAGCTCACAGGAAATGAAATAGAAGTTGTGGAGAATTTCGATGAGGCACTGGCTAGAGTAGACTGGACGGAGTACCTATGAGCGAAAAAAGCAAATTTAGTGCATTGGTTATTCTGGCCGTCGTTTTTACGATCGGTGGTTTGTTTGGCGTCGGCGGTACTGTCGCTTATTTAAAGCAGACCCGTGGTAATCGAGGCGATCGTTCAGCCCACATCGAACGTTCACCTCGCGACATTTACCGTGTTCAAGTGGACCGCATGATGGAACGCTTGGAAAAGTCGCTCTCGTTGACTGAGATCCAAGTGCCTCTGGTCCGAGCAGAGGTCACGAAATTCGGGGATGTAATGCTTGAGGTCCACGAATCAATGCGTCAGCGCTTCCATGGTTTGATTGAGGAGCGATCCCATGCGATCGAAAGGCATTTGAACGAGGAACAGCTAGCAGCTTTCCGCGAAGATCGGAAAAAGCATCGAGACCGAGAGAAGGCCATTCGAGAGTGGAGAAAAAACGGAGGTAAGGATGGAGCAATGCTTGATTTGATATGGAAGCCGGGTTCAAGTTCTAGTGCCAGCAGGGAACGGACTTGTCGGGAAGTCACCTGTTAGCAGATTGCCACAATATCGCACTGAATACTAGTCGATGGCCTTCTCTTGAGTGGGCTATCCGTTTTCGTCGATTTTAGGGATTGCGTTGTCGGTCTTCAAGATTGTAACCGGGAGCTTAGTTTTGATTGTTACTTTTTGCTCTTTTTGGAACTTGGTGCTGACGGCTTCGCACGCTTCGCCAATACTCTTGACCGGATACTTTCGTCCCTTTTTCGATATATTGTATTCATAAGCACTACGCTTAATACGCTCGATGGCCGTACCCGGATTGTCGTCCTCGGGAATTTGCACAACCCATCCCACGTAGTCCTCGTCGGGAACAGTTCCTCTTGGATCGCTCAGGACGATTATAAACTGCTTTTTAATCACCGGTTCGCGCTGGGCCTTTTCCTCGTCCGCCAAGACTTGGGCCATGTGCGTAATATCGCTCATCACTCTGGATATCGTTTCCTGATCCAGATCGTTGCTTTTTAGAGCTTCAGCGATGACTTCTATAGGAATCTTAGACATAGAGAAAAATCTGATAAACAGGCTGGTAATTTTGCCTGAGCGAATGTGATATCTTGCTTATCCAGTAAGCTCTCGGCGAATCAAATTTCATGCAAGAAGATATTTTCGACATCGTAGATGAATTCGATAACGTGATCGGTCAGCGACCGAGAAGTGAAGTCCACACTGTTGGGTTACGACACCGTGCGGTACATATACTCATTTTTAATGACGAGAACGAAGTCTTCTTGCAAAAGCGTTCTGCCAATAAGGATACTTGGCCAGGGGCTTGGGATGGATCGTGCACGGGACATGTGGATACAGGTGAAGCGTATCGGGAAGCGGCTTACCGAGAACTCATGGAAGAACTTGGATGGCAGCCCAACAACGAACTGGAGTTTCTTTTCAAGCTGAATCCTTGCGAAGAAACCGGCCAGGAGTTTATCGAGGTGTATCGGGTGAAAGGTAGTGGTCCCTTCCGACTAAATATTGAGGAAATTGAGGTCGGTGAATGGGTGGATTTGTATAATCTGATCCAGAGGGTCGGGTCAACTCCCCAGCGGTTTACCAGTTCCTTTCGCCTCGTTCTCGAACGATTGCGGGCGGAGGCTTTGATCAGGGTAAACGGGTGACTAGCCGCTCAGGAATTCTGATGGTGATCGCCCATCGATGGTATCTGCGGTCGCTTTTGAAAACACTCTGGCCGCTTTCAGGCTGGGGTGGCAATTGTGGGCAGATTGTGCTGAGTGCGATGCCCATTTAGCAACTGACGTTTAAGTGGTCTGTATACACGATGAAGATTCGAAAAGGGTTTCAAAACAAAACCGAGTCGTCGCTACTACAGTCTGGATGATCTGGGGGCTTGGATATTAGTTGATGGAAAGGCAAGAAATGAGCAGGCGAGCCTATTCCGCTGCTCGATGAGGAAGCGGTGCAAGCAAAGCTGTTCTCATTGATTTGGGTTGTTGAAATCAAGTACGGACCGGAAATTGTGAAGCCACTTCTCGATGCGATAGATGCGGGCGGTCATGATTGGAGATTTGTCATCGTAATCTCTTTAATTCAAGAGTCTTTGACTGAATTGAAGGCACAAAGGCCCAGTGTTGACGCCTACTGGCCGTCGTATCTAAAAGAACAGCCCGACGGCAGTTTCAGGCCTTCGATTGTGGAGATTATTGTAGCTACGGAATCGCTACAGCTAAAAGGGTTGGCGGCCAATCGGGAAGAGGCGTTTCTGCTGAACTGGTTTCAGCTTTAAAGGATGGGGTGTGGAACTAAATGTCTGGACTGTAGACGTACCCAAAGAGGCACGCCGCATGCGAGACGTCAGAGTAAACTCAGTTACGACGAACAATCCCGGATTAATCCTGGAGGATCTATGAATCATTTTGGCGATGGCTTGTTTGCGACCCTTTGAATTTTTGAAGGAAGGGCAACGCGTAGCGAAATGCCTGCTAGCTGTATCCTCCCATTTTGGGACGCCCAGAGGCCGATGACCCACCTATTAACTACAGCTATCGTTCCTTTCACTGCGCTCCGCCGACAAGCTCATACTCCTTCAGGCGAGAGCTATCACTTCAAAAAGGCGATTCTCAAGTAGGTAAACAGCGCAGGGTTTTCGCACCCTCGTATTGCCTCAGCTCTCATTGGAGAGGCAGTACAGATGGGTGTGGCTTCGGATGAACATTTGATCGCCAACGATAACAGGTGAGGCATCGATGGGGTCGTCGAGTGAGTTTACAGAAACAATTTCAAATGTATCCGAATCCTTGATAACGACCGTGGCCCCCTCTTTTCCTGCGATATAGATATGTCCGTTTGCAGCAATGGGCGAGGCGTACACGCCACGTATGCCTTCCAGCGACTCGTCTTGGTACAGCACCTCGCCTGTTGAGGCGTTAAAGCAGGTGAAGTAGGCATCATTGCCCTTGTTCATGTAAAGACGGTTCTTCGACAGTACGGGCGATGCGACATAAGGTGCACTGTGAGCGGCGCTCCAAATAATATTGTCCGTTCCTGAAACGTCTCCTTTGGAGGACAGCTTAATCGCCTGGACAGCTCGGCCTTGGTATCCGCTGGCTACGTACACGATGCCCTCACCAATTACGGGAGTGGGAATGACGTTACTGGTGAGCCCGCTAGCTTCCCAGATTATATCTCCATTTTCAGGATTGTAGGCACGTGTTTTATTCGATCCCGCAATGATAGCCTGTTGAGTGCCATCGACCTCGACGATCACGGGAGTGGTCCAGGACGTTCGCTCGTCTCTCTCTTTCCGCCATACCTCTTCGCCTGTGCCCTTGTCGAGAGCGACGATGTAAGACTGGTCCTCTTGGTCCCATGTAATGAGGAGGTGGTTCCCCGCGAGTGCCGGCTGAACTGCTTCTCCGAATCCCCCTCTAGATCGGATGTCTCCTAGATCAGTTTCCCATACTTTAACACCGTCAAGGCTGTAGCAGTAGATACCTCTTGAGCCGAAGGAAACCCAAAGATGCTCGCCGTTGGTAACGGGAGAGGCAGAAGCAAATCCGTTAGTAACGTGATGGCCCTCATGAGGGATCTGAGAACTAGTCGTTCTGCTCCACCGTAATTCTCCGGAATGGCGATCAATGGCCATTACATTGAACTCATGCTCCTGTTGAGGCGTAGGGTGACCGCCTCCACGTGGTCCACCACGATTGGGTCTCCCACCTCCTGCACGGCGTTCAGTTTGACCTCTTCCGCTACCGCCAAAACTGGCTCGCATTGCCTTGCGCTCTCCATCATTGAGTTGGCCGTCCCCGTCCTTATCAAATCGTTTCAAGATTTCCTCTCGATTGAATCCGCCTCCGCCACCGGGTCCACGCTGACCGGGTCCTCCCGCGGGTGGCTGATCGCTGTTGACTTGTGCGGGATTAGGAGAGGTCGCCTCTCGTTTGGAAATTGCAGTAACGAGGAAGATCTGGTTCTTCCAAATTATAGGTGTCGCCAGGCCGGATCCCGGAATTTTGGTTTTCCACTTCACATTTTCGGTTTCGCTCCAATTGATCGGTGGTTTGGCCCCCTCAACCACTCCGTTCAGAGAAGTTCCTCTCCAATTGGGCCAAGAGTCATTGGCGGCTGCAAAAGAAGTTGTCACAAAAGCAAGTGTGGAAACGAGTGTGGTGATAGATCTCTGGGTAGATAGTCGGGGAAGTGTGTTCATGGTGGGTCGTAAATTGAGCGTTTAGCAGGAAAACGTAGGAAAAGTGGTTCTAGTTTCAAAGAAATCTACTTTCGCTCCGTTCGGTTCTCTCTGGAATGAATCAAGGTAGCGGTTTTCGAAACAATCGGCTTAGAATGCATTCGAAGTGAATTACATGACTAGAACAAAGAAGTACATTAAAAGTTGGAGACACTCGCACCATATTTTCGAAACATTACCTTAATTATGAATTTCCCCCAATAGACATCTTCCATGGCTCAGCCGATTTACTGGCTTTCGCTCTGCTCCTTTTTGTTAAGGCTGAGGATCGTACCAATATTATCCTAATGATGGTGGATGATCTCGGTTACGCCCATTTCGGTTGCTATGCGAGTGAGATTGAGACGCCACACATAGATTTTTTGACAAATCAGGGTTTTCGATTCTCCCAATTTTATAATACCGCTAAATGCTACTCGTCGCGAATCTGTTTGTTGACCGGTCTCTACACCTACCAAGCTAGAAAGCAGACATTGGAGCACTCGGTCACTGTAGCCGAGGTGCTTTGTGATTCGAGATACGCTACATCGATGACCGGCAAATGGCACTTGAACGACCAGCCGACTAACCACGGATCCCAGCAATATTTCAGTCACTTGTTGGGCGAGATGACTTTCCTAAAGGAGATGACACGTTTCGGATAAACGGGAAAGTTTGGAACGACCTCAACGATGACTTTTACATGACGGATCCGAATATCGATTACGCAATAGAGTATATCAATAACTCAGTTTGAATGGGAAACCGTTTTCCACTACATCATGTTCAACGCTCCCCAGTATCTGCTTCAGGCACCGAAGAAGGATATTGAAAAGTATCTCGGTCGCTACGATGCGGGTTGGGAAGTCCTCCGAGAGGAGGGTTTCGAAAAACAGAAGGGGTTGGGGATGTTCCCTAAGGAGATGCAGCCATCCGAACTGCTTCATAGCATTAAATCTTGGGATTAACTTGGCGGAAAGGAGCGAGAAATGGAAAGCTTTGGCATGGCTGCTTTTACCGCTATGGTCGGTCGCGGCAGAAGGCCGCTCCGTAGATTAAATTGTAGAAAAGAGAGAAAAGACTCCTCTCACAAAGCAAACACTCGATCCATCTGGGTGGAGATTTTCTTTAATTCGGACAGTGCACCGCCTTTAACCTCTGCTGCGACCCAGCCATGGTAGTTGATTTCTAATAGTGCTTTGCGCACGTCTTCGAAGTCTATGTCGCCTTCGCCGATTTGCATGAATTTACCCTCTGCTCGCGAGAATCCTTTTACATCCAGTTTGATGATTCGCTTCCCCAAAGTCCGTATCCAATCTCCCATGGATCCGTATTTCCAATGGTTACCAATGTCGAACTGCATACCTACCCAAGGGGATTGAAATTCGTCCACATATTTCGCAAATGCATCGGCTGTTTGTTTGGAGTCTCCGTCATGATTGTAGAGGAATTGATTCCAGACATTCTCAATTACAATGGATACGCCTAATTCTGAAGCGAGAGGAAGGGCCTTTTTGATGTTCTCGACGGATCTTGGCCAAATTTCTGACTCCGGTCCGTCCTCGCCTTTTCCGACAACGAGCAAAACGGTATGGCCTCCGACAGCATGTGTGTCGCGGATCGCTGTCTTCAAATCTTCCAAGGCTTGGGTGCGAACCGAAGCGTCGGGGCTGGAGTGGCGAATCTTCCAATGGGTACTGCAAACCGTGCCATCGACCGGCAGACCGCTCGCAGCGATCGCCGCACGAGTTTCTGCGACATCCATGCCAGGTGAGTTCATCTCAACGCCCACGAACCCGGCGGTTTTGGCTGCTCTAAACTTTTCCTTTAGCGACGCCTCTATGCGAATCATATTGATTTTGAGCGTCTTGTAGAGCCGCCCTTTCAGGGAATAGGAAGGGCCTGTTTTGGAAAAAGCATGTGGGCATAGCAATCCGTTGGCCCCGATGGCAACAGCCGATTTTACAAAATGGCGACGGTTGAAGCGGGTGTGTGGCATTCTGGAGATAGAACGAATATACACACCTTTTGGCAACTATGAATATTCGTAGGGGAGGTGAGAGCGCTTTTCCTGATGGTCATTCGTAAAAGTGGGATACTACGGTTCGGTCCGGTGTACCGTGCGAATTAGTGGAAAAAACTGATGAGGTTGCGGTAACACAATGAGGAGCTAAATCCCAGACGATGTATATTGGCGGATGATACAAAAGTGGTGCAGAATCCAATCAAACAACTGTTTTCTCTGATTTGTGCGACTAAAATTTGGCAAGAGGTCCTCTGTTTCTAATCTTCTAACCTTAAAAAAATCTATTGTATACTCCATTTTTTGAAAGGCATACGTTCTGAATGTCGTTCATGAGATGAATCGCCCGTGCATCGGATTGATCGTTGTTCTAGATTGAAAGAGACCGGCTGGGATCTTAAATCGAGCGAGTTGTGCTGCAGCACTTGGTTGCAGAGGGGAAATCGCCCAAAGAAACTTTAGTATTCGAAGTAATGACCAAGTAAGCCGAAATGATCACCTGGCAGCCGACTGTCGAGGGAACGATCCAGGCGACGTTGATTTATCGCTCCACTTTGAAGTTATTTTTGCGGTATTGCTCAGTGTTCGCCCTCTGCCGCATACCGCGATTATCCAAAAAGTACGATTGGCTCAGGCGTCGAATCCCTTTCAATAAGGGTTTGGTAGAAAGCAAGCCTGTGCCATCCTAATTGAGCATCCGCTCTCTGCTACTTGTTTCGGCCCCGTGGTGACCACTACGGTAGCCGTCCGCCGCAGGTGGAAGTAATGAAGCCCATGAAAACGGCGGCCCCAACAGGCCTACGAGCGGGTCTACACCGGCAGCGGAGGCGATACCCTCAGGTACGAGGACGAGTGCGAGGGTGAGGGTGAGACGGGAGAGGATATTGTCCTTTGGATTACTATTTTTGCTTCGGAAAAGATCGAACATAATAGGTTGATAATCAATGGTCTGTAGAAGTAAGGCCGTTGTACTTGTGGCAGTCGCGAAGGACGTAAACCGTCAATTCAGTAACCTTTTGGCTAAAATGGTTGGTCTCAATGGCTGGACATGAGTCCAAATTTCCGTAAGGAAGAGTCAGTATCTTCAGAACCCTATCGTTGCCGAGGGGCCGCAGGAACTTTCGGAACGAAATTTAATTCAACCCACAATCAAGATCATTATGGAATTCTCACGACGCAAATTCGTCCAAACGGCGGTAACTTCAGCCGCTGCCGCCGGCACACTGCTCTCCGGCACGGCAAGAGCCGCTGTATCAAAAAATAAAAAAGTTAAAGTCGGGGTCATTGGCTGCGGTGGGCGCTCGAATCGGGATATCCTGAATTTTATCAAGGCCTGCAAAATGCTTGGCCTAGAGGCAGAGTACGTGGCGATGGCGGACGCCTTCGAGGACAAGGTTTTCGAGCAAGCAGACAAGTACGAGGTTAGTCGGGACAGATGTATCGTTGGTTGGGATGCCTACCAGAAGGTAGCGGAGTCGGATGCGGAATTCGTCATGCTTATTACACCGCCTTCTTTTCGTCCACAGCATTTGGATACGCTAGTGGATGCAGGGAAGCATGTGCTAATGCAGAAGCCGGTGGCCGTTGACGCACCTGGCTGTCGCCGCGTGATCGCGGCAGGTGAAAGAGCGAAGAAAAAAGGTCTTGCTATTTTGGCGGGCACGCAACGTCGCCACACCATCGGTTATATGGAAAACGCGGCTAGGATTCAGAGTGGTGCCATAGGCGAAATACTTGGTGGAACGGTAAGCTGGAACGGTACGGTGCCCTGGATCTGGGAACGGCAAAAGGGGTGGAGCGATGCAGACTACCTCGCTCGCAACTGGCTCAATTGGTGGCAGATGTCTGGAGATCATATCGTAGAGCAGCATGTACACAACATCGATGTGGCCAATTGGTATCTCGGTCGGACGCCCCAATCTGCGATTGGTTTTGGTGGAAGGGCGCGCCGGGAGTCGGGCAACAATTACGATTTCTTCAGTCTCGACTTGGATTATGGAGATGGTGTCCACATCCACAGCCAATGTCGCCAAATTAGCGGGACTTATCCACGAGTGGGAGAATTCTTCAGGGGAACGGAAGGAGAGGTCCAAGGTGGCGGAAAGCTCGAGGGCAAGATTGTGTCGATTCCGGAATTCAATATTATGGATAAAGATGGTAACGTACAGGAATTGATTACATGGATACAAAGTGCTCGTAGCGGCAATCCGATTAACGAGGCCCGCCAAATCGCTGAATCCACAGCGACCGCAATCATGGGTCGTTACGCGGCCTACACGGGTAAGTACGTGCGATTCCGGGATCTGATGGAAAATACCGAATCGGAGTTCTACAATCTCAAGGCTAATTTGCAAGCAGAGGACTTCGATAAAGGAACGGTCGTGCTCCCGGAAGAGAATGTGGTTCCCGTTCCTGGTGACGGTGGCGAAATCCGCAGAAGAGTTTAATCTCTACTCAGTATAGTTTGAAAAGCGACGGTTAACGGACCGTCGCTTTTTTTGGTGGTCGACTTAATTTCTCGTGAATACTCTGCTCGCCGGGATTCCGCAAAAGGAGAAACTAATTTGATCCCGAGTGAGCACCTCCTTGCTTCCCGCTCAGGTATTACGCATATCCTCGGTGCAAAAGAATGGGGAGAGATTTCCGCTCCTGGCGGCACAAGGCTCATCGACTTTAAGTGCGAACGATCCTTCAAGGTAGGCGGGCACTTGGTAAGACCGAGACTAGTATTTGCCAAATGCTTTATCCGACTCAAAAAGAACCACCGAATTAATTTTCGTGGATGATGTAACGGATCCAGCTAGCTGAATGTAACGGTCTGAAATACCGCTCACATTGATGATGCTGTTGAATTGAGACCTAGCAGACCTGTCAGCGGTTTTTTGGAAAATAGAATCATGTTATAACATAGCGGCACTGGCTTCGATTAGGTAAACTCAAGGGTCTTCATACTCGAGTTTTGCTTTGGTTTCTAAGGCTCGGTTTATAGGGACCGCGATTGCGTTCCACGATTGAGTTGACGGTTTTTGGAACCGATTAAGTGTACGTAACATTGCGGTAAAACTTGGAGGAAGCGATTACTCTTATTGGGATAAAGGTCGATTGAGTCTAGGTCCAGCTATCACCTTGACAAGGTTGTTCCTGTGCGTGTTGTCTCGACTGTTTTCTTATGAATCGAACAAAAACCTCCTATTTTAGTCTCGGATTGATCGGGGGGGTGTTGTTGACCGTTTTCGCTTTTTCTTTGCTTTCCAATGGCCGGAGTGAATCTGGATCAGATTCACAGACGAAAGTGCTCAAGTTGTCCCACGCCTTGGATCAATCTCACCCGGTTCATCTGGCGATGGAGTTTATGCGGGACCGGTTGGCAGAGAAATCGGGCGGGTTGGTGGTCATTGAGATATTTCCTAACGGGCAGCTGGGCACGGAAACGGAGACTATCGAGCAGGTGCAGCGAGGTGTGCTCGCCATGGTCAAAGCCTCTGTGGCACCGATGGAGGCGTTCACGCCGGAGATGGGCGTATTCGGTTTGCCTTATCTGTTTAGAGACGAGGACCATTTCTGGAAGGTTCTAAATGGACCCATCGGCAAAGAGCTTTTGGCCTTGGGGAACCCCATTGGGTTACACGGATTGATGTTCTACGAATCCGGTAGTCGAAGCTTCTATACAATAGACAAGCCGATTTTGACACCTGACGATTTGGATTCCCGCAAAATCCGTGTGATGCGAAGTAAAATGTCGATGGATATGATTTCCCAGATGGGGGGCTCTCCCACACCAATTCCTTTCGGGGAACTGTACACGGCACTGCAGCAGGGCATGGTAGATGGAGCGGAGAACAATGCCCCTAGTTTCGAAACGAGCCGACACTACGAAGTGGCGAAGCACTACTCACTCGATGAGCATTGTCGCATACCAGACATCGTTTTATTTAGCCAGTCGATTTGGGAGTCACTCGCTCCTCACGAGAGAGCTTGGGTTCAAGAGGCTGCGGATGCATCAGTAGCGTACCAGAGGGAATTATGGCGAGTTGAGACGCAAAATTCGCTGGCGCGACTGCAGGAGAATGGTGTGACCGTGTATCGACCGAACAAGGAGCCTTTTCTTGAAAAGATGGCTCCCATGTACGAGCGTTTTGAAGGGAGTTCGATTGGATCTCTTGTTGAGCGGATAAGGGAAGTCCGATAATGTCAAAGGCCCAGACGATTTTCACTCGTTGCATTCTTCCGGTCGTTAAAGGGTTGGAGGTGCTGCTTGTGTTTGGAATGGCCGTACTTGTGGTCGATGTTCTTTGGGGCGTGTTTTCTCGGTACGCTTTGGGCGAGCAAACCCGTTGGACCGAAGAGCTGGCAGTTTATCTTCTCGTCTGGATTTCGCTCTTGGGTGCGGCGTTGACCTTTCGGGAGAAAGGCCATCTGGGGGTAGATTACTTTGTCGGGAAACTCGAACCTTCGGCCAGACGGCTCTCAGCGATATTTGTGGAATTAATTGTATTCGCCTTTTCCGCTTTCGCTTTAGTTCATGGAGGATGGAATTTGGTTATTAAAACCTTCGCTTCAGGACAGGTCCTTCCTGCTCTGAATCTCCCGATGGGTTATGTCTATTCGGTCGTGCCTATTAGTGGAGTCGTGTTCTGCCTTTTTGTCTTTGAACACCTTATGGCGTACCTTTCCGTTGACTTCGAGCTAAACACTTCCCCTCAATCTGCAAAAAAAGAGTCGGATTAGGATGGATACGGAAGCACTCATACTACTGACGGGCTTCGTTGTTCTCTTGCTGCTCAACGTCCCCATTGCCGTATGTATTGGAGGAGCGACTGTATTGACTATCCATGCCATAGGCGGTGTGCCCACGGGATATGTTGTCGCCCAGCGTATGTCTACTGGAATCGCGAGTTTTCCGCTCCTGGCGATACCCTTCTTTGTCTTGTCTGGCGTGCTGATGGGAGAGGGCGGCATGTCGAGGCGGCTTATTGACTTCGCCAACTTTTTAGTCGGTGGCTTTCGCGGTGGTTTGTGTTATGTGAATACGATTACCTGTATGATGTTTGGTGCCGTTTCGGGTTCTGCATCTGCTGCGGTTTCTTCGATAGGGGGATTTATGATCCCAGAGATGACTCGCAAGGGTTATGAACGGGAGTTCAGTGTGGCTCTTACCACGACTTCGGCTACGACGGGATTGCTGATTCCGCCGAGTAACATAATGATTGTCTATGCCGTGGTGGCTAGCAATGTTTCAGTGGCGGCTCTTTTTGTTGGAGGGATATTACCCGGAATTGTGATCGGATCGCTTATAATGTTTGCGGCTTGGTTTTCTAACCCGTTTCGCACGACGGTCGAGAGTTTAGATACTGGTGAACGGCCTAGCTTGTGGGTGGCGCTGTTTGGGGCGTTGCCAAGTATGATGCTGATTGTGATCGTACTGGGTGGGATTTTAGGAGGAGTGTTCTCTGCTACTGAAGCGTCCGCGGTGGCGGTGGCTTACGCTCTTTTCCTGGGAGTTGTAGTGTATCGGGAAATCAAGGTCAGCGATCTCCATCGGATTCTGCTTAAAAGCGTCAAGACTACTTCGGTGGTCATGTTTCTTATCGGGGCGAGCCAAGCGATGAGTTGGGCACTTTCGTTTGAACAGGTGCCACAGGCAGTAAGCACTGCCTTGTTGGGGATATCCGACAACCCACTGGTCACACTGCTGATTATTAACATTCTCCTTTTGATAGTGGGGACCTTTATGGATATGACTCCAGCGGTGCTCATCTTCACTCCTATCTTTCTCCCCGTAGTCATGAGTTCAGGAATGGATCCGGTACACTTTGGTGTGCTTATGATCGCCAATCTTTGCATTGGTTTGTGTACCCCACCGGTGGGGACCTGCCTCTTTATTGGATGTGGCGTGGGGGGGACGACTTTGGCGAAATTGATTCGACCTCTTTTCCCCATATTTATCGCGATGTTTATCGGCCTTATGCTGATCACCTATTGGCCGGCTCTAACCCTCTGGCTACCCCGAGCGTTGGGGCTTTGAATTAAATTTGGTACCGGGTGATCTTACCTCGGAAAAGCTAGCCAACACCGGGGCTTTCCTCGGGCCGAGGGTCTATTATTGTGTTTATAATTTGTGGGTGATCGTAGATTATCCGTTACTCATGTTACCGTGTCATTCCATTCTACACGGAATTCCGAGAAATGGAGATTTCGGCAGTGGTTAGGCCCATTTCGCCGGCAATGGAGTAGATAGGTAAGATTGCTCATAGTCATCGTGGAAGATCGCGGGTTCTAGCAATTACTTCATTTTGATTCCGTCCTTCTTTTGAAGGCTTAATTGGAAACTGGATACTTTCGTGTTCAGTTTTAGGCCGAGAAATATCCTCGGGATTGCTGGCACTCTAATCGTGCCAGTCGCCTTGAATGGAAACGGTACTCATGAGAAATCTCTCCGGCACGTCCGCCTTACGAGTCAGGGAAAGAAAGAGGGTGTCGTCGATTACCCAGGTTACGGAGTGGCGTATGCGGAAATCGTCGCGATTCCCATATCGGTCGTTAACTGTGATGGAAGTGATGAGTTGCTTTTCGGAAAATTATCCAATCTCAATCGTAATCGCGAGAACGATTGAGATACTCATGGGAATCGATCGTGCAGTGGTGTCCAGAATGCTTAAATAATTTAAAGTAGGCGGAGCCATTCACGAATTGAGGTGCTTTGAATTCCAGACCTTTTTTGGAAACGGCGGTGGCTGTTTTTTGGTTTTGGTTCTCGCGGAATCCTGAAAATAAATGCGGATTTCTTGAGATTCGTGATCGATATGAATTTTGGGTAAAGTAATGTGTCCAATGAAAGCGGGTGAATTCTCCGAACGAAGCTTCCTAGGCTTGTAGACAGTCCAGGGCCCCTGGATATTGTTTGCGTAGGAAAGTCGAATAAAATTACGATCGCGGTGAGCGAAGTAGTGGTAGTCTTTCCTGAGGGGGTTTCGATCCGTTCGGGAATCTTGATGATGGAGGGGCTGCTTATTTTGGTACCTAGGGTGATGGAGGACATGCAGGAAATGATGGGGTTTTGTGGGATCCGTTGGGCTTTTATCTAAAATTCGCCAGATTGAATCGCTTTGAGTGCGAATGGATTGGGCAGGAACGCCGCACCGAGTAGAGAAGGTAGAAAAGTAACAGCGATTAGAAAAACAGTTCCTTTTGATTGAAGCAAAAATAGCAGATCGGATCGGGAATTCTAATCAATTCGAATACCCTCAATTACACGCTCTGTCTATCGCTCTGCCGGCGTTTGATCCCATTTCCGAACCTTTTAGTAGTGCCTTGCGTTTTGCGATGGTACAACTACGTCTTGGTAAAAATGAATACAGGAAACCAAAAGTACATCGCTTATTATGGCACTAGCGGAACGGGCAGAGAAGACGGGATTTATTCACAAACGCTCTCACATTCTCCTTTGGAACTTTCTGCCGCGGAATTAGAATGCCATCAAAAAAAGGCAGGATTTCAGCGATTGAACCGAAATGAAACGGTGCTTTACTCAATTGCTTCAGGTGATGGGGAAAGTGGGTTGGTTCGTTCCTTTCGGATCAATAAGCGAAAGGTCGGATTGGAGTTTATTAATGAGCAGGAAGCCGCTGGAGGAGGGCTTTGCCACATTAACCTAGATCAATCAGAAAAATGGCTACTCGGCGTTAGCTACAATGATGCAGTGATCACGGTTTTTCCTGTTAGTGACATTGGTGTGATTAGTGAAAAAGCTCTTTCGCTGGTTTTGGAAGGGAGTGGAACCAAAGTGAATCCCGACCGACAGGATGCCCCGCACGCTCACTCGATTTACAGCGATCCATCCAATCGTTTCGTATTGGTTTGCGACTTGGGAATGGATCGGATTTACGTGTACCGCTTCGATAGCGAAAACGGTACTCTCGCACCGGCAGCGACCCCCCATGTTGACACCGCTCCGGGGGCGGGGCCAAGGCATCTAGCATTTCATGGAAATGGGCGCTGGATCTATGCCATAAACGAGCTCAACAGTACGGTTACTCAATATGAGTGGGATAAGGATGAAGGGGAAATGACTCTCAAAAGCTCATTTGATACGCTGCCGGAAGTTTTTTCTGAGGAGAACGCAACGGCCGAGATCCTTGTCCACCCCTCCAATCGGTTCCTTTATGGCTCCAATCGAGGACATGATAGCATTGTGGTCTATTCGATTGATGAGGGGGATGGTTCTTTATCCCTAGTGCAGCGGGTTTCCTCGGGAGGCGAGCACCCGCGGAATTTCGTTTTAGACGAAGACGGAAAGCTCCTAGTTGTCGCTAATCGAGACTCCAGCAATATTGTGTATTTCGAAGTCGATACGGAATCGGGAGAGCTTTCCAGACAGAAAATCGTCGAAAACGTACCCATCGGCACCTGCGTAAGGGTGGTAAAGCGTTAGCTCAAACTGAGAATGGTTCTCTATCTGGCGAACCGCGGTGGGAGTCGTTTCGCGGCCAGGATTTGGATAGATCGGGATCTCTAAATTCCGGTATTCCCCATTTTACTAGTGCAATTGGTTTGAAATTCCTCACTGACTCGCCGAAAACATCCACCCTTGTTAAAAAAGACCACTGTTCCTAAATTTCAATGAAGAAATTGCTTCTTCCACTATCGCTCATCCCGGCATTACCCGGGGCGGAGTCCGATCCGGCTATCCGTGAGTTTTACGACGAGAAAGCGGAAATTCGCATGCGGAATTTCGAAAAACCGGACGATGTAGTCGTAAAATTGTGGGCGGACGAATCCCAGATACAGAATCCGTCTGCGATCACGTTCGACTCTCAAGGCCGCCTATACGTGGCTGAGATTAATCGCTGGCGTAATGGGGTCGACGATATTCGCGAGCGTCGCATGATGTTGGTTGAGGATATTCAAATTGAGAGCAATGCGGATCGATTAAAGATGTTCCAGAATCACGCGGCTCAGTTCCCCATGGAATACTACTCGAGCAAGGCGGACCAGATCAGTTTGCTGGAGGATACCGACGGGGACGGAAGGGCGGATAGCTCGAAGATATTCGCGGGAGGATTTGATGACCCTTTGGATGGTCCTGGTATTGGATTGATTGAGCGCGACGGTAAAATCTATTACACGAATGTTCCCCATCTCTGGATGCTGGAGGATTTGGACGGCGATGGCGTTTCAGACAAGAGAACGTCTTTGCAGGACGGATTTGGGATCCGCATGAGCTTTTCGGGCCATGACATGCATGGCCTGACTTGGGGGCCAGATGGCAAGCTGTATTGGTCAATTGGTGACCGCGGGTACAACGTGCATACCAAGGAAGGCAAGCATCTTTTCGGTCCCAATAGAGGGGCTGTCTTTCGCTGCGATCCGGACGGGTCGAACGTAGAGCTATTCTACGATGGATTGAGAAACCCGCAGGAGCTTGCCTGGGACGACTATGGAAATCTTTTTACGGCGGACAACGACGCTGACGGTGTAGACTTGGAGCGTATTAATTATTTGGTGGAGGGTGGCGAATCGGGCTGGCACGCAGGGCATCAGTCGATCATGTCGTTTACCAAGGACCTGGAGCTCAGATCCTCGAAATATACGGGTAATGCGAAATTGCCACTCAGTTGGATAACTGAGCGCGTTTGGGAAGTTCGCAATGATAAGCAGCCAGCATTCATCCTTCCCGGTATTGGGCAGTTGGTAGGGGGGCCGTCTGGACTAGTTTTTAACCCATCAAGCAGCATGGGCGAAAAGTACGACGACAAGTTTTTTGTCATCGTCTATAAAGGTTCTCTGAGCCAGTCCTACATTTCCATGTTCAATGTAGAGGAAGACGGTGCGTCTTATAAGATGGTCAACAACGAGACGTTCTTCCGAGGCTCGAACTGTGTCGACATCGATTTTGGACCGGATGGTAAATTGTATATTTCGGATTACAACTATGGAGGTTGGCTGAATCAGGACGTAGGGAATATCTATGCGATGGAGGTCCCCGGTCAAATCGATGAGCCGGAAGTCGCTGAGAATGAGGGAATATTGGTATCTGATTTTGCTCAGTATGACGTACAAGAATTGGTTGGGATGCTAGGTCGTGACCATTTGCAAATTCGTCAAAAAAGTCAGTTCGAACTAGCGAAACGCGGAAGGCTGGGAATCGAAGCGTTCACGCGTGCCGCGACGCGAACGCAGTTGCCCACGCTGGTCCGTATTCATGGCGTTTGGGGATTGGGTCAGATGGCTGCGAATGAAGGGCTATCCATTTTGGAGCCACTCTTTGATTTGCTTTCCGACTCGAACGAGCAAGTGCGCATTCAGTCGGCTCGTGTTTTGGGAGACCTTCGTGTGGTAAAATCAGCTGAACTCCTTGTGAAAGCCCTTCGTGACGAGCATCCTCGAGTGGCGATGTATGCGGGAATTGGCTTGGGCCGAATCGGCTATGCTCCGGCTGTCCCGGAATTGTATTCAGTCATTGACCGCAACCAAGACAAGGACTTATGGCTGCGTCACGGAGCTATCATGGGACTAGTGGGTATCGAAAAATCGAACTGGGAGTACGGAATTGAAGATGATTCGGAGTATGTACGAATGGGGGCGTTGCTTGCCTTGCGAAAGCTTCGAGACCCACAGATCGCGGAGTTTCTCCAAGATCCGGAGAAGTCCCTAGCTTACGAAGCTATTCGCGCAATAAACGATCTCCCTCTCTTGTCAGCAGAGGGAGAGTTGGCAGGGATGATCGGGCACTTTCTTCCGGGTGGTATTGGCGAAATGCCGGAGACCGATGTAGACGCGTTTATGCACCATCGCATTATTAATGCGAATTACTATCAGGCAAAAAAGGAGAATGCCAGAGCGCTCATGAAATACGCGGCTAACGCAAAATTACCTGCACGTCTTCGTCGCGAGGCAATGGCGGCGATCGAAGGTTGGAACGACCAGAACCCAATTGATACGACGACGGGTTTGCCACGGGATAATACCGCCATCCGAGATGCGATCGATGACGTTGTAAAATCGGAGATTGCGACTATTTTAGAGACTGCGGAAGGCGACGTATTGATTCAGTCTACCCGTCTCGCATTACTTTATGGATACGAGGTAGATCGCGAACTACTTTTGGCCCAACTCGAGAATCAGAAGAACTCGGTAGAGGTTCGAATCTCTGCCCTGGACGCTTTGACAAAACGCAATGATAAGGCATTAGAACGGTTGGCCCTTGCAAATTTGAAAGATAGGCAAGTGAGTTTGCGTTCGAGCGCGTTGCGAGCCCTGTTCGTTGCGAATCCTGCGAGAGGGGTTCAAGAGGCTATTAGGTTTTCGAAGTCAGGAGGAGTCGTCATTCGTCAAAACGCGATTGCGATGCTTGGAACCCAGTCAGATTCGGTGTCAGGTAACTACCTGCAAACACAACTTCAGACGCTAATTGAGGGTAAGGGAAATCCGAAGACGAAATTGGACATTATCGAAGCGGCTCGAAATCGGCTGGATGTGGATATCAAGAAAATGGTTATGAATTACGATCAATCGATCGCGTCGGCTGAGCCCATAGTCAAATATGCCGTTAGCCTCCAAGGAGGAGACGTTGATCGTGGAGAAGACGTCTTCATGAACCATGGTGCAGCCCAGTGTGTGAGGTGCCACAAAGTGAACGACTATGGAGCGGAGGTCGGTCCTGATTTGACAACGATTGGGCGCAAACACGATCGGGAATACCTATTGGAAGCGATCGTCGATCCTGGAGCCGTTGTGGCCCCTGGTTTTGGAATGATGGTCCTGACTCGCAAGAATGGTGAAGTGGCGAGTGGGCTCCTAATGGATGACAACGAGGATGGAGTGAGCTTGAAGCTTCCTGATGGTAAGATAGAAAAGATCAGGCATTCCGACATCGCTTCGAAGCAACCCCCCATATCTGGAATGCCTCCTATGGGACTTCTTCTCAGCCACGGCGAAGTGCGAGATCTGGTCGCCTATCTAAGCAGTCTGAAACACGCACCAAAGCTGGACGGTGACGAGCACTAATAGAGAAGTGGCTGGCCTGCTGATCCCATACATGATGGGCTGCAATGCGTTCGAATCGTGTCGCTATCAACTCTCTAGGAGGAAAATTCGTGACATTTCGGGCAGTTGAAGGGCAACGTCGAGCTAGCAATGAAATTCGAGTACAACGTAATGAATGTAAAAGACCCAGTCACGGTAGTGGACAGGCCTGACGCCCATTGTGAAACGAGTATCTCCCTCCCTATCGATGGACCAATACAAAATTGCAAGCAGCGAAAATTTACAGGTTTCCCTGATGCCCTCCCCGGCCAGTCTGGATATTAGTGCAGAAAATGTCTCCAACATGGTGGCCTATTTGAAAAACCTGCAGGAGATTGCCCATTAAACTAGAACACGGAATGCTATTTTTCGGGATGCCTCTTTGATCTTCGTAAAAAGTATTCCATTGATCAGCCCGCCTGCATTTTTCCTTTGGCAAGTGGCCGAGGTAGGGTATGAGGGGGTCTTCTACCTGGCAGGTCCGACGGGTTCCGTGTCTTTCGTCGGAAGCCAAGCGGCGTGTTGTTTTATGATTTTCAGGGTGCCTTTGCGAAAGGCGATGTTTGTCCATTCGTTAGGATCCTTCTTTAGATCGTAGAGTTCCTCATCACCGTCTTTGTATTTGATGTATCGGTACCGATCAGAACGAACAGCGTGGTTTCCCTGGTGGTAGGTAATCAAGGCGGGATCCCACTTCGACTTTGGCTTTTTGAGAAGGGGAACCAGACTCTTGCCTTCAAGGTGCTCCGGAGTGGGGAGTCCGCAAAGTTCAGTGAGTGTGGGGTACAAATCTACGAGCGTGACAGGACGGTGGCAGATCAGGCCTTTTTTGTAGCCAGGGGCGATGATAATATAGGGAATGTGAGTGGCCTTCTCGTAGAGCACAAACTTTTCCCAGTGATCCTTCTCGCCGAGATGGTATCCATGGTCGGACCAGAGAACAATAATGGTGTTGTCAGCTTTACCGCTCTTGTCCAAAGCATCCAACAGGCGTCCCACTTGATAGTCGGCGAAACTAGCCGATGCCTGGTAGCCTTGGATCGCTTTGTCGAAGATGTAGGCATCTCGAAGCTTTTCCGCTTCAAAGGTGCTTATGAATTTTCGTCCAGGCGGATGTAGAAGAGCCTTGGCTTCATCAGGCAAGTCTTCAAGATCATCCCCTTTGCTTTCGGGAAGCGTCAATCGCCCAAGTGGGTATTGGTCGTACCATTTTTGCGGCGCGTAGAAGGGCATGTGGGGCCGGAAAATTCCAGTAGCGATAAAAAAGGGAGTTTTAGTAGCGTCTATTTTTTCGATAGCCCAATCCACTGTGCGATTGTCAATGTGATTATCTGGATTTCGCGGATACACCCCCCAGTCGAAATTGCGACTGACAGGGCCTTTCTTCCCGTCTGGAGCGGTCCAGCTACTAATACCGTTTAGATTTCCATTCCGAGGCATTGGCATGTCGGGTTGCCGAGACGGAAATTCCAAAAATTCGTCGAATGCCTCATACTTGTGGTATGCAGTGCCATGATGGTGGAAGATTTTTCCGCTAGCATAGGTCTGGTATCCGTGGTTTTTGAAGTGCTGCGGTAGAATGGTCACATCGGACAAGGCCCGCTTCCAGTCGCTATTATTCCCGTACACGCCGCTCGTGGAAGGACGTACCCCGCTAAGAACGGAGGCACGAGAAGGATTGCAAGCAGGAGAGTTGCAATAAGCCTTTGAGAAAAACGTACCGCGGGCGGCAAGTCGTTCGATATTGGGAGTCTGAATTGGGTTGGACTTGTCGAAGAGGGTTATCCAGTCATTCATGTCATCGATGGCGATAAAGAGGACGTTTGGAGCTCCGAGAGCTCCAAAATGAAGAATGAAGAGCGAAAAATGAAAATTGAATATTGCTTTCATGGAGGTAAGACGGGGACCATTCGGGAATGGCGAAATTGATCATGCCGATGCGGCGAACTCGGAGCCTTTCGGTATTAGGAACGATGCAATCAGGCCTACACCGAAGCAAATAACAATCTCTGTTAGCCCTAAGAGAAGACCATTCAGTTCGCTAAAATATTTGGCGTAGACCAAAAAGACGATACTGCAGCTTACCCAGACCATGTGTGCATTGCCGCGGTGTGCGTTACGATTGGTCTCATTAGAAAGAGTCCAGCCAATGGAACACCAATCAGACCCATTTGGCCGATAAGGAAATCGAAGATACGCCCGGTACCGATACAAGATACAATAAGGGTGCCTTTTGTACACAATACGCCGAGACAGTCAACGAGTGAGCGGGCAAAGCTTAATTGGTTTTGATCGCTCCAGTCTTTTTTGAATCGTCCGCCGAAATCGGTGGATACTGCGGCACAGATAGAATGCATGGAGCTGTCAAGACTGGACATGGCGGCGGCGAAGACCCCGGCTAGGGGCAGTTAGAAGCAGGCGGAGGAATGGTTTCTATAAGCGACTTGTTCAAGTAGGGGGGTTTTAATGGGCCGCTTATCATAGAGTCAAATTGCTTCTTAAGTTTTCGGTAATCACCATGTTCTTCTCGTTTAAGGTCGCTGACTGTAATCGGGTTGGTCTCGAGCGGGTCTCTGTCGATACGATAGAGACTTCCATCGGAATATAGCTTCCAACGCTTGTCGAAAATGAACTTCGCCGCGGGCATTGCTGTGCCTAAGTAGTCACTTCCCCATTGCGGATCGTAGTGCATGAAAATTGCGTCCCGAGGAATCCTCTTTTTCTTCTTATTGAAAATTTTGAGGAGATCGACCCCATCAAGGGGCACGGGCGAATTCGCACCAATTGCCGAAGCAAGGGTAGGAAATACATCCAAAACCTCCACTAAGTCGTCTCGGACGACACCTTTCGGGAGCTTCTTTTTCCATTGGAGAATGAAAGGCACATGGGTCCCCGCGTTTCTCGAGTACCACTTTCCACCCGTAATGGGAATTCCGTGACGATGCGAAGTGATTTGCGGGTGAGTGCCATTGTCACCGATGAACCAGATGAGCGTATTTTCGGACAGGTTGTGTTCTTCGAGCTTTTTGATGACACGACCCACCATCTTGTCCAAATATGACATCATCCCGTGGAATTTCTCTTTAGGCGTTTTCGCATCCAGTGAGTCCGGAGTGGTGGTCCATGGATAGTGGGCAAGAACGGGGTTGTAGTGAATAAAAAAGGGCTGGTTGTGATACTTGTC
Organism: Opitutales bacterium UBA5694; assembly: GCA_002420185.1. Classification (GTDB taxonomy): domain Bacteria; phylum Verrucomicrobiota; class Verrucomicrobiia; order Opitutales; family Opitutaceae; genus Pelagisphaera. The sequence goes on from DIHO01000013.1 coordinate 70,993, forward strand.
TATGAAATCAAGTACGTAGTTATTGAGGATAGTCGGGCCAAAGTCGTCTTTACAGTAGGTTTTGGCGATGCCGTTTTCGGAGAGTGTTGGCTGCCAATAGCGGCTTCCTTTGAGGAATCGTTCCAACTGCCATACCAGGTACTCGTCGTAGCCGATATCACTCGGGTATGAACCGACACCGCCAATCTCCATATTACCGGCCAGTTGCCATTTTCCTACGACGACTGTCTTGTATCCGGCCGTTTTGATGTGCAACGGCAGCGTGTAATAGTCTGGATTCAGGTGGCCGAAAGCTTCATAGTGTTTGAAATTATAGGTTCCGGTGAGCAGCCGTGTACGTGAGGTGGTGCAGACGGGAGTCGCATAGCCATAATCGAAACGGATGCCGTTTTCGGCGAGTGAGTCGATGTGCGGGGTTGGATACTCGCCTCCGTAAGCTCCGATCGTCTCAATGCCAATGTCGTCGGCGAAAATAAGGATTGTGTTGGGCGTGGAATCAGCGGAACAGATATTCCAAGCCACTATGAAGGCAGTTGCAGCAGCTGTGATGAGTTTTTTTCGTTTAGTCGTCGATCTATCTGCGAAGGAGGGCATAGAGAGGAAATGTAGATGCAAAATATCCGATGCTTTGCGACGGTCGTCAACGGTTCTTCCAGGTGCAATTGCCAACAGGACTAATTGTGAAAGTGTCGATTGCAGGATTTGACAGATTGACCAGGTAATGACTGGTTTTTGATAGCGGATTAATTCAGGAGATAAAGTGGTGCAAGGTTCGTGCCAAATTTGATTAGGGGGAGTACTCGGTTTTTGTAACAATCCTACTCAGACAGGAAACAAAACTCTTCGTGGTGCTCGCAGTTGCTAATAATCACCCCTAAAAATGATTGAGATCGTTACCAACTGAAGCCTGTCTGTGGAAGTCGATTGACGATTTTCAACAAAAGGTACGCAGAAAAATCGACAATGAGCTTCCAGTGGAACTGAAATTCCGATTAGATCTTCAATTCTATTTCCCCAATTAGCATTCGATGGATTTCAAGTCTCTAACTTTAACCGTTTCTGTACTAATCTTGGCATCTCTGGGTCTGTCTTCCGCTCAAGATCAGCCTAATGTGCTCATCCTCCTCGCGGATGACCTAGGCTACGGCGATGTGGGTTTTCATGGAAGCGACATTCAAACGCCCAATATCGACCGGCTAGCGAGTGAAGGTGCACAGCTTGAGGCCTTTTACGCCTGTCCCATGTGCACCCCGACTCGGGCAGGATTGATGACGGGGCGGTATCCCATTCGGTATGGTCTCATGCGTTCGGTAATACCCCCACAGCGAGATTTTGGCTTGGATACTTCCGAGGAGACGTTAGCCGACGTGTTTGCTAAGGCGGGATACAAACGGCGGGGCATCATGGGAAAATGGCACCTGGGTCACCGTCAAAAGAAATGGCTGCCACTTGAGCGTGGGTTCACTGAATTTATCGGGCACTACAACGGCGCCATTGACTATTTTACGCATGAAAGAGATGGAGAGCTAGATTGGCATCACAATGACGAGCCTTTAAAGGTGGAGGGCTATGCAACCGATTTGATCGGCGAGGGAGCAGTTGAATTCATTAGATCGACTCCAAAAAATGAACCCTATTTCTTGTACGTCCCCTTCAATGCACCTCACTCACCCTTTCAAGCGAAAGAGGCAGATCTCGAAAAATATCCTCATAGGACGGGGAGGCAGAAGACTTATGCGGCGATGGTGGATTCCCTGGACCAGGCGATTGGCAAAATTTTGGCCGCGGCCGAAGCACGAGGGGATCTCGACGATACGTTTGTCCTTTTTTTTAGCGACAATGGAGGTGTGCGAAACGTGGCCAGCAATGGTGAGCTCAAGGGATCTAAGCTAACGGTTTATCAAGGCGGAATACGTGTGGTAGCTGCCGCTATGTGGAAGAATGGTGGAATCGTTGGGGGAAAGCGGATACGAGAAAATATGGGATACATCGATGTGCTTCCCACGCTACGTAGAGTGATTGGCGTGAGCGATCCCCCTGCCAGGCCGCTCGACGGAGTCGATGTACTAGATGCCATGATGGGCAAAGCGAAACTCACAGACCGGACGTGGTTTACTTATCTTGATCAGAATGGCGACAGGATCGAGCAATTGGCTGCTAACACCAAGGATTGGAAGCTAGTTTTCCGCCGGCCCGCTCCAGATTCTGAGGCAAAAGAACCCTCGCTTGAGTTGTACGAAATCGGGAATGACCCTTATGAGAAACTCGATATTTCAAACCGCTCCCCGAAGTCGGTAAAAAAGCGTGCTCAGGCGATTGCGGTGGCAAAAGCAAAATTGACGGCGGAAATCGAGACGTTCCAGTCACTGAAATCGGAAAACCAAATCGATCGGTATAGTCGTGGAGCCGGTAACACCCCTACAATTCCCGATTGGACACCGACCCACTAGATTTGGTAATCTCGAGCACTATTTTTTGAACAGGTTCATTGCGGCGTATTTGAAACGTAATGCTCTGTGTTCGGTTATACTTTCCTTCCAAATATGCATTCAAATATTTTTTTCTACGTGTTACTGTTCCTTAGCGGCAGACGATTAGGGGTGTTGTCTCTACTCTTTTGGAGCTGCCTTACATTTGCGGAGGACAATCGGCCCAACATAGTATTTCTTCTCACCGACGACCAGAATCTCTATTCTATGGGTTGCTACGGGACTCCTGATGTCATAACTCCGAACTTAGATCAATTGGCCAGCGATGGGATTGTGTTCGACCATCACTATGATACCACTGCGATTTGCATGGCGAGCAGGGCTAACATAATGACCGGTAAATACGAATACAAGAATGGCACAAATTTTTCGCATGGCGACATGCGAGAGGAAATTTGGGCTGAAGCCTATCCCATGCTTTTGCGGGAGGCCGGATATCAAACCGCGTTCGCTGGAAAATTCGGGTTCAATATCGGCGATGGCGAAGAGGGCAGAGGGAGACTGCCGGAAGGAGATTTTGATAGGTGGGGTGGCGGCCCGGGCCAGACCTACTATCAAACTGCCAAAAACAAATCGATGGCGAAGTATGCGGAGGATTATCCACATTCGACGCTTTCATATGGCGCTTTCAGTCGTGACTTTATAAAGGAGGCCTCCCAGTCGGAAATGCCCTTTTGCTTGTCGATCAGTTTTAAGGCTGCACACCGGCCAACCACCCCCGATCCTAAGTTTGACGACGTATATGCGAGCAAAACATTTACGAAACCAGGTAATTACGGGCGGGAGTTTTCTGAACAGTTTGCGCTGCAAAGCAAGCAAGGACGCCAATACGTTCGCTTTGAGGAATGGGGATACAGCGATCGGTATGACGAAGTAATGGCGATCTACTACCAGCAGATTTACGCTGTAGATGTAGCGGTAGGGATGATACGCAAAGCGCTCGAGGAAGCAGGTGTCAGTGAAAATACGGTTGTAATTTTCACGTCTGATAACGGTTTTTTCTGCGGATCACACGGGTACGGGTCCAAGGTGCTTCCTTACGAAGAAGCGTCTCGGGTCCCTCTGCTGATGTATGACCCGCGAAATGGGAACAGCGGCAAAGGCTACCGTACCGATGCCTTGACCGGGAACATCGATTTCGCCCCCACAATACTCGAATTGGCTGGATTGGAGATTCCCGAATCAATGGATGGGAGAAGCCTCATGGCGATTTACAACGATCCGCAAGCTGAGATCCACAAGTCGCTGCAATTGATAAATGCTTGGGGACCTTTGGTGGCACAGAGTTTAGCCGTGCTGACCAAAGACTGGAAGTACATCTACTGGCCTTATGGGGCAGATGAGTTTGTCCCAACAGAGGAATTGTATAAAGTGAGCGAAGATCGGCTCGAGCTTCTGAATCGAGTGCAAAAGAATCAGCCACCGGAGGTTTTGCGAGAAATGAGAAAGCGGTATGACGCAGCAATCAATGATTGGAGAAAAGACGCAGTCCCTTTCAATCGCTATGAAGGATACGCTGATTTCTATGATCGAAGTATTCCATGGGCGAAGAAAAAAGGGAACCTGTCCCAGTGAGCTGAGTTGGACAATGAAACAGAAAAAGTATGAAGTCGAATACCAGATACATTGACAGAAGAACATTTCTTCGTGGGGCCGGAGCCGCAATCGCGTTGCCTTTTCTGGAATCTATTTCGCTTCCGCCTCATTTGAGGGCGGCGGAAGGGGTGGTTAGAGAGCCGATGCGCATGCTATGTGTTGGCTTGAATTATGGACTTTATCCCGGTGATTTTTTCCCGGAGGAATCGGGTCGCAAGTACCAGCTTTCAAAATTGTTACAGCCGCTAGCTGGGCTGAAAAACGACTTTACCGTGTTTTCCCAGCTCGATCACCCGGGTGTTAAAGGAGGGCACGAAGCGGTGCATACCTTCCTTTCGGGTGTGTTGTCCAAACATGGTAAAGGAAGGCCAGAAGGAAACATAACCCTCGACCAGAAAGCCGTGGAGGTTGTGGGATCGGACACGCGGTATCCCTCTCTGGCGATTGGTATCGGCGGAAGAAGTCTTTCATGGACACGCAATAACGTCGAAATCCCCCCGATTACGCGCCTCGAAAAGATGTTCGACGCTCTTTTTTTGGAGACTCCGGAATCTAAGCGTAAACGCCTGAGTGATTCCAATAAACTGAACGCTAGCATCCTAGATATTGTGGGGGAGGATGCGGTGGCTCTGAAAAAGAGAATCAGCCGGAACGATGTGGACAAGCTTGATGAGTATTTTACGTCAATTCGAGAAGTTGAGAAACGGTTAACCCAATCGGAAGCGTGGCTCCGAATGCCTAAGCCAAAAACTGATTACCAATTGCCTCGACCCTTGCCGGAAGATTTCTATGGGGAGGTTCCAGTTTTCTATGAATTGATGAAGCTAGCCCTACAAACCGATTCCACCCGGATTGTCACTTGTGGTATAGACGGATGGAGCGGGGACTCCGGTCTTCCGGGTGTGACTCAAGGTTACCATTTTCTGACGCACCACGGACACGATGAGAGTCGGCTCGAGCAACTGTCGATCATCGAAACCTTTCATACCACTGCTTTCGCAAGTTTTCTGGAAGATTTGAAGCGTACGCAAATATCCAACGACGCTTCCTTGTTGGACAAGACCATGGTACTTTTTGGTAGTGGAATGGGAAATGCCAATTCTCATTCTAATCGAGACCTACCGCTTATACTCGCCGGGGGTGGCTTTAACCACGGAGAACATAAAAAGTATCCAAAAACCTCAGGACGACAGACACCCGCCTGCAACCTGTACGTTTCCATGTTGCAGCGTTTCGGTTTGGAAGTTGAGCAGTTCGGTACAAGCACCGGTTCACTGGATGGGTTTAGTTAAGAGAAGCTCATTTGTATTGTACTGGTATTCGAAGTTCAATGTAGTGCTGGTATGGTGGCTTAAGCTAGGACGTCTCTATCCACCTGGTTGGTGTCCACTTACGAAACAACGGCACTGCCAAAGTTTCCTGGTTAGAGCACATCGGATGAGTGCCCTGTGTTTTCTCTGTCTCTCGCCAGCCTTAGGTTTTTTTGCGTATGCCCAAAATATAGAAACGGGAACCGATCCGAACGAATTTCTAAAACAGCACTGCATCCAGTGCCACGGAGAGGAGAAGCAAAAAGGCGATCGCCGGTTTGACTCGCTCGGGACTGATTTTCAGAGCGATGACACCGCCTACGTTTGGCAGGAGATTCTTGATGTGCTCAACCTTGGCGAAATGCCTCCCAAGGAAGAGCCCCCTCCATCACTGAAGGATTTGCGCACTATGGTATCGTGGATAACTGGGGAATTGGAGCTAGCATACGCCCGTCGTGCCAGCAATGAAGCTCCGCTCCTACGGAGACTCAATCGCTACGAGTATCGCTACACGATTCGTGATCTGTTCGGCTTGAATATCGATTCATTTGATCCGACGGCTTCGTTTCCACCAGACGAGAAATTCGAAGGCTTTACCAATGTGGGGGAAGAATTGATCCTCTCAGACTACTTGCTGGAACAGTACCTAGAAGCCGCATCCCAAACGATAGAGAAAGCAATCTTCGCCAAACAGGACATTACCCCAATTCATGAAGTGTTCACTCCAGACGACCTATGCGATCGGACCTATCATTTCCGACCCCAAATCTGGTTTGAGGTAAACGTGGATGGAAGCTATGTGGATGTAGGTCATGGAGACCGCAAGTCGGAAAGGGTCTATGCCGATCGTTTTGAAAAGGGCGTTCCAACTGATGGTTATTACACGATACGAATTAAGTCCGAGGGTATTAATCGCGAGCACCCATACGACTCTAAGTTGTTGGGGATCGACAGAAACGAGCCGATCAAGATGGAAGTGCTCGTGACAGATCCGAAGATCGGGTATCCAGGACGACGCTACAATGCTTCGGATCGAATTGTTGCCAGAATTCCTTTAATGGACCACGAGGCGAAAATCTATGAAGTAAGGGTTTGGATGGACGAAGGGTTCGTCCCCGTGGTCCGATACGCTAATGGTCCTAGACCCTTCAAGGGGGTCCTGACTAAAATCGCACCAGTGTACCACCGGGAAGTGCTCCCGAGTAATTGGAGAGACGGCGTGGCTACCCAGCCTGCGGAGAACCAGGAAATATACTTGTCCGACGTGTATCAAGGGCCGAGGATGCGAATTCATTGGATGGAGATCCAAGGGCCTGAAGCAGGACACGAAATGGCGGATTGGCTCCAAGTTCACGGTGAAGGTTTCGTAGAGAATATTACCGAATCAGGCATCGAGCGAATCATCGAAAATTTTGCCTTCAAAGCGTTCCGACGTCCTTCGATCCCATCGGAGATTGATCGCTATGTGGACTTTTATCAAAAGCGGCGTGAATTAGGAGATGACGCAGTCAACGCGGTTAAAACGGTTTTCAAGGCAATGCTGTCTTCACCCAATTTTATTTATGTTGAAACTCCGCTTGACGAGCCGGATGAGAATAAGGCTTTCACGATTGCATCGAGATTGTCCTATTTCCTCTGGAGTTCAACGCCAGATGAAGTCTTGCTAAATGCTGCGCTTAACGATCGTTTGGGTGATTCAAAGTCCATCGTAGCTCAGGCTTTGCGGATGCTGAAGGATCCCAAGGCGAGAGCATTTTCGAACCACTTTACCGACAGTTGGCTGCGCTTGAATGAATTGGGATCGATGCCGCCAGATTTGAAAAAGTTTAGTCAATATCACGACCGAGAGTTGGAGCCCTTGATGAAAGAAGAGACCCGTTTGTTTTTTGAGGATATACTGCAAAACAATCGAAGCATCGAAAATTTCATTCACTCCGACTTTACCTACGTGAATGGCTACCTCGCTGATTTGTACGGTATTGAAGGCGTCTACTCTGACTCCTTCAGTAGGGTGAGGCTTCCTGTTAACTCGCCTAGGGGTGGTGTGCTAGGACAAGCAAGCATTTTGACCGTTACTTCCAACGGTGTGGAGACCTCACCCGTAAAGCGGGGTATTTGGGTGCTGGAGAACATTCTGGGGACGCCTCCCGCTCCTCCGCCGCCCGATGTCGAGCCTCTCGAACCCGATATTCGTGGAGCGACTACAATTCGCGAACAACTAGCGAAACATCGTAAGGTTGAAACGTGTGCGGATTGTCATCGCAAAATTGATCCGATCGGATTTGCTCTGGAGAGTTTTGATCCCATTGGATCGTACCGTTCGCAATATCAAGACGACGGTGGTATAAGCTATAGAAATGTGGATACGTCGGGCACTCTGGCTACAGGCGAGAGTTTTACTGACGTTTCGGAATTGAAGGGCCTGCTTATGGATCGGAAGAACCAGTTTGCCCGTTGCCTGGTTGAGAAAATGCTCATTTACGCTCTCGGGCGCGAACTGTATCTTGGCGATCGTCCCATCGTGGATGACATCGTCAACGAACTGGCGGCCCGAAATTACGGCCTCAAGGACCTCGTCGAATTGATTGTTACAAGCGAAGCGTTTAGCGATTGATAGTGACGAGCGGATATTTTTGTTGTGGGAAAGTTTGATAGTACGGGATATGAATAAAGTATTAGCGGTTTCGATTTGCTGTTTTATTACGACTATATTTGAGAGCCTTTTCGGATTGGAACCATTGATTTCAACCAAAGGGGAACTATTGTTCGAGGACCGTTTTGATAACGCTGACGTGCAGTCCGCCTGGAAAGCGCTACACGGAACACGATGGAGCGTAAAAGATGGGTCCCTTGTTGGAATTCCATCAACAAAAGCTTTTCAGGCCAGCCGAGACTATCACACGGGCGCAACTCCGAGCATTAGACTTTACGCGAAAGCCCGTGATTGCATATTAGAAATGTCGGTTATGATATCTGGGGGGTTGGTTGCGGCCCAAATTGGGTTTGACGAAGGAATTACTGCCGATACGGCGGGGCACATTTTTCGGCTTATTCTTGGAACGGACTCTGGCGTGGTGCTGCAGAAAGACCGGAATTCCCAGAAAGAGGGCGATAAGGATCAGATTCTGCAACAGTCGGATTGGAATATCGAGCGGGATCGGTGGTACACCGTGATGGTTGAAACACGCGGATCGGAAGTTGTAGCTCAAATTGAAGGAGGCCCGTCCTTTTTGATGCGGAATGCTCGATTGGATGTTCCGAAAGCCTCAGTTAATTTAAAGGCAAGAGGCAAGGAAGGATCTATAAGTTACGACAATGTGCGCCTTTGGCAAGCCTTGCCACTCAGTGCCAATAATCCCGACTGGAAAAAGCATATAGTCGTAAGGCCTGGCTCAGGAGATATCAACTCGGCCGTGGCGAACGATTTTGACGGAGATGGCTACGAAGACGTAATCGCTTCCTATGGGGGAGAGGTGACGCTGCACCGAGGACCTCATTGGGAGCCGACGGTGATACATGAGTTTCGAGCGGGTCTTTCGCGAAATCGGCCAAGAGCCAATTGCATTCACTCGTGCTTGCTGGATGTTGATGGTGATGGCGATTCGGATTTTATAGGATCGAACCTCACGCTGTTCTGGCTGGAATGCCCGGATGATCCGTTTGGCGGGAGTGAATGGACCTATCACACGCTCGATGATGAAATTCTCGGTACCCACTGTGTCATTACCGGTGACGTCAACCTCGACGGAAAAGAAGATCTGATAGCCAACTCATTTCAAAAACCTGAGAGGACCAGTATTCCAGAGTCAATTCTCTGGTACGAAACCCCTGGAAGCAGCTCATTGGATGGTGAATGGAGCCGTCACATCTTCGCTGATCATGACGCCCCGGGTGGATCCCACTACATGGGCATTGGGGATGTCGACGGAGACGGTCGTCCCGATATTGCGGCTGGGGCAAAGGGCGGGATTGGGTTTCCCGGAGGGGAATGGTTTGCCTGGTGGACGCAACCCAAGGATCCGAAAAAGCCTTGGAAAAAGCGGTTGTTGGCGGAAGGGCAGCCCGGTGCCTCTAACATCATCCCAGGGGACTTGAATGGGGATGGAGTCGGGGACCTGCTTGCCTCTCGAGGGCACGGATTCGGTTTGATCTGGTTCAAGGGGCCGGATTTTGAGCTTGTCGAAATCGATGCAAAGATAGTGGGTCCTCACAGCCTAGTGCTGGAAGACTTGGATGGGGATGGCGACTTGGATGCTGCGACCTGCGGCCACTACGAAACGGGTGTCGTCGCCTGGTACGAAAACGACGGGGAAGCGAATTTCACGAAGCATGTCATTGATGTGAACCAGGGTTCCTACGACATGCGGGCCGAGGACATGGACGGGGATGGGGATCTAGATTTTCTTGTTGCGGGCCACTGGACAGGAAACGTTGTCTGGTATGAACGAAAGTGAGGGTCAATCTGCAGTTAGGGGTTCTGGTTTACGAATAATTTTGTCAACTATGAGATCAATATTAACGAGCCTCATTACCTTGTTGCAGGTTTACGGTGCTTCATTAAAATGCTTGTAACTAAAAATCAAAAACATCGCATAATTTTTTCCATTTGTTCCCGTTTAGAAACGCAGCCCACACAACGAGTGGCCATAAGGAACGGTAGCTAGCCTATCACCGGGATTACCGACAACGGTTGAGTCATCTGGGCAAGAACGGTGTCTTTGCAGTTTTGTAACATGGTCGTTCTAACTCTGTTTGAGGCGACTCTTGATGTGGCGGCATTTGTCCGAAGCACGAAGAACTAAATCTGACTTCTTAATCAATCTGAAATGCCGTTTTAGCTCGCTGCTCTGATCGTATCGATCTTGTTTGACGTTTGGTACTAGCTCAATCATTTCCTTCCGTTTTTCTGGCGATTAAATCAATTTCATCACCGCTACCTGAAAATGAATTCTTCATTTGCGTTGCGATTTTATCCAAGAGAAATTCTTTTTTTGTCGATCGTCAATATCGTGGTCTTTGCTATTCTGGGAATAAGCACGGAGAAATTAGTGATCGATAAAATTGTATTTAATAGCAACGTACTATGGTATCACAGCAATGTGGACGTGTCCGAAAAATGGGACCAGTGACTTCGTGCTGTACTGGTCAGTCCCATTATGCATCGGTTTCATCACTCTATGAAAGTCTAGGAGGCCAATTCCAACTATTTCAGTGGACCGAGTAGCTGGGATTGCTCGTTTATTAGTCACCGTTTTAGTGATCCGAAAACGATCGTTTTGGGGTTGGATTACGATCGTCAAGTGGCAGAGTAAACGATAGCCCGCTTCTTGAGCAGACGATTTAAACCCAAAAATTATCGGTGACCTATGTCGTTATGGTTTTAGCCTCGCAGCAAAAACGATTGCTGATGAACATCCTATCCCCTGTGTCCTGGAAGTCTGCTAAAAAGACCACTGCGAAAAAAGCGATGGGTCTTATGGAGAATGGGAAAGCTTTATTCATCGATGTCAGACTGCCAATGCACTACCGGGAGGTGCACAAAAAGGGGGCTCTAAATGCCAATCGAAAGACGGTTCAGGAGGATCTAGACGATAAAAAGGTTCCGATTATCTGTTATTGTTACAGTGGTTTTTCAGCAAGATAGCTTGGCGGAATTTGGAGAAAACCGGCTATGAAAATGACTATAAACTAAGGAGAGGATTCCCTTCTTGGAAAAGGGCCGCAGGCAAAATTGAGAATTAAGAGTATCCTCGTTTCAGGCTGGCTTGCAAATTCACTCGTTTTGTTTCAACAATGCTAGGCAATGGGAACCAGACTAAAATGACCACAGTTCTTGTAACAGGTGCAAGCAGAGGAATTGGTTTAGAGTTTGTTAGGCAGTATGCACGCTCAGGGTATTCGGTTATCGCTACCTGTAGAACGCCGGAAAAGGCGAACCAACTGACTGGACTGCTAAAAGGAGCAGTGAACATCTTGGTTGAGCCCTTGGATGTTGCGTCGGACAAAAGCATCCAAGCATTAAATCAGGTGTTGAACGAAAGAGCAGTTACGATTGACCTACTGATCTCGAACGCGGGAATTTTAATAAATGAGCGCTTCCTCGATTGGAATCGGGATTCGTTTCGGGAAACACTGGAAACGAATGCAGTCGGTCCGGCCATGCTAGTGCAGTCGCTCAATCCGTTTCTTTCCCAATCGGCTAAAGTGGTCCAACTATCTTCAAGACTTGGTTCACTTGATTGGGGAGGTAAGGGGATGTCCGACGGAGATTCCTACGCAATCAGCAAGGTTGCTCTCAACATGCTGACGGTCAGACTCGCTTCAATTTACGAAGGAAGCAAACGAATCGCTGTCTCAATTAGTCCCGGCTGGGTAGCAACCGAGATGGGGGGACCAGGGGCCACGCTGGCGGTGGAAGACTCGGTTTCGAAGATGATTCCTACCATCGAGGCGTTGACAGTATCGGACTCGGGTCGGTTTATCGATGGCAAAGGAGATTCTTTACCCTGGTGACGTAAAAGAAGTCGAGGTTGCCGCTCAAATGACGAGACGCATCGAGCGTCCCGATGGCTCCCAAGGTTGACGTGGTTTTCTGCGTGTCAGATCGCTTTCGCATGCAGAGCACCGAGTGGTGCTCGAACTGCCCGAATCGACCGGTTGTTAAACGCCCGAGGACCTTTCTAATCGCATCATTCTTTAGATTTAAAAAGACGGGACGGTTTATCTGGAAAGCTCGAAAGTCGAAGAGGGTCAGCTGGAGGACCCGATTTCCTAAAATAGAGGAGCTCTACCTCGAAATCAAGCTTCACATTAGGGCGGATCAAGTGACTAAGTTTTAGAATGTGAAGCAAGTGATTCAGTAGCGACCAAAGCGGGGATCAGCGACTACATTTACGGGATGGTTCAAGGGGAATGAATATAAAGCGATCCAGTAAAAGGGGGAAGCGAGTTCGTATTGGAATTTTGGAGCTACCGATTGCACCTATTGTCGATGTCGTATTCCTGCTGCTGTTTTACTTAATGGTTAGCTCCAATCTTCAAAAACAGGAAGCGGACATTAGTTTTAGCTTGTCAGGCAGAATTCAACAGGACGAAGCCGTTTAAATGTCTGACGAGCAGATTGTGCTGATTTTGGCCAATGGCCAAGCACTCTTGAATGACTATCCTTAAGACTGGTCGGAAACACCTCGTTATTGGCAACTGGAGACAATTCTCAGCCGTTTACAGGAAGGTAGTGAATCGAATCTGGTGGAAGCTCGCACCACATTAGCACTGGAAGAAAAGACGGTCCATGAAATGGTGGTCAGGGTAATGGGCGCCTGCTCGCATGCTGGAATTGAGTTCGTTAAGTTCGCATTCGTGAATTAGACGTTGAGTTGACGATGCGGTTGCCGATTTGTCGGTAAGTTGAGCTTATTATAATTACTTCGGGCCCTGTCTTTGGTGGAGATCACTATTGTATTGCCTTCAGGAAGGCCTTTTAAAGCATCTTAACGCATGGGTAAAAAATCGCAGGCTACATGGGGTGGACGCTTTTCTAAGGGACCGGCTGAACTAATGTTGATGTTCGGCGAATCGGTTTCATTCGACAAACGCCTGGCCCCGTTCGATATCGCGGTAAACCGGGCACACACCTCAATGCTACACCATGTCGGATTGCTCACTCGCAGAGAGCTCCAGGCCATACACAAAGGACTCAAGATTATAGAAAAGCAGGTTGCGGACGGAAAACTAAAATGGAATTCCGCATTTGAGGATGTTCACATGAACATCGAGCAAGCCTTGACTAAAATAGCTCCTGAAGCGGCTAAAATGCATACGGCACGGAGCCGGAATGACCAAGTGGCGACGGATTCACGTCTCTTTTTTAAGTCTGCCTGTGAACGTATCCTGTCGTTATTGAAAACGCTACAGAAGTCGATTTTAAAGGTCGCTGAAAATAATCAAAGCGTATCGATTCCTGGATACACGCACTTGCAACGAGCCCAGCCGGTTTCGGTCGCTCACCACTTACTGGCTTACGTGGAAATGTTCAGTCGGGATGTCAATCGCTTCAAAAGACTGCATGACGATTCCAATTGGTGTCCATTGGGTTCTGGTGCAATCGCGGGAACGACATTGCCGATCGATCGGGAATTTACTGCCAAGGAATTGGGATTTGTCGATGCGAAGGGAAAGCCTCGCGTTACAACGAACAGCATGGATGCAGTTGCGGACCGCGACCTGTTCTTGGATTTCGGTCACGCCTGCGCGAGTTGCGCCACCCATTTCTCTCGAATCTCCGAGGACGTCATTTTGTGGAATAGTACCGAGTTTGGATACGTGAATCTACCCGAAGCGTTTTGCACGGGTTCGAGCTTGATGCCGCAGAAAAAAAATCCTGATTCAATGGAATTACTACGAGGAAAATCCGGTCGAATTATCGGAAATCTCCAATCCCTTTACACGATGGTTAAGGGGCTACCCTTGACTTACAATCGCGATTTACAGGAAGACAAGGTTCAAGTGTTCGATAGCTTCGACCAAATCGAGCTATGCCTGCAGGTTTTAACAGGAACGATTACTGGTATGCGTTTCAACAGGGCTCGGTGTGAGGTTGCCGTAGCCGATCCTGGGCTTTTGGCAACCGATTTGGCCGACTGGCTGGTGGAGCAAGGTGTGGCATTCCGCGATGCCCATCATGTGGTGGGAGCGATGGTAGCGAGAGCAGAAAAGCTAAATATACCCTTGAGTCAGGTCCCGCAAAAAGACGCCGAAAAGATCCACCCAACGCTCAAGAGAGAATGGACGTGCGTCTTCGATCTAGACCGTGCCTTTGGGTTGCGGGAAGGAACAGGCATGCCGGGACCTAAGCAGATAAAGAGGCAACTGAATCGTTGGAACAAGGCCTACGGTTCTTGATCTAGCCATTTTTCTATGGCTAGGATTTCTATACTTTCTGATCAGGTTGCGAATCAGATCGCAGCGGGTGAGGTCATCGAGCGGCCAGCATCAATCGTTAAGGAACTAGTTGAGAACAGCCTGGATGCAGGAGCGACTTCGATTGAAGTAGAGTTTAAAAAGGGTGGCTCAAACTATATTCGCATCGAAGATAATGGATGCGGAATGAGCAAGGATGACGCTCTGCTTTCTCTCGAGCGACACGCAACCAGCAAGATCAAGAGTGCAAGTGACTTGAATCGACTCTCATCCATGGGGTTCCGCGGCGAGGCAATTCCTTCTATTGCATCAGTATCACGTTTTCTTCTACAAACACGGGAGCCCGGATCGGAAGGTGGAACAGAAGTACTGATAGATGCAGGCAAACTGATTCGTTGCCGCGAATGTGGCATGCCTCCCGGAACCCGAATTACAGTATCGCAACTTTTCAATTCGGTTCCGGCACGTAGGAAGTTTGTGAAAACAGTCGCGACGGAGTCGGCGCACATCGTTCACAATACGCGTTTGCATGCTCTTGCTCACCCTGAGGTCTCCTTCGCTTTGATAGACGATGGAAGGATGCTCTTCCAAACCCCGGCCTGCCCGAAATTGAAAGACCGAGTAATGGAGATTTTTGGCAAGGCAGCGACGGGAAATCTCATCGAGGTCGATGAAGAGGAAGGTGGACTGCGCCTGAGCGGATTGATTGGGGCTCCAGGACACTCGCGTTCGAGTCGCCATGAGATGCTGTTTTTTGTTAATAACCGCCCGGTCGAGAACCGTACCTTGGGTTACGCACTGATTGAATCCTATCACGGTCATATTCCGAAAGGCCGGTATCCGGTGGGCTTTCTCTTTCTAGAGATACCTCCGTCCCAGGTGGATGTGAATGTGCATCCGGCAAAAAGTGAAATTCGATTTAGAAACGAGGCGAGTGTACGAGGTTTTGCGGTTCGCTCGATTTTGAAAGCTCTTAAGGAAACCGTAGAAATCGGTGTGGCACCGGTTGAGCTTGGGCTCAGAAAAGCAAACCGTTTGGTCGCAAAAACATCGACCCAACCAGTTCATGCACCGAAGGAAATCTCGCAGACGGAATCTTCGAGGACTCGGGCAGAGAGCGGTCCCGTTACCCGCGAAGGTCCGGCGTGCGAGGAAACTGAGCACGGGGTTTTGACCGTAGGGGCTCCGTCTGAAGGTCATCATGTAACGGAGGTTCCAACCCCATCTTCTCTTGACCGATCTTGGCAATTCGTGGGGTGGGCCCGGGGAGACTTGGCTTTATTCGATACGGAGTCGGGAATCGTGTTTTTGGACGCGAGAGCCGCTCAAAGGAGAATTTGGTATGAGCGCGTTCTTATCGCTTACCGAAACCAATCAGTGCAAAGCCAGGCCTTGCTTTTGCCAATTCCCTTGGGACTGGATCCGGTGTCCTCCGCCGTGTTGAGTGACAATATGGAATTGCTCGAGACGTATGGTTTTATCGCATCCCCCTTCGGCCGGAATTTTTTCCGTATAGAATCGGTCCCTACTTGGCTTCCGGAAGGGGATGCAGGCACTTTCGTGAGCGATTTGGTTGATCTGCTGCGACGCGGCGATCTGAGCGACAAGAATAAGAACGCCAACGAGGATCGACTGGCGAATCATGCCTCGAGGAGAGTGGTCAATGGGACCCCGACTCCGGGAGATGATGAGATTCCCAGTCTCCTCGAAGAACTTTTTGAAACGAAAAATCCTTTGGCCGATCCAGATGGGAGGCCAACTTTTATTGAAATCCCGAGAAGGGAATTGAATCGCCGGTTTCACAGGGGAAGTGTTGACTCTTACAAAGCCGAACTGTAATAGTCCGATCAGAGTTTCGTACAAGTTGGTCCAAAAAAGCGTCAAAGCATGAGAATGGCCTCGAATTGGACTGGATTAGATCCCTTTCGTCACTGATGTAGATTCTAACAAGAAATTGGCACAGGAAAGGCTTGTCACTTGCGGATCGATGCCTATCGCCTCTGGGTCGATCTTTCAGGTCTAAAAATTGGATATGAATACTGTCGCAAAAAAGAAAACCACTTCTAAGAAAAAAAAGGACTATGGATGCAACTGCCCGCATCCTCCTTTAAAGAGTGCTATACTACAGCACCTAAAGCTAACTTTGGCCCATGATGTCTCAAGGGCGACGAGACACGATTGGTGGCACTGCCTATCGTTGGCTGTTCGCGACCGGATGGTGACCAACATGATCGAAACTCAAGGAGTCCATTTCAGCAAGAAGACCCGCCGCACCTATTATTTGTCGATGGAGTACCTGATGGGTAGAATGCTCGTCAACAACATGTACAATACGGGGGTATACGAAGAAGCTCGGGAGGCGATTGAGTCGTTCGGTCTAGACTGGGATGAGGTAGTTGAAGAGGAAATAGACATGGGCTTGGGGAATGGGGGCCTCGGCCGCCTCGCAGCCTGTTTTCTTGATTCGTTGGCGACACTGGATTTACCGGCGATTGGGTATGGAATCTATTACGAATTCGGTTTGTTTAAACAGGAATTTGTCGATGGTCACCAAATCGAGCATCCCGACAGCTGGAGGAAATTTGGGACCCCTTGGGAGATCGTTCGTCCAGAGTACACCCAGCATATCAATCTTTACGGAAGAGTGGAGCAAGTTTTCGACGCGAAAGGCGACTACAGGGAAGAGTGGGTGGATACTAAGACGATCGAAGGAGTTCCCTTCGATATTCCAATAGCCGGATACGACACGAAAACGGTGAACTTCCTTAGACTGTGGTCTTCTCGTTCGTCCGAGGATTTCGATTTGGACGAGTTCAACAAAGGAGACTACGTTGAGGCGGTTCGGGAAAAAGCGATTGGGGAAACGATTTCAAAGGTGCTCTATCCCAACGACCGAACCGAAAATGGCAAAGAGCTGCGCTTGGTACAGCAGTACTTCTTCGTAACGTGTTCCCTCCACGATATCATTCGCCGCTTCCGCACTACGTTTGATAACTGGGAAGATTTTCCAAAACAAGTCGCAATCCAGTTGAACGATACTCACCCGGCCATCGCCGTGGTAGAGCTAATACGGATACTGATTGATGAAGAAGGTCTGGAATGGGATCTCGTCTGGAGCCTTATAAACAAAACCTTTGCCTATACGAATCACACCTTGCTTCCGGAAGCTCTCGAACGCTGGAGTGTACCTCTTTTTGAAAAGGTACTCCCTCGCCATCTAAATATTATTTACGATATTAATAGTCGGCTTATGGATACGGTGGAAGAGAAATGGCCGGGGGACAATGCTATGAAGCGCGATGTGTCGATCATCGAAGAGAGTCACCCCAAGATGGTTCGCATGGCCAACCTGGCTGTGGTTGCGAGTCATACGGTCAATGGGGTGGCAGCGATTCACTCGGAGTTGCTCAAAACCCGACTTTTCCCAACTTTTGAAGCTCTTTACCCAGGGAAGTTTACCAACATGACGAATGGAATCACTCCGCGCCGCTGGCTGCGGGCCTGTAATCGGGAATTGTCGCGTTTGATAGATTCAAAGATTGGAAAAACTTGGAGCAAGAATCTAAATGAGATTCAGGGTTTGGAAAGGTATGCGGATGACAATTCCTTCCAAAAGGCGTATATGGATATTAAATACGCCAATAAGGTTGCTCTCGCTGAGGTCATCAAGCAAGATTGTGGAATAGAAGTCGATCCTGCGGCAATGTTTGATGTGCAGATAAAACGACTTCATGAGTATAAACGTCAACATCTGAGCCTATTGCACATCCTGCACTTGTATCGTAAGTTGCTGCAAAATCCAAACCTCGATATCGTCCCGCGTGTATTCATTTTTGGAGCCAAGGCAGCACCAGGTTACTATCTTGCCAAAACGATCATCAAGGCGATCAACGCAGTAGGTGACATCGTCAACAACGACGAGCGAATTGGCGGAAAACTGAAAGTGGCTTTTCTTCCCAACTACCGCGTTTCCTTGGCCGCTCGAATTATCCCAGCTGCAGATCTATCGGAGCAAATCTCTACTGCTGGCAAGGAAGCTTCGGGCACTGGGAACATGAAGCTGGCGCTCAACGGGGCGTTGACCATTGGAACACTTGACGGAGCGAATATTGAGATCAAAGAGGAGGTAGGAGACGACAATATCTTTATCTTTGGGCTTGATGTTGATGGAGTTGCGGAGCTTGATAAGAAAGGGTATGACCCTTCCAAATACTACAATAAGGATAAAAACCTGAAGGCGATCGTCGATTGGGTGGGGTCAAACTACTTTTCGTCGGGCGAACCAGGAGTACTAAAACCTTTAAAAGACAGCCTGCTGGAAGGAGGGGACC
This sequence comes from Opitutales bacterium UBA5694, assembly GCA_002420185.1. Classification (GTDB taxonomy): domain Bacteria; phylum Verrucomicrobiota; class Verrucomicrobiia; order Opitutales; family Opitutaceae; genus Pelagisphaera. Next base: position 89,638 of record DIHO01000013.1, read on the forward strand.
CCTTTAAGGTATTGGCAGACTTTAAAGCATATTGCGAGTGCCAAGAAAAGGTGGATGAAACTTTTAAAGATAAGAGTCGCTGGGCTCGTATGGCAATACTAAATACAGCACGTGTGGGTAAGTTCTCTTCGGATCGGACTATAAGCGAGTACGCTAGCAAGATCTGGAAACTAAAACCATTGGCGATAAAATAAGACCTAAGATTCAGGAAGATCGTGGTTTTGGCAGCAGTCCGAAGACGATTGGTTGTTAGCTTTAAAGGGTAAGAAAGTACCTAACTTAGGATTTGTCTCAGGATTGAATTACCGCCCAACGGCTTAGCCCCATGCGTTACTCATAGTCTCAAAAGCGGACCTTAGCTGTTACGGGGTAGTGGTCGGAAGGGTAGCGGCCGTTATCATTATTGTGAATGATCTCCGCCTTTATTACGTTGATGGTGGGGGCGGCGAACACATAGTCGATCTTGTTCCCGTCTACTTTTCCTTTCCACTTGTTTCCGGTTCCCACGCTAAGTGCATCCGGGTGGAGGACGCGAAAGGTGTCGACCAAAGGAGCCTCGTTGGAGTGTGGCCACGCCTTGTTTTTACCGAGGAGAGTGAGGATCGGAGTTTGATCTTCGCCAGCATTAAAATCGCCCATTAGGATATAGGGATCTTCTGGGTGCTTGCGGTTGGCGATTTGTTCAACCAGGAAGCGGGCACTTTCTTCGCGGGCACTCTCCGATCTGTGGTCAAAATGGGTGTTGAAAATGTAGAATCGAGATCCGTTGGCACGGTTTTCTATTCGCGCGTAGGTGTATATCCGAAAGAGCTTGTTTCCCCAGCTGCAAGATGGCGTTTCGGGTGTATCCGAAAGCCAAAACGTATCTTGCTCCAAGATTTCAAATAAATCTTTTGAGTAAAGAATAGCGCAGTGCTCGCCTTGGCCATCAGGCTCTCGGCCGATTCCGACATATGCAAATTGGGGATGCTTCTCCAGTATCTCTTCGATCTGAAAATCGAGGGCTTCCTGCAAACCTATCACATCAGGAGCGTGATCGGTGAATACATTAAATACGAGCGGTTTGCGCTCGTTCCAGTGGTTTTCACCATCGTCGGCTGTCCCATATCTAATATTGAAAGACATAAAATTTATGTCTTGTGTAGAGGGCTCAGTTTTGTTGCTTCCCCAAAGGACGAATGAAAGAATTATGGTTGAGACCGATAAACGTCGATTAGGCCTTTTGGCTTTTTTTAGTGAAAGCTTCATGTGAGTTGAGTGTCTTGCGACTACTACTTCTCCGGTATTTTTTGATTATTTCTTGATGAAACAGCTGACGAATATAATTGAGGTGGTACTTCAATTAAACAGAAGGTATTAATCGTTCTAATCTCACAAAGTATCGTAGATATAACGCCCTTAACTATTCCATTCTTTGCTTGATTCGCCTGCCTTTGGCAATGTTCGATTTCTGTTGAGATTAGTAAAATCGATGTTTGTCTCTTAGTGCCTGTTCAGGGTTCTGCAGTGGTTTTCAAGTTTTAAAATCGATAAGAATTTTCGTCACTGAGTTGACGCGATGATCATTAAACATTTAAAAAATAAGTTGAGGGTAGTTAGCGGTATTAAGCATTTCTTTCTTTTCGCAAAAGCAGTTTTTGGTGCTTTAATTTTGCTTAGAGGTTTGTTTCCGAACGCTTTCGCGGATGAAGTAGTGGCGGATCCGCATCGCTTTGACGATGCCATTGCCGCATTTGAAGCGGCAGATAAGGCTTCCATGCCTGAACATGGCAAAGTCCTCTTTCTCGGAAGCTCATCGATTCGCCGCTGGGATACGGCAAGAGCGTTTCCGGAGATCGATTCCATCAACCGGGGATTTGGCGGCTCGCAAACATCGGATTGTATCTATTTTTTTGATCGCATCGTTTCACCTTACAAGCCGAAGGTCATTGTGCTGTACGAAGGGGACAACGATATCGGAGCGGGCAAGTCGACGGAACAGGTTGTCAAGGATTTCGAGACGTTTGCGAACCAGGTAAGAGTCAAGCTGCCGGGAACTAAGGTCGTGTACATCCCCATTAAACCCAGTATCAAGCGGGCGAGTCTTTGGAATAAAATGGAAACTGTGAATCAAGAGGTCCAGACGTTGGCGGCCAATAGTAAAGCTCTTTACTATGCGGATATAGCTACACCGATGCTAGCTACGGGATCGCCACCAGACGAAAGTTTGTTCGCTAAGGATGGGCTTCATCTAAGCGACAAGGGAAACGCTCTGTGGGCAAGCGTGATTGGTCCTGTGATTGAAGAGGCGCTGGAAGAATAAGCGTAAGAAGCTATTGGGTCGGTGCTCGTAGATCGCCCGATTCCATTCAACTGGGGCTCGCACTGGGGGTGCTTTATCGTTCGTTTATTCTAGAATGTTTGTAGTTTGAGGTTGGGCTGATTTTCATTAAATAGGGGAAAAGAGCACGTTCCAATGCAGCTGGATAGGGATAATCAAATCCTTCCCTCCTCCATTTTTGAATCTTGTTTAACACTCGATAGGGCTTCTTTTTGGCAAATTTTGGTTGCCGGGACGCTCTTGGTGTTCAGGGTTTTGAATTAATTTTCCTAAAATGGAATAATTTCTATCAACTCCACATTCGCTACCTCTTCTCTATGCATTTGCATCTTCTCGCTCAAACGGAAGCTTCTGGATCCTACTGGCCGTTCACTGTATTGGTTCTTGGAATACTTTTCGTAGTCGTAGCTATCGCAGTGTTTCGCATACACGCTTTTATTTCGCTGATATTGGCAGCAGTGTTGGTCGGTGCGCTCTCATCAAGTCTTCCAGGAGGCGAAGGAGATAATCATATCGTAACTGCGATTGGATTGTCGATGACTGAGTTTGGCTCAACTGCGGGTAAGATCGCTTGGGTAATCGCTTTGGCGGCGATTATTGGGGTCAGCCTGATGGAAAGTGGTGCGGCTGACAGGATTGTTCGCGGTATGGTCAGAACGCTGGGTGAGAAACGAGCTGGCGTGGCACTAGTTTTATGCTCCTTCTTTTTGTCTATACCGGTATTTTTCGACACCGTATTTTTTCTCCTCATCCCTTTGGCTCAGGCGCTCGCATTCCGTTTAGGTAAACACTACCTTTATTTTGTCATGGCGACGTGTAGTGGAGGGGTAATTACACATGGATTAGTCCCGCCGACTCCAGGTCCTCTAGTAATGGTGGAAACATTGAACCTAAATCTTGGATTCACTATTTTATCGGGAATTGGATTGGGTGTCATTCCTGCATTTGCAGGTCTCTATTTTGGCAAGTGGCTTGATGGCCGAATGAATATTCAGTTTCGTGAGAGTCCTGGCATTAAAATTGCCGATATCGAGGCGATCGTGTCGAAAAAGGACAATGAGCTCCCTTCATTTCTCGTATCTATGTTGCCGGTAGCGCTTCCGGTCTTTCTGATAGCTTTCACATCCTTTTTGGCGATTTGGACCACAGAAGGGACCTTTTACAGTGCGATGGAGATTCTTGGAAACAAAAACGTCGCTATGTTCATTGGGACTCTGATAGCGCTGTATACGCTAGCGAAGCAAAAGGGCGTAAGTCTTAAGTCGTTGGGAAATGTGATGGAAGGTCCGCTGGGAACCGCGGGTACGATCATTCTCATCACCTCGGCTGGGGGGGCATTTGGGGCCATGATACGTCATGCAGGAGTAGGCGATGCTATTAGAATGGCTTCCAAGGATACGGGGTTGTCGCTGATTATCCTCTCCTGGGTTGTCGCAGCCGTACTCAAAGTAGCTCAGGGTTCGGGAACCGTCTCCATGATTACGACCTCAGGAATCGTTGCAGCGATCATTGGCAGCGGAATCGATCTCGACTACAGTCCGATTTACCTTTTTGCTGCCATTGCCTTTGGGTCTCAAGTAGGATCCTGGATGAATGACAGTGGATTTTGGATTGTCTGCAAGCTCAGCGGTTTCACAGAAAAGGAAACACTGCGTACCTGGTCAGCCTTGCTGGCGTTTATTGGCGTTATTGGAATAATTGAGGTACTGATCGTGTCCGCGATCTTTCCCAATTTGTTCATGTGAGTGAATTCCGAAACCGTGGCGATTTGAATTCCCTAGCGAGCTCCGTTTTTGATTTCCGATAGAATTTTGAGAAACGGATCCTTTCGAATTTGGGGAAGTATACAGGTGGCTCCTTGGCTTTCAAGTGCCTCGATTCGGCTTCCGGTTCCGATAAAGGGAATGCCCAAGGTTCTGCAGGCCCGGATATCCCAGGTGCCGTCGCCGACGTAAACGACGTCTTCCAATGGCCGGAAAGAGCGTTCCGCCGCGATAGAAATGATTTCTGAGCGGATAGGTGCATCCGAAGAGGTTGCGTGAATAAAGCGCTCCAAATCGATACCCGCTACTTCTAGTTTATATCGAATCGTGTCATACCAATCACCAGTAGCGATGGCTATGTCATATTCGTGGTGTTCCCTAAGATACTCCAAAAGCTCCCTTGTTTCATAGGTGCTGAAAAATGCGTTGGGGGTTCTCTGTCTCTCGACTTTCAGATTTTCGAGGCAACGGTTCTTAACCAGACCTTCAATACGAGTCCGCTCCTCGATGTCTAACTCAGACAAGCCCTCGTGCACGATTGCCGAGGCGGTCACTTCGTCGAGCGTTTTCCAAAATTCAACCGAAAAGGTTTTCCCTGTTATTTCAGTAAAGGCGGCGTTGAAGGATTTCCAGTCATATTCTTCACCACTGATAAGGGTTCCATCTACGTCGAATATAATGAGCATTTGCTATGCGGTTTTGGCCGAAGAAAAACTAAATGTAAGAGGGATACTGTCCGGACGACACCGAGCAGTTGAAACGAAGCGATGATTTGCCAGTGCTGGCCCGAAGGAATTGAAGAAGCTCGCAGCAGTGATACCGCGAGCCTCGAAATGGGGTAGTCCGCGAGTCTTACAGCTTGCCGCCGTACACCGCATTTGGACCCAGCTCCTCTTCGATGCGAAGAAGTTGATTGTACTTTGCGACTCGGTCGCTGCGGCAAAGGGAGCCGGTTTTGATTTGGCCGGCATTGGTTGCCACTGCGATGTCCGCGATGGTGGTGTCTTCTGTTTCGCCCGAACGGTGGGAAATGACTGAAGTGTAGGAAGCCTGCTTGGCCATTTCGATAGCGTCCAAAGTTTCGGTCAAGGACCCAATTTGATTGACCTTAACCAAAATTGAGTTGGCTACTCCGAGATCGATTCCCTTTTTGAGGAACTCAGTGTTCGTAACGAAAAGGTCATCTCCTACGAGCTGAGTCGTGGCACCCATCTCATCGGTTAGGTGTTTCCAGCCTTTCCAGTCGCTCTCGTCCAATCCGTCTTCGATTGAAATAATAGGAAAGCGATCGGCCAAGTCCTTTAAAAAGGCCACCATTTCGGTGCTGTTCTTCTTGGATCCGTCAGACTTGTCGAATACGTACTTCCTTTTCTTGTAGAATTCGCTAGCAGCTACATCCAAAGCGATAAAAATGTCTTTACCCAGTTTGTATCCAGCTTTCTTAGTCGCGGCAGCGATTACCTCTAGAGCATGCTCGTTGGAGCCTAGTGCCGGGGCAAATCCGCCCTCGTCACCCACGGCCGTCGACAGTCCATTTGCCTTGAGAACACCTTTAAGTGCATGGAAAATTTCCGCTCCCATACGGAGGGCTTCCCGGAAACTGCTCGCTCCCTTGGGCATGATCATGAATTCCTGAATATCGATCGGAGCGTCGGAGTGAGCTCCGCCATTCAAAATATTCATCATCGGTACGGGAAGAACCTTCGCGTTTGGTCCACCCAGGTACTTGTAAAGTTCGAGACCTGAAGCTTGAGCAGCGGCCTTAGCTGCAGCAAGGGAAACACCTAAAATGGCATTTGCTCCGAGCTTCGCTTTGTTTTTGGTGCCATCTAGAGCGAGCATCGCTCCGTCAACGGATACTTGATCGCAGGCGTCGATACCTACGATCTCGGGAAGAATCTTGTCATGGATATTTGAGACTGCTTTGAGCACGCCCTTGCCCAGATAGCGACTACTCGCGCCCTTTGAGACTTGTTGTACTGGTAACGCGCCGTCTCGAAGCTCGAGGGCTTCATTCTCGCCTGTACTGGCTCCGGAAGGGACCGCGGCGCGGCCAACGATTCCTGAAGCGAGTATGACGTCAACTTCGACGGTGGGATTGCCGCGAGAATCGATGATTTCGCGGGCATTGATGTCAATGATGTCAGTCGTCATGATAATTTTTTTAGAATTTTCGGTATGTCCCAAGTTAAAAGATTGCCTCTTATGACGGTTGGAAAATGAAAGGCAAGCGAGCAATTGAAACGCTTTTGATGCGACTAATTCCAGTTGCGGCTTGGATCCTCATCCCAGATTCTAGGGCAGTAGACGGGTCTGCTGGTCGGCACTTGGAATAGGGCAGGACGCTTTCGAAACTAGTGACCGCCGTCTTTCAGCAATACGATCGTAGAACCAGTCTCGGAATCCAGTCGGGAGTAGCTTCCCTATTCTGCACGCTTTCCAGAAACCACCAATTCTACTAAGAATTTCAATCACGGCATCGGATTTCAAGTACCGCTCGTTGTCCGGTGCTAGATAGACGATCGTCTTCAGGTTCTCTTCGAGACGCAAATCCTTTGGCAACAGTCTCACAGCGGTTTCGCCCTGAAGGGGGGCAAACCGGATTACCCTTGCATCATCGATCGCCATGATCCATCGAACGCAGGTGTCGCAGAGTCCACACTCTCCATCGAAGAATACTATATTGTTTTCAGGTTCCACGGTGTCTAGATTGTGGGATTCATATCCGAGTAGATATTGGCTTGCTTTTTCTGCCCCGTCTTCTTTTTGGGTTTCTTTGAGAATTCCATGTAGGTCTTTTTCTGCATAATATTTTCGTCCATCTCCATGAACTTGACCCCTTGTCTCGGTTTTACCAGTTCACTTTTTGTAGCCTTTTCGATATACTTTTTCATCAGTCGACAAAGCATGTCGGATTTGAACTGGACGCCTTCTAGCACATCTTTAACGCGGTCACCCCTGATTGTGTCCTCGATGAAAACGCCGTCGTCTTCATCTTCTTCGAGAAATACGGGTGCCTCGTTAACGCGGCCGAATAGATTGTGATTATCACCCATGATGTCCTGGTAAGCTCCAATCAAAACAAAGCTAAGGAAGTAGAGCTCGTTTTTTTGACGGAATGTAGCGGTAAATATTCTTTTTCGTCCTCAAGGTCTATGAATTTGGAGATCTTCCCGTCGCTGTCGCAAGTGATATCTACTAGAATGGCGCTTACGGATAGACGCTCTTTCAGACGGGTCAACGGAGCCACTGGAAACAACTGATCTAAGGCCCAGTGATCTAGGATTGATTGGAAAACGGAAAAATTGTAAATGTACTGATCGGCTAAGATCTGCTTCAATTCGACCAGTTCTTCAGGAATGTATCCCTTTCCCGCACTTTTCTCAAGTTTCTGGCAAATTTGCCAGAAAAGTGACTCGGCCTGGACACGACCTTGCAAGTCTAGATAGCCGTGATTGAATAGGGAATAAGCTTCCTTGGCGACGTCGATGATCCAGACGGACCGTTCGTCGCCGGCTGGGTTGACACAGAGGCACCCGTCCGAGTCGATGCCATAGTAAGGTTTGCCCCACCGTTTGAAACCATAGAGTTCTCTTGAATCGGCTACAGTCCAGCTGTTTGAATGGGAGGTGTTCACAACGGTAAAGTTTAGAGAGCTTGGGCTCTTTGAGGATGGTAAATCTAGGCTTGGTTTTGTTTTAGCCCCCTTCTTCTTCGCTTGCTTTTTGAAATGCGGCTGGATTGAGTATCCAACTTCATTTTTCAAGAAACCTTTCAAAGCAAACTTTTATGTCTCAACAGATGGATCTTATAGTACCAATTATTGCTCAGGCAGCCCCGAGCGGGGGTGCGAACCCGCTTGCTGGAATGTGGCCCATTCTTCTCATGTTCGCAGCCATGTATTTCCTTATCATCGCTCCCCAGCGAAAAAAGCAGAAGCAGCATCAGAAAATGATAACTGAGCTCACTTCAGGAGCTGATGTCGTTACTTCAGGTGGTTTGTATGGGACCATCACCAACGTGAAGGACGATCGTTTTGTCCTTCGCGTAGCGGAAGGCACGAAAATCGAGATCACCAAATCTGCAGTTGCCACGGTTCTCTCCAGCGAATGAGAGTCCTCCTGGCCCTACAAACATTCATTAGTGTTCGCCCCTTTTGGCGGTTTTGTCGTTTATAAGGAAATCAAACTTTCGAATCATGTCCGGAAAGCACCTTTGGAAACTTATTGCGACCATCGTCATCGTCGCAATCTCCCTCTCTTATCTAATCCCTTGGGAGGACCAGGACTTTGGTGAGTATTTGCGCACGGCTTCTGAAAGCGAAGAGTTTCATCAGATTCTTGACCGATCTCAGGCATTGACCCGAACGGATGATGAGATGGTAAGCGTCTACATGGCTCTGAAAAAGATAAGTAACGATGAGCGTATTGACCTGTCGCAGTACTTTCCGCAAATCTCGCTCGAGTCATCACTTAACAACATCGAAAAGCGAAACGGAATTTTGCTAAACGCCTTGTTGAGGGTTTCGAAGGCCAACCTGAGAAAAGGACTGGACCTTGCCGGTGGTGTGGCTATGACGCTTCAAGTCGATCCGGCTGCTTTGGAGGGCATTGAAAAGATTGAGAGAGAGGAGAAACTTTCCAAGGCTATCGAGATCATGCAGAGCCGTGTGAACTTGTACGGCGTATCCGAACCGATTGTCCGGCTCGTCGGCGACGACCGGATTGAGGTCCAGTTGGCCGGAATCAGTATCAAGGACAATCCTGAAATCTTGGAAGAGATCAAACGGCCAGCTCTACTGGACTTTCGCGAAGTGCACCTAACCGACAGGCCTGGTATTCAACCCGAACCCTACGGGTACCAAGCGATGACCTTGTCGCGGGAATCCGGCGACCGGTTTGTTGAGGAAGATCTTTACGTTAGTCGATATCCGGCCCTCACTGGTAAATATGTGGACAACGCCAACCCAGTTCAGAATTCAGTCGGCGGATACGAGATCTCGCTGAGCTTCAGTAGTGAAGGGGCAAAACGATTTGGGGAAATAACCACAAAGCTGGCGGGCCAAGGTCGCTTGGCTATCGTTCTAGATGGAAAGCTGTACTCAGCGCCAAATGTGAACGAGCCCATTCTCGGGGGGCGGGCATCGATTTCAGGAAGTTTCACGCAACGACAGGCCATCGATTTGGCCAATGTGCTCAATAATCCGCTTGAGTTTAAACTCGAGGTGGCCGAACTCTACGAAGTGGGACCCACCCTCGCAAAGGAGTCGATCTCATCTGGAAAGCGGGCCGCAACCTGGGGTGTATCGTTGGTCGCTGCATTTATGACCGTCTACTACATGGTTGGTGGTGTGGTTGCTCTGATTACCGTTGTTCTCAATTTAGGGATCGTTTTGGGGGCGCTTGCTAGTGTTGGAGCGACCCTAACATTGCCGGGAATTGCAGGGGTGATCCTGACCATTGGTATGGCGGTTGATGCCAACATCCTCATCTTTGAACGAATTCGAGAGGAAATGAGAACGGGTAAGACACTGAAATCATCGCTCTTGGGCGGATTTGAAAAGGTGTTTTCGACGATCTTCGATGCCAACGTAACGACGTTTCTCGTATCCATCGTCATGTTCGTCTATGGAACCGGGCCGGTTAAGGGTTTCGGTCTGACTCTTGCGATCGGTGTCGTAACGACTATGTTCTGTGCTTTGATTGTTAATCGCCTATTACTGGAGCTTCTCATCGAGACCAACCTGATGAAGAAGTTTAAGATGCTTTCTGTCGTTAGAAATCCTAAGTTTCCCTTCCTGAATTTTCGCAAACCCGCGTTTGCGATTTCGTGGTGTGTCGTCCTAATTGGCGTTGTCGGAATTTATACAAAATGGGACAAGATTTTCGGTATCGACTTTACCGGGGGTGACGAGGTTTCACTCGCATACGAATCCAAGATAGACGAATCGGAGATATACCGGATCGTTGTTGAGCAGGAGCTTGGTGAAGTTACGCCTCAGTACATAACACCGCTAGGCGGAGGTGTGGAAGTGCTGAAACTGCAGACACCGTTCGAGGAAAGTCCTAAGGTCTTGGCCGCACTGGAGAACGCCTTTCCGAAAGCCAATTTCGAAGCAGTCGGCACCAATGAAATCGGGCCGTCGATCGGCAAGGAAATTCAGAAGAATGCCATAATCGCGATTGGGATTTCCCTAGGTCTCATCCTATTGTACATCGCTGTCAGGTTTGAAATTGGCTATGGGGTAGGTGCGATAGTGGCGACGGTACACGACATCCTTTTGACGGTTGGCGTTTTTGTCATGGTTCCAGGTCACCAGTTTACCGCTCCTATGATTGCGGCCATTCTGCTAATTGTGGGTTACTCTCTCAATGATACCATTGTCGTTTTCGACCGGATACGTGAAGAGCTACAGCTAAAGCCAACCGCTAAGTTACGCGACATTGTGAACTCTGCTTTGAATGCGGTTCTCTCACGCTCTTTGCTAACCAGTTTTACGACATTACTAGCAGCGGTTTCCTTGTACGTTTTTGGGACTGGAGTAGTGAGTGACATCGCCTTCACATTCATGATCGGCATAATGACGGGAACCTTTTCTTCGATCTTCATCGCTAGCCCTGTATTTTACTGGTGGCACAAAGGCGATCGCCGCAGCGTCGAGAAGGGCCACGATATTGCACCCGAATACGAGTGGCAGGCTGGTGCCAAAGAAGTCAAGGAGGGCAGCTGATAACTGTCTTGGCTCGTTGGGAATACAAACCATCTCCTGCATCTATAGTTGGGACGTTGTGCAGAAAGCTCAACATTAGTCCCTCAACCGCAGAGCTCGTGGCGAAGGCTGGATTTGAGGACAGCGACGAAGCCAGGCGATTTCTTTACCCGCACCTTAGTGAAATATCCGACCCATTCGAAATACATAACCTTGAAAAAGCGGCTCATCGCATTTGCCAAGCGATCGACCAAGGTCAACGAATCGTAATTTGTGGAGACTACGATGTCGACGGAGTCACAAGTACCGCATTGCTTGTGGATATACTCCAAAGGTTCAATACGTACCCGAAATTCATTGTCCCACTTCGTAGCGAAGAAGGGTATGGGCTAAGTCGCAAGGCAGCAGAACGGGCCCTAAACTGCGGGGACAAAGCGGATCTGTTTATTGCTCTGGACTGCGGGACAAACTCTTTTGAGGAGGCCCAGTACATTTTGTCTCGGGGATGCGATTTGCTTATCGTGGATCACCACCAGGCAAAGACTCGTTTGCCGGAAGGGGTGTTGCTTGTCAATCCGCACGTATTTGGAGAGGAGGAATGTCAAACTTTGAACTTCTGTACGGTCGGCTTGGTATTTAAACTTGTCCATGGAGTTTTAAAGTTAAAGCGGGAACGCCAAGAGGCACGGGCTTTTGAGATTATATTGAAAGACTATCTCGACTTTGTATCCATGGGGACGATTGCCGATCTAGTACCGCTAACCAAAGAGAACCGGATCTTTACACGCATCGGCCTGAAAGCACTTTCTCAGACCAAACGAAAGGGTCTGAGCAGTCTGATGAATGTATCTGGAATGACGGCCCGCCACGGAGTGAGACCGGTTGATATATCGTTTAAGCTCGGACCCCGCATCAATGCGAGTGGACGACTCGCGGACGCGGCGTTGGCAGTGGAGCTTTTGTTAAGCGATGACGCCTCTTATTGTATGGAGACATCTTTGAAGTTGGACTCGTTCAACCGCGAGCGTCGAATGATCGAAAAAAATATCGTAGAAGAGGCTATGAGGCAAGTTGAGTCGCATCAGTCCGAGAGTCACGGGATTGTGGTTTATGGGGATGACTGGCATCCAGGAGTAGTTGGTATCGTTGCCAGTCGCCTTTCACGGGCATATGACCGGCCTTGTATCGTCCTTGGAAAAGATGGGGAATTCGCGAAGGGGTCTGGACGTAGTGTGGAGGGAGTCAATTTGGTGGAGGTGCTCGAGGACTTTTCCGACAATCTGGAAAGCTGGGGAGGGCACCCCATGGCAATCGGCTTGAGCACACTAATTGAAAGCGTGGAGGATTTACGGTCGTTTTTCGATCGGTCCATCAAGAATTTTACCGAAACCCATAAGTACGAAAAGGCGGTCAAGCTATCCACCTATCTTAAACTCGAGGAGGCATCGGCAGAGTTTATGGACGAGTTTTCCCTTCTGCAGCCGTTTGGTCGAGAAAATCCAGAGCCTATTTTTGCTACAAAGCGGGTCGTTTTTCAACAAAAACCTAAAGTTTTCAAAGAGAAGCACTTTAGATTTTACTTATCCGATAAACGAGGCAGAGTCATAAATGGGGTCGCGTGGGAGATGGCCCACCGAGTTCCAGTTGTGAATAAGCCGGTTGATATTGCCTATCGCCTAGCCTGGAATTCCTTTGGTAATCAAAGGGTCATACAGATTGAATTGATCGACTGGCGAGAGACATAGATTCATTAGCAGGTAGATTGCATTACAGAAATTTGTGATATACCCTAGGGGCAATTGTTCGATTTCACGACCGGTTTCCGTACTGTTTATTGGAGGCCTTGTGCTCCTGTTGTTTGGATGTTCCCGTCCGGAAGAGTCCCCTCATGACGTTTTCGCCGCGTTTGATTCTGCCCTTGGAAGAGGGGAACTAAACCAACTTGATAGCTTCGCCAGTCGGAACTCGGTTCAGTATTTTCATGGCCTTGAACCCTGGATTATTCGTGGGGACGAAAAATCGCTGAAAAAACTGACTCCCTTTGATCGGTACTTGATTCTGGTCTTGCGAATGCACCTTGACTCTTGGTCACTCGCAGATTGGCAAGACTGGAACGAGGCCCTTGATTCGGGAAAACAGAACCATGCCGTCAGTGGATATCTGAAACAGGCATTAGGCGAACTATTCTTCAAAACGGCCTTAGGGAAAGTAGATTTTATTAATGGCATAACGGCTGGCCAACTGCTTCGTCTAGGATCACCGACAGGTTTGAGTTTACACTTCATCAATGAGGAAGGGTGGAAAATTGAGCTAACTCGGCTGTTTCGTGATTCCTTTGAACAAAAAATAAAACCGTATCTATCGGACCATTACATAAATCGAGATCGAGTTTAGGAAATGCTGAAGAAGGAATACGGCGATCGCATGGATCGAAGCCTCTATCATTCTATGATTGCTAATGCTTCAAGGAAATAGATGCTTACTAAGAATTATGGCGATATCAGAAAACATCCGAATCGGTGTCATCGGTGCTGGCACTAATACAAAGCTGAAACACATTCCTGGCCTACAATCGATTGAAGGCGTTAGCATCGATGTGGTATGCAATCGCTCTGAATCTTCCTCGCGGAAAGCGGCGGACGAGTTTGGAATCGGTCGAATTGCTAGTAGCTGGGAGGAAGTCGTCGCAGACGATTCGATTAACGCGGTTTGCATTGGCACATGGCCCTACCTGCATGCACCAATAACGATTGCTGCCTTAAAAGCTGGCAAACATGTGCTAACCGAGGCTCGAATGGCAATGAATGAAAAAGAGGCAGAAGAAATGCTGAACGCCTCGTTGTCTCGCCCTGAAGTCGTCGCTCAGATCGTGCCTTCTCCCTTTACTCTTAAGTGGGATCAGACCATTATGAAAATCCTCGAATCTGGCGAACTGGGTGATCTTAGGGAAATCAGTGTAATCAAGACTTTGCCAATGAACGCCAATGAGCGGGATCCCATGAATTGGCGCCAGAATATTGAATACAGTGGCAACAATACAATGATGTTAGGGATTTACTACGAGGTCGTGCAACGCTGGATCCAAAGAAGCCCAAGTCGATTGTGGTCGTATGGACGTATTTTCTCAAAGAACCGTGACAATGCCGAAGCAGGTGGACTTAGAGCGGTAAAAATTCCGGAAAGCCTAATATTCGTCGCGGATTACGGCGATGGGCTTCAATTAACCGGTATTATGAGTGGGGTCGAATTTGGAAGTGGAAGAGACGAGTACGCCATCAGTGGTGCCAAGGGTACGATTAGGTTGGATTTAAAAACCGGCACGCTCTACCGTTCGTTAATAGATGAAGAAGAGCAGATCGTCGAACCGCAAGAAGAGGACGTTGCCGATTGGAATGTAGAGGCCGATTTCATTGCAAGCATACGGGAAGGGAAACCGGTATCGCTCACAAACTTCGCGGATGGATTGAAATACATGAAATTCACCGACGCCGCCCGTAATTCGTTTAATGCCGGCGGGGAGTGGATTACGCTGAGCTAGGTGTTCGCCTCTTAGCTTCCGGGCTTGAAAGCAGGGATCGATTTCAGATGTTCAGGGAGTTCATCGGGATCGTAGGTAGGAAAGCTCATCTCGAGAAGGGAGACGAGCGGGCAGTCAAAGTTTGCTCTCCCTTCGCTACGATCGACTAGAACTGAGATCGCAGCAACCTCTCCACCATTCGATCTGACTATATCCACTGCCTCCTGAGCCCTCCCGCCACGTGTAATGACGTCCTCAACGATGAGGATGGGCTCGTCTGGCTCGATCTTGAAGCCTCGCCTGAGTACGAGGCGTTCGTTCTCCTTCTCCACGAAAATGTAACGGGCGTTAAACTGCCGCGCGATCTCCTGTCCTACCACTAGTCCACCCATAGCGGGAGCTAGAACGGTTTTGAAGGTCAGCTTTTCCAGTCTAGGTTTAAGTAGTTCGATTAGCCGTGTGACCTCCGCCATATTCTGGCAAACTTGGGCACATTGAAAAAAGTGTTCGCTTCTTAGTCCTGATCTCAGAATGAAGTGCCCTTTTAGAAGAGCACCTGTTGACCTGAAAATATCTAAAACCTCATCGTTTGTAGACTCCATCACCCTAAGAATTGCGAAATCGAGAGAAAAAATCCAGTAAATTTTGCCTCGAGGGGCATCGCAAAGTCGGAACCATATTGATTTTTCAGGTACTAACTCCATAGCCTGTTTTACAGGCTAGCCGACGATACGGTGGATCAAGAAACGACAGGACTGGCAGGTAGAGGGCTATGGGGATTAATTTGGGTTGCCTATGCCTACTTCTACGGGCGGTACTTTGGTCACGTAGCCCGCCGCCTCAAACCTGGTTTGGGTAATGCGGGCCTTCCTGGTTCACGGGAACGACTAGCGGCAAAACAATTCTGGTGCTATCGGTTTTCCGCTTTCATGCTCATTCCCACTGTCCTTGAATTGATTCGAAGCAGTCCTTTTACGAGTGGAGTGATATCAATTCTTCCTTGTTTGTTCGGAGTTTGGGTTATTCAAGCTGTTTGGTGCGAAGTACTGCACTCAAAGGTTCCAAATTCGGAATACGCGAATAGGCAGAGACGTTAGGAATGATAATGTAGTCTGCAGGACTCATTCCCAATCGTGGTTGTTTTTTGAAAGCGACGGAGATTTCCCTCTAGTCCTGGGAAATGGCTTTCACTGTGCAATATTAGCCAAGGCACTCAACCAGAACATCTTTTCCCTTTACCGGCTTCTTGGTTGGTCCTTTTGATACAAAGTACTCGAAGGTACGCTTTTCCGTTGAATTCCTTTTCCAGTTTCGAAACAGTTTCTGGGTCCATTGGATCTTGCGTATAAGGTTCTCCTGTAAAAACTAAAACCCTCACTATGTTCCTAACACGTCGAAATCTTCTAGGTGGCGCCCTTTTGCTACCGATCCTTTTTCCTGCTCTGGCTCAGGGCCAAGGTCTCAGTTCCATCAATACAGGCGATACTGCTTGGATCTTAACTTCCAGTGCGCTTGTGCTTTTCATGACTATACCGGGACTGGCTCTTTTTTATGCGGGTCTCGTTCGAGGCAGAAATGTGCTTTCGGTCCTAATGCATTGTTTTGTCCTCACGGCGTTCATGAGCGTTATTTGGCTAGTTGTCGGATATAGCATGGCATTTTCAACTGCGGGTATGGAAGAGGGGAAGGTAGGTTGGAATGCCTTTGTCGGCGGATTCGACAAGTCTTTTCTGAACGGAGTAGCGGCTGACTCGGAATTGGGGACGATACCCGAGCCGTTGTTCGCCATGTTTCAAATGACGTTCTTTGTCATCACGCCAGCACTGATGGTTGGGGCTTTTGCAGAGCGAATGAAGTTCTCCGCCATGCTCTGGTTCTGCGGGCTGTGGGGCGTTTTGGTTTACCTTCCAGTTTGCCACATGATTTGGGGAGGTGACGGTGGCTATCTGGCGGACATGGGTGTCATCGATTTCGCAGGTGGACTGGTTGTTCACATCACTGCTGGGGTTGGAGCACTACTTGCATGTATCATGGTTGGCAAGCGTCGTGATTACCCGAAAGGACAGATACTGCCTCACAATCTGGCGATGACAGTTACCGGAGCCGGTATGTTGTGGGTAGGCTGGTTCGGATTTAACGGGGGTAGTGCACTTGGAGCGAATGGAGATGCCGCTATGGCGATTCTGGTGACTCACTTATCTGCTTCGAGTGCGACTCTGGGATGGATGGCCATCGAATGGATGAGGAATGGCAAGCCCAGTTTACTTGGTGCGGCAACCGGTTCTATCGCTGGATTGGCAGCGATTACTCCTGCTAGCGGTTCGGTCGGCCCATTGGGAGCTATCGTAATCGGTATTTGCTCTGCGCTCTTGTGCTATTGGATGTGTACCAAAATTAAAAGTAAGTTCCAGTACGATGACTCGCTCGATGTATTTGGTGTGCACGGTGTGGGTGGATTTGTCGGGACTCTGCTGGTTGCCGTGTTTGGAGCCCCTGCTCTTGGTGGAAAGGTCGAAGGTTTGGAAATAGGGAAGCAGCTTGGTGTACAGGCTTTCGCGGTCTTGATCGTCGCCTTATTCACGCTTGTGATTAGCTACATTATTCTCAAGGGAATCCAGTCAACGATTGGATTGAGGGTCGAGGAGCAGGATGAGGTTACTGGCCTGGACTTAAGCTCGCATGGAGAATCTGGATACAACGACTAGCTTAAGTCTAGTTAAGTAGCGAGAAATCGAATTGTTTGGAAACCTGTTTTGCCCCTCCACAAAGCAGGACACCCGCTTTTTTGAAGAGAAAAGCATTTTCTCTAGTTACAAGGAGGTATCCTTCATTTTGGTTGGAAATTACCTTTGAAAAAATACCTGTAAATGAAACGCCGTTCGAATGGATTGAAAACGTTACCTCAAATCCTCATATCTGGTGACTACTATGGCGACGAAGAGCGGCTTTTTGCGGACGATCGCGGGAGCCGACTCGACGTGGCTCTAAGAGTTTAGCCCTTTGCAGTATAGGAGCCGATTGGTGTACGAAAAACGGTGTCGCAGATTACGACACCGTTGTTGAACTAGATTTTTTAAATACAATCAGGAGGTAGGAACCTCTGAAATCGTTTTGAGAACACGAGAACAAATCTGATAGGGGTCGCCTTGTGAGTTGGGACGACGGTCTTCTAAATAGCCCCGATACCTGTCTTCCGCAACAAAAGCGTGCGGTACGCGAATCGAGGCACCACGGTCAGCGACTCCCCAAGAAAACTTGTCGATAGACTGTGTCTCATGAAGGCCTGTCAAGCGCATGTGATTGTCGGGACCATAGGCCGCAATGTGCTCTTCCTTGTTCCTCTCAAAAGCATCCATAAGAGCGAGGAAGTAGTCCTTGCCGCCCACTTCACGCAAGTGTTTGGTCGAGAAGTTACAATGCATACCAGAGCCATTCCAGTCGCCTTGGAAGGGTTTACAGTGATACTCAACGGTTACTTCGTATTTCTCAGTCAAACGCTGAAGAAGATAGCGAGCCACCCAGATGTCATCGGCACAGTTTTTGGAACCCTTGGCGAAAACTTGGAATTCCCACTGGCCTTTCGCAACTTCAGCGTTGATCCCTTCGTGGTTTATCCCAGCGGCCAGACATAGCTCTAGATGCTCATCAACGATCTCGCGTGCAAGGCCGCCGACATGTTGATACCCAACTCCAGTGTAATATTTGCCTTGTGGATCCGGGTACCCAGACTCAGGCCAGCCCAAGGGACGTCCATCTTCAAAAAGAAAGTACTCCTGCTCGAGTCCGAACCAAGCGTCTTCGTCATCAATAATCGATGCACGATGGTTGCTTGGATGAGGATCGCCATTGGGAAGCATCACTTCGCACATGACGATGAAGGCATTATTACGTCCGGCATCGGGATAGAGCTTAACGGGTTTCAGCATGCAGTCGGAATCGCTACCGTCCGCCTGTTGCGTCGAGCTACCGTCGAATCCCCACATAGGGCAATCATCGAGAGAACTTGGTTCTTCAGAAGCAATACGCGTTTTTCCGCGTAAATTAGGAACAGGCGTGTAGCCATCTAACCATATGTATTCGAGCTTGTATTTAGCCATAATTATTGTCGTTAATTTTTGAGGGTTTGACTGTCCTGACGATGTGTTACGAACTTCAGGAGCAAGTTGCCAAAAATGCAATAGGTAAAGAAAGCAGCAAAAGATGTGCCGACATTCAACAAATTTTCGAACTAATTGATAATTTATGGAAATAGCTCATTTTCGCCCTCCCAAACGCTCAAAATAGATCATGCGAGAGATTAAAGATACACAGCGAGCTTCGGTTCGGATAGGATATGACGGTCGCGTTCAAAAAACCTTCCGTGGACCGGATGCTAAAGATCGCCACACTAATGAAGTGAGAGTCTTGCAGTACCTCGAGGAAAAAGGGTGTATCTTCGTTCCAAAACTTCTTGAATGGGATGATGAGGATCTGAGTCTCGTTACTACAAATTGCGGTTCACGCGTTGAGGATTCGATCAGCAAGATAAGAACGGCCGAACTTTATCAAGAGCTTGAACGCGACTTTGGCGTGCGGCACGGGGATCCCTTTGCCCGTAACATCACGTATGACCCCAGTCTCGGCCGATTTTGTATTATTGATTTTGAATACGCTATGATCCTTGAAAAAGGGGAGGGTCTTTTGCAGCCCGATTCTAGAAATGACCATGAGCGAAAACGATAGCCAATCGAATGCATTCTCGGTCGGCTGGAACGGACTTACCGACGTCGGTCGATTCAGGGCCAACAATGAAGACGCCTTTCTCGCTCTAAATTTTGATGCACAGGAAGTTAGATACTTAGGCAAGGATGGGTCGGCTTCCATGGATGGAAGTGACTTCATATTCGCAGTTAGTGACGGCATGGGCGGGGCGAACGCTGGAGAATTTGCCAGCAGGATCGCGGTCGACAAGATTACGGAGTTGCTGCCCAAGACCTTCTATCTGGGAGCCATGGGGCTTGATCGGGGATGCGGTCAGATATTGTCGGAGCTATTCAGTCGTATCCACAAAGAGATGGTGCAAATAGGTACCTACTACGAAGAATGCCGAGGCATGGGTGCGACCTTGAGTCTTTGCTGGCTGACGCCTTCGGTCATGCATTTTGGCCACGTAGGAGACAGCCGAATATACTATTTGCCGAAAGAAGGTGAATTCACGCAAATAACCGAGGACCATACACACGTAGGCTATCTTTTTCGGCAGGGAAAAATTACTGAATACGAAGCGAGAACAAGAAGGGATCGCAATATTCTAGACCAGGCTCTTGGTGGAAACCTTCAGCGGCTAGATCCACAGATCGGTTCAGTGGTTTACTCTCCGGGTGACCGGTTTGTACTTTGCACTGACGGGGTTACAGATGGCATTTCGAGCCGCCGCATACATTCTTTAGTGGATTTTCCGCCAGCTAGTTTGGTGCCTTTAAATCCCGCCGAACGCTTGGTGATCGATGCTAAGCAGGAAAGCGGCCGCGACAATTTGACCGCCCTAGTGCTCGGGTTGGGATAGCTTTGCTAGATCTAAACGGATACCACAACACTGGTAAACTTGGGGAGCTCAGTTACAGTAAACAACTGTGGCTGCCGATTCTGGTTTGTATCTTTAAATGGCTACTTGACGATCATCTGGTCCACAGACTTACCTGCGGGGATCATTGGAAGTACATGTTCTGTGTAGGGTGTGATGACGTCGAGCAGGAATGCTTCTTCGCTGTCGAGCATTTCCTGGATAGCATCTCGGAGCTCCTCTTTCTTGTGTACCCGTCGGGCTGGCAGGCCGAACCCATTCGCAATCTCCACATAATTTGGATACAACCCGTCCAAGTTTTCGGGTGAACCGATGTTTTTCTCGTCGCCTAGTATTGTATTGCCTCGGACACTGTCATAAAAGCGATCCTCCCACTGCATGACCATACCGAGATGCTGGTTATTGAGAATCATTGCCTTAGCAGCGATTTTCTCGATCTTAGCGGTGGCCAGCTCCTGAACGTTCATTACGAACGAGCCATCCCCATCAATATCGATTACGTGTTTGTCGGGACAAGCAACTTTGGCTCCAATCGCAGCAGGATATCCATATCCCATAGACCCAAGGCCTAGCGACGAAATATGGTGGCGGGGATATTTGAAATCATAGTACTGAGCGGCCCACATTTGGTGCTGGCCGACACCTGTTGAAATAATCGCTTCGCCCTTGGTAAGTTCGTATAACACCCGAATAGCTTCCTGGCCTAAAATATGCGGGCTCTCCTCGTAGGAGAAGGGATAGTCTTTCTTCCAATTCTGAATTTGCTCTACCCATGGTCCAAGATCAGGCTTCTTGAAATCGGCCTGTTCCATAAGCTCGACCATCCTTCCCATGGCATGGCCTATATCTCCCGTGATGGGGTGATGAACAATTTTGTTTTTGTTGTGCTCAGAAGCATCTATGTCAATATGGACAATTTCAGCTTGTGGTGCAAACTTGGATACTTCACCAGTGATGCGGTCGTCAAATCGGACACCGAAGGCGAGTAGCAAGTCGCAATTATGGACCGCCAGATTTCCGTAGGCGGAACCATGCATCCCAAACCACTTGGTGGAAAGCTGATGGGTTTCAGGAAAGGCGCCGACCCCCATTAAGGTTGACGAGCAAGGTACTCCTGTTTTCTCAATAAAGGCTTTCAATTCGTCGTACGCCTCGGCCGCGACAATTCCACCTCCATAGTAAACCATCGGGCGTTTGGCCTCTTCAATAAGATGTAGAATATTCTTTAACTGCTGATCGGTGGCGAAGGTCGGCAACTTGGAATCGAGAAGGGTGATCTCTCCAGGCCAATCCGGTACAATCATATTCTGCTGAACATCCTTGGGAATGTCGACCACGACAGGACCTGGTCGGCCCGTAGTGGCAACTTTGAAAGCCTCTCTAATCGTGTATGCTAGGTCCTTGATATCCATGACCAAGTAGCTGTGCTTGACCACAGGAAGCGTCATTCCAAAGAAATCGGTTTCCTGGAATGCGGCTTTGCCGATGAACTTTGTATAAACTTGGCCGGTAATGCAGACGAGGGGCGTGCTGTCCATGAAGGCGTCCGCGATCGCCGTCATCAGATTGGTGGCCCCAGGACCGCTCGTCGCCATGCATACTCCTACTTTGCCCGTTGCACGTGCATATCCCTCAGCAGCGAACGAGCCGCCTTGCTCGTGGCGGGGGAGAATCGTGCGGATCCGGTCCTTCGCTTTTGCGAGTGACTGATGCATCTCCATGGATGCTCCTCCCGGATAGGCGAAAATGTCGGTGACTCCCTCTCTGATCAGAGATTCAACGAGGATGTCGGCTCCATTCATTTCTTGGGTAGCTTGAGAAGGCTTTTTAACGTCTGTGGTTGCACTCATCGTAAGGTGACTTTTAGCGAGATAAAGAAGTCCAGGGTTAGCCCTGGCAAGTAGGTTTCGCAATTTCTCTAAAAGTTTGCTGGGATTTTATATATACTCTTAGGAAGCGGCCTCGCTAAAGTCGATTACTCTCCGATCATTTAAATCTCCAAGATTGCGATAACGGGCATATCGCTTTTCCAGGAGCTGATCCCTCGTGAGCTTCAAGAGCTCCGCCAAGTGGCTCCGAACGGCTTTGCCGACGGAATTCGCTGCTTCCGAAGGAGAGTTTTGGGCTCCGCCCAATGGCTCTTCGATGACTTCGTCGACGACTCCTAGATGCTTAAGAAGCGCCTGATCGCCTAACCTCAATGCGGAGGCGGCTTTAGATGCTTGAGAACGATCCTTCCATAGAATTGCAGAACAGCTTTCTGGCGAAATTACGGAGTAATACGCGTTTTCGAGGATTAGAACCCGATCTCCAACTGCAATACCAAGAGCGCCACCCGATCCGCCTTCGCCAACTACTACTGTGACTATGGGCACCTCCATCTGGCTCATCTCACGGATATTGACGGCAATGGCTTCCGCTACATGGCGTTCTTCCGAACCTACGCCAGGATAGGCGCCGGGGGTATCGACCCATGTGATGATTGGAAGGCCGAATTTTTCTGCCAACTTCATGAGACGCAGTGCTTTGCGATACCCTTCGGGATTCGGCATTCCGAAATTCCGGAGAATGTTCTCCTTAGTATTGCGGCCTTTTTGCTGGGCAATAATCATTACAGCCTTGCCGTCAAGGAATGCCGTACCGCCTAGGATCGATTTGTCGTCCCGGAATTGACGATCCCCATGCATTTCACGGAAGTCCTCGAAAATGGAGTTCACATAGTCCAGAGAATACGGCCGCAAGGGATGTCGGGCGAGTTGAACTCGCTGCCAAGACGAGAGGTTCGAATAGATCGAACGCTTGGTTTGCTCGATTTTCGCCTCGATCGCACTAATTTCGCTCGATACGTCAATGTGGTTCTCTTCTGACAACTGATGCAGGGCATCAAGCTGCTTGATCAAACCGCGAAGCGGCTTTTCAAAGTCGAGAGCATATTTCATGTCCATAGGCCTGAGTCGTGAAAAGTGGCGGACTATGTGATTGAGAAGTTGAAAGTCGAGGTTAAAGGGCGTGCCTTAAACTGAGCTTTATCCGCTGACATCCAAACCGGTTTGTTCCTGATCCGGATTCTTAAGCTGTTCTTTCCAATCGGCTATTTTTGCCTGAGCTCCAAAATGCTCAGCTTTTTCCTTTGAGCCCAGCTCGAGCCAGATACGTGAAAGGCTAGTGTTAATAAAGAGGTCGTCTGAATCGAGGGCGTGGGCCTTTTCGGCAGCCTGAAGCGCTTCTGCGTATTGTTTTTCGGAGTAGCGTATCTCGCACAGGGCGTGCCAGGCAGCGAAGCTATCAGGATGCGATTCCACGATATTCTCCAGCTTTGAGAGGGCGATGCAAGCGTCGCCCATTGTGAAATCGAAGGTGGCGTCTTCTATTGCACTTTGGGTTTCTTCTAAATCTGGCATTAGTCTGGAAATAGGATTCCCTTGGCTTTCTGACGTTTACGATAGGCGAACGTTCAAGAATTGTCCAGTCAAGGTGCGCGAAATTTAAAGAATTAGCATCGCGTCCCCGTAGCTTAAAAACCGGTAGTCGTGGGCGAGGGCCTCTTTGTAAATATCTTTTAACCAGGCAATTCCTTCATTGGAACCTGGTTTAAGAAAGGCGGAAACCAGGCAAAGAAGAGTCGATTTCGGCAGGTGGAAATTTGTGATAAGCGCATCGACTCCTAGGAATTCGCATGGGGAATAGAGAAATAGGGCCGCTTCCCCCTTAAAAACAGGGCTGTGCACTGCACTGCATTTTCGCAAGTAATCCTCGACGCTTCGCACGCTTGTGGTCCCGATGCAAATGCGGCGCTCTCCCTTATCTGGAGCCCTCCGCAAGGCTTTTTGAGCGGATTCTGGGATCTCATAGATCTCCCGATGGATTTGATGGGACTCCACGGAGCCTTCGTCCATTGGTTTGAACGTTCCCACTCCGACGTGCAGTGCAAGGTCGTGGAATTGACCGCCCTGTCCCTCTATCGATTTGACGAGTGTCGGCGTAAAGTGCAGGCCGGCGGTAGGGGCCGCCGCGGCAACAGTCTTTTCCGACTTGGCATATACTGTCTGGTATCGGTCTTTGTCGGATCGGTCCCTTGGATCGTTCTTTTCCCGATTGATGTAGGGGGGAAGCGGCATTTTGCCAAGTTTCTCGGCCATGCTTGCGACGGATCCCTCATTTTTCAGGCTGAAACTTACGCAATACTCAGCCTGTGTATTTTTCCCAAAAACGGTGGCATCGAATTCGTTTTCAACGGAAAAAACGGCACCCATAGGAAGCTTTTTTCCCGGCTTCAGGAGGCACCACCATTGCTCATTTGAAGTCTCTTTCGGATCTGATGAGGGCTTTCCGGCAGGACGAAGAAGGAGGCATTCGACTCGGCCTCCAGTTGGTCGGCGAGCGAAGATTCGGGCGGGAAGCACTTTGGCGGTATTTCGAAAAAACAAGTCTGTGGGTTTAGCATAATCCAGTAGATCTCGGAACTTTCGATGTTCAATGGTCTGGCTGGACCGATGTACTACGAGAAGGCGGGACTCGTCACGAGCGAGAAGCGGTTCTTGGGCGATCCGTTCAGGTGGCAGTTCGTAGTCAAATAAGGCAGCGTCCATGAGAATGCCCTCGAGTGTTTCACACCGCAATTCGGTGTCGAGCGATTATTGAACTCGGTCCTCTTAAATGACGAGGCAATCCAAACTGGTGGAGGTAAATAAGGAAGAGGGTCTAGTCTATCTCGCAAAGACAGGGAGTTATTCGGGCTGACATAGGTTATCGAGCACTTGCGGGATAGGTCTCTCATTTCCGAAAAAAGCCCTTGAAATTTGTTTTAAATGCATAACTGTAGCCGGCTCTCAAGGTCTATGGTAGGATACTCAAGCGGCCAACGAGGGGAGACTGTAAATCTCCTGGGGCAACCCTACACAGGTTCGAATCCTGTTCCTACCACCACTTTTTTAGCGGCACAAACGGGCCGCTTTTTTTTGTGGATAAATCCTATGTTGTTAATTTTTAAGGGGTTTGATAACGAATGATTCTTCTGGTTAGTCCGAATTGTAAATCTTGCGTGGTGCAGAATATGGGACGAATCAGGGCGTTTTGAGACCTGCTTTTCCCCCACTATGTGCTCATGTCCCCTTCACATATCAAGCACGATGCGGGTATTTATGAGTATCTCGACCGGAATCGAAAGCGGCCCTTTATCTGGCGACAGATGGTTAAGGGGAAACAAATATCGGGGTTGAACCGGAGGGATTTAAGATCGGTGTTCCAGCAAGCGAAGTAATCGTTTCCGAATGGGATGGTTGATTGATGAAGCGGAGCAAACCTGCCGAAGTACAGTGGACCGCTCGTGGATACGCTAGTTGTTAGGAAATTCAATTGTTCCGATTTGATTCGGAGGGTTGGTTGAAGCCTTCACTCTATCCAACTATAAGCGTCTTGGACAACTGTGACATTTTTCCAAAATAGACCTACTTACTGGAGATGGATCTTTAGCCTTTTCAGTTTCGTAAATCCAAGACTCTTTCGAACGAAGTTTTCACTCCTTACACTCCGTAGTGATCGTGAACTTGGAAATAGGAGCGTGTTATGAACTATCTCATTGGGTAGACTTATAAATATATGTCGCTGAAACTGCTCCAACAAACTGTGGGACAAAATGCATCCATGAATCTGCAATTGCCAATTTACCTGAAACTATTAGGGCAATGGTTACTGCAGGATTGAATGATGCAAGAGAGATGCTACCAACTGTTATTGCACCAGCAAGGACAACGAGAGCGATTGCAGCACCATAGTAACCGTTTCCGGATGTGGATTCATTAGTTGCAACGTTGAGAATAACATATGCCAATGCGAAGGTGAAAAGAAGTTCGGCAACTATCGCATCAGTACCTAATTCAGCAGCTATAGGAGATAACGCATCGGGGAATAAAAGATTCTCAACAACTATCGCAGCAGAAACTGCCGCTGTAATTTGTGAAGCAATGTATGGAAGAACCTCATCCTTTTCACAGGCACCTCTGAGGTAAATCGAGACAGTCACTGCAGGGTTGTAATGAGCCCCTGATATGTGACCACCTGCGTAGATCATAACCATAAGAGTAGCAGCTATACCGAAAGGAGCAAATTCTCCTGCAGAGCCATAAACTGCTGCCGTACATATTGTTAGTGAGAGGAAGAAAGTCCCTATGAATTCAGTTGTTAATTTATGCTGTATTGTATGTGTCATGCTATTTTTCATGAACTGAACGTCCATGAATGTTGTTCTTAATATTCAACATCAAAGAATTTGTAAGGCCTTTCAGGAGGCGGGAGGCGAACATATTAAATCGGTTGCGGATTTGGTACCTCCAATTCCGAAAAATCATCAAGATTCATTTGTTGTTAATAGGAAATTAAATTGGACCGATCTGGTTCGGAGGGGTCGAACAATTTCACCCAATTAGTTGGTTGCCCTAAGCTATAGAGAGATGAGGAAAGGGGGACTTGATCTAAGTATCAAATACATTTTCGCGATGGAACTTCAGAAAGTTAATCTCTACGAAAAGCCATTAAGGTCGACTGGTACGATCTTCACTTTGAGCAAATCTAATTCGCACACAAAAATAATTTTGCACAGATTTTGCACACAACTTTTGTTAATGTTACGTAAGCTCATAATAACAGATAGGATAAGAGTAATTAAATTTCAGGTTCGAATCCTGCTTATATCACCCCGTTTCAGAAGTAACACTTCTACACAAATATATATTTAAGTCTCTGTACAACAGAATTTTAAGAAGCACTTTTAAAAGTAATTTTGCTGAAAATTCCAAATCTTATGTAGAACTTTGTAGAGCTCTTTAAGAGGCAAACTCAAAGCAGACTCAAAAAACAGCCTAGACAGACGGTATTTTTCAAACTAGATTGTAGTGTTTGTACCATGTACGTTTTTTGAATTTACTAATCGTTTGGACTCTCGGGGGCATTTCTGAAAGTGCCTTTAAAACGCCGTCTTTAACGGGTTGTGATTTTGGAATAACCCTAACCCACTTATCGTAGGGCGTATTATCTTTGATAAAGTTTAATCCGGGCCGCATGCGAAAACATTCGGCAAGAGCTTCCATGAGCTTTCTAGTTAAGAGGGTCTAATATTCTGATAGAAAGAATTCCTTTTCCTGTGCTGAAAATAGAGTGGCGGTATTCTCTAACTAAGTGCTTAAGGTAACCGGGTTCCGGCAAACTGTTGGCTTTTCGGCCTCCATCAATACGCTCCATAGAAGGGTCGTAACCATCCCGCGCAAATTTTCACCAAATCTTCACTTCAAGAAGCGAAGTCAAATGGCTCGTTTTGCCAATTGCTAGTGCAAAATGACGTCACCAACATCCTGTTAGAATCAAACACCCCTTTACGGTTTACTTCAGGCTGGCACGCGTCTAGGTTTCGATTAGATGAAGTCTGAGGCATCAAGCTAGCTTACGCTATAAATTCTTCCAATAGGGGTGGGAAACCATTACCAAAACACTCGAGCATTGGTATCACCATTATGAAAGGCCAGCTTTACCCTGCCGCCACAAATTATCAACAGAGCTAAGTATGCAATCTTTGGTTATGGAATCGTTGAGCTTCCACTAATGCTTTTCATCGCCTTCCTGGATCGGGGTTGAAATTAAGAATTAAAGTCTCAGGCTCGTATAATCCTTTATGGAGTCATTTTAAACCCCTGAGGGGTGGAATGGACCTGAGTATTGGATATTCTACACTGTCTATCGAAGCGCAGCGAGCGTTTACCAAATCACACCTGCAATTATTATGAAAAAGAAAATCACACTCCTCGTCTCTGCTGCTCTTTTCTGCCTGAGCACCTTTACTTTGGCCGATGAAATCACGCTATATAGCCATCGCCATTATGAATATGACAAGGTCTTGTTTAAGAAGTTTTCTGATGAGACAGGCATTAAAGTGAATGTAGTTAAGGCCGGAGCAGATGAATTGATCGAGCGCCTCAAAGCGGAGGGTGACAATTCAGAAGCAGATCTCCTTATGACCGTAGATGCGGGCCGACTACAGCGTGCCAAAGCTGCCGGTCTTTTGCAGCCTGTTGAATCGAAATTGCTTTCAGAGCGCATTCCAGCGGCCTACCGCGATTCGGAAGGGAGTTGGTTTGGTGTGTCCATGCGGGCTCGTATTTTGGCATATGCCAAAGACCGAGTGGAACTGGGTGAATTGAAGTCTTACGAAGACTTAGCGGATCCGAAATGGCGTGGCCGTATTGTCGTCCGCTCTTCCTCCAATATTTACAATCAGTCTCTCATGGCTTCCATCATAGCTGAACACGGCGTGGACGATGCACGGGTTTGGGCTCAGGCAGTGCGCAAAAATATGGCTCGTCCCCCGCAAGGCAGTGATCGTGATCAAATCCGTGCGGTAGCAGCCGGCTTGGCCGACGTAGCGATAGTGAACACCTACTACGTTGGGTTACTCATCAATTCTAGCGAACCTAAGGATCAAACCGTTGGGAAGGGCACGGGTATTTTTTTCCCTAACCAATCGGATCGTGGAACTCACGTCAACGTGAGTGGTGTGGGTGTGACCAAGGCGTCCAAAAACTCCGAGGCAGCTATTCGTTTCATCGAATTCCTGGTTTCCGATGAGGCTCAAGCCGGTTTTCCCCAAGTTTCCCATGAATATCCAATTGTGGAAGGAGCTCCCTGGTCCGGCCTGCTTGATTCCTGGGGTGAATTTAAGACTGATTCCCTTGAATTGGGACGCCTGGGTGAGTTGAACGCAGCGGCCGTGACGGTCTTCAACGAAGCAGGTTGGGAATAGTCGACTGTTTTGGTTGCTGAACTAAACAAATATCTACGTCGCGAGCTTGACGTTTGGTCATTACCAACGGTCCTGCTTGGATTTCTCTTATTGGTTCCGCTTTTCACTGTGGCCATAGGCCTCGGTGATACCGGGCCCAAGTGGGATCACTTGAAGTCTACGGTTTTAAGTGGTTATGTATTCAATACGCTGTTACTTGTTATTTTAGTGACTACTCTGGCAACGCTGTTCGCCGTTCCTGCTGCCTGGGTGATCAGCGTATTTGAATTTCCAGGTCACAGAGTATTCGCATGGGTTTTGATCCTGCCACTGGCCATCCCCACCTATGTATCCGCTTTCGTCTATTTTCAATTTACGGAAGCAGCGATTCCGTTGCTCGTTAAGATCCGCAATGTATGGGGAATTGAAGTCTTCCAATGTGCAGAGATTGCTCTGCGCTACGGATTGCTGACGATCCTAATGGCTTCGGTGCTTTATCCTTACATATATATCAGTGTGCGGGCTTCGTTTTCTCAGCAAAGACAACGGCTTATTGAAGCCGCACATACGCTTGGACATGGTCTGTGGTCCGTTTTCTTTTCGGTTGCATTGCCATTGGCTCGGCCGGCTTTGGTGGGTGGAGGCAGCTTGGTGGTTATGGAGGTGATCAATGACTACGGTGCGGTTCACTTCTTTGGAGTGCCTACATTAACGGAGGGCATTTTCCGAACCTGGTTCGGTCTGGGAGATTTGTCGTCTGCCCTGCGTTTGGCTGGATTAATAATGTTGGTGGTATTTACGATACTTTTCTTTGAACGAGCTGAGCGTGGGCGGGCACGCTATGCGGATCCTGGGCATCGCTCAAAGACTAGGACCCTAAGAAAACTAAGTGGACTTCAAGGAGCATTAGCGGCGGGTCTCTGCCTGATTCCATTAACGCTAGGGTTTCTTTTTCCAACTGGGCAATTGGTTATCTGGGCTTATCGAAGTTGGGGTAAAGTCTTTCGAACGGAATTCGCCATGCATCTTGCGAACAGCTTTATGTTGGCAATTGTGGCAGCACTCGTCCTGACCTTTATAGCACTCCTCTTCTCTTATTCTGTAAAATTACATCCTGTTCGCTGGTTGAAATCTGTTACTGCTATCTCGGCTCTTGGTTATTCAGCACCCGGGGCTGTGGTGGCGGTTGGAGTGATGGTCGTTATCGGAAGTTTGGATCGAATGATCGCTTCCGTAGGAGACGGAGCTTTCATGCTCAGCGGTAGTTTGTTGGTGATTGGGTTTGCGTACTGCGTTCGCTTCTTGGCTGTGTCCTTACAGCCGGTTAACGGAGGAATGAGCAGAATTTGTGGTTCACTCGATGAAGCATCCCGATCCTTGGGTCGTGGAAAGCTAGCAACTCTATGGCACATCAATATTCCTCTCCTGCGAGGAACGCTGGTGGCTGCCTTCACACTTGTGTTTGTAGATATCCTCAAAGAATTGCCGTTGACCATGATTCTACGCCCGGCAAATTTCGAGACTATGGCTACCACTGCATTTAGTTTGGCAAAGGAGGGCAGAATTCATGAGTGTGCTGTGCCGTCTTTGATTTTGTTGGCCGCTGGTGGACTTGGACTAGTGACCATCCATCGGTTAATTCTGACGCCCCAGCGATGAGTGTTTCGCTGGAGTTTCGAGAAGTCGCTAAATGTTATACGGCTTCGGACCAGCCTGCAGTTCAGGACATCAACTTGTGCTTAAATGAAGGAGAAATCCTTGCTCTAGTCGGAGCGAGTGGTAGCGGAAAGACGACGTTGCTTCGTCTGGCTGTCGGGTTGGAAACCCCAGATACTGGGCAAATTATATTAGAAGAGCGAATTGTTGCTGGACCTGCGCATTGGGTGCCGCCTGAACAACGAGGTATTGGACTAGTATTTCAGGATGGGGCACTTTTCCCTCATCTCACTGTTGAGGCAAATATCACCTACGGGATACACAAGTTGTCGAGAGACGAGAGCAAGGCGATCGCCGAGCGGCTCTTGGAAATGGTCGGCCTCAGCGGTAAAGAAAAGCGCTATCCACATGAGTTATCTGGAGGAGAACGCCAGCGCTTGGGCGTCGTACGGGCTCTGGCTCCACAGCCTCGGGTAATACTATTGGATGAACCCTTCGGAAATTTGGATCCAGCTTTGCGTTGCACCATGCGGGAGGAGGTTCGCTCTCTCTTGGTCGAACTCAAAACTACGGTTATTTTAGTGACGCACGACCCGGGTGATTCCTTGGCAATCGCTCACCGCACCGCAGTGTTGTGCGATGGTCGAATTGATCAAATTGGAACGCCTGAAGAGATTTACCGGAATCCGAAAAGCGAATATTGTGCTGGCTTGTTCGGCCCGGCAAATTGCCTAGTCGATAACTCAGGAAGGCAACAGTGGGTTCGGCCTGAGCAGCTGGTTGTAGTAAATAAAAACCAAACGGATGCAATTGAAACCCGCGTTGTAAGTTTCCACCGAACGGGACGTCATACGGAGGTGGCGGTGCGACCAACGAATATGGCGTTAATGGGTGATCAAAAGATATGGCTATTATATCTAGATTCAACCCATACAGTGGAAGAGGGCTCGGATATTTGGGTTACGTGGAATCCTTTTCGAGGATAATAATCCCAATAGGGGTGTGGTCTATCCGGTTTTGGGTCGCGGAGCGATAATGAATCTGAAGGTCTATGAGCAAACCGAGCATTTAGATTTCGTTGATAGGAAAATCAATATTTTCGATATGGTTCAGATTGGAGGCCGAAGTTTTTTCAGGTTTTGCCACTGAGCACAAACTTCTATGGGAACCTCCGGATAAAACCTTAGTTGAACCTCCGCACGTATCCGTCGCGCCGCAACCTTGCCAGCTGACGATCCTGCTCTTCTTGTGCCATCTGAGAAACAAGCATACTCGCAATGTTGTCGCGAACCTCTGTCAAAGGCGTGTATCCATTGTCTCTGCGGTCTTGGACGTAAATGACGAAAATCTTGTTTTTTATCTTTATTGGCTGGGAATATTCGCTGGGTTTCAGACTAAAAGCGACCTCTGCGAGTTCGGGAATCAGTGCTTTGCGTTCGACCCATCCCCAATCGCCGCCTTTGTCCTTTTTGGAGTCTTGACTGTATTTTTTTGCGAGTTCGGCAAAATCAACCCCGTCATCGAGCTGCTTTACAATTTCGTCGCCAGTTTGTTCCAAAAGCCCGGGATCTTCATCAGCGAGGGCTGCTAGGATGATCAGCCGCAAATGCACTGACTCCGGTTCGAAGAAGGCTTCCTTGTTCTCGTTGTAGAATTTTTCGACACGCACGGGACTAACGAAACTCTCGGACTTAGTCATCTTCTGACGCATAAATCCTACGATCATTTCGTCACGAATCTCTACATCATATTCGTCAGGGGTTTTGCCTATCGATTGGAGGTAAGCTAAAAAATTGGATCGATCCCCATCGAACTGCTCGATAATGCGCTCGTCGACCTCATTTCGAACATAACTGCCGGGTATCTGTCCCTTATCCTCGTAAAACTGCTTCACAATCAAAACATTATCGGTGAGAGTTTGGATGACTTGATCTTCCGCCTCGTCTAAAAGCTGGTTGAACTGAACAGGGTCGCCTTTTGAATCCGCTTGGATTTGCGGAATGTAAGGCATGATCTGCCGCCGTACGTCATCCGCGGTTATAATTTCCTCTTCGACGATGGCTGCTATTCCATTAGCATAGCGTGCATTGACCATGTTAGCCGCGTCTTCCTCGCTGATTTGAGAGAAACCTGGGGTGGGCGAAAGGCAAAGTAAGGCAATAAGGATATGTCGAAACATAGGAGGAAAAAGATAATGGTTTATGATCTATGTATTGCTCCGATAATTTCTCAAGAACACAATAATTTCATGCAAGCGTTTCAGTGCGTTTTTAGAATTTAGGCGCGGGAATCGGCTTCCAAGCTTGATAAATACGTCGGAACCGGGTCGGTTCAAGCGGCATTTTAGCCTGTTGCCTTGGGTAACGACTGAAAGAATGCCTTTTTGTTCCGCTAAAACGCGGATCTCCGCCAAACGAAGCAAGGCCTCAACTTCAGGTGGGTGAGGCCCGAACCGATCTAGCATATCTTCCGTCAGCTCGCGAATCTGATCGGGTGTTTCCGCCATAGCAAGCCTCCGGTACTGGTCGATTCGTAGTCTGGTTTCTTCGAGATAACTGGATGGTAGGCGTGCTTGCATTGGTTCGCATTCGCCTTCCTCTCGGTCGAGTCGTTTTAGGACCGTGTAGCCGTCCTCGTAACGGTTATTGGAATCGGCTTTTCCCCCACCTTGATAAATGAAGTCTAGCTTCACGTTCGCACGAATCGTGTGTGCGGTCTCCTCACCCTTTAATCTCGAGATACTTTGTTTTAAGAGCTGGCAGTAAAGTTCAAACCCGATCCCTACTATGTGTCCGCTTTGTTCGGACCCGAGCAAGTTTCCTGCCCCTCGGAGCTCGAGATCCCGCATCGCGATCCTAAAGCCCGCTCCCAACTGATTGTGCTGGCGAATGGCCTTCAACCGTTTCCGGGAGATATCCATGATGCGTGAATGCTTATGGAGGAGGAGGTAGGCGTAAGCCTGGCGCTTGAAACGCCCAACTCGACCTCGGATTTGATACAACTGGCCGAG
Source organism: Opitutales bacterium UBA5694 (assembly GCA_002420185.1). Classification (GTDB taxonomy): domain Bacteria; phylum Verrucomicrobiota; class Verrucomicrobiia; order Opitutales; family Opitutaceae; genus Pelagisphaera. The sequence continues at coordinate 122,943 of DIHO01000013.1, forward strand.
ACCAAATCGATCCGCGCCTTCGATGATGATGGTGTTGCAATTGGGAATATCGAGACCGGACTCGATGATGGTAGTGCAGACTAGGACTTGATAGCGATGGTCAACAAAATCGATCATCACTCGCTCCAAAGCCTTTTCATCCATTTGCCCATGTCCGATGCCAAACGAAATTTCTGGCATCATTTGCTGCAACCGGAGTGCTACTGAATCTATAGTTTGGACCCGATTGTGTAGATAGAACACCTGCCCTCCACGGGCGATTTCCTTGCGGATGACGTCTATGACCAGCTTTTCGTCATAGCTCTTGACGATCGTCTGTATGGGTTTTCTCTCCAAAGGGGCCGTCTCAATTACGCTCAATTCTCTGGCACCCGTAAGGGCCATGTACAATGTCCTCGGAATTGGGGTGGCGGACAAGGTCAGAATGTCGATCGTTTCCCTCCATTGCTTGAAGCGCTCCTTATGCTTCACCCCAAATCGCTGCTCCTCGTCCACCACCACCAGTCCAAGATTTTTAAAGAAAACGTCTTTCTGAATGAGCCGGTGGGTACCGATTAGAATGTCTACGCTGCCTTGTTTCGTCGCTCGCAGGATTTGCTTGATTTCCTTTGGTCGGCGAAAACGGCTCACAAGTTCTACCACAATCGGATAGCCTGCCATGCGATCTCTAAAATTCAGGAAGTGCTGCTGGGCTAGGATCGTGGTTGGGACCAGAATTGCCACCTGTCTTCCATCCATGACTGCCTTGAAAGCGGCTCTTATGGCTATTTCTGTTTTGCCGTATCCGACATCTCCACACACCAGACGATCCATTGGTTTGGGTTTCTCCATATCTTCTTTCGAAGCAAGAATCGCCTTCATCTGATCTGGAGTTTCATTGAAAGGGAAAGCTCTCTCAAATTCGCGTTGCCACTCATTATCTGGCGAGAATGCTATTCCTTCGCTTAAGTCCCGTTTGGCTTGAATTTGCAGCAGTTGAGCCGCCAAGTCCAAAGTCGCTCGTTCCGCAGCTTCACGCACTTTCGACCAGCGGTTGGATCCAAGTTTGCCTAATCTTGGACTTGTTTTTGTAATTCCAACGTAGCGACTGACCAGGTGTGATTCCTGCAGTGGAACGTGGAGAAGAATCTCGTCCTCAAATTCAAGCGTCAGTACCTCGCGGGGCTGCCCTCCAATATCCACCTTGGAAAAACCGCGATAGACGGCGATCCCGTGCTGCAGGTGGACCACGAACTCCCCATCTACCAGCTCAGCGAAGTCGAGAAGGTGATCGACTTGAGACCGAGCGACTAGTGCTCTCTTTCGTCCCATTACTTTTCGGTTCCGACGTCTTCCGAACAACTCTGTCTCGGTTACAAAGACGGCCCCTTTACTACCTTTCAATATCGGCCAACTTAAAACATCGAGATTTTCACGGAAGTGAATACGAAAGCCTTCATTGATATCCCCCTTCCAAAACAGGGGATTTAGTCCCTTTAGCAACTCCGATCCGGTTGATATCTCTTTGATCCGCCTCTCGTCGCTCGCATTGGGAAGGATAAAGATGATCCGTTCGCCTTTCTTTTCCCAATCCCGGATTTGCTCGAGAAAGCGAAGACGCGCGGATTGCTCGTCAGCGAGACGCTCTTCGGCAAGCAAAGACTCGTCTGGGTAGGATCGATAGAATTCGAGTGACTCTGCCTCATAGACTCTTGTGGTTCCAGTCCCAGCTTCTGTGCTTAAGTCCAAGTCTGAGAAGGTCGTCCAGTTGTCCTGGCTGGATGCACGAGAATTCTGGAGATTCCTCCAAAATAGTCCCTCGCTTCTCGATCCGTCTGATTCAAGGTTCGAATCGAGATGTCCGAGGAGTTCCTCTGGTTCCACTAACACCCAACTAACCGCCTGTGGCAAGTATGCGAAAATCCCCGCTTTAGACTCTTCTAGTTCCAGTCGAGGGGAGGCGGCGATAGAAATGGAGCTGACCGATTCCCCGGATCGTTGGGTTACGGGATCGAGGGTTTTGATCGACTCTATCTCGTCCCCGAAAAAATCGATGCGAAAGGGATTGTCTTCAGTAACTGGATATACGTCAATGAGCCCACCGCGACGTGCGAATTGCCCTGGGGCCTCGCACAGCCCTTCGTGATCATAGTCGAGCTTTTCCAGATTCGCGACCAGTTTCGCGAATTCATACTCAATTCCTTCAGATAGCACTATTTGTCGGGCAGCCATTACCACTGGATCCGGGACGGGTTGTGAGAGGGCGGTCAACGTGGATACAACGATAAGTTTTTTCCCCCTGGCCTCTCTGAGGATTGAATTTAGCACGGCTAGACGATCGCTCCTCGAGTCGAATAGTGCGGATCCCTCGTCTGAAGATTCATTAAATTCGGGGAAATGGTGGATTTTTTTGGTTTCGGAGGAAGCACGCACTTGGAGATGAAACAGTGCTAAGTCCGATGCCCATTGTTCAGCCATTCTCTCAGTTTTGGCGATGATCAAACACAATGGCGTTGTCTGCCTCTGTGCCCAGTCCTCCAGAATGGGGCAGAGTGCCTCCGAACTAACGCCGATGCAACGCTCGAAGGTTTGAGCGGAGGAGGGAATCAAGGCCATTTCAGGACCCTTCATTGCTCTTTCTTGTATTTGGCGATGGCCTTGGTCGCCGCCGCTTCCGCCGCTTCTTTTTTGTTGCGGCCTTTTCCCATCCCCAATTTAGTTCCATCACAGAAGACCGTGACCTCAAAAACCCGCTCGTGTGGATCGCCCTCTTGAGCAGTGGTCTCGTAGCGAAGGGCATTATTCCCCAATTTGGGCTGTACCATTTCTTGTAATACGCCTTTAGGGTTCGAAATTACGCCCTTCTCAACGGGGCTTTCTGACAAGTTTTCATAGAGTTTGAGAATCAAAGTGCGAGCCGTTTCCCAGTCGCTATCAAGGTAGACAGCTCCGATTACCGATTCGAAGGCATCGCCCAAAGCTGAATGCTTCTTTCCGATACCCGCCTTGCGATCCCTTTCCTTGAGAAGCAAGTATTTGTCCAGTTCCAGTCGACGGGCGATTTGGGCCATGTAGTCTCCACGGGCATAACCCGATCTGGCCTTGGTCAACTGACCTTCGCGGGCGTCGGGATACATCCCGTACAGGGCTTCCGTCAAGGCGAGCTGAATCACCGCGTCTCCGAGAAACTCGAGCCGCTGGTTGTTGTTAATCTGGTCAATCGAGCGAAGTAGAAACGATGGATGGGTGAGGCTCTTAACCAGCAAGTTCTTATTTCTAAAGGTATAGCCGAGGACTTTTTCGATTTTCCTGATCGAAGCTTTTGGCATCTCCGCTGCGAGATCGCCATCGTCGGTTTTGGGGCGAGGCGGCTTAGAACTAGTCTTGAAAATACCTTTCAGTTTGGAGCCTACCATTTGCTTTTCCTACAGGTGAACCTAGGAAGGGGTCAGATAATCTAAAATTATTCCTATTTCAAATCGAACCGTTTGACTAGTTCTTTGGCCAGATTCCGGTACGCCATCGAGCCCGGATTCAGCTTGTCGTATTCAAAGATGGTTTGCCCAAAGGAAGGGGCTTCACTGATCCGAACAGTACGAGGAATCACTGTATCAAAAACCTGTTCAGGCAAGTTAGAGCGAACCTCCTCTACGACCTCGCACGAAAGTTTGGTTCGAACGTCGAACATGGTCATGATGATTCCGCCAATTTGAAGGCGATCATTGACCCCCGCTTGATGTAGCCGGTCGACCACGCTCAAAATCTGGCCCAAGCCTTCGAGGGCGAGGTACTCGCACTGCAAGGCCACCAGCAGGTAGTCCGCAGAAGCGAGACTGTTCATCGAGAGCATCCCGAGGGCGGGGGGGCAGTCGATGATGATCGCTTGGTATTTCCCGGAATCGATAATCGGCTGGATAGCGAGGGTTAGCTGACCGAGGTAGTTCTCTTTCTGGGAAAGCTCGATTTCCGCCGCCGCTAGATCGACTTCAGAGGGCAACAAGCTCAGCCGCTTGCGGCCCGTTTTAATGATCATTTCCGATGCGTCACCGTCCTCCATTATAGCGGCATAAACACTGCGACCTTCCTCCTTCTCGAAGCCCAGACCGCTGGTGGCGTTCGCTTGCGGATCTAGGTCAATTAGAAGCGTCTCAACGCCTCGATCCCCCAGGGCAGCGGATAAATTAACGGCCGTAGTGGTCTTGCCGACACCCCCTTTTTGATTCGCAATCGTAAATACTTTGCACGCCATCTTGGGTGGGTTATATGAATCAAAACCTTCGCAAGGCAATGGTTAAAAAGAGTGGTCTGCAGCGAAGCGTTTAATAGTCACAATTGCAGATGTTTTTAACATCGCTCGTGTTGTTCGCTCTTTCCAGAGTTCACGAGGACCTGGGTCCTAGCAGAGTGGGGCATGGAATTGAAACATGCTGGTAAGTGACACAGACTTTGTTCTAGGCTAAAATAGGCGAGTCCCAATGTGCATCCAAATAGGGGGCGATCTCTAACTGTCCAATATATAGATGCGAAAATGGGTGTTCGGAGATCACCAATTACCTAAGACCGGCACTAAGCCAAAAACAAACCAGAGCCTGAATTGGCCAAGTATCGAAGCACATCTCGCTTCAGGGGATGAATTACCTCTCTTCTAAAGAGTCGTTGAAGGGCTCGACAGAGGGGATGAGTAGAAGAAATGGATTAGACCTTGAAGGTTTGGTCGTAACCGATGCTAGGAGATCAAAGGAACATATTTCTTTTATCGCCGATGGTACCCGCTCTTTACGAGAGGGTACTTGATTTCCTGATACTCCCCTCTCGATAGGTGGCAGTGGTACGTCTGCATAGCAATAAACGCCACGTGCATTTGGTCCTAAGTATTGACTGATTTACCACCTTGAAAGTTGCCGGATCCAGTAATTAGACTCTTTTTCAAGCCAATAAATTTTAACTCTCGATCAACCTTCCAAAATGTAAAAAATTAAGATTTACTAAAACGGTGTCGATATAAAGGCGTCCGAAGTTAAAAACCAAAGAAATTCACATGTTAGCAACATCCAAGATCAGCCTCCGGTCATTCATTATCGTTCTCATCGCATGTGCTTTCGAACCAATCTTGCAAGCACAGCAAGCCGACCAGATTTTCTATAACGGGAAGATTCTTATCGTTGACTCGAACTTCTCGGTGGCAGAAGCCATAGCGGTTAAAAGTGGCCGAATTAGTGCTGTGGGATCGGTAGCTGAACTTAGTTCGAGGGTAGGGCCGAGTACCGAGCGCTTCGACTTGAAAGGCCGTACCGTCATTCCTGGGTTGATCGACAACCACATGCATTACATGCGTGGCGCCTCGCGGTGGCGGTTTGAAGCTCGAATCGATGGTGTCACTTCGCGAGCAGAAGCGTTGAAGCTGATCGCAGCTAAGGCTAAGGCGGTGGGACCGGGGAACTGGGTGTTTGTGCTGGGAGGATGGAGCGAGCAACAGTTCTCCGACCGTCCGGGTGGATTCACGGAGAAGGAACTCGACGCGGTGGCTCCCGATAATCCTGTGTTCATCCAAAAATCGTATAGCCGCGCCTACATGAACGGACTGGCGGCTGAGAGACTTTCGACATCCAGTAGGAGTAGCCCATCAGGTCGGTCGCAGGGACGAAGGCGTGGCTCGAACGGAGGACGTTCTTTCAGTACGCGGGAAATTATAAGTAGGGCGACGCAGTTTCTCCCCCAGCGATCCGGTTCAGAGCGTGCGAAAGATGTCGCTTTCTTCAACTCTGTACTGAATCGTTATGGATTGACCGCCGTTTATGACGTTGGCCGAGCTTCCGACGGCGACTTCACACCGGTCGAAGAATTATCCAAGCGGAACGACCTCACATTGCGCGTATTTCACTCGCTTCGCTATCGAGCCAATAATCCCCGGGAAGCCGATGAAGCAGTATCCCTGATTAACGCGTCCAAACCTTACAATAACAACGATTGGTTCGGCCTTATTGGAATGGGCGAGCACATTTATAATCCTCTGCACGACAGCAGTATGCGCTCTAGCACCTTTGGCGGTGAGATCTGGAATGAGTTTGAAAAACTTGCTCGGGTCGCGGCCGGGAGGGGCTGGCATATTCACGAGCATGCGATGCAGGATTCGACCATAAGTAAGATTCTCGATATAGCCGAGGGGCTCAACAAAGAGCATTCGATGCACAAGCTGCGCTGGACGATTGCACATTGTGATCTTATATCGCGGGAAAACATCGAACGTGCAAAGAAATTGGGACTCACCTTAGCCGTTCATAATAAGACGGCGAAGCCCGTTGTCGAGGGGCGCGACTCACCGCCTGTCAGTTGGTTGCAGGAGAGCGGAATTGTGTGGGGGCTTGGATCGGATGGAACGGTCGTCTCCACGGTGAATCCGTTTCACACCCTCTGGTGGGTGACCAGCGGAAAAGTGTTTCCCGACGAAGTTTCTATCCGAACGCCGGTGTCTCGCGAGGACGCCCTCATTGCGCACACGCGAAGCAACGCCTACCTAATATTCAAGGAGAAGGACCTGGGCAGCCTAGAAATTGGTAAGTGGGCGGATATGATCGTGCTTGATCGCGACTATCTCGCAGTGCCTGTTGATGAAATCCGCGAAATTACACCGGTTCAGACTATCCTTGGCGGGAGAATTGTTTTCGACGTAGAGAAATACAAGTAAGTCGAAAATCAGATTAAAGAAACTCGCTGAGCGAATCGACGGCAAAGCCCCGGCATAACCCAAGTCAAATTTTTGCTGCTTCAGCTATTCGACAATTAAACAATATCTCCAACTTGGAAGCGAAGCCAAATCAACCTCGAGCCTTACCTTTGAATGAAATCGGAACGATTGAATTCCTTACCAACAACCGCATCTTTTTTGTCCTCCAGTATCACCAGTAGCGGCACCGCTGCCATGTGGGTAACTTGCTTTACCCTCTCGACTTCACTTATCAACCCTGAACATACTGAAATATGAGTCACTCTGAAATTCCCAAGCAGAAGAACCTGATACCCGAATTCTCACGCCGCGGCTTCCTCCACGGTATGGGTGGCCTCGGTGCCGCCATGGGACTCGGTGCTATTGGCGCACAGAATGCCCACGCCGCAGCTGATGGAATCCCTCGCGATAAGGATGGCAACATTATCCCAGGTTTCGAAGGCGGCAAAGAGGGCAGAGAATCGAAGAAGAAGTGGGAAGCCTTCTCCGACAGAAAGGTGAAGGTTGGCATCGCGGGTTATGGTTTTTGCCGCTTCGGAGCACAGTTCGGCTTTCAGGATCATCCCAATGCCGAAGTCGTTGCCGTAACGGACTTGATCGAGGACCGACGCAATCAACTCGCCAAGGCCTGCCGTTGTGCCAAGACCTATCCGTCCTGTGAGGAGATGCTCAAGGACAAAGACATCGAGGCGGTGTTCATCGCCACTGATGCCCCAAGCCATGCACGCCTCGCCATTATGTCCTTGGAGCATGGTAAGCACGTGGCCTCTGCTGTGCCCGCTGTCTATGGCTCAATCGAAGACGCCGACCAATTACTTGAATCGGTGAAAAAAACCGGTCTCAAATACATGATGTTTGAGACCTCTTACTTCCACGCGGATTTGTATGCACTTCACCAAAAGTATATGGCGGGTGCTCTCGGCAAGATCATCTACTCGGAGGGCGAGTACTACCATTACTTTGGCAAACCGATCGGCAGCTTCAACCCTAAGACCGGTAAGGTTGATCTCAACGGATGGCGCATGGGTCTGCCCCCACAATGGTATCCTACGCACTCCAACGCTTATCACATCGGCATTACCGGCGGAAGCTTCACAGAAGTCAGCTGCATGGCCATTCCTAGCACGATCCCACACCTCACCCCTGAAGGCAACGAATATAAGAACCCTTTTGGCACAGAAGTGGCCCTACTACGCACCAACGACGGCGGCATGTCTCGCATGGCGGTTAGTTGGGACATTCCCATTCACGGTGGCGAACGAGGACGTGCCTACGGTCAGACCGTGAAAAAGGTGAATGTGGATGTCCAGCGCCCCCAACTGCCACCAGGTGTGGGAGCCGGCGGTCACGGCGGATCCCATGGACGACTCGCTGATGAATTCATAGATGCCATCCTGCGTGACCGCAAACCTTGGGTCGATATCGCTCAATCGCTCAACATGACGGTAGCCGGAATCGTAGCCCATCAATCTGCTCTGAAGGACGGGGAGTTACTCAAAATTCCACAATACCAGCTCTGAAAAGCTGCTTTGTGCTTGACTAAATACCCCCATGGGGTATTTGATTGATTAGTGTGCTTAAGGACTAATCTAATAGTTTCCCTTACTTGCCTGTCTCTGGTTACGTTATCTTCAGATGCTAGACCAATCTCGTATGTTGGCGGGACAACCTTGATGCAGACTAATAATTGGGAAAAGAACCGTTTACACTATCACTACACTTACGATGTAAAAAACTCTTTTGGAATGGTTTTTGAGTACGAAGATAATACCGATAGGCAAAATTTGAACGGTCAATGGAATCATCTATTGGCACGTTCAAATAATGTAACCTCACAAGCCAACCTGTATCTTAAATCGCAACTCGGGATAGCAATGAAAGGGAAACGATATGCATCAAACGCCGAATTCGGTGTAGCTGGCGACTGGGAAACTAGGAAGTTTTTCACCAGTTATGCCGCGACTGGGAGATACGCAAATGGCATCGATAATGGTTCATTTCACCAAAAAGTAAGAGTAGGAATTGCACCTTACGTTGCTGGTTATGGGGAGTTCCACACATGGCTTATGCTCCAACTAGAACAACATCCTGAATCTTTCAATGACGATGAAAAAGTTATTTTGACGCCACTCGTTAGATTATTCAAAGGAGATTACTTAGTAGAATTGGGAATAAATAATAACGGTGGTCCACTTTTGAATTGGATCGCAAGGTTTTGATAAAGGACATTATGAAATACTTTCATGTTATATTAATTATGGTCTCGGTATCATTGCCGAATGTCTGGTCTAACTCCGTAGAAACATCCAAATACGGAGGGACAATTACCGTGCATGTAAAAGGAATGGTTTGCGATTTCTGTGCACGCGGTTTAGAGAAAGTTTTCAAGAGTGAGAAGGCAGTATCCAAAATATTCGTTGATCTAGATGAAAGCATAGTTAGTATAAGAAAAAAACCTGAGAAAATTTTGACCGATAAAAGAATCAAAGAACTGATTTTGAAAAATGGTTACAGCGTAGAAAAGATAACACGTAGTGGTGCAAAGTCTGAAAGCAAAACTTGATGAAAAAATTCATTGATTTTTTTCTGCTATTTAGTTCGACCAGTACAATGATATGCTGTGCGTTGCCCGCGTTGATGATAAGCATTGGTGCAGGAAGTACAATGGCTTTTTTATCAGGCAACATACCAGGTTTTATTTGGCTTTCACAAAATAAAAGTTACCTATTTATTTTCGCAGGTGTCATGTTGATTCTTGGCGGTGTGCTACAGTTGAAAAATCGAAGTCTTGAGTGCCCCCCCGACGGCAGCCAAGCGGCATCCTGCCAAGCATCAAAGTCTTGGAGTAAGTATATCTATTTTATATCATTGATAATCTATTTAATCGGAGGCTTTTTTGCCTTCATAGCACCAATATTAATATGAATAAGTCAAAAACCTGCTGTAATTCTACACATCCAGATCATTCATCAGAGTTCAGTCGCCTCAATCGTATGTCAGGACAGATAGATGGTATTAAAAAAATGATAGAGGACAGAAGATACTGCGTTGAGATTTTAACTCAGCTCAAAGCAGTTCAATCCGCGGCTAAAGCCGTAGAGGTTAACATACTCAAGAGGCACATCGAGTCATGCGTTAAAGATACCTTCGTCGCCAATAATGCATCTGATCGGGAAAAGAAAATAGATGAACTCTTAAACTTATTTAAGAAATCTTAATTCCTATTTTCTGTTACGCTGAGTAACGAGTCAAATGGAGCGTAAATGATTTCCTGAATAGGGGATGGATTTGATATTAGTCGATTCAACCGCTTTAAAGTAGAGTGGAATCAGCGTGTTGGCATCGCCCCCATCGGCCTTCCAACCGTTTATAATAGCCACGAACTGGTTGCTTAAAATAATGACGGTTAGTAGCGTATAGGGAATTTCATTAAGGTTTAATTTGTCATAATTTTAAAAAACGAACTTTTAAATATGATCTACCAATCATTAGTGCTGCTGTAATAATTATTATATTTTTAATTATGTATTGTCCTTCCAGTGTTGGCAGAAACGGATTCGAGTTTTGAAATGTAATTTCAGGTAAAATCACAAGAGGTAAAAAAGTCCCAGTCATTTGTAAAATTAGTAAAATCATAGCAATAAAAGTAGTCCTCTTAACTAAAAAGCAGATTGCAATTAAAACCTCCCAAATACCAATAATATGTGTCCAGATTTCTGCAGAAAATAAGGGCATCCAGTATACAGTGTCCTCTACAAGCTGCTGAGCCGGTGAAAGGTCTATTATTTTCAAAAAGCCAAACCAAAAGAAAATAATAAATATTGGAATCCGGATTAAATAATCATTGGTGTTAAAACTGTAAATTGGCTTAATCATAAGAATAAATATCAATTAGTGGATAGTATTAAATTTTTCAATTTTCTAAACTGCTTAAATTCAGTTTTTAATAAAAATATTATAATCATTTGAAAACTAGAATTTAGTTTAAAAGTTTAGTGTGCAGTGATAGTTTCAATTATCTTTCACGGTAATTCTTTTTCAAGACATAGAAGCTAGATTTATTAACGGATAGCATAGTTGAGAGAAAGGCATTAGGTTTTTCTCCCTTGGTTGGTAATATTCAATTAATCCGATTTGACTCAGGGATAAATGACCTCACCTCTTCCCGCTAGAATCAATCGTCCAAAATTGAATTTCTCATCAATAATGTAATCAGCTAATTTTTCTTTCTAGGACCCTCCCCAGAAGTCCCCCACTTGGCCCAACGATCACGTTCGTGAAGCGTGCGATCGGGGTCAGCAAAAGTTCCAGGTCGCACGGGCTCGTGGGAATCTTTGGCGAAGGCCTTCATTTTAACTAAGATATCTCCGTGACGTCTGGAAAGTTCAATGGTTTCAGAAATATCCGAGTCAAGGTTGTAAAGTTCCCAATCAGCAGAAGGCTTTGGCTGCACAGCTTTCCAATTGGCAAACCGAACCGCAGTCTGCCCGCGGTATTCCCAGTAAAACATATCGTGACTGTATTTCCGGTGGGACTCTCCGAGTATCTCGGGCAACACCGAACTACCGTCCGTATCATCTGGAACTTTGGTTCCGGTCAGATCCGCCAATGTCGCCATAATATCGTATTGGGTAAACACAAGGTCGCTTACCCGACCTGCCTCGATTTTGCCAGTCCACTGAACCAGGAAAGGAATCTTTAAACCTCCTTCATAGAGATTACCCTTACCTCCCCGAAAAACGACTCCGGTCTCTGGGTTTACATTGGGACCAAAAAAACCATGCGGATGCTCTTCACTTTTGAAGCGAGGCTGTCCACCGTTGTCACCGGTGAAGAAAACGATGGTGTCTTCCTCTATTCCAAGCTCTCTGAGCAAAGCCTGAATCGAACCCAAATTATTATCCACCATGGTACACATGGCAGCGTAGTTTTTAGCTTCCCAATGAACGTCCGGGTCTTTAATCCAAGTCTCTCCTTGGTATTGGTCCCATGCTGGATCGTCCTCGGGGATATCGAACATTCCATGCGGAGGCGTAAGCGGAAAGTAGGCGAAGAAAGGTTGATCCTTGTTGTCGCGGATAAACTGAAGTCCTTCCCGCATGACCTCATAGTGCATATAGGTCTGACCATGCCGACCACCGATATTACCCTTCAGTGGAACTTCCTCACTGTTACGAATAATGTAAGGCGGATAAAATGTATGAGCATGAACTTGATCGTAGACTCCAAAAAAGACATCGAAGCCATGATCTTCGGGAACTCCCGTCGAACCGCGTCCACCAGCACCCCATTTACCAAATCCTCCGGTAGCATAGCCTTCTTGTTTGAGTACCTGAGCTATTGTTTGTTCCTCAGCACGGATGGGTGTTCCTCCATCATTGGCCCGTACTGAAGCGTGACCTGCGTGCTTACCAGTCAACATACATCCGCGGAGTGGACCACACACAGGAGAAGCAGCCAAAGCATTGGTAAAGCGAAGCCCATTGGCCGCCATCTTGTCGATATTCGGGGTTTTAATGTAGGAATTACCCGTATGTCCTAACTCAAAATAGGACAGTTCGTCTGACATAATGTAGACGATATTGGGCAGTCGATCAGCCACAGAAATATGTGAACAGCATATAGTAAGAAGTAGAAAGAGGCGAAATAACATAACCACGCCAGTCTGCGAGCTTCGGTTGAGCAAAGGCAATTTCAATTCAATTACTATATGGCAGATAATTTGATGGATAGAAGACTCGCTTCGTTCGATGTAGAACGTCATTATTTATTGAAGTGGATGTATTCCAAATACTGGATCGCCCCGATCACCCATCTGGTTGATAGGAAATTCAATTGTTCCGATGTCTGCTTCGGAGTTCTTGAATCGCCTTCTCGTTTCTACCAACTCCGAGTAATCAAAGGAACAAATGGGACCCACACATGCGCTTGCATTGAACCTTGATTTCATAAAATCCCATCCGCTCATAAAGATTTTCCCCTTTTTTAAGCAACCCTCGGCTGGGATATATTAATGAAGGTGCCACAAGTTCTGCTCACTGCCCTCTCCATTGCTTCTGCCGATCAGACTATGTTTGGAGACTTGCAAGAACTCTCTGGGGAATGGACATATTCAGTCTCTGGCAGCCAAGCCACCATCACGGGCTATTCAGGTGCTGGCGGTGTAGTGTCCATCCCAGCCGTAGTAGATGTGATCCTGTCGTTAAGGTAGGGGATACTTATCCTTCCATCCTCGGCAGTCGGAACACAACCGTATACATCTTTGTTATTCCCAACAGCGTGACGAGTATTGAGATAGAAGCGTTCTTTGGTTGCACCAGCCTTACAAGCGTAACTCTGCCGATCCGCTTTAAAGATAGCCATTCGTCTTTCGATCTGTCAGCCGACTAAGTCTTTCTGTATGGGAGTCTAAATGCACGAGATGTACCGCTCTCCAATAGCCTCGCGGCTAGCAGAACCCTTGGACGAGCATACGTAACCTCTGATCCTTCGTCGTACAGTCTCTACACATTATCCGACGTTAGTACGGCTGAAGCGACAGCTAGAACGGCTGGTCAAAATGATGTAACCGACTCTCCCGCGGGCTACGATTTATACACATTTGGTGATATATCCACTGCCGAAGCTGCATCCAGAACTTTAGGACATTAGGATGTCACTACCTCTCCCTCGGTATACGATCTGCATACCAGCACCGAGTTAGCCGAAGCTACTGCCGCCGCCAGAACAACAGTCAACGTTTCAGCTCGCGTGAACATTGAAGCAGAAGAGACCCTAATTTCAGGCTTTGTCATTCTAGGTGAGACTAAGCGGCTCTTAATTCGTGCCATTTGCCCTATGTTGGCTGATCTCGGAGTTCCGTCGCCTCTACCCGATCCAACCATGACGATCTACAGGACGAGATATGACGGGCAACCTAACGACGTTGTGGCTATAATCGACGACTGGAGGGTCAATGGGGCGGACGTTGCTGCTGTAAACGGTGCCATAGCTTCCGTAGGAGGGTTCCCGCTGGAACCCATTGCCGGCTTACAAGGAAAGCCGCTTCCCACTGACGATACTTAAAATTCTGCTACTTTAATGACGCTTTCAGTTGGCGTCTACACTATCGTTGTCACCTCGGCCGATGGTGGCGAGGGAGATGTGCTCGTTGAGGCTTACGAGATTACCTGGGTCGCGATACGGTGGAGTTAGATTAATGGGTCTCTCAATAGCCCATGTATCCTAATTATCTTCATGCCCGATGATATGAGGTAAAGGTGGCGTTTTTAGGATCAAGAAAGCACATTGATACCTCGTTGTAGAACCTAAAAACAGTACCCTCCATCATTAGTTTATTGGTCTTTTCTATAACTCCCCTTTAAATTTTATCTGAGTGTTATTCATGAGCTAAATCTGTAACAACTATTGAACTACAAAAAAGGAGGGTTCAAGAAAGCCGCCTATAAAGGTTATGCTAATGCTAAGAACAATCCCGCCAGAAGGTGCAATTTTGGCAAATGCGTCCCTCAGGACTACGTTAGGTCTCACATGTGGTACAATATTAACACAGCCAATGGGCACGAAAATATTCCTAAAAACAGAAACAACGTCGCCCGAAAAATGACCTCCGATCAAATCGCTGAAGCACAGAAAATGGCACGAGAGATGGTCGAGGCCAACCCCAAGCTGATAGGTGAGTAGGGGATGTTTGTGTAACCGTCATCTAAAAAATTGGGCAAAAACTAGGGTTTATCTACGTTTTTGGCGGTTCGTTTATCGTCCCTAATTTTTTTAACCACTTGGAGCAGAGCTAATTAAGACCAAATAAAACGTGAAGGAATATCAACTACGTTCACTCGTAATGAATAGGTCGTCGGTTCGATTCCGATGGGCGGCCCCAAAGCCCCGCAGGGGGTCGAAGAAAGCGTGAACGGTAATTTGGCAAGAATCGATGAACAGAATCTTGAGCTTTCAGGCAGGCTTGTTGATTACAAAAGTGAAGGATTGCCTTGGTAAAAATTAGTAACTAAAATCAACAAACAGCGAAATTTGTTGCATCTTTTAGGGCCGATATTTTTCATATTTAGTTGTTTTTGGTCATGTCAAGTTAAGGGTTTTAGGGGAGCCTAAAACGAGGCGATAGTGCCGATAGTGGCCATGAACATTCCCAGTGGATTTTTCCAATAAAGCGATATGAAAAAATGAGTGGTAAATACAGAACCGTAGTATGCAACGTCCTTGTGATCGGGTCTGGAGGGGCAGGACTGCGGTCCGCCATCGCTGCACACCAAAGCGGATGCGAAGTCCTTGTCATCGGGAAGCACATTCGAAATGACGCCCACACCACGCTCGCTGCAGGGGGCATCAACGCTGCACTGGGAACAGTGGACCCTGATGACGACTGGGTACAGCATTTCGTTGATACATATGAAGAAGGGTACCACATCGGCGACCCGAAAACGGTGGAAATCTTAGTGAAAGACGCGCCCGATCGCGTGAAAGAACTCGTTGACTGGGGTGCACCCTTTGCGAAGACGGAGGACGGTGAGCTTGATCAGAGGTACTTTGGTGCTCACACCTACCGTCGAACATGCTACGCTGGCGATTATACCGGAAGGGCTATTCTCAACACCCTTATCTCAAAAGTTGAGGAGCTACGAATTCCAATTATTGACATGACCTACGTCTCCAAACTGCTTGTCAACACGCAGGATGGACAGGAACAGTGCTTCGGTGCCGTTGGTTTCGATATCAATTCGGGTGAGAGAACGGTGTTCCTTTCCGATTCGATCGTCCTCGCTGCCGGCGGCCACACGAGAATTTGGCGAAGAAGTTCCTCGAGGCGAGATGAAAACACCGGCGACGCCATGCGTCTTGCCCTTCATGCTGGATGCAAACTTGCTGACATGGAAATGGTACAGTTCCATCCAACGGGAATGGTGCACCCTGAATCGCTGGCGGGCACGCTGATAACAGAAGCCGTCCGAGGAGAAGGAGGAAGGTTGTTCAATTCTGATGGCGAGCGATATATGGAGCGCTATGACAGCGTGCGCATGGAGCTCTCGACGCGAGACCGCGTCGCTTTGGCGAACTATATCGAAATCCAAGAGGGGCGCGGCACACCCAACAACGGCGTCTTACTCGATATAAGCCACGTCGACAAAGGGCTCATACTCGAAAAACTCCCTAGGATGTACCGTCAGTTCATGGAATCGCAAATGCTTGACATTTCAAAAGATCCGATGGAAGTAGCCCCGACGGCTCACTATAGCATGGGGGGTGTGGTGGTTGATCCCAAGACCCACTCCACTGGTGTTGGTGGCCTCTATGCGGCGGGTGAGTGCACGTCCGGTGTGCACGGTGCCAACCGGTTGGGTGGCAATTCGCTGGCAGAAATACTGGTGTTCGGAAAAATCGCCGGAGAAGAGGCTGCACGATTCTCGATGGATCTCAACTTGCAAATCAGAAACCGGGACATCATCAAAGAAGCGATTGCGGAGTTGGAAGAGTTGACGACACCCGGTGAAAAGTTGGCCCGGCCCCTTCAAAGAGCGGTTAGGAATATCATGTGGAACCATTGCGGTGTGATCCGCTCTGGAGAAGGTTTGGAGCAGGCACTCAGCGAACTCATGGAGGTCAAGAAGGCTTCGAAAGACGTTGACGTTAGGCCGAGCGCTGAAGGGTTTTCCGACCTAGCTCTAGCCCTAGACCTTCTGGGCTCCATCGACAGCGCCGAAGCAACGATTCGATCAGCCATCGCCAGAAAAGAGAGCCGTGGTGCTCACCAGCGCAGCGATTTCAAGGAGATGAAAAGCTGTGAAACGGTCAATTATGTCGTTGAGTTGGTGGACGGCCGACAAACGATATCCAAAACCAAGGTTGAAGATTTGCCCGAAGTGTTGCGGGTCGCCGTGAAAGCTTACGAACAGCCTTCGGTTGATGGCCGACTGCTCGAGTAAGACTGAACGGCGACGCCATTCATGGGCCTAGTGATCATTCTGCAGGTGTTTCCACTGCAACGATATCCTGTGTGGCTATGTGAGCATACACGGCACCGCCGCAGCCAAAAGTCTTGGAACAATGTGCATCCACACATCAGCGGCAGCCAATTTCCCGCTGAACGTCAGCATGCTCGTAAAGGCAGCAGGGTTGAATGGACCAAGCGAGATGCTACCAACGGTAAACGCACCGGCCATTACCGTCAAATCGATGGATGCACCGTAGTACTGGTGGCATTTTGTGCGGCAGCGAGGTTGTTGATGACAAACATGAGGGCGAAGGTCGACAAAACGCTTCGGCCGAATGCACGGCAAGCGTGGATTCGACGGCTCTGGCATTAATTAACGCGGGTTTGCTTCCATGCAAAACAAGTTCAGAGCCAATGAAGAAAGCGAGGACGCCCGAAAGGATTTGCACAAAGAGGTAGTAGAACGAATCCTATTTACTGCATTCGCCCTGGAGGAATAGTCCGAAGGTACACCAAGGTCTCCGTGATCATAAAAAAATTATAGTGCAGTAAAGCCAGAGCGTATGGATGACGGTACCCCGATTCAGGCTCTCGGCGTCGAGGCAGAAAAATTACAGCTAGATTTTGGCTTTTGTAAAAAGGAAAACGGAACATGAATGAATACCAAGCCATGCTTGAGGATACTCACGATTTTTACTGAACCGCGATGGCTTAATGACTTCGGCTCCTCGTCAACGGTTGAGTCATTTAATTGCAAAACAGCCGAATTGCTGGACTTCAGCGATAAAAACAGATTGAGTTTAAACAGAGACTTTTAGCTGTGAGGATTATCCTAGGACACTGAAAAGTAAACTTTGATCAATAATAAGTGTAAAGAGAAGTGGTTCAATCCGCGTGCGGACCCTTGGAGTTTAGATTTTTTTGAGGCTTTTCCATTAACGACACCATTCGAGGGCTAGAGCCGACTGTGCTTCTCTCAGACACAATGGTTTCGGGGGCATCTTTACCAGCTTTCACCATGAACATTTTTCCCTTAGGAGCACCCGGAGTGAAGGTTTTTCCGTTTGCCCGAACCGTGTAGAGAATTTCTTTTGTCTCAGCATCAACCAACTGGACAACGGGGTCTTCGACGTCAAAAGATAACTCCCCAAGCTTACCCCAGGACGGCGGATTGTAGTTATCGAACTGGGAGATCGTCCTTGGCCACCCTGGGTATTGTTTAGAGGCAGGATTAGCGATGTTTACGTTTCGCGGCCAGCATTCCATCGTTATTTCGCGAGATTTTGTATTGAGCCTTATAATGCCCCAACCTGCCGAGCGAGTATTTAAGATATTGCCGGCCGGATTTGTCTCCGGGTTAGCAGCTGCATAGTTGGTGATTTTGTTGTTAAATCCATCTAGATAGTCTCCTGTGTAATCGGGAGCACCCTCCTCGCGATTGGAGCCGGGCTCTAGAGGCTGCCACCAGCGAAGATAGAGGTTTGCGATAGAAGGAACACCAAAAGACCAGATTCCATCGCCGTGCTCATCAACGCCATGCTGGAAAATGGTGGCGAGGTGTTGGTCGCCAGCATAGTGAAAGGCGAAGCCTTTGCGCAAAGTACTGATGGCCTTGTTTCGGCCGGTCTGCGGCCAGCCATTGGAGTCCATATCAGCGTGTAGACGTCCGCTGGCCTTACCGTGGATATGCGCACCACCGCAGAAGATCGTTGCAGAAAGAACAACTTTCATGTCACACTGCTTCCAGTTTTGCGTCCAATCGTCTAGGAAGCTGAGTTGTCTCTCGCCGAGAAGAACTGCTCCCTCTACGTCAACGCTGTTTGGATCGTAGTCCGGATTGAGAATATGGTCGGGGCGGGGACCCTGCTTGGGAACCCGACCGGCAGGTCCGGTCTTGAACTTCCGGTCTTCGATGACAGCGAAGTCAATTTTGCCCCAATTCAAGTTGGTGAACCACACTCCGATTCCTTGGCCAATTTGATGAGGGTCGGCTGGATCGGGAAAGTGACTCGTCTGGGCACGCTCCACCTCTTGAACGTAAGCTCCCGGGCGGGAATAACCTCCGTCAGAAGCACCATTCAGAGTGGAGATCTTACCACTTTCGCCCCATAAGTTAGGTTGACCGACGTCGTGGTCATCAGGAAGACAGAGGGTGGGGCGATCTTTTATGATATCGCCAAAGTCACGGCCGAACTTTAACCAGGCGGCGTAGTGCTTGAAGTGATCGTAAACCTGATCACCGGAGAAGAAGAGGATATCGATATCAGCTTCTTTGACATTATCTATAATGTCCTGTCGTGAGATGTCACCGCCGTGAGTCGGTCGGATAGAGTTTCCAGTAAACCCAGCGACTAGAATCTCATCTTTGTCTTTGGGGTTCTTGCGAATAGTTCCCTCGTAAGTGGCTTCATCACCATGTGCGACCCGATACCTGGTCTTCTTGCTGTCGTCCCAGTTCTCAACCCGGAAAGGAGCCGTCCAACCCGGATGGATTGCATCGACTTTAGCTATTTCAACCCAATCGCCTCCTTTTTCGATCTCGAGGCGAACTTCCTTAGGGTCATCTTCAGCCAAGGGGTATAGTTGGGCGGTAAGCTTTAGCGTGCCATCACTGACGGTGTAGAGAGCAAAGCAGATGACATCTTTTTTTTCGACCTCTGGGATTGCCAGGATGGCACGGCCCTCATCGGCTTTCTTCTTCTGCTGAGAAACAGCAGGAATAGTGATTGCCATCGCGATGGCATAGCTTAGAAAAGTTGTTAGAGTTTTCATTTTGGTATGTACATGTGAGTAGTGGTGTTGGTCAGCCAAATGGTCTTCGGTTTTTGAGATGACTTCGCGACTTTTTATGTTTCCTTTGTCGATTCTGAAAAAGGTGTTGATGAAGGTTTCTTCCAGAGAAAGAAAAGGTAAAGAGGGATAAGAAAGTGCGAGGCACGAAGGATTGCCTCGTGGAGAAATTGATCAGCTCCCCAGTAATTAAGGCTCGGGGACATTCCGGCTACCGGTCGGGCAAGTGCAGTGACAAATCCCCAGGCGGCTCCGTAGAGAACTGAAGCACATCGAATCGGCGGTAGGAAAAGACCTAAACAAATGACAAAGTCCATAACCCCTACTATGTAGAGAAAAATCTGGGTAGCCTGGTATTCGACGTTGAGGATGACCGAGGTCATTGCATAAAAAGTACTGGGAGTCGGCCAAAATCCGACAGCGTAGGCCCCATGGCCAGCAAAAGTCATAATAAAGGCGATGATTGCCGTGCAAACGGTTGTGGGATGGCGTACACCAAAAAATAGAGCAAGCACCAGGAGAACTGGAATAAGCATCTGACCGCCGTGTTCCACAAACATAGGAAGCTGGTACTGAGCCTTAACGAATTTGGCGTAACTCAGAATGATTAGAAAAAGACTACCAGTGAGCAGGCCTATCATTTGGAATCGGGACGCATTCCTGGCGGTAAGAGATAGAATCGTGCAGGCTAGGAAGAGCCAACCGACTCGGCCACTCCACTCCTGAACCCATCCATCACCTGCTCCAGTTCCTACGAATTCTTCCCACGTGAATCCTATTCGCTCAAGAAGCGAAAAGATGTTGTTTTGCCAGAGAAGAACTCCATAAGGAGCTTGCCAATAAAAATGAACCCAGGCCCAACCTGCAAAACATAAGAAGGCCCCGAGTCGGAGACACAGCAGCAGTGTTTGGTCTTGTTTTTCACCTGGCATCTTTAGAATTGTCGGAAAATCTTTCATAACTAAGGTCGGATTTCCACAACAAACCATTTTACAAGAGCGACAACTTTTCGTTCACTGCAAAAGCGACCAAGTGACCTTTAGTCTTGCACTTGTCTCAGATCGACGGTTTCATTCTGTCCTTTCTGGAGACGTGGTCAATTTACGGTTTTGCCTGCCCTCAATGATTGGGAAAACAACACCAGCGAGAGCTGAGACGTTGCTAAATGTAGAAGTGTTCCTGGACGGTGCCTGCTTTTTGAAACTGAGGCGAGACGGTGGCAAGTGGCTTATCAATATCTACGGAACCGATTTCAACTCTGAGGGAGATTGGCCTCCCAGGGATTTTTCCTCTACGTCAACAAGTACATCACGGATGGCAAGCCTACGCACGGTATGTGATGGAACGCTAACTACGAATAAGAAGCCACTTGCAACAGCTCGCAGTGGATTCTAGGATAAGATTTCCAATTTGATAGAAAGGAAGACTTATCCAGCTTCACTCTTTCCAACGATCTGGTAAAGCTTGAGGTTAAGCCAATACAACAGAAGAATTGAAAGCTGACGGGAAATGAAACATTATCGACTACCAATCATCTTCGCCTTGCTCGTATTAGCCTGCGTATTGGAGCTGGTAGGACAATCGCTTATAAAGCCTAGAATTGTTCAACCTTTCGAATTTGAAGAGCTTACGGTTTCCAGCTTCGACGAAGTCACCGATGTAGATAGCTTGTTTGACCAAAAAATCTCAATGGGAGGGCAAGACGGTTACGAGATCCTGCGGATGGACCTTGAAGATAATAAGTCCTATGTCCGAGTAGGAACCGCAGGCCAATACCTTGAGATGAGAAGGAAAGGTGCTGCACCCTATACCACTTATGACATCACTATGGATTCGTGGTTTAAGCGTATTGTGCCGCCGCTGGTGTTTTTGAAGCATAGCAGCGCTTCAAAGCGAAGCCTTCTGGGGGACGACCTTATGGATTTGTCCGTGTCGTTTTTGCCTTGGGTGGGGAGTGAAGAGAGAATCCAGTTGGAGTCGGACACAGCAAAAGGTGTCTCGCTAGAGGATTATTCAAAGACTGGCCAAATCACATCGGTTAAAAGATCAGAGAACAGCATAAGTTTTAAAACAAGTGGAATGAGACATTCTATAGATGAGCTGGTTCGAGGAGACTATGACGGGGATGGTTACGAGGATTCTATAATTCAACATAACGAGCATTATATCGAGGGGACTGGACGTTCCTACACTTGCTACATTGTTAAACGCACTGACAAGGACAAGGCGTGTACGGTTGAATATTTCGATTATCTGACCGCTCAAAAAGAACCTGCAGCGAGGTAGGAAACGGTCAGGAAATGATTTATAACAACAGATTAAATTCTTTAACTTATTGATATTCAATAATTTAAATTGGAGGCGTGGGCGGGAATCGAACCCGCGATAGAGCTTTTGCTTTAAATTCATAAGAAACTAATTAACAGATACTTATGTAATTTTATTAAGTTCCTTAGAGGGCGTCAAACGGACAATTCTAGCCCCTATTTTCAAGAGTTTTGGTAGAAATTTGGTAGAACTCTTCGTCCGATTTTTTAGATAACTAGTGCGGAATGCACCGCTACTCACCCATCACCTTGGGGTTAGCCTCGACCATCTCTCGGGCCATTCTCTGTGCTTCGGCGATTTGATCGGGGGTCATTTTTTCGGCAATTATGTCTCTGTTTTTAGGAGCATCTTCGTGCCCATTGGCTGCGGCAATATTGTACCACATGTGAGCTTTGACGGCGTCCTGAAGGATGCCTCTGCCTGCAGAGTAGAAAAAGCCAAGGTTGTTTTGTGCACCAGAATTGCCTTGCTCCGCAGCTTTTGTGTACCACTTAAACGCTTGTTTGTAGTCCTGAAGGACGCCTTTGCCTTCCTCGAACATCCGTGCGATCCTGGACTGAGCGTAGGGATGACCTTGCTCTGCGGCCATTGTGTACCACTTAGCCGCTTGCTTGTAATTCTGAGGTACTCCTTTGCCTTCGTGGTAAAATTCGGCGACCTCGCTCTGAGCTCTGTCATACCCTTGCTTGGCAGCTTTCATATACCAATTGAACGCCGCCTGTAAGGAAGACACGTTGCCACCCCCGAATTGTGCTATGTCAACCTCTTCTCGCCCGGTGCAACTACTGCCTGCTGAACTTGGGCACCTTTTGTCGCCAGTCCACCTCGAGCTGTCCCGCCGGAGTCCGCAGCCGCAGCACTCTGTCGACCAACTCGACGGACGAAGATTTCATTACCGCTCTGGCGTTGATGAAATCGTTGTCGATCGGAACCTCGGCGCCGTTGACAGTGATGTCTGCCCGAACCAGGACCCGCTCCCCTTCGGGCACGTCGTATTTCGGCGGGTTCCACGTCGCCGTGAGGGTGTCGTCCTTCACGTTTGTGTATGTCACGGAGAGCTGATCCCAGTCCACGACGAGCGGGTTCTGGCTCACTGCTGCCTGGAACGCCTCGAACGTGGCGAACTCTCCCTTCGTCGCGATGTCGAAGACAAAGCCAGTCTGCGCGAAGGCGCTGCGAACCACGTTGAACCCTTCAATAGCCTGCGAATGGACGGCGTCTTCAATAGCCTGCGAATAGTTGGCGTCTATCGTGTAGGGCTTCAGCGGACGGATGGCGATGTAGACGTCGCCTTCCCGCAGGAAGATCCAGCCGTTCGACTCGGTCTTCTGATCAATTGACTTCGGATAGCTCAAGAGCGCTTCCTGGATCAGCTTCTTGGAGTGGTCATCGCGGAGAGCCTGCCAGTCTCCTCTGGGTCTTCCCAGGCCGACCCACGGGTCGGCGGTTGGGATGTTGAAGAGGGCGATCGCCGTGCCCTTATACTGTGCCCACTGCTGAAACGGCGAATTTAACCCCCGCCAGGAGCGGTCATTGCTTCTCCAGTAG